>JAQGNE010000058.1 GCA_028291985.1 Polaromonas sp. | reverse complement strand
CAATTACGAAGACCTGTGCGGCAAGGGTGCGCACCAGATCCGGTTCAACCAGGTCGATATCGCCAAGGCGGCCGAGTATTCATGCGAAGACTCCGACCAGACCATGGACGTGCATCGTGTGCTCTGGCCGCAGATCGAAGCAAACGAAAAGCTGGGGTTCATCTATCAGCTTGAGATCCGCAGCAGCGAGGCACTTTACCGCGTCGAACGCAACGGCGTGCTGATCGATGCCTCCACGCTGGCCAGGCAAAGCGGCGAGCTCGGAACCCGCATCGTGCAACTGGAAAGCGACGCCTACGCCCTGGCCGGGCAGCCGTTTAATCTGGGTTCCCCGAAGCAGATAGGCGAAATATTATTTGTAAAACTGGGCATACAGGGCGGGAAAAAGACACCCGGCGGCGCTTACAGCACGGACGAGGAAACCCTGTCCAGGCTTGCAGAAGACCACCCCATCGCGGCAAAGCTGATGGAGCACCGCGGCCTGTCCAAGCTCAAGGGCACCTACACCGACAAGCTGGCCCAGCTGGCACTGCCACGCACGGGCAGGGTCCACACGCACTATGCGCAGGCCGTGGCGGTAACCGGCCGGCTGTCCAGCAACGACCCCAACCTGCAGAACATACCGGTCAAGACAGCAGAAGGGCGCCGTGTGCGTGAGGCTTTTGTGGCACCGGCCGGCCATGTGATCGCCAGTGCCGACTACTCACAGGTCGAGCTGCGCATCATGGCGCATCTGAGCGGTGATGAAGCGCTGCTGCATGCTTTCACCGAGGGGCTCGACGTGCACCGCGCCACGGCATCCGAGGTGTTTGGCGTTGCGCTCGACCAGGTCAGCAGCGAGCAGCGGCGCTATGCCAAGGTGATCAACTTCGGGCTGATTTACGGCATGAGCAGCTTCGGGCTGGCCCGCAACCTGGGCATCGAAACCAAGGCGGCTGCAGCTTATATCGACAAGTATTTCCAGCGTTATCCCGGCGTGAAAAACTACATGGACCAGACAAGGCTGTCGGCCAAGAGCAAGGGCTATGTGGAGACCGTGTTTGGACGGCGGTTGTACCTGCCCGAAATCAACTCGCCGAACGGACCGCGCCGGGGCGGCGCAGAGCGTGCCGCCATCAATGCGCCCATGCAAGGCACGGCGGCCGACCTGATCAAGCTGAGCATGAACAAGGTGCTGCGGGTTCTGGATGCCGAAAAGCGGGCCACGAAAATGATCATGCAGGTGCATGACGAGCTGGTGTTCGAGGTTCCCGACGCCGAGATTGACTGGGTGCGCACCGAGATACCGCGCATCATGGCTGTGGTGGCTGACCTGAAGGTTCCGCTGTTGGCGGAAATCGGTTTCGGACCGAACTGGGAACAAGCGCACTGAAAAGGGTGTCGCCGCCTCGCCGCCGAAAAAATACCGTTTGGTATTTCCCTGGGCGCGCAATGATATCCGCGACCGAGTAGACTCGGGCGGCTTTTGCACGGTCGCGCTTGTGCGCTGCTTCACCTTGACTTCACCCAAAAAGGACACCTTGAATGTTCGCCCCTGACCAAAAGAACGACTTCGACGCACTCTTGCCCGGACAATCCACCGACGCTGGCGCCAGCCGCCGCACCGCCCTGAAGGCCGCGCTGGGCGTGGGTTACGCCGCAACAGCGATGCCGATCATGGCGCAAACCGCCGTCAAGACATCGGCCGGGGGCCTGAAAACCGGCACCACCACCTTCGATGTCAACGGCTTCAAGGTACCCGCTTTTTACGCAGCGCCTGCGGGCAAAACCAACCTGCCCGTCATTCTGGTCATTCAGGAAATCTTTGGCGTGCATGAGTACATCGCCGATACCGCGCGCCGCTTTGCCAAGGCGGGTTATTTCGCGATTGCGCCAGACCTGTATGCGCGCCAGGGGGACGCCACCAAGTACACCGAAATCGCCAAGCTGATGAGTGAAGTGGTTGCCAAGGTGCCGGACGCACAGGTCATGGCTGACCTGGACGGTGCTGTCAAATGGGCAGGCGCCAACGGCGGCAACGTCAAAAAAACGGGCATCACCGGCTTTTGCTGGGGCGGCCGCATTACCTGGCTCTATGCTGAGCAAAGCAAGAACGTCAAGGCCGGCGTCGCCTGGTATGGCCGCCTGGTCGGTACCCGCTCGGCCTTGACGCCCAAGCATCCGGTCGAACTGGTTGCCGGCCTGAAAGCGCCAGTGCTTGGCCTCTACGGCGGCCAGGACGGCGGCATTCCGCTGACCACCGTCAACCAGATGAAGGATGCACTGGTCGACGCCGGTGCCAAGGGCAACAAGGCAGCCCAGGCGTCCGGATTTGTGGTGTATCCCCAGGCGCCACACGCCTTTCATGCCGACTACCGCCCAAGCTACCGCAAGGAAGCCGCTGACGACGGCTTCAAGCGTGCGCTGGACTGGTTCAGGACACACGGCGTGGCGTAAACCAGCCCGCAACCCCCGCGCCTGCTTGCCTGCCCGACGTGGCGAGCAGGCAGGCCCGAAAGCCGCCTCGTTCACGCAGGCGGCTTTTTCATGGGCAAGCGGTATTGACACGGTTGATAAGATCAAAAGTTCAGCAAAGCCATTGGGCTGCGTCGGGCAGGCGTTGCGATGGCACGCTGCTGGTAGGCACGCTGCCATGCCGCGGTTGTGGCCGATGTGACGGCCCGTATCGCCACTTTGGCTGGTATTCAAGATGTTTTCGGGCCTCAGCCCAATAGAAACGAGCACATACAGCTATGATTTTAGTAGCAATATTGATAGGAACGCTGCTTGCCGGCATCGGCAGTGTCTGGCTGGCCGCGCTGCTCAGTTTTGGCTTGCTGGCCCGTTACACCCAGCATATGTTGAGCTTGGCGGCGGGCGCCTTGCTGGCGACGGCCTTCCTGCACCTGCTGCCCGAGGCGATTGAAAGCCAGGCCGGTGCGCAGGAGTTGTTCGGCACGCTTCTCGCCGGACTGGTGTTTTTCTTTCTGCTGGACAAGGCAGAGTTGTGGCACCACGGGCATGAGCATCATGGCGGCGGCCATCACAACCATCACAACCATCACGCTGACCAGCCGGCCCATGGCCGTGGCCACAGTCATTTGCATGACCATGCTCCGGCGTCGGGCGGCTGGGCCGTGCTGGCCGGTGACAGTGTGCATGCGTTCGGCGACGGCATTTTGATCGCGTCGGCCTTCGTGGCCGATATCCGCCTGGGCATGGTCGCCGCGCTGGCGGTGCTGGTGCACGAGGTGCCGCACCACATGGGCGACTTGGTGGTGCTGCGGCAAACCTCCAACAACCGGCGCATCGCCCTCATCAAGGTGTCACTGGCCGGTGCGGTGACTGCACTGGGCGGACTGGTGGGCTATGTGCTGGTGGACCAGCTGTTTGACTACCTGCCGTTTTTTCTGGTCATGGCTTCGAGCAGCTTTATCTATGTGGCGCTGGCCGACCTGATTCCGCAACTGCAAAAGCGCGTATCAGCGCGGGAAACCGCGGCGCAGATTGCCTGGCTGGCGGTAGGCATCGCACTGGTGACGCTGGTTGGCGCGGTGGCCCACTAGCGCCTGCCGACGCAGCATTGGCAGCAGCCGGTGTCGTCCGCACTGACATCGGCACAGGGCGCCAGCCGACGGGAGCCGGCGCGCACTTCATCAGGCTGAAGCTTTTTCTGACTGGAGCTTCCCATGGCTGATGAGAAAAGCCCGCGTGATACCGAGCGTGATCCGAATTCCGGCGCCCCGCCTTCGCTGCAGGGCAACCACGGCACTTTCAGCGATGCAGCGCCCGGACTGGTGGCGCCGACACACCTGAACCAGGGCGATACCGGCATTGCCAGCGACAAACCCGAGGCCGGCGGCGCGCTTGATTTTGACGATGGCGACATGATTGACGGCGGCCGTGGCGGCAACAAGGCGCGCACCGGAGGTACCTGGTCCGCCCAGGGGGGCGACAGCGCGCCGCTGGGTCCACCCGCCGAGCTATTCTCCGATTCCAACCAGCCAAGCGACCGGTCCGGCGCCGGGGGTGACGGCTCGCCAGGCGATACCGGCACTGACCATGGCGACGGCGACGGCGATTGATGCGGTCCCTGTACCCTGAATGCCCTCAACAGGGCTGGCCACTGATGTCGCAACCCCCTTGCGGATCGCTGGTCCATGACGGGTACCAGGCAGGCTGTCAGCCCAAGCCTTACACCGCTGCGGTGCGGCCGCCTATAGCCCGTACTGCCTTATCGGCAGATGATGGTTGTTTGCACCGTGAAGGATGAGTCCATCATGCCCGACTTTCTCACCCGCCAGAACAGGTCGTCGCTGTCATGCGCCGCCCACCGGTGTGCGTGCGCCTGCGTTGCTTACGCGTCGATGGTGGGCGGCAGCATTGCCGCTGCCGCAACCCTGGTGATAGAGGACGTTCCGGTCCTGCTGTTGGGAGTTTGATGTATGACCACCATGCCAGACACCCGCCTGGAGACCCCAGCCTCGCCGACCACGCCCCAGGTGCCCGAAGTGCCCACGGTACCGACGCCGCCAGAAATGCCGGGGAACCCCAACCCCATCGAGGTGCCGCCCACGCCGGTGACCCCCGAGCCACCGATCATCCTGCCGCCATCCGAGCCCTCGGTGCCGGTCGGCGACCCGCCTCCTGACGCTTCCCCGCAGCCGCTTCAGGGCTAGAGCAACGTCGGGGCCTGTTCCAGACGTCAGCAAACCATTTTCCTGGGGGCACGCCATGTCCGCGAGCGATCCTTTACCTGTCCAGCATTCGACACCACCGCCCGCACCAGACGAATTGGAACCGGGCCAGCGGAATACCGAGCAGGAAGCGCACGACCTGGAACATACCAAAGCCGAAACAGAGCGGTCCAATGATGCCGATCAAAGCAAGAGCGTCAAGCCACTGGCCATGGTCAATCCCGATACCGACGGGCAGGCCGCGGTTGCGGGCCCGCCACTGGGCAACTAGCAGCGGCTGCTTATTCGGCTGCACCTTGCCAAGCTTCGGGTTCGTACATGTGCATGATGTCATGAGTACGGCTTTTGCTCATGTTTTGATAGCTTTATGCCCGCATGGGTCCTGCTCAGGATGCGCTTTTTGTCAAAAGGTTGCGAAAAGAGCCGTCTGACCGCCCGCACACGGCTCCATCTAAGGCAGGTAACCCTGGTTTCGCCAACAGCGCCCGTCGCTTTCACGCAATCTTCTGGCTGTCAGCATGCGACTGACAGGGACTGGGCCTTCACACCTATACACCGCTGTTGCCGTCAGCCACAACATGAGCAATGCAACGGGCACTCGGCATCCGGCGCTTTCGCAGGTACGGCTGACCGGTTCCTGTAACGCTTCAGGTCGCTACCTAACCGCAGCAAAAGGCAACCCAACTATGAAATTGCATCTTCCGGGCCGTACGTATCCGCATGTTTATGCCGCATCGCATGGAAAAGCCGGCAGCGCACCGTGCCGCAATGGACGGAGCAGTGCCGGGCCACTTGGGCGAATTCGCGCCTTCCTGAGCCGGCATTCCCTGCTGGCGGCCTATCTTGCGTTTGGGGTGACGGTCAGCGGTTGCATGGCGGCATTTGCAGCGCTGGCGGTGCATGGGCCATCGGCCTTCACGGTGTTGCCATGAACCGGGATGCCTCGGCTGCCAAGACCGGCGTGGTCAAGTCGCCTGGAAATGAAGAGCCGGAACCGGTTACCGAGCCCGACCTGCCGTCGGACGGCCGTGACGAGCAGGGCGAAAAAATGATCCGGGAACTGCCCCGAAATCCCGACCTTTCGGAGCCGACGGCGGCCGACGGTGTGCAGCCCTCATAAATTGATGCGCAGTTGAACAACCGGTAGCCGAGCGGCTGCCAACCCTGAAAGGAGCGCGATGAATAGTTTGCTTGCCACTGACCCTGAGCCGAGCTCCGCCATGCAGGCGGACACATCCCCCAAAAGCGCTGATGCAGACATTCTGGGTGAACAGGCGCGCATGCGGCCCCCTGCTGAAGCCGTAGCGCCTGCACAGCCGCTTGACACGGTGGCGCCCGACGACAGGGCAGGCACGCCTGCCGCGACCCCGCCAGCCACTGACGAAAACCAGCCCTCGTTCATTGGCGAGCGCAATACACCCTCGCCTTGATGCACCTGATCAACTGTTTTTTTTTACCTTCGCCCATGATTTATCCAGATGTCGACAAACCTATCAATAGCCTGCCTGGCCGGACTGCCAAAACGCCTGGTGCGAATACGCTGGGTAAGCCGATAACGCCGGTGCCCAGCATCAGTCACCGCTACCTGCCGGTTGCAGGTATCGCCCTGGCTTTGTGCATGGGCCTGGCCGGATGCGACAAGCGCGCCGAATCCAACCCCGGCAGCACGCCGGCGGCGATCGGTTCACAAAGTACCAGTGGCTCAACGGCCGATCAGCCCTCAAGCAGCGTCGAGACCAGAACGCCGGCTGCTCCTGATGGGCGGCAAGGCGGAAGCAGTGGCTCCCAGGGGATGCCTGCTGTGCCGGATACCTCCGGAGCGCCCACCTCGACCGACCTGAACAACAACCAGCCACGCATTGCTACGCCAGGTACCGGAGGCGCAGCACCCGGCAGCACCACGGGTGCCGGGGCTCCCTCGCCGGGAAGCAGCAATGGCAGTGCTATCACCGCGGGAAACGCCAACCGTGCAGCTGACGGGTCGGTGCAGGGCAATCCACAGGGTGCCGGCACGTCGCCCCGCCCATCCGACGGCACAACCAACGGTGGGCTGCCGGCGAGTGCGCTTGGCGGCACTGGCACCAGCAATGGCAACACCAATAGCCATCCCAGCAGCAACACCGGTAACCGATAAGCGGCAGATTCTTGCCGCCTAACGGTGTGACTTCTAAGGGAAAAACGCTTGACAAAGGTCCCGTGAGGGACTTCTCCTACAAAAACTCTGCAGCTTTCCTACACGGCAGAGCTGGTGCGCTCCCTATATTGAATGCTTCATTACCCATGGGGTAACAGCAGCCGGGCGGCGGGGTCGCTACTTCAGACTGCCTTGACCACCCACATTTGCAGACAATGGACACGAGCATGAAAGACACCAAACCCAGCCGCGATTCCGAAACCAGTCCTTCACGCAACCGCAGTGACAGGCCTGACAACGGCTCACGAAGCAGCCGTGGCGCAGGACCGAGTTCAGGCGCTTGCAGGGACAACCCGCACAAGGCGCTCAAGTTGGCCGGCCACGCATGGATGCGGGGCTGATTGCCGTTTGGGGGTACCGGTGACCCAAGCACATTGGCGGGTTGCAGGCCTGGGTCTCCAGGCTGTGACCGCCTTGTCAGGTTGATTTCCAGCTGATTTTTTGAAGTGCAAAGGCCAAAGTCAAAGTGACATAGGTGCCAGCAGGCACCTTTTTTTTCGCTCCGACTTGCAGTTCTGATGCCTGTTTTTCGCCTCAGCTATGCGTCTCCGCTACGCTATATATGGGGCCTCTTTTGGAGCCTTGAAGCAAATTTTGGACAATGGATCAGGCCTGCCGTGCCATGCAGCCATCCTTGACGCAGCCTGTGACGCTCTGCACTATCTGCGCTCGGCCGTTCCTGTCGGGTCAGACGCCACAAACTCATGGGCGTTTGCATACTTGTCCAGCGTCTTGCCCGCATCGCCAGTGGGGCGGACATGCGGGCTCATCGCGGCAGAGCGACGCGCGTTTTTGTCAGTTTTCTCTTTTTTCCCGCTTGCCTTTGTCTTGGCGGGGCCATGCTTGCCGTCCATTCCGTCCAAATGGTTCAAAGCCATGTCGTGTCTCCTTGAGGTATTCACAGGCCTGTGGCGACCGGCTGCCTATGCACACGCTGCAGTCAACAAACGGTTTGTCAGTAGAGCCTCTGATTGACGGAATTGTGTGCGCCTCAATGGCGGTGTTTGTCAGTGCCTGCTCACCTTCTGATGTAGGACAGGGTTCCATGACGCACAGACGGCGGCCTTGGTTTTCACTGCGCTGCCGTTAGCCGCATAGGCTGGGCCGAGCAGGCTGGACGGGTTGTCAGGATGCACAGCGGGCATAGGGGTAATGCCCTACATGGGCTTGGGCTTGCGTCTCATGCGCCCTCTCGCGGACCGATTGATAGATTGACCGCTGGCTGATATGGCCGCTGTATTTTTTACTCGAAAGGAAATCGACATGTACACATCCAACAAGAAATCCGCGTCACTGGCCGCCCTGGCCATCGTGGCCGCATTAGGGCTGGGCGCTTGCGGCGATAAAGGGGGCGGTGCCGGCGGCGGTTCAGGTGGCTCGGGCGCGGGGGCAGGTGCGGGTGGAACAGGTGCTTCCGGCTCTGGAAGCAGCATGGGTAGCACCGGCCCTGCCGGATCTGCAGGCACCACAGGATCGACCGGCTCAACTGGCGCAACGGGCTCCGCGGGGTCAACCGGAATGCCTGGCGCAACCGGCTCAACCCCTGGAACCGGCAGCCCTACGCGTTAAGCGACCTCAACGGCGCGGCGGCTCTGACGGACTTCATAGACAGCCTGTCAGCCCCGTTCCACAGGCCGGCCGGGTTCGCTGCACCATTCGCTCCAGCTGCCGGCGAAAAGGTTTGTGCTGCCCAGTCCGGCAATTTCCATCGCCAGCAGATTGGACAGTGCGCTGACGCCGCTGCCGCACTGGTGCACCACTGTCTCAGGCTTGCGGCCATTCAACAGGGCTTCAAACTCTTGCCTCAGTTCATGAGGCGGCTTGAACTTTCCGTCGGCCTGCAGGTTCTGGCTGAAGGGCCGGTTGAGCGCCCCGGGTATGTGGCCGGCAACCGGATCAAGCGGCTCGATGTCACCCTTGTACCGCGCAGTGGCGCGCGCATCGATCAGCGTCTGCGACGGCTGGTCCAGCCGGGCTTGTACGGTATCGGCTGACACCAGTGACACCAGCTCGGTGCCCAGCTCGAAATTCGACTGGAAATGTGCCGGCTCTTCACCGGCCTTGGTGCCGCCACCGCTGGCAGTCCATGCCTGCAGACCTCCATCGAGCACTGCCACATGGCGGTGCCCGGCCCATTTAAGCATCCACCACAGCCTGCCGCAATAGTTGGCCCCGTTGCGGTCGTAAACCACGGCCTGCATGTTGTTGGCAAATCCGACGCTGGACAGCCATGTGGCAAAGCGCTCCCGGTTGGGCAAGGGATGACGACCCCCGGACGCGGGCGCATCAGCGCCGCTGGCCACCAGAACGCCATGGGCGCCGGGAATGCCGTGCCTGGCGCTCAACGCGGTATCCAGGTCGGCGTAAACCGCACCTGGAATATGCGCCTCCAGATACTGGGCATGCCCCAGATGCGGTTGCATCAGATCAAAGGTGCAGTCAAAGATGCGCAGAGGTTCGGCCGAAGCGATCAGGGTTTGCAGCGCTTCTGCGCTGATCAGGGTGGTGTGCGGTGTCATGGTCCTCTTTCGCGTCGTGGCATATCAAGGGATCGCAGCAGGCGCGTGCGCCATACAGCAGCAACTATCAGGCTTCAATGCTCTTCAGCGGGAGCGTCTGGCGCTGCGCGTGCCCGAAGCACGGTTGCAGCAATGGCGCTGGTAATGATCAGCGCCATGCCCGCCCAGCCTATCAGGGGAATATTGTCCCCAAACAGAATCAGGCTGTAGAGGGCAGCAAATACGATCCCGGAATATTGCAGGTTGGCCACCGTCAGGGTGCTGTTGTGGTTGCCGCTTGCTGCTGCTTTTCTGGACGACATGGCATAGGCCTTGGTGAGGCACAGTTGCCCCAGCGACGCCAGGATGCCGATCGGCGGCAGCCACAGCGCATGGGTCCAGCTCCAGGCAGAAACGCCGGCGACAAGCATGCCCAGGCCGCCGGCGATGGCCGTGCCGACCGCGAAATAGAAAACGGTGCGTGTTTCAGGCTCGCCCATGCGTGAAATTGCCATGACCTGCATATAGGCGAACGCAGCGCCTATGCCTGACATCAACCCGATGAGACCGGCGAAGGTCTGGTTCTGGTCAATCGAGGGCCGCAGCAACATGACCACGCCTGCAAAGCTGGCCAGTATGGCCAGCACCAGCGGTCCCTGGGAAGCGGGCCGGTAGCTGGCGGCCTGGCCTCCCGGGAACACCGCACCTTCCGAAGAAGAGTTTGTGCCGCGTCCGGCCCACCTGACGGCACCGGCAGTCATCATGGAACCACCCACCAAAAACGCGGCGATCCAGATGCTGCTCATGTAATTGAGCGTCATCGCAGTAGCCAGTGGCAGATGGGCGATGGCATAAAACCACGCCGAAAGCGACATCACGCCGATGGCGCTGCGCCAGGCATGCATCGCCAGCACCGGCGTACGCAGCGATGTCCCGCGTGCATAGGCATACATCGCCATGACCAGCACGCCGACCAGGCCTCGGTAGAACACCAGTTCGGTGCTGTTGAAATGGGCCGACGCGTACTTGACGCAGACCCCCATGCTGGCGAACACGAAAGAGGAGGCGATCATCCACAGGGCTTGCATCGAAACGTGAATCCAGCGTCAGAAAGACAAAAATATGAATGAAAGCAGGTTATAGCCCATTAAAGACGAGGGCTTGTAGCTATGCTATACATAGCAAACTGTGCGACGCGAACCGGGCAGCCTAGATCATCTGGGTGGTCTTGCTGGCGCCCATTTCACGGCGATACCACTCGTGAAAATGCTGCATGCCGTCTTCCATCGGGCTTTGGTAAGGTCCAAACTCGTTATCGCCGCGCAGCATCAGCGCCTTGCGGCCAGCGTCCATGCGCAGCGCAATTTCATCGTCTTCTACGCAGGTCTCCATGTAGGCGGCCTGTTGCGCTTCGATGAACTCACGCTCAAAAGCGCATATTTCCTCAGGGTAGAAAAATTCGACCACATTGAGTGTCTTGTCAGGTCCGCGCGGATGCAGCGTGCTGACCACCAGAACATGGGGATACCACTCGATCATGACATTCGGGTAGTAGGTCAGCCAGATCGCGCCGTACTTGGGTGCCACGCCCTTGCGGTACTGCAGCACCACGTCATGCCACTTCTTGTAGGTTTCAGTGCCGGGCTTGCCCAGCTTGTCCGAAACGCCGACCGTCTGCACCGAGTAGTTGGGCTCAAGTTCCCAGCGCAGGTCATGCGTGGTGACAAAAGAGCCGAGGCCGGGATGAAACGGCCCGACATGGTAGTCCTCAAGATAGACCTCGATAAAGGTCTTCCAGTTGTAGCTGCACTCGTGCAGGTGAACCTTGTCCAGCTGGTAGCCCGCAAAGTCAAGGTCACCATGGCTGCCTGTCCCCGTCGCTGCGCCCAGCGAGGCCATGTCTGCGGCGATGTTGCGGCCGTTGTCTTCAAACACCAGGCCGTTCCAGGTGACCGTGTCATAGCGGTTCAGGTTCAGGCAGGGGTCGATCTCGAAATGCGGCGCGCCTATCAGCTCGCCCGAGGTGTTGTAAGTCCACCGATGCAGCGGGCAGACAATGTTGCTGCCCGCACCATTGCCCAGCGAGCCGCGTCCCTGCAGCATGGTCGACTGGCGATGCCGGCATACGTTTGAAATGAGCTCAATGCCTGACGCATTGCGCACCAGTGCGCGGCCTTCACCTTCATGCGGCAGGGCATAGAAGTCACCCATGTCCGGGACCGCCAGTTCGTGGCCGATATAGCGCGGTCCCCGGGCAAAAAGTTTTTGCTGCTCACGCAGATAGATACCCTCGTCAAAATAGCTGGAAATAGGTAGCTGGCTGGTGGCCTGCAGCAGGCGAAGGCTTGATTCAGACATGCATGACAATAAAAGTGGTGCGGCGAATTGCCAGCGCCACGGTTGATGGGGTAGGGCGTGGGTCTAGTGTGCGCGCTGCCGACGCTGGAAGCAACGGCGGAGGTGACGATGTACAGGCGCAATCGACACGTCACACGCAATCGACGCACCGGATGCAGAAGGCGCGAGCGCCGCTTGAAACCTGCGCCATGGATTCTAGCCAGCGCCCCTGTAACCACCGGTTTGCGCACCGCTGCCGCGGTGTGATGCCGGCCAGCGCTACCGCCTAAAATCACTTGCTCGGGAAAACACCATGGCAAAAAGTTCAACTGCATCATCCTCATCAATGACATCCGCGCCGGCGCCGGATACTGCCGCTGATGGCAACTCCACAATAGCGCCCTTGCCGGCTACCTACGAGGCGGCCTTGAAAGAGCTGGAGGCGCTGGTGTCCGGACTCGACAGCGGCCAGCTGCCGCTGGATGAGTTGCTGGGCGCCTATCAGCGCGGTGCGCAGCTGCTGGCTTTTTGCAAAAGCAAACTGCAGGCCGTGGAGGACCAGATCAAGGTGCTGGACGGCAATGAGCTCAAACCGTGGACACCGGGCTGATTTTGCTTGCGGCGCCGGAGCCGCTGGTGTGCTGTATCGACCTTTTTATTCGCCAGCACAATCCGAGCTGAATGCACGCGTATGCCAACCCGTTAACGCCAGAACAACTCCTTCGAAGGCTCTGTTGAACCCACTTCAATCTTCCCCCCGGTTTGACCTTGGCGCCTGGAGCGCCACGCAGCTCGACGCCATTGAAAAGGCCTTGTCCGCCTGGGTGGCATGCCCTGTGCAGGCGCCTGCGCCCGCAGGGCTTGGCGACGCCATGCGTTACGCGGTTCTCGACGGCGGAAAACGGTTGCGGCCGCTGCTGGTGCTGGCCGCCTGCGAGGCCGTCAGCGGCGACATCCGCTCGGCCATGCGCCCGGCTTGCGCGGTCGAGCTGATTCACGCCTATTCCCTGGTGCATGACGACATGCCCTGCATGGATGACGATGTGCTGCGCCGGGGCAAGCCCACGGTGCATGTGAAGTTTGGCGAGGCGCAGGCACTGCTGGCCGGTGATGCCCTGCAGGCACTCGCGTTTGAAATCCTCACCCCCACCGATGGATCGATGAACCACACGGTTCAGGCTGCTTTGTGCCGCATGCTGGCGCAGGCAGCCGGGTTTCAGGGCATGGCCGGCGGGCAGGCGATAGACCTGGCCAGCGTCGGTTTACCGCTTGACACCGAGCAGTTGCACCACATGCACCGCTTGAAGACCGGCGCGCTGCTGCAAGCCAGCGTCATGATGGGAGCGCGCTGCGCCGCAGAGCCCTTGCCACCGGGCGTGAACCAGGCGCTGCAGGACTACGGCGCTGCTGTCGGCCTTGCGTTTCAGGTGGTGGACGATATCCTCGATGTCACGGCCGATTCGGCCACGCTGGGCAAAACCGCAGGCAAGGACGCTGCGCAGGAAAAGCCCACGTTTGTTTCCCTGATGGGGCTTGAAGCTTCCAGAAACCATGCGCAGCAGTTACTGCGCCGGGCATTGGCCAGCTTGGAGACGATAGAGCACACCGGCATGACCCAAACCCACGCGCTGCGCGCACTGGCCAACATGCTGGTCAACCGCCAACACTGACAGCAGGCCGACAGCTGCGCAACACCCACCACAAGATGACCTCATTGCTTGAAGCCATTCATCAACCCGCAGACCTGCGCAAGCTGCCGCGCGCGCAGCTGAGGAAGGTAGCCGACGAACTGCGTGCCTACCTGCTGGACAGTGTTTCAAAAACCGGCGGGCACCTGAGCTCCAACCTGGGTACGGTGGAGCTGACCGTGGCCCTGCATTACGTGTTCAGCACGCCGCGCGACCGCCTGGTGTGGGATGTGGGCCATCAAACCTATCCCCACAAGATTCTTACCGGCCGCCGCGGCCGCATGAGCACGCTGCGCCAGTTTGGCGGGCTGTCGGGTTTTCCGCGGCGAGATGAAAGCGAATACGACACCTTTGGCACGGCGCACTCGTCGACATCGATTTCTGCTGCGCTGGGCATGGCTCTGGCAGCGCGCCAAAAAGGCGAGGATCGCCATGCGGTGGCCATCATCGGCGACGGCGCCATGAGCGCGGGCATGGCTTTTGAGGCACTGAACAATGCCGGCGTTCACGATGACTGCAAGTTGCTGGTAGTGCTCAATGACAACGACATGAGCATCAGCCCGCCAGTCGGCGCCCTGAACCGGTATCTGGCCCAACTCATGAGCGGACGTTTTTATGCGTCGGCGCGCCATGTGGGCAAGCAGGTGCTGAGCGTGGCGCCGCCTCTGCTGGAGCTTGCCAAGCGCCTGGAAACGCATGCCAAGGGCATGGTGGTGCCGGCGACTTTGTTCGAGAACTTCGGTTTCAACTACATCGGCCCGATCGATGGCCATGATCTCGAATCCCTGGTGCCGACGCTGGAGAACATCCGGCAGTTGATGGCCAGTGGATCGGGTCCGCAGTTCCTGCATGTTGTCACCAAAAAAGGCCAGGGCTACAAACTGGCCGAAGCTGACCCGATCGCCTACCATGGCCCTGGCAAGTTCGATCCGGCAAAAGGCCTGCAAAAGTCAGCCGGAACAGCCGGGCAGACTTTCACGCAGGTATTTGGCAGCTGGCTCTGCGACATGGCCGAGCATGACAGCCGACTGGTCGGCATTACGCCTGCAATGCGTGAAGGCTCCGGCATGGTCGAGTTTCACCGCCGGTTTCCGGAGCGCTATCACGATGTGGGCATTGCCGAGCAGCATGCGGTTACCTTCGCCGCAGGCATGGCCTGCGAGGGACTCAAGCCCGTGCTCGCCATCTATTCGACGTTCTTGCAGCGTGGCTACGACCAGCTGATCCATGACGTCGCCCTGCAGAACCTGCCCGTGGTCTTTGCACTGGACCGCGCCGGTCTGGTGGGAGCCGATGGCGCCACGCATGCCGGTGCCTATGACATTCCTTTTTTGCGCTGCATTCCCAACGTGAGCATTGCATGCCCGGCTGACGAGAACGAATGCCGCAAGCTTCTGAGTTCAGCCTTTGCCCAGAGCCATCCGGTCGCCGTACGTTACCCGCGCGGCGCCGGCGCAGGCATCAAGCCCGACGCCGGCCTGGAGGCCTTGCCGTTTGGAAAAGGCGAGATCAGGCGACAGGGTGCGGGCGTCGCCATACTTGCCTTCGGCACGCTGCTTTATGCGGCACTGGAGGCCGCAGACCGGCTTGACGATGGCGGCGCAACTGTCGTCAACATGCGCTGGGCCAAGCCGCTCGACAAGGACCTGTTGCTCATGGTGGCGGCCACGCACAGCCTTATCGTCACGCTCGAAGAAGGCGCCATCATGGGCGGTGCAGGCAGCGCTGTCAGCGAAGCCTTGCAGGCGGCCAACATCAACACGCCGGTGCTGCACCTGGGCCTGGCGGATGAATTCACCGAGCATGGGGACCCCGCAAGACTGCTGGCCCTACAGGGGCTGGACGCGGCAGGCATAGAGGCAGCTGTGCGCCAACGCCTGGCGTTCTCCGGTGCCATGACGGGCAACCAGGCATCCGTGATGCAGTCTGCAGCTTGAACGGCAACACCGGCTTCAGCCACCCCGACAGCTTCCTGTAACGGCTTCCAGGGTATGCCGAACAGGTTGCCGCAGAGCCCATTTTTACAATTCTGCAGGGCTTTTTAAACGGCCTTGCGGCCTGTTTTTCCGCCGGGCGGGAGTTCAGCTTTACAACTCGGAGTAAATCTGATGATCGTCGTTCCCTTATCAAACAGGCAGGAATTGCTGGCGTATTGGCTGCCGGTGTCCCGCCTGCAGTTCAAGCCCAGCCTGCCGAGCGCTGGCGCCTCGCGTCAGCTTTCCCAAATCGCTTGACACATTTACGGCGGTGCAGAAACATTCGCCAAGCATGTCAAAGCCACGTCTGGCGGCAAGTTCGAATTTCGGTACATGCAGCCGGCGAGTGGATGCCTGCCTTCGGAAGTGGTCGATGCAGTCCAGCAGGGAACAGTCGAGGCAGCTCGCACGGCGAAATATTACCTTTTTGGCAAGGATGAGACGTTTGCGATTGGCGGCGCCTTTCCCTTTGGCTTGAACAGCCTTCAATGAGTGCCCGGTGCTTCGAAGGCAACGGCATGAAGCTGATGCGCGAGTTCGATGCCAAGTACAACATGGCCAGCTTTCCGTGCGGCAACACCGGCGCTAAATGGGTGGCTGGTTCCGCAAGGAAATCAAGTCGCCGGCAGACATGAAGGGCCTGAAATTCCGCGTGGGTGGCTTTGCCGGCAAGTTCATCGAGCGTCTGGGTGGTGTTTCGTAAAACATTCCTGGCGGCGAGATCTATCACGCGCTGGAAAAAGTCACCATTGACGCTACAGAGTGGATCGGACCCTATGCCGACCAGAAGCTGGGCCTCAACAAAATTGGCGCCCAACTGCTGCTACCCCGGCTGTGGGAGGCGGCTTCAGCTTGACCTGTACATCAACCAGAAAGCTTACGATGCGCTCACCCCTGCGTACAAGGCCATCGTCGAAGCCGGCAGCGCTGCCGCACACGTGGACATGCAGGCCAAGTAGATGCGAAAAACCCGATGGCTCTCAAGCAGCTGGTCGGCGCAGGTGCCAAACTGCATTCGTTCCCCGCAGACGTGATAACGCCGCGTTCAACGAATCGATGGCGTTGTACGAAGAGCTGTCAGCCAAAAGCGAAAATTGGAAAAAAGTCTACGGCGATTACCCCAAGTTCCGCAGTGACCAGAACCTCTGGTTCCGTTTCACGGAAAGCACGTTCGACCGCTTCATGCAAAACCAGATGCTGTAAGCCCCGCGCGACCCAACGGATGGCGCCCTGCAGGGTGCGCCAAGCCGTTTGATTGAAATCGCCTCTTTGCAGGCGGTTTTTTATGGCCTCTACGGGTAAGAACGGGTCATTACAGCTGCAAATTGCTGACAGAATCGAATGTTCCGCTTCCTTTCTGATGGTCGGCACGCCCCAGTGACATCGCTTCGCTGTCCGGTCGATCAAGTCAGCAAACCGCCCAATCAATTTTCCAGGAGATAGAGTCATGGATCGCCGTTCACTTATTAAAAACGCCGGTATAGCCGGGGTACTTGCCGCAGGAGTGGCTCCCGCGGTACACGCGCAGGCCGCTGTGCGCTGGAGACTCGCGTCCAGCTTTCCCAACTCGCTCAGCACGATTTTCGGCAGCGCGCAGATGTTCTCCAAAACAGTCAGCGCCTTGTCCGGTGGAAAATTCGAAGTGTCTGTGCATGCCGCGGGCGAGTTGATGCCCGCTTTTGGCGTGGTCGATGCCCTTCAAAACGGCACCATAGAAATGGCGCAGACCGCACCGTATTACTTCACCGGCAAGGATCCTATTTTTGCCTTTGGTTGCGCTGTACCTTTCGGCCTTACCGCCCGGCAGATGGACTCCTGGATGGAGCATGGAAACGGCCGCAAGCTGATGGATGCTTTTTATGCCAACTACAACATGAAGAGCCGCAGCGCAGGTAACACCGGTACGCAAATGGGCGGTTGGTACCGCAAAGAGATCAAGTCGGTTGCCGACCTCAAGGGTCTGAAAATGCGTCTGGGCGGCGGTCTGTTTGGCGAAGCCATGGCCAAGCTGGGCGTGGTGGCGCAAAACATGCCCGCCGGCGAGGTGTATCAGGCGCTTGAAAAAGGCACCCTGGATGCTGTCGAATTTGTCGGCCCCTATGACGATGAGAAACTCGGCTTCAACAAGGTTGCACCGTACTATTACTACCCGGGCTGGTGGGAGGGCGGTGCAGAGCTTGAGTTCTTCATCAATACCAAAGCGTATGCCGCATTGACACCAGAATTTCAGGCCATCGTGGACGCGGCAACGGCTGTAGCGGCTCGCGACATGACTGCCAAATATGATGCATTGAACCCTATCGCCCTGAAAAAACTGGTAGCTGCGAAGACCCAGCTGAAACCTTTCCCGAAAGATCTTCTTGATGCCGGTTTCAAGGCGTCCATGGAAGTTTTTGCAGAGCATGAAGCCAAGTCTGCTGACTTCAAGAAAATCCACCAGGACATGCGTGCATTCCAGCGAGACCAGCTCCTGTGGGCGCGCTTTTCTGAGTTCCGCTATGACAGCTACGTGACCACGCTCAAGCTCTGATGCAGGTCTGGCCGCAGCAGGCCGGAGTTGCCTGGACATGCCGTACATAAAAAAGCCCGATGATTTCATCGGGCTTTTTTCGTCAGGTAAGTCGCTTGGGTAGTCACACTTCAACTGCGCAAATACGAAGCACTGCAAGTCCCAGGCAACTTCGGTTCTCTGGGGTTTAACCCAAACCGCGAAACGCCTTGAGTTCGCGGACCAGCCGTTCGAACTCGCCGATCATCTCGGGCGAAGCCGCATAGAAGACCGAAAATTTCCCCATCAGAGTGCGTACATAAAGGCGCGGCGCGATCAGCCACTCCAGACCGCGAACCCGAATGAGCTTGCCGTAAGCCAGTTCGCGCAACTCCATGTCTTTGTTCCATACCCAAGTCTGGTGTAGCGCGTCGCTGTCGATACGCGTACGACTGCGAAGAATGTGCCACCAGGTATAGAGCAGCAGCAACAGTCCACCCAAAAACCAACCCCCGCCAGGAGCACCGCCCGCAGCCCGGCTGGCCAGCCAAGTCTGGCCAAACCCTGCTGCACAGCCCAGCACGATCACTGTTGCCAGTATCTTGAAGGGCACAGAAAAAGCGGGGCTGCTCTCAAGCGTCCCACGAGGCGTGAACTTGAAGGGGGGCGGACCCATGTAGCTGTTCGAAATCGGTTCCATGTCAGTCCGCATCCGCCGGTGGCCGATGCGCGCAGAAGCTCATGATGAATTTATCCCGCACGTCTACTTTGCAGGCTCAACCTGCGGCTGAGCATCTGGCGCTGGCATGGTCATCGGGGTGTCGCTGCTGCCCGGCATGGCCTCGTTGATGTCGGGAGGCGCATCGATCTTGATCGTATCAAGGTCCACAACGGCCGGCTTGTCCAGGAAAATGGTAACTGTCTGCGGAACGAAAATCACGATGGCCACCAGCAGCACCTGCATCAGCACCCAGGGCACGGCGCCCATGTAGATATCACTGGATTTGATCGCGTTGGGTATGCGACCTTCCTTGAACAAGGTGTCGGAGATGCCTCGCAAATAAAACAGCGCGAAGCCAAACGGAGGGTGCATGAAACTGGTTTGCATGTTTACACACAGCAGCACGCCGAACCAGATCAAGTCAATGCCCAGCTTTTCCGCCACAGGGGCAAGCATGGGCAAGATGATGAAGGCGATCTCAAAGAAATCCAGGAAGAACGCCAGAAAGAAGATGAAGACGTTCACCGCAATCAGGAATCCCGTCTGGCCGCCTGGCAGACCCGCCAGCATGTGTTCCACCCACTTGGCGCCATCGACGCCCTGAAACACCATCGAAAATACCCGGGCACCGATCAGGATGAAGACCACCATCGCCGTGAGGCGCATGGTGCCGACCATTGCGCCCCACACCAGCGGTCGGGTCAGGCGTTTGTGCATGGCGGCGAGGATCAGCGCTCCCACGACGCCCATTGCTCCGGCTTCAGTCGGTGTGGCGATGGCGGTATCAATGCCTGGCAGTCCGCCCATGGAGCCCAAAACCGCAAAAATCAGAAAGGCAGACGGAATGATTCCGCGCAGGCATTTTGCCCACAAGGACCAGCCTTGAAGGGTTCGCGCCGACTTTGGCACGCCCGGAACATGGTGAGGCTTGAAAACGCCAAGCATGAAGGTGTAGCCTGCGAAGATCAACACCTGAAGGATCGATGGACCCCAGGCGCCCTTGTACATGTCGCCTACCGACCGTCCCAGCTGGTCAGCCATGACGATCAACACCAGCGATGGCGGCACCAACTGCGTGATGGTGCCAGACGCCGCAAGAACGCCCGTGGCATAACGCATGTTGTAGCCGTAGCGGATCATGACCGGCAACGAAATCATGGCCATTGCAATGACCTGCCCGGCGACGGTTCCGGTAATCGCACCCAGAATGAACCCGACGATGATGACCGAATAGCCCAGACCGCCGCGGGCCGGGCCGAAGAGTTGTCCCATCGAGTCCAGCATGTCTTCTGCGAGGCCGCACTTTTCAAGTATCGCGCCCATGAAGGTGAAGAACGGGATCGCCAGCAGCAATTCGTTGGACAGGATGCCCGCCATATTGAGTGGCAGGTTGGACATGAAGCTGACCGGAAACCAGCCCATTTGAATGGCGATAAAGCCCGAGAACATGCCAAGCGCCGACAGGGAAAACGCGACCGGAAACCCGATCAGCATGATCAATACCAGCCCCGCGAACATGAAGGGCGCGAAATTTTCCATTTGCATTTTTATTGCTTCCTGAGACGTGAACTGGGTCGGTGGCTTCGCGCAGCAAGCTTATTGAACCGGTTTTTCATAGTGCATATCCATCTGGAAAATACCTTTCAGATAGCAGATGCGTTTGATGATCTCGGACACCCCCTGAAGAAATACCAAGCCGAAACCAAGCGGCAGCAGTAACATGAACGGCCACCGGATCAGCCCTCCCGCATTGCCCGACATTTCCTGCGATTTGTACATGCTGACAAAGAGCGGCCAGCTCAGGTACGCCAGAATCGCCATCACGGGCAACAGAAAAAATAACAGGCCGAAAAGGTCTACGTACACCGGCCCATGGCCCTTGAGCCGTCCATAGACGATGTCCACCCTGACATGCTCGTTCAGCTTGAGAACGACGGGCGCGCCGAGCATGACGGTGGCTGCAAACAGATACCACTGAATTTCGAGCCAGCCGTTAGAGCTGATGTCAAAACCATAGCGGACCATCGCGTTACCCGCAGAAATCAGGGCAGCCAGCAGAACTGTCCAGGCCGCGATTTTTCCCAGCTTTGTCGTCAGCCAGTCGTATGCCAGTGCGAGTTTAAGAAGTGCGGACACAGAGAATCTCCGAAGTGTTGGCGTGCGAAACAGGGTCCGGCACCGGACCTTGGGCGTGCAATGGTACGCCGAACGAATCCAGTCACTCTGAACAAATTTTGACGTGAAAACCAAGGGTTTCGCAGTGGGTCCGAGTCGCTGCTGCGGCAGGCTTTATTGAGCTCCGTATAGGGGAGCGGTGAGCAGCCGAGCAGCAGCGTCCGCCCCTAAAGTGGGAGCGAGCGGGTACGGGTAGCGGCGGCAGCGCGCGCCTGGTGGTCAGATGATCTATTGACCCATGACCTCAAGTACTGACGTCAGGCAGTGACGTCAAGCCCATTTCCCGGAAGCATTCTGCCAATCGCCCGCGCATGGGGAAACCCCTCCCGCCTGAAGCACTCGAGCACCTCGGCCTCCAGTTCGGGCTTGCATGCCACCAGCAGGCCGCCACTGGTCTGCGGGTCGCACAAGAGCGCCTGCTGTGCCGGGGTGCTGCCGGCTGGCAATGTGACCTCGTTGCCGTAGCTCGCCCAGTTACGCCCCGATGCGCCGGTCACGATGCCGTCTTCTGCAAGTTTCAGCACGCCATCGATCAGGGGAATATCGGCCAGCCGGATCTGCATTTTCAAGCCGGCCCCGCGCGCCAGTTCGAGGCCATGCCCGGCGAGTCCGAAACCGGTGATGTCCGTCAGGGCATGCACACCTTCCAGCTTGGCCAGTTCGATGCCAGGTTTGTTGAGCTGTGTGGTAAGGGCAATCATTTGTGCATAGCCCTCGGCGGACAGCATTTCTTTCTTGAGCGCCGCAGACAGGATGCCAATGCCCAGCGGTTTGCCCAGAATCAGCACGTCGCCTGCTTTTGCACCCGAGTTTTTCTTCACACGCGAGGGGTGCACCAGCCCGAGCACCACTAGGCCGTAGATGGGCTCGACCGAGTCAATGGTGTGCCCGCCGGCAATCGGAATGCCAGCGTCGCGGCAGACCTGCTGGCCGCCCTGCAGGATGGCGCCTATCGTGGCCAATGGCAGCACGTTGATCGGCATGCCCACCAGCCCCAGTGCCATGATGGGCGTGCCACCCATCGCATACACGTCGCTGATGGCGTTGGTTGCAGCAATGCGGCCAAAGTCGTACGGGTCGTCCACGATGGGCATGAAGAAGTCGGTGGTCGCGATCAGCGCCTGGTTTTCGTTGAGCTGGTACACCGCAGCATCATCAGCCGTCTCGATGCCCACCAGCAACTCCTTGGGCAAATTGAAGCCAGCCAGATTGCCTGAATTCTTCAGGATCTCGGTCAAGATGCCGGGCGCTATCTTGCAGCCGCATCCGCCGCCATGCGACAGGCTGGTCAGGCGCGGCACAGCCACGGGTTCAGGTGCTTTTGCAGGAGTCATGGGGAACTTTCTTAAGCGGCTAGCGGTCTTGCGGGTGCTGGCTCGGTTGGTGACAGTCGCTAACAATGAGCGCGCCGGACCAGAGTTTATGACAGATGTTTTACCCATGGCCCGGTGTCACAATGGCCTGGACACCCTCAACAGCTCTTCAACGTGGCAACAGATTCCAGCCCCTTTTCGTCGGCGACCTCAACGCCGCAGGTGATCGACTCCCCGCTGATGCGCAGCGCCGGCCGCGAGATGCTTTCGCTGGCGCTGATGGACGCGCGCAACCATACCCTGCATCTTTTTTCGCAGTATCAGCTGGCGTTGCAAGACCAGGACCTGCAGGTTCCGTTTGCCGAGACGATCAATCCCCCTCTATGGGAGCTGGGCCATGCCGGCTGGTTTCAGGAATGGTGGATAGGCCGCAACATGCAGCGCAGCCTGGGTGAGATGGCCGACAACAGCCATACCCGGCTGGCGTCCATCGAACCGGAGGCGGATACCTGGTGGCACCCGGCGCACGCGCCCCATCGCCAGCGCTGGTCCCAGGTCCTGCCCGCGGTGGACCCCATTCGGGCCTACCTGCTCGACACCCTGGAATGCTCGCTGGATCTTCTCGAAAAAACGGCTGATGACGACCAGGCCCTGTATGTGTACCGGCTTAGCCTGTTTCATGAAGACATGCAGGGTGAACGCCTGGTGCAAACCGCGCAGACCATCGGCATGCCCCTGGAGCAGGCGCTGCGTGATGCTTTCGTGCCGGCCCGGCTGTCGTCACGCGAAGCGCTGCTGATGCCGGCCAGCAGCTGGAAGCTTGGCAGCAAGGCCGCGCCGGGCTTTTCGTTTGACAACGAGAAACCACAGCATATGGTGCAGGTGCCCGAGTTCGAGATCGACGCGCAGCCCGTCAGCTGGGCCCAGTACGTCGAGTTTGTGGATGACGGCGGCTACGACCGTGCCGAGTTGTGGCAGCCGGACGGCTGGCGCTGGCTGCAGGGGCTGGCAGCGGGGGAAGGCCGGCGCGGCCCGCGTTATGTTGACCAGATTGGCGTAGCCAGCGGCGCAGTGATGCAGACCCGCTTTGGCCAGCCGATGCGCATGCACGGTGGCCAGCCCGCGATGCACATGAGCTGGTGGGAAGCTGACGCCTGGTGCCGCTGGGCGGGCCGGCGCCTGCCCGCCGAGGCCGAATGGGAACTGGCTGCCCACACGGCTGGCGGCAGGGGATTTCGCTGGGGCGATGTCTGGGAATGGACAGCCAGCAGCTTCAGGCCGTACGACAGCAGCGCGGCCGGCAGCGCTGGTTTCATGCCGGGGCCGAACAGCGATTATTCGCAACCCTTCTTCGGCACCCACAAGGTGCTGCGTGGCGCGTCCTTTGCCACCCGCGCCCGCATGAAGCACGCGAAATTCCGCAGGTTTTGCCTGCCGGAGCGTGACGAGCTGTTTTGCGGGTTCCGGTCCTGCGCGCTGTAAAAAGCTGCCGCTTGCTGCGAGCATTAATTGCTATGTAAATAATAGCTGCAAGTCTTTGCAAGTAGAGGGCTGTAGCAGTATTTCGCTTGAAATATCGATTATCGGCAGGCTGGCATAGTCAAAAGGCGGGACTGCATGACATGGCGAGCTGCTGGCGCCGACTGCCACCATGGCGTGCTCAGGCCGGCAGCAGCCGATGGGCAATAAAGGTATAGAGCGGTACGCCAACCAGGATATTGAAGGGAAACGTCAGCCCCAGCGACATGCCGAAATACAGCGACGGGCTGGCTTCTGGAATAGCGTGGCGTACCACTGCAGGCACCGCGATGTAGGAGGCACTGGCCGCCAGCACCATCAGCAGCGCGGTGTTGCCGGCCGACATGCCGGTCAGAAGACCGAGTGTGAGCGCCGCCCCGGCATGGCACACCGGGCCGGCAATCGCATAGGCCAGCAGCCAGAACGATTTCCCCTTCAGCCCGCCGATGTTACGCGCGGCCAGAAGGCCCATATCCAGCAGGAAAAACGCCAGCATGCCCTTGAACAGGTCGCCGGTGAATGGCTGCATGGCAGCCTGTCCGGCCTGACCGGTCAGCATGCCGATCACCATGGCTGCCAGCAGCAGCAGCTGTGTGCCATCGGTCAGTGACTCATGCAGTATTTTTTTCAGGGGCACCATAGGCTCTGCAGCGGCTTGGCCACGGGCGTGCCGTGTGGCTTGCGCCTGCCTGGCCAGGTTGGCGAGCACCACGGCCATCACAATCGCCGGCGACTCCATCAAGGCCATGGCCGCAGCCATATGGCCGCCGTAGGTAAGGCCCTGGTTGTCCAGATGCTGGACGGCGGTGATGAAGGTCACCGCGCTGACCGAGCCGTAAGTCGCGGCAAGCGCGGCCGCATCGAATCCGCTCAGCACCCGGCGCAACACCGCATAGCCCGCCAGCGGCACCGCAACTGCCAGGAATATTGCGCAGCCCAGACTGACGGCAACCTCGCCCGTCAGGCCAGACTTGGCAAGTGCAAAGCCCCCCTTGAGCCCCAGCGCCATCAGCAGGTACAGCGATAGAAAGCGCGATATCTGGGGGGGGATTTCGAGGTTGGACCGTACCGTGCCGGCCAGGATACCGAATACAAAAAACAGGATTGCAGGGTCGAGAAAACTTTGCATAAATCGCTTTCAAAAAAAACCGCGACGGCTAGAACCAGTCGCAACGGGCCGGAGTTTGGCAGCTGGAAGCATTGATGTCTAATCATGGTTTCGCATAATTCATATTGAGATCATCGAATGTATCTAGGCAAACCGCCGCGCGCGAGCTTTGCGCAGCTGCGCAGCTTCGAAGCCGTTGCCCGCTACGGCGGCATCACGCGGGCTGCACAGGCGCTGCATCTGACGCAGCCAACCGTTTCGACCCAGCTGCGGGAACTGCGCGAATCCCTGGGTATTGAGCTGCTGGTGCCAGCCGGCCGCGGCGTGCAGCTGACGGACGCGGGCCGCGCCTTGCTGGTCACGGTGACCCGCATGTTTGAAACATGGCGCGGTTTTGAAGAAGACATGGCCGACATGCAAGGCTTGCTTAGCGGCTCCTTGCGGATTGCCGGCGTCACTACCACCGAATACTTTCTGGCCCAGTGGCTCAAGCCATTCTTGCAGGCCTACCCCGGCATCCAGGTGGACCTGGTGATCGACAACCGCGATGCTGTCATACGCCGGCTGGAGCGCGAGCAAGATGACATCGCCATCATGATGATGCCGCCCGGCCACTTGCCGCTAGACAGCCTGCTGGTGATGGACAACCCGCTCTGCCTGATCGGCCCGGCCCAGCACCCTTGGGCCAGCCGCAAATCAACACCGCTTGGCAAGCTGGCCAGCGTTGACCTTCTGATGCGCGAGGTTGGATCTGGCACCCGGCAAGCGACGCTGGAGTTTTTGGCCGAACACCAACTCACGCCACGCATACGCATGACGCTCGGCAGCAATGAAGCGATCAAACACGCTGTTGCCGCGGGGCTGGGGCTGGCCGTGGTTTCACGCCATGCGCTGGCAAAAGACGCTTCGTCGGAAGGCCTGGCAGTGCTGGCGGTATCGGGGATGCCGATTCAGCGCCATTGGCGGGCGGTGTGGCGCAAAGACAGGCGGCTACCGCGGGTAGCCACTGTTTTCATGCAATTTTTGACCAACCAGTTGGGTAAGTGATAGCGCAACGCAGCGTTGATGTATAGCCGTGCGGGTGCTTTTCTGTGCTTTTTCAGCGTTGTCGTCAGGTGCCAGATAGTGCTGGCGAATGTCGAGCGTGGCGATGGCAATTGCCTGATCTACGACGGTAGGGATAAATAGATGGCTAAAGGAATCGACAAATGAAAAGCTGCGGCCGTCATAAACCAGCCGCAGCTTTAAGAGGTGGCCTCATCGCGCCGCTCAGGTGCAGATGCAATCGCCACGCCGCGCGAAAAACCCGGCCAACTCAACTGGTGCGAAAGGCGCCCCGCGTTCCCAAAGACATGCCAATCAGCAAGCCCATCAAAACACCTAATAGCATGCCGCTGGCCATCCCGGCTTGCGCGGCGGCCGCGGCTGCGGTGGCAGAAGCCACTGCGCCACCTGCGGTCGATGCCGCAGCGCCTGCCGAAGCGGCCGCTGCAACTTCTCGGGCAGCAGCAGCTTCTGCAGCGGCTATACCCGACTGCGTACCCATTGCCAATGCAGCAGCTTCACGCGCTGCTGCTGCTGTGGCAGTGGCGGCGCCTGATTCGGCAACTGCCATTGCTGTTTCGCGGCCACTCAATTCATTTCCATCAGCCATCTGGTTCTCCTTGTAGTGATTAATTGCATAAAGTGCGAGTAGCTATCCGGTCACGAGGCCAATAGGCCTGAACCTGAACCTGGACCGGATCAGCACGGGTGTGGCGGCTTGGGATTACCGCGAGGTGCTCGGGGTCTGGCGCACGTTCGTACGGTCGTCTTTTTTCTTCAAGAGGCCAGCCAGGCCAATTAAACCCAGCAGACCAACCCAGCCGTAATCACGGTCTTGGTCGTTTCCAGAGGTGTCAGTGGTTGTCTGGGACGTGTTACCCGAACCGGTAGTGCCACCGGTGGTTGACTGCGCCATCACAGGCAAGGCGCAAGCAGCAGTCAACAACAGTGCTGCGGTGGCGCGGCTTGCTCGAGAAGAAATCGTTTTCATGTCAGCTCCTTTAATGCACGAGTAGCCATCTTCAGGCCGACAGAAAAAGGGTGCTTGTAAAGATGCTTCTTTAATATTTGAAAGACGTGTCCGACGTTGCCGCAGGGTATCGATGCTTCGACAGTCTTACTGCGTCAGGCGTTGGATTGGCTTTGGCGTTTGGGCTGGCGATAACGCCACCACGGCAACACCTGCCGCAGTGCCAATACCTCGCCGCTGTGGGAGCTTTCGCCGCTGTAGCCGGGCAGTTGGTGTAGCGCGGCTTGCCAGGCCTTGCCTTGCAACTCGGCCAGCAGAGCCTGCACTGCCGGCGATGTCAGCTCGGACCGCAGGCATACTAGGTAATAGCGCTCTTTGACCAGGGGTACAAAGTCCAGCCCCTGCGCCAGCGCGGCAGCCTCAATGCCCAGGCCGGCGTCTGCAGACCTGCTGGCAATGGCTTGTGCCACCGCTGCATGCGACGGTTCCTGGCTGGCATAGCCGCTCAGGCTGGCGCTGGTGATGCCTGCTTCGGTCAGCAGGCCGTCCAGCACAACCCGTGTGCCGGAGCCCTCTGCCCGGTTGATATAGCGAACCCCCGGGCGCGTCAGGTCATCCAGGGTGTAGAGTCGCAGCGGGTTTCCTCTGGCCACGATCATCCCCTGCATGCGGTGCGCAAATCCGATCAGTTTGTGCAGACCTGGCTTGAGCAGATGGCGGTAGCGTTGCGCTGCCATCGAGCCCGCCGGCGGTGAATCGATGGTGTGAAAGCCGGCCATCATGCAGCGCCCGGCATTGAGCGCGGCGATCGCATCGACGCTGCCCATGAATCGAATGTCCAGATGGAGGCCGTGCGGGCTGGCCTGGTCTTGCAGTGCCGACAGCGCCGCATCATGGCTGGCATACAGCGTCAGCACATGGGCCTGGTCATCAAAGCAGCAGGAAAAAGCGCGCTCGATATCGCGCCGCAGGCCTTCGATCTGCGGGGCCAGCCGTGCCTGTGCCTGCCGCTCGGCCCACAACAGCTTTTCACCAAATTCGGTCAGGCGAGCCCTCTGGCCCCTATCCCAGATGATCAGTGCTCGGCCCAGCGTCTGCTCCCAGCCTTTGAGCGCGCCCCACACATGGCGATATGACAGTTCGAGCGCTGTGGCCGCTTGTGAGATCGAACCGTGCTCGCGCACCGCGTGAAGCATGTCCATCAACGGATTGCGGATCAACGCGTCCTTGCCGGTTTGCGGCGCTAGCTGGTAGGAGAGTTGAACTTTATGCATGGAAGGCGGTGATTATCTGGCGAGCTCTCGACGGGCACGGCCTGTCGCTATGCATAGCCGTTCATAACTCGTCATTACTGATGCGCGGCTCAGCCTTAGCCATTAGGCTATCGGTGCCCGCCCTACACGTGGCTTTTTATTTGCAGCGCCAGATCTTTTTGCATGAACACCTTTACCGAGAGCCTGAGCACCGCGTTGGCGCTGATGACTTCATTCGATGCCATGCTGGCCGGCATTGTGCTGCGCTCGCTGGCCGTCAGCGCGCTGGCCTGCTTGCTCGCCTGCAGCGCTGGCTTGCTGCTCGGCGCCTGGCTTGGCGTGGCGCGGTTTCGAGGGCGCGGCGCCGTGCTGGCGCTGCTCAACACCGCACTGGCGCTACCGTCGGTGGTTGTCGGGCTGGTGGTATACCTGTTGCTGTCTCGCAGCGGGCCGCTGGGGTTCTTAGGCTGGCTGTTTTCATTCAAGGCCATGGTGCTGGCCCAGAGCGTCCTGGTGCTACCGGTGGTGATGGCCCTGGTGCGGCAAACCATTGAAGACGCTGATCGCAGCCATGGCGAGCAGTTTCGGTCGCTGGGCGCGGGGCGGCTGATGCGCAGCCTGATACTGCTGTGGGACGAGCGCTTTGCCTTGCTCACTGTGCTGATCGCCGCCTTTGGCAGAGCCATATCGGAAGTCGGTGCGGTGATGATCGTCGGCGGAAATATCGACGGTTTCACGCGGGTGATGACCACGTCGATAGCGCTGGAAACGAGCAAGGGCGACCTGCCGCTGGCGCTGGCGCTGGGCATGGTGCTGCTGGGCGTGGTGCTGCTGCTCAATGTACTCATTGCCGTGCTCAGGCGCATACGCAAGCGCCTTGACAACGCGGCGCCGTCAGCGCTGCACGCAGGGCAGGGGGCGCTGTCATGACGCTACTTTTTGAGCTGCGGGACGGCGGTGTTCGTTTCGGTCCGGTCCAGGCGCTCGCCGTCTGCAACCTCCACATCAAAGCCGGCGAAAGGCTAGCCCTGGTGGGCGCCAACGGCAGCGGCAAAAGCACCTTGCTGCGTACGCTGCATGGTCTGCAGCCGCTTTCATCCGGTGAGCTTCAGGCGGATGCTGCAGCGCGCCAGGCGATGCTGTTCCAGCGCCCCTACATGCTGCGTGCCAGTGTGCTGCACAACGTGGCGCTGGGCCTGTGGCTGCGTGGCGCGCCCTGGCGCGACGCCAGGGCGCAGGCGATGGCGGCGCTGGACCGGGTGGGCCTGGCGCCTTTGGCGGCGCGCCCGGCCAAATCACTTTCGGGTGGGCAGCAGCAGCGTGTGGCGCTGGCACGCGCCTGGGCCTGCAAGCCGCAAGTGCTGCTGCTCGACGAGCCCACCGCCAGCCTGGACCCTTCTGCCAAGCGCGAGGTAGAGCGCCTGATGGCCGAGTTTGCAAACGACGGCATGACCCTGATTTTCAGCAGCCACAACCTGGGCCAGGTCAAGCGGCTCGCCAGCCGCGTCATCTACCTGGAAAATGGTGAACTGGTGGCGGACAAAAGCGTCGATGATTTTTTTACCGGTGCCTTGCCGGCGGCAGCAACCGCATTTTTAAAAGGAGAGATGGTGTGAGCGGATGGTGGATACCCCAAAGCATATTCAAGCATCTCAGGCCTTTGACCCTTGTAATAAGCGGGCTTGTAGCTACTTTTTCAATAGCACAAAGCAACACGGTCGTGATGGCGTCCACCACATCGACCGAGCAATCAGGCCTGTTTCCACATTTGCTGCCCGAGTTCAAGAAGGTCACCGGCATAGACATCAAGGTGGTCGCAGTCGGCACCGGCCAGGCCATTGACATGGCCCGCCGGGGTGATGCCGACCTTCTGTTTGTGCATGACCAGCCAGCTGAAGAAAAAGTGGTGGCTGAAGGTTTTGCCGTCAAGCGTTTTCCCGTCATGTACAACGACTTCGTGCTGGTTGGCCCGGTCGATGATCCGGCAAACACCAAAGGCAGGGACATCACCGAAGCCTTGAAAAAAATCAGCGCTGGCAACGCCAACTTCGTGTCACGCGGCGACAAGAGCGGCACGCATGCCGCCGAGCTGCGCTACTGGAAATCAGCCGGCGTTGACACACCCTCCGACAAGCCGGCTTTTACCCGTTACAAGGCCTGCGGCTGCGGCATGGGGCCGGCGCTCAATATCGCGGCCAGCAGCGGTGGGTACGCGCTGGCTGACCGCGGCACCTGGCTGGCTTTCAAGAACCGGGCGGATCTGGCCGTGCTGGTGGAGGGCGACACCAAGCTGTTCAACCAGTATGGTGTGATGGTCGTCAACCCTGCCAAACACCCGCAAACCAGGGCGACAGAGGCGCAAAAGTTTGTTGACTGGGTGACATCATCCGCAGGGCAAGGCGTGATTGCGGCTTACAGGATTGGGGGGCACCAATTGTTCTTTCCGAATGCCGCCCGATAAGGCAGCGCTGCTCCCGGCTTTTCGTGACACGCCGGCATGGCAGGCGCCAGTGCATGAACAGCAAGCGTTGTCATGGCCGGCCAAGAGGAAATAGCCAGCTGGCTTAAAAAAATAATGTGCCGCATCTGCGCCTCGTTCCTATAATTTCGGTGTGATGCCGCACACATCAATCCCCATCAGATCCCCGCTGAGCCTCTGGTCGCGCCTTGCGGTGCTGCTGAGTTTTGTGGCGGTCCTGTCTGCATTGCTGGCACCTGCGGCCATGCTGGCGCAAGAGGTGCAGGGCGGAAGGTTCGGCGGCATCTGCAGTCTCAAGTCGTCTGGTACTGATACTGCTGCGGGTAGTACCCTGGGTGCGCCTGACGATGGAAGCTCCGACGCCGACGGCTCGCATTGCGACCTGTGCGGATCGATGGCAAAAATGCTGCCACTACTGGCGCTGCCTGTCATTCCTTCCCTGCCGGAAAGCGGTGTCGCTGCCACGCGTTTGCCAGCCCATACTGTTCCGTCCATTACCGGGCTGCCGTTCAGCCGCGGGCCGCCGCTGGCCTGTTGAACAGACCGACGGCGCTGCGTGCTGACGTGCAGCGTGGGCCCCGAGCAGGCAATGCCTGCATCTTCGATCACCCGTTTTCAGAGCCGCCAGCAGCACGCGCGGGCGGATCTGCTGCGCCGTATCGACCGTTGCGGCGCTCGGCCCATCGGCTGCAAGGGCGGATGTCAGCGTGGCAACACAGCTTTCAAAACCGTGGCCTTTTTTGTGTCACTGCAACCTACATTCTGTGAGAACCAATTCATGACTACTATCAAAAAAATAGCTACCTGTGCGTGCCACGCTTGGTCTGGCGTCACTTTTTGCTTATTTTCCGTACCTGCGGCAGCGCATATGACGCTGGAATACCAGGCCGCGCTGGCGGGCAGTTATTACAAGGCCACCTTCCAGGTCGGGCATGGCTGCGGAACCTCACCCATCAGGCAAATTGTGGTGAACATCCCCACTGGCGTGGAGGGCGCCAAGCCCATGCCCAAGCCCGGCTGGGCCATTGACATCGCCCAGGGCAGGCTGGAGCAACCCGTGATGCGTAACGGCAAAAGCGTGACCGAAGATGTGGCGCGGATCAGCTGGACAGCCAAAAGCCCGGCCGACTATCTGCAGGGCGCCTGGTATGACGAATTCGTGTTGCAGGGCAAACTGCCCGCCAGCGCTGGAACGCTGTATTGGGCCGTCAGCCAGGTGTGCGAAGAAGGCCGGGTTGACTGGACTGAGACACCGAAGCCCGGGCAGCCGCCGCATGAGCTGAAATACCCGGCCGCCGTGCTGGAGCTTATGCCTGCCAGCGGCGGCGGGCACCACCATTGAAGCACCGGCATCTCCCACCATCCTGCCGCTGCACCGCAGCATGGCAAACAGCAACTTCACCCAAGGAACTCACATGATGTATCGCTATTTTTCAAGCCCGCTGGGTGCACTGGCAGCCATGGTTGTGGCACTCACGCTGGGAGCGGGGAGTACGGCCGCGCTGGCGCAGAAAGCCCTCGTTCAGGTCGACGGCGCCTGGATCCGCGTTGCGGTGCAAGGCCAGAGCGGCACCGGCGCCTTCATGAGTCTCACGGCCAGAGAGAGCACCCGGCTGGTCGGCGTGTCAACGCCAGTGGCTGGTGTTGCCGAGGTGCATGAGATGCGGATGGATGGCGACATCATGCGGATGCGCGCCGTGCCGGCGCTGGAACTGGCCGCTGGCAAGACCGTGCAGCTCAGGCCGGGTTCGTACCATGTGATGCTGATGGACCTGAAAGCGCCGCTGAAGACGGGCACCGTGGTGCCAGTTACCTTGCTACTTGAAAATGCAAAAGGCGTGGCATCGAAAGTGGAATTGAAAGTCCCGGTGATGGCCGCTGCGCCGGTGGCCGCCAGGCCGCCCTCAGCCGACAGCACGGCGGCTGGCCATGACCTGAGCAAACACAAGCACTAGGGGTTGCCACACTATCTGCGGGGGATGCGTTTCCAGTCAACGGCCCTGGTCTTTGCCTGGCACGTTTGCATCCTTCAAGGGCGGGCTCGGATGAGCGATAGGCCGGGCATACAAAGGCAAAAGGCGTGGCCCGTTTAATGCTCCCGGGCACCTAGCCGGCGATACACGGTGGCGCGGCTGATACCCAACTGGCGCGCAGCCTCCATCACATTGCCACGCGCTTCGGTCACGGCCTGTCGTATCAGCGCTGTCTCCACATCCTTCAGGGACTGCATGGGCGCCGGCCGCGAATCTGCAGGCACCCGGGAGCTGGCGCTTCGCCCCGGCATCACAGGCAGGGCCTGAAGCCGCAGGCCGCTCCACAGCGGAATTTCGAGCCCGTTGGTGGCTGTGCCAGAGTGCTGGCGCGCCGCCTCGAACAGCATGTCACAGGCAACGGCAAACATCTCGCCGGCGTGGACGGCAGCGCCGCCAGCCTGCGCTGCAGCTGTCGGAGAAAGTGCGCAGGTTTGCGGCGCCATCTGCCGCGCCGCCTGGTTGGCGCCCAGCACAAAGCCGTCAGCGTCCCGGTAACCATGCCATCGGTTTCGTCGCCCGATGCTCTGCCTGGCCTGGCCAGTGCAGGCGTAGCAGCAGACCCTTGCGGTGCAGTGGCGATGCCAAGCAGGTCAGCGTCAGGGCGCTCTCGATGCTGCGGGCCGACCGATTGACCAGGTGCTTGAGTTCAGGCCGCTCGGCCGCCTCGATACCGGTTAGATCCGGCATGGCAACACACTGGCGGTCGGGCCCGAAGAGCGGCGCGCCAGCGCAGCTGTAAACCGCATTCGCTTCAAAAAGTTACTCGCCAGGGTGCGACCACACCGGTTGCAGTTCGGCGAGAGCCGCGCCGATGGCAGTGGTGGCCAGCTGACGCCCGGACAGGTCGGTGCCGATGCGGGTGATGAGGTCGGCGCGCCGGTCCTGCCGGTCGATGGCACCGTTGACGTCGACAACGAGCCCGTTGTGGTCCGTGAGGATGGTGAAATAGCGCGTGTCGGCAATTGCCCGGCCCAGCTCTTGCAGCACCGGCCTGGCGGCTGGACTCTTAGGTGCGCCGCGAGGCGGCGCGGTCGGCAGCGACAAAAAGGTGCATGCTCGGGCCGGTGCCCGCTTGCAGGCAGCGCCGCCATGAGTTGTGTATCCCGTGTTCGACAAGTGGCGGTTGGCCGGTGGCGCCGCTTCCGCCATACAGCACCGCTTCCCGCGCCTGGGCGATGCGCGCCAGCCGGTGGGGGCTGCTGCCGTTGCGCCAGGCCCGGAGCCGTCAGGGTGTTCATGGCGCATTGTGGCCAGTCGCCCTTGCACCGTGAGGTCCGGGTGCCTGTAGTTGACTGCTGTGCTGCGAAAAGCCGATACCCGGCGCCACTCAAAAAAACGGATATTTATAGCGAAATAGGCTTATAAGCCTTATTTATCAACGGTTTGTAGCTATAAAACACAGAGCAGTCTTGATGCCGATCATCGTCATGATGAGTGATCCCATCACATGAACCGATGCTGTGGCAAGCGCAAGACCGTAGCGGCCGGTCATTAGAAATTCGGTGACTTCGGCTGAAAACGACGAAAAGGTTGTCAGCCCGCCCAGAAAGCCGGTGATCAGGAGCAGGCGCCAGACAGGGTCCAGGTGCGGCATCGACTGGAATACCGCCACCGCAACCCCGACCAGGTAGCCGCCTATCAGGTTGGCCACCACGGTGCCCCAGGGAATCAGCCCGCCCGGGCTCAGCCATGTGGCCAGGCCCCAGCGCGCCAGCGCACCCAGCGAGGCGCCCAGGCAGATGGCAACAACGGGCAGCATGAAAGTAAGTGCGGTCAGGCAAAAGTAAGGGCGGCCTGACTTTAACCGAGGCGGGATGCAGGCTGGACAGGCATCGGCCCGGGCTGGCTGGAGCTGACCCGTGCGTTTTCGGGCGTCTCAGCTTGAGAATTTGTTATGCCAGGGCAGCCGGTGCAAGGGTAAGCACTAGCAACGATGAAGCCGCGGCCCCCAAGAATGGCTAGGCAACTGGTTTCATAGCGGCGGGCGGGCATCGTGCCGTGGCTGCCGTAAGCGTTATCACCCCAGGAGACAACATGCAAAAAGTGCTGCACATCAACCCTGAAAAATGCACCGGCTGCCTGCAGTGCGAAATGGCCTGCTCATTTGAGAACTATGGCATTTTTGCCACCGCCAAGTCGCGCATCAAGGTGTTCGAGTTTCATGACACCGGCAAGAAGGTGCCCTACACCTGCACCCAATGCGACGAAGCCTGGTGCCTCCATGCCTGCCCGGTCGAAGCCATCACGCTGGATGTGTTAACAGGCGCCAAGGTGGTCAACGACTCGACCTGCGTCGGCTGCAAGGTCTGCACCATCGCCTGCCCGTTCGGCACCATCAACTATGTGCAGGAAACCGGCAAGGTGCAAAAGTGCGATTTGTGCGGCGGTGAACCGGCCTGCGCCGATGCCTGCCCAACCGGTGCGATCACCTTCATCGACGCCAACTGGACCGGCCTTGACCGCATGAAACAGTGGGCCGACAAGCTGGGCAACCAGTCGCCCGCTACCGGTCCTTCGTTGCCGCAAGCATCTGCCTGAGCCTTTAAAGGAGTACACGAATATGTCATGGGCCAGAAAAATCCTTCGCGTCGATCTCACGTCGGGAATCGTCAAGTCAGAGCCGCTCAACATGGACTGGGCGCGCACCTACCTGGGCTCGCGTGGCCTGGGCTCCAAATACCTGGTGGAAGAGGTCGACCCCAAGGTTGACCCGCTCTCGCCGGGCAACAAAATTATCTGGGCGACCGGGCCGCTGACCGGCACGATGGCCTCGACCGGCGGGCGCTACACGGTCATTACCAAGAGCCCGTTAACGGGTGCGATTGCCTGCTCCAACTCGGGGGGTTATTGGGGAGCCGAACTCAAGATGGCCGGCTGGGACATGGTCATTTTTGAAGGCAAAAGCCCGACCCCGGTTTACCTCTACATCAACGACAACCTGGCCGAACTGCGCGATGCCAGCCACCTGTGGGGCAAGAGCGTGTGGGAGACCGAAGCCACCCTCAAGGCCAGCCTTCAGGACCCCCTGACTCGGGTATCGAGCATTGGCACCGCTGGCGAAAACGGCGTGCTGTTTGCCGCTGTGGTCAACGACCTGCACCGCGCCGCTGGCCGCTCCGGCGTGGGCACCGTCATGGGCAGCAAAAACCTCAAGGCGATCGCCGTGCGCGGAACGATAGGCGTGGGCAACTTCCATGACCCGAAAGCCTTCATGAAAGCGGTGAAGGAGAAGAAAAAAATCCTGGCCGACAACGCCGTGACCGGGCAGGGCCTGCCGACCTTTGGCACCCAGGTGTTGATGAACGTCATCAATGAAGTCGGCGGCCTGCCCACCCGCAACCACCAGGATGTGCAGTTCGAAAGCGCGAAAGACATTTCTGCCGAAGCCATGGCCACGCCGCGCGACACCGACGGCAAGAAGCAACTGGTGACCAACCAGGCCTGCTTCGGCTGCACCATTGCCTGCGGCCGTATCAGCAAGATGGACGAGACCCACTACACCGTGGCCAACAAGCCGCAATACTGGGGCGCGTCGGGCGGGTTGGAATATGAAGCCGCCTGGGCTTTGGGCGCTGCCAATGGCGTCAAGGATCTGGAGGCGCTGCAATATGCCACCATGATCTGCAACGAGCAGGGTATTGATCCGATCAGCTTTGGCGCGACGGTGGGCGCGGTGATGGAGCTCTATGAAATGGGTGTGCTCACCAAAGAGCAGCTCGGCATCGAGGCACCTTTTGGCTCGACGAAAGCACTGACGTTTTTTGTTGAGGAAACCGTCGCCGGCCGCGGCTTTGGCAAGGAGATAGGGCAGGGTTCCAAACGCCTGACGGCCAAGTTTGGGCACCCTGATTTGTCGATGACTTCAAAAGGGCAGGAGTTCCCGGCCTATGACGGCCGTAGCATCCAGGGCATCGGCCTGGCCTACGCCACCAGTAACCGCGGCGGCTGCCACCTGCGTGGCTACACGATTGCATCTGAAGTGCTGGGCATACCGGTCAAGACTGACCCGCTGGAGCATGAAGGCAAGCCCGAGCTGGTCAAGGCTTTTCAGGATGCGACAGCAGCTTTTGACTCGTCCGGTCTGTGTGTCTTCACCACTTTTGCCTGGGGCCTGGCTGACCTCGCGCCGCAGCTGCAAGGTGCCATTGGCGATCAGTACACAACAGAAGAGCTTGGAAAAATCGGCGAGCGCATCTGGAACCTCGAGCGCGAGTTCAACAATGCAGCCGGCTTTACCAAGGCTGACGACTCGCTTCCCAAGCGACTGTTGACGGAAGCCGCCAAAACCGGCCCCGCCAAAGGCAAGGTCAGCATGCTGCCCGACATGCTGCCGAAGTACTACGAAGCGCGTGGCTGGGACCCGGAAGGCCGGCCGACGGCGGCAACGCGGGAGCGGCTGGGGTTATAAAAGTTTTGCGCGTTCCACCGCTGCAGGAATGCGAGGCTGGGGGGCCTCTTCATCCGTTGGGCGGCAGCGATACCCAAGCGCCGCCACCCCTCCCAGCTTTCCCCGCCGGGGAAGGCCCGGGAAATGTGTCTTACTTTTTCGGAAAACCCATGACCCACCACGTCATCCTCGGTGCCGGCCCTGCCGGCGTCATTGCGGCTGAGACCATCCGCAAGCATGCGCCCAGCGACATCATCACCCTGGTGGGCGGTGAGGCCGAGCCGCCGTATTCGCGCATGGCGATTCCTTACCTGTTGATGGGCAATATCAACGAGGCAGGCACCTACTTGCGGAAAAGCCCGTCGCATTTTTCAGATTTGAAGGTAAATGTGATCCAGGACCAGGCGGAGTGGGTAGATGTGGCTATCAAAACAATAGCATTGAGCAACCAGCAGAGCCTGAGTTTTGACAGGCTGCTGATTGCCACGGGATCACAGCCCGCGCGGCCACCGATACCCGGCATTGACAGCGAAGGCGTTCACGCTTGCTGGACGCTGCAGGACGCGCGCAACATCATGGCGCTGGCCAAGCCCGGCGCGCGCGTGCTGCAGATGGGTGCTGGATTCATAGGCTGCATCATCATGGAAGCGCTGGCGGCACGCGGCGTCAGCCTGAGCGTGGTGGAAATGGGCGACCGCATGGTGCCGCGCATGATGGGCCCCACGGCGGGCAGCATGATCAAGGACTGGTGCCAGACCAAGGGCGTGGCGGTGTACACCGCCACGCGGGTTGAGGCGATCGAGCCGGCCTTTCCACTTCGGGTGCGCCTGTCTGATGGCCAGACGGTAGAGGCCGATCTGGTGATCAGCGCCACCGGCGTGAAGCCGGCTATCGGGTTCCTGGAGGGCAGCGGTATTTCGTGCCTGCAAGGGGTGCTGACCGACGAACACCTGCAAACCAGCGTGCCTGGCATTTATGCAGCAGGTGATTGTGCCGAGGCTTTTGACAAGGTGAGCGGCACCACTATCGTCAGCGCCATCCAGCCCAACGCTGCCGACCAGGCCCGGGTAGCAGCGCTGAACATGGTGGGGCTATGTACCAGCCTGAAGGGCGTGACACAGATCAATGTGCTGGACACGCTGGGGCTGATTTCAACCAGCTTTGGACATTGGGAAGGCGTCAATGGCGGCGAGCACGCCGAGCTCACCGATCGGACGAGCGGGCGGCATTTGAGCCTGCAGTTCAAGGACGATGTGCTGGTGGGATGCAACAGCGTGGGCTGGACCGAGCACGTCGGCGTGATGCGCGGCCTGGTTGAAGGCCAGATCAGGCTAGGCGCCTGGAAGGACGAGCTGATGAAAGACCCGACGCAGCTGATGAAGGCCTACCTGGCCAGCGCGCAGGGTCAAGGCAGCTGGTCGGGCGCCAGCGGCTCGCAGCGACGCTGATGAATCGCAGTCACTCTTCGCGCAGGCGTGGGAGCGCCGTGTCAGGCAAGAGCCGTAGAACCGGCTTCGCCGGGCCACAGGCGCATCAGCCCCCTCGTGGGGCAGGCGCCACACGAAGTGCGCAATCGTGGGGGCTCGTTAATTCGTGAACATCACCTTCAAGCTTTTTGCCTCGCTGACGGACTACCTGCCGCTGGAGGCACGGCGCAGCAATATCGTTGTGCTGGATGTGGCGCCCGAGGCGTCGGTCAGCGACATCATTGCACCCTTTGGCATGCCGCCGAAACTGGTCCATCTGGTCCTGGTCAATGGCACTTACATTGAACCTGACAAGCGCCTGACCCACACCTTGAACGAAGGCGACGTGCTGGCCATCTGGCCACCGATAGCCGGCGGCTAGCGACCGGTTATCAGTTGGGCTTATGCAATCGGCTTATGCAGCGGAGTTCAACCGCGAGATGGGATGCACCGAAGCTGAATGGCTAGGCTGGCTGCCCGCGGCCATTGGCGCCCACCCCTATCAGAGAGCAGCATCAGCGGTGCAGGTCACGCTGCCGGATGGAAAGCTGCGCATACAGTGGCAAACAGGCGCCCCCCGCGTGATCGCCTTGCTTCGCATGCCCCGTCTGCTGGTCACTTTTCATTTTGACGGGCTGGACGATGCCGCACGTTATGCATTCATGAAACGCTTTGATCTGTATATGCAGCGCGGCGGCGGCTAGGGGTTTGCAGCGGGCATGCCACAAACCTTTGACGGCTGTCGGTGTTCGTTACGCAGGTCTTCGAACGAGACCAGTTCTCCTTTCAATGCGCTGGCAACTACGGTTGGCGGGCTGGCCAGCCAGACCTGTCCCGGTCCGGACCGACCGTGAAAGTTTCGGTTGATCGCGCTAACCGTCACCTGCCCGGCGTCTATGGACGACCCGGGACCGCAATTGGCGCAGGCGCCACATGACGGCTGCAGTATCCGGGCGCCGGCTGCTTGGAAAACCTGGTCGTAACCCTTGGCAATGCAGTAATCACGCACGGCTGTGGTGCCGTACTGCAGAAAGAGTTGAACCGAGTCTGGTACCTTCATGCCCTGTGCAAGTCCCCAGGCCAATACGTCATGGTAGTGATCAAAGTCCTCGCGTTTGCCAGCGGTGCAGGAGCCGCCGTAAGCGATATCAACCTTCACTGATCGGCCTAACTGATCAAGCGGAAAGCCGTTGCCAGGATCGCCTGGCGAGGCCACATAGGCAGACAGCTGGGTGCAGTCCACCGTCATCACATCGTCGTAAACGGCGCCAGCGTCACTGCACATCCAGGGCTCGATAGCGAAGTCTACGCCGCGGCGTTGCTTCAAAAAACGAACTGTTTCGTCATCCGGCGCAACGATGCCGGTGAATCCGCCCAGCTCTGCCGTCATGTTGGTCAGCGTGGCACGTTCGTCAATCGACATGGCCCGAACTGCCCCGCCGGTAAATTCGAACATTTTGCCCACGCCGTTACCAGCGCGTATTGCAGGTAGCGCGAGCAGGTGCAAAACAATGTCCTTGGCGGTGACGCCGGGCGCAACTGTGCCGTTGAGCTGGACTTGCAACAGGGCCGGCATGGTTATGCGTACCGCACCCGTCACGAAAGCATTGGCCATGTCAGTGGTGCCGACGCCAAATGCCACGCAGCCCAGCGCGCCGCTGTGTGGCGTATGCGAATCCGTCCCCACCACGACCTGGCCGGGCAAAGCGTAATGCTCGGTCATCATCGCGTGCGAAATGCCAGCAACATTGCTGCCGTCGTCGTCGGCCGCCTCTTCGTCGGTCAGCGTTCGGTGCATACGAATTCCATACAGGCCGGCAAAGTCGCGCTGCGCCTGCACCATGGTGCGCATGTTGTTCACCAGGCCCATACGAAGGTGAGCGGGACTTTGCTCCACATAGGAGGTGTGATCCTCAAAGACGAGCATTGATTCCGGACGATGCAGCCTCACCGGTTGGCCCAATGTTGTGTGCAGCATGTGTGCCGCCATACCGGTGTAGTACTCATGAATGAAGCGCCAGTCGGCTTGCACGAAAGCGCCTTGCCCGGTTTTGGGATCAGGCGGGGTGACCGGCGTGCACAGAAGGTGACGGCGAATGATTTTTTCGAAAAGCGTTTGTGGTTTTTTTGAGGGGAGGGCTGCGCTTTCTGGCGCGGCATTTTTCAGTTGTGCCTGGCCAAACCTCAGCAGGCCGCCGCTCTGCAGGATGCCGCTCGCCAGAGCATCACGGCCCGCAAGAATCTCGTCGAGCGGAATCGCTTCACCCCGCTGGATGCGATCGATCAGTGTGAAGTCGGTCGATGTGAACAGGCCGATGTTGTCTGCGTTCTGGCGATAGATGCGCTCAAAACTTTCGGCGATGACCAGCCTAATGCCGGCCAACTTTTCTGCCGCCGGACTGTGCTCGCGGGACGACCCCTTGCCATAACGGCGGCCCGCCACTGTTACCGCAAACCTGCCCGCCTGCACCGCGCCCGGCGGTATCAAAACACCATCTGCCATGAAGCCGGTATAGGCAAAGCGGGCCAGCCGATCGTCGTAATACGACATGATCGCGACAGGCGTGATTTCGTCGGTGGAGACATCGTCCCTGAGAAGACCGAGGATGTCGGCGGCGCGGGGCGGCGCCGCGCCAACTTGCAGTTGCGACTGCAGCATGGGCGCATCTGTCGTCAGAAAGAGGATGCGGGTCGACTTGCCCAGATCAAGCAGGCCCATGTGGCCGGGAGAGGTCAACGCGGTACCAGCTAGTGGGGATGAGGGAAGATTGCTCATTTCGGTACCTCCGGCTTGCCGCGTGCGACCAGGTGCTCCACCAGGAGCTGTGCCGCCAGGGAGAGCGTGTTTAAATCTCGAAAGAAAATGATGAAGCGCCGATGCGCCCAGGGTTCGTCAAGCGGGATGACGTGCAGCCCGTAAGCCGCGCTTTGCCGCTCTGCCACTTCGCGCGGTGCGAGGCTGATGGCAAGGCCTGCCCGCACGACCCGAAGCGCAGCCTCGAAATTGGTGACGATGATGCGGTGGATCAGTGTGCGACCCAGCCGTGCGGCAGCGCGCTGCAGCATGACCTGCACTGAGCTGTTGATCGGAAGGCCGACATGCTCATAGTCAAGCGTGTTCTCGAAGCGCAGTGTTTTGCGTGAAGCCAGCGGATGGCCAGGCGAAACAACGATGCAGAGATGGTCTGTCCGGTAGGGCCGCGACTGCAGCGAGCCCAGTTCTACCGCATCCCAGCACACGCCTAGCGATGCCAGCCCGTCGCGCACGCCGCGCACGATCTCGGGGCTGACCCGTTCCTCCAGATCGACCTGTATGGTGCGGTGCGCGGGCATGTGCAAAAACGCGGCCACATCATCGGCCAGTGATTCCGTCATGGCCGACACGCTGGCCAGAACACGCACTTGCCCGCGCGCGCCGGTGACATAACTTTGCATGTCGCGCTCGATGCGCGCTGCGCCGTCGAGCATTCCCCGTGCGTGCTCCAGCAGGGTGTAGCCCGCAGGGGTCGGAATGACGCCGTGCCTTTTACGCGCCAGAAGCGGGGTGCCGAGCTGATGCTCGAGCTGCGCCAGCCTTTTGCTGATGGCCGAACCAACGATGCCGGCCTTTTCACCTGCCCGTGCAATGTTGCTGGTCTCGCACACTGCAACGAAGAGGCGAAGCGTGGTCAGGTCCAAATCTCTCAAGATATTCCTAAATGGAATGATGGGATTCCAAAATTGATGTCGAAGCTTGTTTAGGAAATTCTAAACTCATGCCTTCATCCAAGCCGCCTGGTTAACACCCAACAGGGCATTCAAAACGAAAGCCGGATATGACATCGAACCCTTCCCCCCGTCTGCCCAAGCGGGTAGTCATCCGCGAGGTCGGCCTTCGCGACGGCCTCCAGAGCATTGCCAGAATTGTGCCCACGGCCGCCAAGCTGGAGTGGATTCAGGACGCCTATGATGCCGGCCAGCGCGAGATCGAGATTGGGTCTTTCGTGCCGGCACACCTGTTGCCGCAGCTGGCCGACACGGCCGAAGTGCTCGCTTTTTCCCAATCGCTGCCGGGCCTTACCGCCTCGGTGCTGGTGCCAAATCTGAAAGGCGCCGAGCGCGCGATGGCGTGCGGAGCCGAGTTCATGCTGCTGCCGCTCTCGGCCAGCCATGCACATAGCCTGGCGAATCTGCGCAAAACTCCGGATGAGGTTGTTCAGGAGATCAAACGCATCGTTGCTGCACGCGAAACGCAGGGCAGCAGCACAAAAATAGAGGTCGGTATCAGCACCGCTTTCGGATGCACCCTTCAAGGCCGGGTGGAGCCTTCCGAGGTTGTCCGCCTAGTCAAAGCCGTACTGGACGCCGGCGTCGATGCAGTCGGGCTCGCCGACACCGTCGGCTATGCCGATCCTGCCATGGTGCGATCGCTCTTTGAGTCGGTTCTTCCGGTGGCTGGTGAAAAGCTCAACTGCGGCCATTTTCACGACACCCGTGGCCTGGGCCTGGCCAATGTTTACGCTGCGCTCGAGCTGGGCATCAGCCGGTTTGATGCCTGTCTTGGTGGTATCGGCGGATGCCCCCACGCACCAGGTGCCAGCGGCAATGTGGCTACCGAAGACCTGGCCTTTATGCTGGCCAGCATGGGAATCGAGTCAGGGCAAGATATGGATGCGCTTCTCGCATTGCGCAAAAAAGTAGCGATCTGGCTGGAGGGAGAGACCTTGCACGGCACCCTCTGGAGGGCGGGCCTGCCCAGGACGATGAAGCGCGAGCAGCAACGGATGCAACCGGCATGACTGAAACACTGACCAAACCGCGGACACGCACCGAAATCCCTGTTGCCCCTGGCGAACGTGCAACGCATGACTCTTCTGCACCGCAACCGCTCAAGGGTCTTCGTGTGGTTGAGTTCACCCATATGGTGATGGGCCCGACCTGCGGTATGGTGCTTGCCGACCTGGGTGCAGAGGTCATCAAGATCGAGCCGGTCAACGGCGACCACAGCCGCCGCCTGCTGGGTGCTGGTTCGGGCTTTTTCCCGATGTTCAACCGCAACAAGAAAAGCATCGGTATCGACCTTCACACGCCCGAAGGCGCGGAGCTTGCCAGGCGACTGAGCGCAACTGGCGATGTGGTGGCCGAGAATTTCAAGCCCGGCACCATGGCCAAGTACGGACTCGACTACGCCTCGCTTTCTGCCGTGAATCCGCGCATCATCTATGCCAGCCACAAAGGTTTTTTACCTGGCCCCTACGACCACCGCACGGCGTTGGACGAGGTTGTGCAAATGATGGGCGGCCTTGCCTACATGACAGGCCGCCCCGGTGACCCGCTCAGAGCCGGCACCAGCGTCAACGACATCATGGGAGGCCTGTTTGGCGCAATCGCCGTGCTGGGAGCGCTTATTCAGCGTGGCATCACTGGCAAGGGAATGGAAGTGCAGTCCGCACTCTATGAGAACAACGTGTTTCTCATGGGCCAGCACATGCTGCAGTTCGCGGTCACCGGAAAGCACCCCGCACCGATGCCGGCGCGTGACAACCCATGGGCGGTGTACGACGTCTTCACCGTCAGGGACGGCGAGCAAATCTTTTTGGCCGCCGTCAGCGATACGCAGTGGATGAGCTTTTGCGATGCGATAGGCTTGTCCGACCTGAAGGCCGAAGCAGGTCTCCTGACCAACAACCTTCGGGTGGTGCAACGTCCACGGCTGCTCAGGGTTATCGGAGAGCGGATTGCGCACCGCTCGGCAGCGGACCTCGCGCAGGTCATGGAGCGAGCCGGCCTGCCGTTTGCGCCTATCCGCAAGCCTGAGGATCTGTACGACGACGAACACCTGCTCGCAACGGGCGGCCTTGCAGACATTCGGCTTCCCGATGGCCCAAAAGCCGGCGAAATAGTCAAGACGACGCTTTTTCCCATCATGCTTGAGGGACAGCGGCTGGGTGTGCGCCTGGACCCGCCGCCGCTAGGCTCGCATACTGATGCACTCTTGAAAGACCTCGGCTGCACCGACGCCGAAGTCACCGATCTGCGAGCGCGGCAGATCGTGTCCTGATACCGACCCCGCTCACATCAACAACCAAAGGAGACAAAGCATGATCCCAACCCGAAAACTCTCACGTCGATCAGTACTCGCCGCAACCCTGGCAGCCACTCTCGTACCCTTTCAACACGCCGCACTGGGCCAATCCCCAACCGTGCGGTTCATACTGCCCAACGCGACCGGCTCCGGTGTGGACACGATCACCCGGGCGGCGCAGCTAGCGCTCGCAAAAGCGCTCAATGCGTCCGTGGTGGTTGACAACCAGCCCGGTGCGGGCGGCGTCGTGGGCCTGCAGGCACTGGCGCGCTCTGCGCCCGATGGCAATACGCTCGCCATCGTGTCAAACAACGTGGTGATTTTTCCCAGTGTGATGAAGGCGCTGCCATTCGACATGCCGGGAGACTTCACGCCGATTGCCGTGATTGGTGCCACGCCCATGGTGCTCGTCGTCAACCCGAACAAGGTGCCGGTGAGCAACAGCAAGGAATTTGTGGCGTTGCTCAAAAGCAAGCCCGACGCGTTCAACTACGCTTCAGGCGGCAACGGCACCATTCTTCATCTGGCGACGGAACTCTTTCTCGAAGAAGCTGGCGCCACGGCACGCCATATTCCCTACAAGGGGGTGGGTCCCATGGTTAACGACCTGCTGGGAGGGCAAGTCGATTTCGGAACCGCGTCGCTGCCCAGCGTTCAGGCACACATCAAAAGCGGCGCCCTCCGCCCTATTGGCATGCTGGGCGGTCAGCGCAGCGCGGCCGCGCCCGAAATTCAAACCTTTTCCGAGCAAGGGTTGCCCAAACTTTTGGTGGAAGCGTGGTTTGCGGTGATCGGCCCCAAAGGCATGAGTGCCGCAAACGTGAAGAAGAGCCACGACGCCGTGGTTGCAGCGTTTGCAGACCCTGCCGTCAAGGAGTCGATGAGCAAACAGGGCAACAGCATCAACATTGGCAGCCCAGAGCAGGCGCAAGCAGCCTTCCGTAGCGAGCTTGTGAAGTACGCGGCCTTGGTCAAGAAGGCCGGTATCGAGCCGCAGTAAGCTAATTTGGGTTGCCCCTTGGGGGCATAAGTGCGCGCCAGGTACAAGACGGGGCATAAAATGGGCGACGCCAGTGACCCCGCTGGGCGGCGTGCGCCCGCGCAATCCTCTGCCTAGCGTTCCTTGCCCATCACCAGGTCTGGCAGCACCGTCACGATTTGCGGAAACACAGTAATCAGCGCGATGCACACCACCATGCACACAAAAAACGGGATGGCTGCGCGCGCGATGATGTTGCTGTCCTTTCCCGTCATGTTCTGCAGCACGAAGAGGTTGAAACCGACCGGCGGTGTCACCTCGGCAATTTCGACCAGCAGCACGATGAAGATGCCGAACCAGATCAGATCGAACCCGGCTTTCTGAATCATGGGCAGCACGACAGCACTGGTCAGGACAATCATCGATATACCGTCGAGCGCAGTGCCCAACACCAGATAAACCGCGACAAGGGCAGCAATCAGCGCAAACGGTGACAGCTGCATCGAATCGACCCATTCGGCCAGTTCCCTCGGTATACCGGTAAATGCCATGGTCTTGGTGAGGAAGGCAGCCCCCGCCAGGATGAACATGATCATGCAACTGGTACGGGTAGCACCCATCAGGCCCTCCGTGAAGTTCGACCAGCTCAGGCAGCGGCCCCAGGCCGCAATGGCCAGGGAGCCCAGCACGCCAAAGGCAGCGCATTCAGTCGCGGTAGCCCAGCCGGCTACCAGCACCCAGACGATAAAAATGATGAGCAGACCGCACGGGATCAGGTTGCCGGAGAGCCTGATTTTTTCCCGAAAGCTGGTAGGCGGGTCAGCGGCGGGAACCTGCGACGGATTGTGCAGACTCCACCAGCCGATATAGAAAGAGAAGAGCGCCATCAATAGCAGGCCAGGCAGAAAGCCGGCCAGAAAAATGCGAATGATGGACGCATCGGCCGCCACCGCATACACCACCATCGTGATGGAAGGCGGTATCAAGATGCCTAGCGTGCCAGCCGAGGCCAGTGCACCAATCGCCAGGTTTTCGTTATAGCCGCGCCGCTTCAGCTCAGGCAGGGCGACCTTGGCGATAGTGGCGCAGGTGGCAGCGGACGAGCCCGATACCGAGCCGAAAACACCGCAACCGATCGTGGTGGTGTGCATCAGACGGCCTGGAATTCGGTTCAGCCAGGGGCGCAAGCCTTCGAACATTTCTTCGCTCAGTTTGGTACGAAACAGAATCTCGCCCATCCAGATAAATAGCGGCAGCGCGGCAAGTTCCCAGGAAGCGTTCGATTCCCAGAATGCCGAGAAAAGGTTTTTACCGGGCAGCGTGTTGGTAAAGAATGCCTGCCCAACCCAGCCGACGATAGCCAGCGCCATGGCGATCCATACGCCGCCCGCCAGCAACACCAGCATGATGATGAGCAGCATGCCGCCCATGAGGAGTATGTCCATACGGCCTGTCTTTCTGGTGCGAATCGCTCTAGTTAGCGCTTGGCAAGGTGTTGGCAAGCAATCGCGCGGAACCGGCTTTGCCGGGCCGCAGATGTTGCCCCTTGAGGGGAGGCGGACTACACGCGGTGAGTCCACAACGGGGGAGCTAAATATCGGAGGAGAAATCGCCTTTGGCGTGCCGCTCTTCCACTGCCAGCTGATAGCTGGGTTTGCCGCCCTTGAGCACAGTCAAAAGCTCGTCCAGCACCGCGGCCAGCAAGAGCCAGCAACCAATGACGAATGTCGACTGCGGTAGCCAGATGGGAATGACCACCAGCCCGGTCGCCATTTCCTTGAACTCCCAACTTTCATAGGTGAAAGCGGTGGCAGAGTAGGTAAGGTATGCCACCGAGATGGCAGCAATAGCCAGGCATGTCGCGTCCAGAAGCCTGCGCATGCGGGCCGGCACCTTGTCCAGTATCAGCGTGACGCGCACAAAGTCGCCGTGGCGAAAGGCGTGTGCCATCGCAAAAAATGCTGCTGCGGCACACAGCCATGAAACGACGTCGTTAATGCCGCTTATCGCCAGGTTCAGCTGGCGGCCCACTCCCGCCACGATCATCAGCACGAAGATCAGAAACACGCAGAAGGCGCCCAGCGCGCCCGCTGCGTCGATCACCCGTCGCAAAGCCTGCCGCATGCTTACTTTTTCGCCTTGTAGCTGTCCACGATGGCTGCGCCATCGGGGCCTGCAGCCTTGAGCCAGTCAGTCAGCATGACCGAGCCCACCTGACGCATGTCCGTGTTGAGCTTTTCGGATGGTTTGTGGATCTTCATGCCGCGCTCGGTCAACAGGCGCTTGTACTCGACGTTCTTTTCCTCGGCCACTTTCCAGCCACGCGCTTCGCTGTCAGCAGCGACTTTCAACAGGGTCGCCTGCGTGGCAGCATCCAGTGCGGTAAAGCTTTTCAGGTTGATCAGGACTGCGTTTTTGGGTATCCACGCCTGCGTGTCATAGAAGTTCTTGATATGCTCGTACGTCTTGGTGTCAAACCCGGTCGAGCCAGAGCTCATGTAGCTTTCAATCACGCCGGTAGCCATTGCCGCGCTTAGCTCGGCCTGCTGAATCTGCACCGGCTGTGCACCGACCAGCTCTGCAATTTTGGCGGTCGCAGGGCTGTAGGCACGCCACTTGATACCGCGCAAGTCACCAACGGAATTGATCTCGCGCTTGGTAAAGATGCCCTGCGGCGCCCACGGCACGGAAAAGAGCAGCTTGATCCCCTGCGCCGCCAGCAGTTTTTCCATGGCGGGCTTGGACGCGTCGTACAGACGCCGTGCTTCAGGGTAGCTGCTGGCCAGAAACGGGACCCCGTCGATAGCGTACAGGGGGTTCTCATTGGCATAGTTGGCCAGCAGGATCTCCCCGGCCTGGGCCTGCCCGCTCTGCACCGCGCGCTTGATCTCCGGTGCCTTGAACAGTGATGCATTGGCGTGCACCGTGATCTTGAGCTTGCCCGCCGTGGCGGCATCCACGTCCTTGGCGAACTGGGCAATGTTTTCGGTGTGGAAATTGGTGGCTGGGTAGGCGGTGGGCAGGTCCCACCTGGTTTGTGCCATCGAGGCGCCTGTGGCAAGCACAAGCGAGCAGGCAGCAAGGGTCAGGGAGCGAAGCTTCATGGTGACTCCAGAGAGGATGGAAAGATTGACGGACTTTAAGCCGGTCCACAAAATTGATGATCGGTGTTTTCCCTAAACTGTCGACAGTTTGTTGATAAATCGATAACGTTCTATCTACAATCCGCTGGCATGCAACATCAGTGCCAACTCAGGAGGCGTCGTGTCCAAGAAATCCGTTCCTAGTGCTTTGCCCACGGACCGGGCGCCGATCGTGTCGTCTGCACACCTGGTCTCACCGCAAACTTCGGAGATGAGCGAATTCGAGTTCGGTTTGATCGTGGCCAACAACGCCTTTCATCGCTGGATCGTGCACTGCATGAGTGCAGCGGGCCTGAAGGACCTGATGCCGCTTGACGTTCTGGTGCTGCATCACGTAACGCACCGTGCGCGCAACAAGCGGCTGGCAGACATCTGCTTCATCATGAATGTTGAAGACACGCACCTGATCAATTATTCGCTGAAAAAGCTGGTGAACCTGCAGGTAGTGGAGGCCAGCAAAAACGGCAAGGAAGTGACCTATGCCTCGACCGAGTCGGGCCGTGCCCATGTGCAGCGCTACCGCGAGATCCGGGAGTCCTGCCTGATCGATGCGATGAATACCGACGCCGGCCTGAACCGCGACATTGGCGAGCTGGCCCGGCTACTACGGGTTCTCTCGGGCATGTATGACCAGGCGGCGCGGGCGGCTGCGTCCTTTTAAGAAAGATACAGCATGACATCGTCAAAAAAGCTATGGCAGTTCTGGATAGACCGCGGCGGCACTTTTACCGACATCGTCGCCAGGAAGCCCGACGGGTCGCTGCTGACGCACAAGCTGCTCAGCGACAACCCCGAGCAGTACCGTGACGCGGCCGTGGCGGGCATACGCCATCTGCTGGGCCTGAAGTCCGGCGAGCCGATCCGGGCCGATGTGGTTGAGTGCGTCAAGATGGGCACCACCGTTGCCACCAACGCGCTGCTTGAGCGCAAGGGAGAGCCGACCTTGCTGGTCACCACACGCGGCTTCAGGGACGCACTGCGCATCGCCTACCAGAACCGGCCACGCCTCTTCGACCGCCATATCGTGCTGCCCGAACTGTTGTACAGCGCGGTGGTTGAGGCCCAGGAGCGGATGGGCGCACACGGAGAGGTCATTCAGGCACTTGATGAGATGCTACTAAAAAAGGAGCTGCAAGCCCAATACTTGAAAGGGCTCCGAAGTGTTTCTATCGTATTCATGCACGGCTACCGCTATACCCTGCATGAACAGACAGCCAGACGTCTGGCACAAGAGGCCGGCTTCACACAGATCAGTAGCTCGCACGAAACCAGCCCGATGATGAAGTTCGTCAGCCGCGGCGACACCACAGTAGTTGACGCGTACCTGTCGCCCATCTTGCGCCGCTATGTCGAGCAGGTGGCGGCTGACATGCCCGGCGTGAAGCTGTTCTTCATGCAGTCGTCGGGCGGCCTCACTGATGCGCATGTTTTCCAGGGCAAGGACGCGATTTTGAGCGGCCCGGCCGGTGGCATTGTGGGCATGGCCCGCACGGCTGCCATTGCCGGCCACGCCAAGGTGATTGGTTTTGACATGGGCGGCACGTCGACCGATGTGTCGCACTATGCCGGCGAATTCGAGCGGGAGTTCGAGACGCAGGTTGCCGGCGTGCGCATGCGCGCGCCCATGATGAGCATTCACACCGTAGCAGCCGGTGGCGGCTCCCTGTTGAAGTTTGATGGCGAGCGTTTTCGGGTGGGCCCGCAAAGCGCCGGCGCCAACCCGGGCCCTGCCAGCTACCGGCGCGGCGGGCCTCTGGCGGTAACCGATGCCAACGTGATGGTGGGCAAGGTGCAGCCGCGCTACTTTCCCAAGGTGTTTGGCCCCAACGCGAATGAGCCCTTGAGCTTTGGTGCGGTTCAGGCCCGGTTCAACGAACTGGCCGGTCAGACCGGGCGCAGCGCCGAAGTCGTGGCGGAAGGCTTTATCAACATTGCGGTGCAGCAGATGGCCAATGCCATCAAGAAAATATCGGTGGCGCGTGGTTATGACGTGACGCGCTACACCCTGCAGTGCTTCGGCGGCGCTGGCGGCCAGCATGCCTGCCTGGTGGCTGATGCGCTGGGCATGACGAAGGTCTTCGTTCATCCGCTGGCCGGCGTGCTGAGTGCCTACGGCATGGGCCTGGCGGACCAGAACGTGATCCGCGAGCAGGCCATCGAGGTCAAGCTGAATGCGGACGCATTGCCCGAAGTTGTCAAGGCTTTGAAGGGCCTCGCTGCCACCGCCCGGAGCGAGTTGCAGCGCCAGCAGCCCAGCGCAGGCGACATCACCACGCACCAGCGGCTGCATGTGCGCTATGAAGGCAGCGACTCTGCGCTGGTGGTGCCTTTTGGCAGCCTGGAGGAGATCGTCGCTGCATTTGAAGCCGCATACCGCCAGCGCTTTGCGTTTTTGATGCAGGGAAAAGGACTGGTGGTAGAGGCGGTGTCCGTCGAGGCCGTACTGGCAGGAGACGCGGCCACCGAGACTCCACAACCCATCCACGAACCGCGAGAAGTACCCCGCCGCGAGACGGTGCGCATGTACTCTGGCGGGCAGTGGCACGATGCGGCGCTGGTGGTGCGGGAAGACCTGCGGCCCGGCGACATCATCAGCGGGCCCGCCGTCATTGCCGAGAAAAACGCCACCACGGTGGTTGAGCCGGGCTGGGAAGCCAATCTCACGGCTTTTGACCATCTTGTGCTTGACCGGCGGGCCAAACGTGCCATCAAATTTGCAGCTGGCACAACGGTTGACCCGGTTCTGCTGGAGGTCTTCAACAACCTCTTCATGAACATTGCCGAGCAGATGGGCCTGCAACTGCAAAACACCGCTTACTCCGTCAACATCAAGGAGCGCCTGGACTTCAGCTGCGCACTGTTTGACACCGCCGGAAACCTGATCGCCAACGCGCCGCACATGCCGGTACACCTGGGCTCGATGGGCGAAAGCATCAAGACGGTGATCCGTGAAAACGCAGGCGCGATGCAGCCCGGCGATGTGTATGTGCTGAACGACCCCTACCACGGTGGTACGCACCTGCCGGACATCACCGTCATCACGCCGGTTTACCTGGGCGCAGCCAGCGAGCCCACGTTTTATGTCGGCAGCCGTGGCCACCATGCTGACATCGGCGGCATCACGCCCGGCTCAATGCCGCCCTTTTCCACCCGCATTGAAGAGGAGGGCGTGCAGATCAACAACTTCAAGCTGGTCGAGCGCGGCGTACTGCGCGAGGCCGAGATGCTGGCCTTGCTCAACAGTGGTCAATACCCGTCGAGGAACCCGCAGCAGAACATGGCCGACCTGAAAGCGCAGATCGCCGCCAACGAGAAAGGCGTGCAGGAACTGCGCAAGATGGTCGAGCAGTTTGGCCTGGATGTGGTGCTGGCCTATATGAACCATGTACAGGATAACGCCGAGGAATCGGTGCGCCGAGTCATCACGCAATTGCGCGACGGCAGCTTTACCTTGCCGCTGGACAACGGCGCGCAGATCAGCGTGGCGATTCGGGTGGATACGCAGAGTCGCAGCGCCGAGATTGACTTCACCGGCACCTCGGCCCAGCAAACCAACAACTTCAACGCGCCCACGGCGGTATGCATGGCCGCCGTGCTGTATGTGTTTCGCACGCTGGTTGATGACGACATCCCACTGAACGCGGGTTGCCTGAAGCCGCTTAACGTCATTATCCCGGCGGGTTCGATGCTCAACCCAAACCCGCCAGCCTCGGTGGTGGCGGGCAATGTGGAAACCTCGACCTGCATCACCAATGCGCTGTATGGCGCGCTGGGCGTGATGGCAGCAGGGCAGTGCACCATGAACAACTTCACCTTCGGCAATGCGAAGCACCAGTATTACGAAACAATTTCCGGTGGCTCCGGCGCTGGCGGCATGCTCGACGCTGCCGGAAATATCGTCAACGGTTTTGACGGTACGTCTGTAGTGCAGGCCCACATGACCAACTCGCGCCTGACCGACCCCGAAGTGCTGGAGTTTCGCTTTCCGGTACGGCTGGAAAGCTACGACATTCGCGAGGGCTCGGGTGGCAAAGGCCGCTGGACCGGAGGCAACGGCGGCGTGCGAAGGGTGCGGTTTCTCGAGCCCATGACGGCAAGCATCCTGTCGAACGGACGCCAGCATGGCGCCTTTGGCATGGCGGGCGGGCAACCAGGGCAGGTCGGCCGCAATGCCGTGGTCCGGGCGGATGGTTCTATCCAGACAATGGACCATATTGGCCAAGCCGACATGCTGCCGGGGGACATATTCGAAATCCACACACCGGGTGGCGGCGGTTTCGGCAGCGAATGAGCCCCAACGTGCTCAGACTTCGGTTACCGGCCGTTCATGAGACAAATAGGCCTATAGCCCCTGTAATGTAGGGGCGTATGGCTATTAAATAAGGAGCAATCAGCGCCGTAGACATGAACGAAGCATTACCCTGCCATTGAGGCCAGGAGGCCGCCACGCCATCAGGATTTGCCGACGGCGGGCGGAACGTTTTCGCCGGCCTGGCGCTGGCGAAACAATGCCGCGCGTGTGAGAAAGATCGTGGTCACGGGAGCGGTCAGCGCAATAAACACCGAGATCAGAACAGCGTGCAAGAACAGGCTGGAACCCTGGGCCGAGAAGTAGATGATGGTGGCCAGCGTCATGCACCAGGCGCCTGCCGTGGCCCCCAATGTGGGAGCATGTATGCGGTTGAAAAAGTGGGGCAGCCTGACCAGCCCGAACGAGCCGACCGCCGCAAATGCAGCGCCCAGCACCGCAAAGAAGGCGGTGGCGATTTCGGCCCAGAGCGGTAGCGGCACCGGCAGTACATCGGTCATTCGATAACCTCCCCACGCAGCAGAAACTTCGCCAGCGCCGCCGACGCCACAAAACCGAACAGCGCGATCAGCATGGCAGCCTCGAAGTAGACATTGCTCGCGTAAATGATGCCCAGCACCAGCATGGTGAGCATGGCATTGATATACAGGCAGTCAAGGGCAGTCACGCGGTCTTGTGCGCTGGGGCCGATCAGCAGCCGGGTGACCGCGCACAGCATGGCCACGGCCAGCAGAAACAGGGCGCATTTGAGCGCCCAGAGCAATAGCGGCGTCATGATTCGAAAATCTCCATGAGGGGGCGCTCATATCTCTGCTTGATGTCAGCCACAAAGCGGGCTTCGTCTTCCAGGTCGAAGACATGGATGAGCAGGCTGGAGCGGTCAAAGGACAGCTCGCACCAGGCGGTGCCTGGCGTCAGGCAGAAAATCATCGCCAGAACGGCGAGCGCATTGGGGTCGCGCACATCCAGCGGAATCAGCACGAAGCTGGAATTCAGCCGGGACGACCGTCGGGTCAGCAAGCGCCCGCCGACTGCCAGCGCGGAGCGCAGCATGTCGCCAATGGCGCGCAAGGCCACCCGAAGGGCAAGCCCCGGCCGGCGCAGGCGAACCGGTGCAGGCCGCAGGCTGCGGGTCAGCAGCGGGACCACCACGGCCAGAACTGCAGCCAGCAGCAGCGTGCCCGCAGCAAGCGACTGGTTCAGCAGCAGCCACACCACGAACAGCGCCAGCGACAGTGGAGGGGAAGGTATCCAGCGATTGATCATGGTGTCTTTCGTGTCGGCAGCGGGTCAGCTACCTGACGCGCGCCCATCACGGCCTGGCGGTAGGCCGACGGTACATGCAGGCCTTGAGCGGTTGCAACCGCATGCTGCAAGACCGGTCCGGCCTGTACCGTAAGGGCCACACAGGCCGCCAGCAGTGCAGCTACCGGAAGCACTTCCAGCGCGCGCAGCGCGGGCACGCCTGCCAGCGGCTGGGTCCAGAAGCAACGGATGCCTGCGCGGCTCAGGGCAACCAGCAGCAGCAAGCCCGACACCAGCAACAGCGCCATGAAAGTCCAGCCCGTGGCCGTGATGACCGAAGGCACTGCCGACGTTTGCAGCAGCGCCGACAGCATGGCGAATTTGCCGACAAAACCCGACAGCGGCGGCAGCCCCGCCAGCAGCAAGGCGCAGGCCACAAAGCCCAGGCCCAGAAAGGCGACGCCAGCCGGAATGGCCCGTCCATACAGCGCCTGCTGTTCATCATCAAGGTTCACATCGTCGACAGACTTCAGGTCGGGCGACAGAAAGGGCGCGTTGCCATCCGACTCATGCGGCGCAATGCTGGCGCCAGCATTGCGCCAGCGCTCCACCATGTCAATGAGCAAAAAGAAAGCACTGATCGCCACAGTAGAGCTGACCAGGTAGTAGAGCGCGCCAGCCCAGACCCCGGGGTTGCCCAGCCCGATCGCAGCCAGCAGCGTACCGGCGGAAATCACCACGCTGTAACCGGCGAGGTGGGACAGCCGCTGCGTGCCAACAACGCCCAAACCACCCACGGCAAGGGTCACCAGGCCTGCGGCCAGCAGAACGTTTGCGCCAAACTGCGCAGATTCGCCGGTATCGGGCGCGAAAAGTACCGTCCACAGCCGCAGCACGGTGTAAATGCCGAGCTTGGTCAGCAAGGCAAAGACCGCACTGACGGGCGCCACCGCCGCGCTGTATGCGGGCACCAGCCAGAAGTTGAGCGGCCAGGTACCCGCCTTGGCAAAAAAAGCGGTGGCCAGGATCGCCGCAGCCGCATGAACCAGGCCGCGCTCCGACGGTGCGAGCTGCGCGATGCGCATGCCCAGGTCCGCCATGTTGAGGGTTCCGGTTACGCCGTAAAGCAAAGCCGCTCCCACCAGAAACAGCGCTGACGCCGCGAGGTTGATGGCGATGTAATGCAGGCCGGCGCTCACCCGCAGCCGCCCCGAGCCATGCAGCAGCAAGCCGTAGGAGGCGGCCAGCATGACTTCGAAAAACACGAAGAGATTGAACAGGTCGCCCGTCAGGAAAGCGCCATTGAGTCCCATCAGTTGCAGTTGCAGCAGCGGATGAAAATGCACGCCAGCCCGGTCCCAGCGCGAGGTGGAATAGATGGATACCGCGAAGGCGATGACGCCCGTCAGCGCCAGCATCAGTGTCGATAGCCTGTCGGCTACCAGCACGATGCCGAATGGCGCCTGCCAGTTGCCCGGCAGGTAGACCCCGATAGAGCCAGTGCCGCCGCCTGTCGCCGGCGCGTTGACCCAGCGCAGCAGCGCCAGCGCAGCCAGCAGGCCGGCCAGCCCCGAGACCACCGTCAGCGTGGCCTTCAGCCGGCGCTGCTTTTCATTGAGCAGCAGCATCAGTGCGGCGGTCAGCATGGGCAGCACGATAGGCACCGCTACCAAATGCGGCATGCTGATGTCGAGCAGGCGGTCCAGCAGGCCCATTAGTGCTGTCATTTCGGTGCCTCCTGTTCGACACCGTCCACATGGTCGGTGCCGCTCAGTCCGCGAGAGGCGAGCATCACCACCAGGAACAGCGCCGTCATCGCGAAACCGATGACGATGGCGGTCAGCACCAGCGCCTGCGGCATCGGGTCGGCGGTATTGGCCAGGTTGGCCACCATGCCGGGATTCAGTACCGGCTCACTGTCGATCTTGAGCCGCCCCATGCTGAAGATAAAAAGATTGACCGCATAGGACAGCAGGGTCAGGCCCATGACGAGCTGAAAGGTTCGCGGCCTAAGCAGCAGGTAGACGCCCGAACTGGTCAGCACTCCGATGGCAAGCGCAAGCACGATTTCCATGTCAGGTCTCCCGGCCGCTCGAGCGGCTTTTCGGCCCCATCGGAGAAGCTGCGGATGGGGCAGGTGCACGCACCTTGCCTGGTATCGGCGGGGGCTCATGGTCTTCAGCCCAGCGGTGGCTTCGCACCGACTGGTGGGCCAGCGCGGTCAGGATCAGCATGGTTGCGCCCAGTACCAGCGAGAACACGCCCATATCAAAAAACAGTGCGCTGGGCAGGTGCAGGTCTCCCAGCAGCGGAAGGCTCAGGTGCGCGGTATGCGTGGTCATGAAGGGATAGCCCAGAACAATGGAGCCGCCACCGGTTGCCAGGGACAGCAGCAGGCCGACGGCAATCCAGCGGCGCGGAAAAATGCGCAGGTGCTCTTCCACCCACTCGGTACCCGACACCATGAATTGCAGCACCAGGGCCACCGACATCACGAGCCCGGCGACAAAGCCGCCGCCAGGCGCGTTATGCCCACGCATGAAAAAGTAGACGGACACCAGCACCGCCAGCGGCAGCAGCAGCCTGACCAGAACCGCCGGCACCATCAGGTACCCTACGGCTGTGTCCACTGCAAGCCGAGGGTTCAGCAGGTCACTGCTGCCATCGTCGGCCTGCGCGCGCTGCTGCACAGGCAGGGCCATTGATTCCAGCGCCGGACGAAAGCGGCGCAGCAACGCATAAACGGTAAGCGCCACCACGCCAAGAACGGTAATCTCGCCAAAAGTGTCGAAGGCGCGAAAGTCCACCAGCATCACGTTGACAACATTGGTGCCGCCGCCCTTGGTCAGCGCGTTATCCAGGAAGAAGGGCGAAATACTGTTGGGAAAAGGCCGGGTCATCATGGTCCAGGCCAGCGATGCCATGCCGACGCCGGCCATGACGGCTATCAGCAGGTCACGCCCGCGCCGCCCCCACAGCTGTAAGCGTGGCTGGCGGGGCTGAATCTTCACTTTACGTACCGGCAGCCACCGCAGGCCCAAAAGCAGCAGGACGGTGGTGATGATTTCGACCACCAACTGCGTCAGGGCAAGATCTGGCGCCGAGAACCAGATAAAGGTGATGCAGCAAACCAGACCCGCACCGCCTGCCAGCATGAGCGACGCGAGCCGATGAAACTTGGCCTGCCACGCACACGCCACTGCGCAAGCCGCACCGATCAGCCAGGTCATGGCAAACATGGGTGAAAAGGCAAGCAGCTCGCGCGACCCGGCTCCGGCCGGATTCATCAGCAACGCCGCTGCAGGCCCGGCAACGGCCACCGTGGCCAGCAGCAGCAACTGGGTTTGCAGGCGGTGTGATCCCAGCATCGTCCGGCTGAGCCGGCCCGCATTGCTCAGGCGTGCCAACAGGTGCACAAATGCCCGCTCGCCATCGAAGCGATGCAGCACCGGCGTGTGCAGCAGCCCGCCGTCAGCGCGCTTCTGGCGCTGCAGCAGATACAGCGCTGCGCCGCCAGCCATGGCCACCAGACTCATCACCAGCGGCAGGTTGAATCCATGCCAGACCGCGAGGCTGTATTCAGGCAGTTTGGCGCCCACCACCGGCGCGGCGGCAGCTGCCAGCAGCGGGCCTACTGACCAGGCTGGCGCGATACCGACCACCAGGCAAACCAGCACCAGCAGCTCGACCGGCACACGCATCCAGTGCGGCGGCTCGTGCGGCTGGCGTGGCACGTTGTCGCCGCAGGGCGGGCCGAAAAAAACATCGAAGACGAAGCGCGCCGAATAGGCCACGCTGAAGATGCCGGCGATGGTGGCAACAAGGGGCAGCCCCCAGTTGATCCACGGGGTGGACTGGATATAGACCGTCTCGGCAAAGAACATTTCTTTGGAAATAAAGCCGTTGAGCAGCGGCACGCCCGCCATCGATGCGCTGGCAATGATGGCCAGCGTACCGGTGACCGGCATCAGACGCATCAGGCCGCTGAGCTTGCGGATGTCCCGTGTGCCGGTTTCATGGTCAATGATGCCGGCAGCCATGAACAATGACGCCTTGAACGTCGCATGGTTCATGGTGTGAAAAACCGCCGCAACCGCCGCGAGTGGGCTGTTCAGCCCGAGCAGCAGGGTGATGAGGCCCAGGTGCGAAATGGTCGAATAGGCCAGCAAGGCTTTCAGGTCGCGCTGGAACATTGCCACATACGAGCCCAGCAGCAGGGTTACCGCCCCCGCGCCGCCGACCAGCCAGAACCATGCCTCGGTGCCTGACAGCACCGGCCACAGGCGTGCCATCAAAAAGACGCCCAGCTTGACCATGGTGGCCGAATGCAGATAGGCCGACACAGGTGTGGGTGCAGCCATCGCGTGCGGCAGCCAGAAATGGAAGGGAAACTGTGCGCTTTTGGTGAAAGCACCCAGCAGCACCAGCACCAGCGCCACTCCATACTGCGGGTGCGCGCGGATGACATCGCCGGATGCCAGCACCGTGTCGAGGTCGTAACTGCCCACGATATGCCCGAGCACCAGCACGCCGGCGAGGAGGCAAAGACCGCCAGCGCCGGTGACGGTCAGCGACATGCGTGCACCCCGACGTGCATCGCGCCGGTGATGCCAGTAGCCGATCAACAGGAACGACAGCAGGCTGGTCATCTCCCAGAAGATCACCAGCTGGATTAGGTTTCCAGACAGGATCACGCCGAGCATGGAGCCCATGAAAGCCATGAAGAAAGAAAAGAAGCGCGGCACCGGATCTGAAGCCGACATGTAGTAGCGGGCGTACAGCACTACCAGCGCGCCTATGCCCAGCACCAGCAGGCAAAACAGCCAGGCGAACCCGTCCATGCGAAACACCATGTTCAGGCCCAGCACGGGCAGCCAGGTGATCTCGTGGCGAATGATTCCGCCACTGGCAATACCATCAAAGCACAAGGCGGCAACCACCGTGCCCAGCAGGGCCAGGGTGCCGGCCAGGGCCGACTGGGCGTTGCGAGAAGTGGCGGGCAAAACTGCAGCCAGCAGGCTGCCAAGAAAAGGAAGGAGGACGAGAACGATCAGGATCATGCCGTTTTGATTTTACGGCTCGCCTGATGTACGCAGCTGTCAGCGCTGAGCGACTCGGGCGTGCTGTCCGCAGGCCTTCGGAGCTACATAAGCCGAACGTCCACGCAGTGAAAAGACAGCGATTTCTTGCCTCGCCATGCGGGCATCTCTGGCGCTTCATGCAGGAAAAGCGGCGAGTGAGCGCATCGGGCGGGACCAGGCTGCCGGCTCCGTTCAAGCCTGATGCGCTATAACAGTAATAGCATTAAGGCCTCGCAGATTATGGGCTAGGAGCCGTTTTGCCTTAAATATTCACCCTGCATGCTGCAGCATGCGTATCAGGCAGGTGCGCCAGATCAGCTGGCTCGTCGATGTCGTCAAGCGTCGGGCCGATCCATACGCTCAAGCCCAGCTGCGCCAGCCGGGCAAGTGTTTCCGATGCCACCGCGCTGGTGCTCCATGCCATGTCATAAAAAATGCCGGGGCAGGGCGCTTTCAGCCCGAGCAACACATAGCCGCCATCGCTTGCCGGGATCAGAACCGCGTCGTGATGCGCCAGCTGCCGTGCAGCCTCGGCAAGCCCTGCGCTGGAAAGGGCGGGGCAATCGGTGCCGACCAGCATTGCCGCCTGCTGGTGTTCAGTCGTCACGCGCTGTACGGCACGGGCCATTTTTTCACCCAGGTCACCGTGGCCCTGTTCAGTGCGCAGCACACCCGCCGGCAGATCGATCCCGTGCCAGCGGGGGTCTTGCGACCCTGGGCTCATGCACAGCTCGACGGCATGCAGGCCTGTCTGGGTAGCCTGTTGCAGGGTATACGCCAGCATGCGCCGGGCCAGCTGGGCCGCACCTTCCGCCCCCAAAGCCGGTATGAGCCGGGTCTTGACCTGGCCCGGCACTGGCGCCTTGGCAAAAATGACAATGCGTGTCATCGGCGGAGCGGGCTGGTGAGGCATGGCGAAAGCGCCTAGCGATAACGCCTGGCCAGCCGGTCGGGCGAAACGCCGCGCCAGTACGCAAAACGCAGTCGCCACATCAGCCATACCGTGCGCCAGACGCCCCGGCTTTCCCAGCGCCGGCCGGAGGTTGCCACGCGCTCGCGCAGACAGGCAGGTGGCGACAGCTTGCGCAGGCGGCGCGACATGTCGATGTCTTCCATCAGGGGCTGGGCGGCAAACCCGCCTGCTGCGGCAAAGGCCGCCCGCGTCATGAACAAGGCCTGGTCGCCGGTGGCAATCCCTGTCAGGCGTGAGCGCCAGTTCATCATCGCTGCGATCACCGGCAGCATGCCGGACCGACCGGTGATGCTGACATCGAATCGGCCCCACACGCGGCGGTTGCTGGACGCGGACAGCGCACTATTGATCAGCCGGTCGGCGTCTGCGGGCAATACCGTGTCGGCATGCAGAAACAGCAGCACGCTGCCGGCAGCGCGGCGCGCTCCGGCGTTCATTTGCGCTGCGCGGCCGGGCACAGACGTCAGCACGCACGCGCCATGGGCTGCAGCGCGCAAAGCCGTGTCATCGGTGCTGCCGCCGTCCACCACCACCAGCTCTGCCCCGCGCTGGCGCAGCGGCAACAGTGCAGCCAGCGTGGTGTCGATACCCGCGGCCTCATTGAGCACCGGCATGATGATGGAAAGTTCGGGCGGCGCCATGCTGACTGTCGTCAACAACAGCGGCGTCAGTCCAGCGCGCCGCCGCAGCTGCTGCCCTGGCCGGCGGTGCAGCCAAAGCAATGGCCTGCCACACGAATCGACTGGTGGTCCAGGGGTGCGTGGAGCAGCTCACGCAGATGGCGCTTCAAGCCCGAATAACCGAGCGGCAGTCCCAGCTGCTGGTTGAAGTCGCAGTCGGACAGCCAGCCTTGCCAGTCCACGCTGACCGTGTTTCGGCACATCACGCCAGAGAGGTTGTGCTGCTGATAACTGCTTTTGAGCAGTTCGATATAAGCGTCAAACGTCCCCTTGGAAACCAGCGTAGAGCCGAAGCGCTGAATCGGCATGTTGGTCAGCGCAAAAAGCGAGTTGAAAACAATGCCGAAATGCTGCAGCAGCTCACGTTTGTAGTCGGCCTCCAGCGCCCGCTGCTCGGGTGGCAATGAGGGTCCTTGCGGGTTGTAGACCAGGTTCAGGAATAGCCCCGAACTCGGCTGCCCATAGCCCAGGCTGTTGAGCTTTTGCAGTGCCGCGATGCTGAGGTCAAACACGCCGTCGCCGCGCTGCTTGTCTACATTGGCGGCCGAATAGCAGGGCATCGAGGCCACGATATCGACACGCTGATCGGCCAGAAATTCCGCCAGCCGTTCCCGGCCTGGCTCGAACAGAACGGTCAGGTTGCAGCGGTCGATCACGCGTACGCCTTGCGCCCTTGCGGTTTTAACCAAGTCGCGAAAACCGTTATGCAGCTCAGGCGCGCCGCCCGTCAGGTCCAGCGTCTGCAAGCCTCGCGCAGCCAACACCTGGGGAATCAGCGCCAGCGTATCGGCGTCCATCATCTCGGTGCGGTTCGGTCCGGCATTGACATGGCAGTGCAAGCAGCTCTGGTTGCACTTGTAGCCGAGGTTGACCTGCAGGGTGTCAAGCCGGCTGCGGCTGATGGCGGGGAAGGGCGTTTTCTTCAATAGGGACAGGGTGTCATGCATGGCGTATGCCTTTCATCAGCTTCAGGTCAACAGTGCGGCCAGACGCGCGCGGACATCGGGCGCCATGGCATCGGGTTGGGTCACCAGCGCCTGGCTCAATGCGTTATGGGCATCGCTGGCAGGCTGCCGCGCACCCAGCAGGCGTATGGCTTCGGCCACGATATGCTGCGCGCGGCCTGCGTTGGCCATCAGGTTGGCTAGCGCCATGCTGGTGTTGACATGGGCCTCGCGCGGGTGCCAGCAGTCGTAGTCGGTCACCATGGCCAGTGTGGTGTAGGCCATCTGCGCCTCGCGCGCCAGCTTGGCCTCGGGCATGTTGGTCATGCCGATCACGCCGGCGCCCATGCTGCGGTACCACATCGATTCGGCCCTGCTCGAAAACTGCGGACCTTCAATGCATACATAGGTTGCGCCTTCATGCAGCGTCACGCCGTGGTCTGCAGGCCCCGCCAGCAGCACGGTGCGCACCGCTTGTGCCAGCAGCCCGGCTGTCAGCGGGCACACGGGTTGCGCCATCGACACATGCGCCACCGCACCCTGGCCAAAAAATGTGCTTTCGCGCCGTTTGGTCAGGTCGATGAACTGGTCCGGGAGCACCATGTCCAGCGGCTTGAAGGCGTCTTGCAGCGAGCCCACTGCCGACACCGACAGCAGGTAGCGCACGCCCAGCTGCTTCATCGCATGAATGTTGGCGCGGTAAGGCACCTCCGATGGCAACAAGCGGTGGCCGCGCGCATGCCGCGCCAGAAACGCAACCGGCACCTCATGCACCTGGCCGGTCACCAGCACATCGGACGGCGCGCCAAACGGCGTATCCAGCGTGTGCTCTTGCGCGTTGCGCATCGCATCCATCTGGTAAAGCCCGCTGCCGCCGATGATGCCGACCAAAGCCTGGTTCATATGCTGTGTCCTGGAAAATAATGACGGGAAAGCTCTGGTGCAGCGTGCGACTCTTTCGGTCTACCGTCAGTAGCCTGCGCGCTGCGAGCCTGCAGATTTCAGCACAATCGGCCATCCCATGGCCGGCCTGTGGCCAAGCGATGGCGGCATGCGTGTTGCGGCCGATGTCCTGTGCGTTTTGACAAGGAATTTTGTGAACCTACCCAAGCTGATGGTCGCAGCGCTGCTGCTGGCGGGCGTTACCGCTTTCTTCGTGTTCGACCTGGCCCGCTTTTTTAGCCTGGCCTTCATCAAGGACAGCCATCAGTTGTTCGAGGCGCTGTACCGGCAACATCCGGTGGCGGTGGCATCGGGGTTTTTCGGCGTGTATGTGGCTGTTGCTGCGCTGTCTTTGCCGGGCGCTGCCATCCTGACGCTGGCTGGCGGCGCGGCGTTCGGGCTGCTGTGGGGCACGGTGCTGGTGTCGTTTGCCTCGGCCATCGGCGCCACGCTGGCCATGCTGTCTGCACGCTACCTGTTGCGCGAGCCGATTCAAAAGCGATTCGGCCGCCGCCTCGACGAGATCAACCGCGGCATTGAAAAGGAAGGTGCCCTCTATCTTTTTACCCTGCGGCTGATTCCAGTAGTGCCGTTTTTTGTCGTCAATCTGCTGATGGGGCTGACGCGCATCAAAACACGCACTTATTACGGCGTCAGCCAGCTGGGCATGCTTGCCGGCACGCTGGCGTATGTGAATGCCGGCACACAACTTGCAAAAATCGATTCGCTGCGCTCGGTGCTGTCCCCGGCGTTGGTCGGCTCTTTTGTGCTTCTGGGCGTGCTGCCTTTAGTGGTCAGCAAGGCGTTGCAGGTCGTGAAGCGGTGCAAGTTGCATGCCCGTTGGGAGCACGCCCGCCCGCGCCGTTTTGACCGCAACCTGATCGTGATTGGCGCTGGCGCGGGTGGGTTGGTATCGGCTTATATTGGAACAGTGGTCAAGGCCAAAGTGACGCTCGTCGAGTCGCACAAGATGGGCGGCGACTGCCTGAACTATGGCTGCGTGCCATCGAAAGCGCTGATACGCAGCGCGCGCCTGGCGCATGAGATGAAGCATGCTTCGCATTACGGTCTGGGCGATGCGATGCCGGTGGTCAGCTTCAAGGCGGTGATGCAGCGCATCCATAGCATCGTGCGAGCCATTGCGCCGCACGACAGTGCTGAGCGCTACGCCGGCCTGGGTGTTGATGTGCTTCAGGGGCGTGCGCGCATCGTCAACCCCTGGACGGTTGAAATTGCGTTGAATGGCGGCGGCATGCAGATCCTGACCACCCGAAGCATTGTGATTGCTGCCGGGGCCTGTCCCATCGTCCCGCCGCTGCCAGGGCTGGAAGCTGCCGGCTATGTGACGAGCGACACGCTGTGGGAGTCTTTTTCAAAACTTGACGGCGTGCCTGGGCGGCTGGTGGTACTGGGCGGCGGGCCGATTGGCTGTGAGCTGGCACAAGCGTTTGCGCGCCTGGGTTCTCAAGTCACGCAGGTGGAGCAGGGCACAACCATCCTGGCCCGGGAAGATGACGATGTGCGCCAGCTGGCTGCTGCCGCGCTGGTGCACGACGGCGTGCTGTTGCTGACCAGCCATGAGGCGCTGCGCTGCGAAGTTTCTGCCGCGGGCAAGGCACTGGTTGCACACCATCAGGGGCAGGACCTGCGCATCGACTTCGACGAGATCATCTGCGCCGTGGGACGCACCGCGCGGCTGGAGGGATACGGCCTGGAAGCTTTGGGCATTCCGACCGGGCGAACCATCGAGACGAATGAGTATTTGCAGACGATCTATCCCAACATCTACGCGGCAGGCGATGTGGCAGGGCCGTTTCAGTTCACGCATGTGGCCGCACACCAGGCCTGGTATGCCACTGTCAATGCGCTCTTTGGTGATGTCAAACGCTTCAAGGCCGACTATTCGGTGATTCCGTATGCCACCTTCATTGATCCCGAAATCGCCCGCGTGGGCCTCAATGAGCAGGATGCGCAGGCACAAGGGCTTGCCTACGAGGTGACCCGCTATGGCATCGATGACCTTGACCGGGCCATCGTTGACGGCGTGGCTGAAGGCTTTGTCAAGGTGTTGACCGTACCGGGCAAGGACACGATCCTGGGCGTGACGATTGCCGGTAGCCACGCGGCCGAGATGATGGCCGAGTTCGTTCTGGCGATGCGGCATGGTCTGGGGTTGAATAAAGTCCTGTCCACGATTCATATCTATCCAACGCTTGCAGAAGCCAACAAATACGCGGCGGGTGCTTGGAAGCGGGCCCACCAACCCGAACGCCTGCTGAAGTGGGCCCGCCGCTACCATGCGTGGAGGCGAAATTAGGAAAACGCAACCGTCAGGCAGCTGCTGTGCTATGTTTATAGGAGCTACAAGCGTTGAATTTACAGGGGGTATGGCTATTATTTGCTTTTCAGGTGCAAGACCTGATCATGCGGCCATGAGGCCCGATGGGCTTTGGCGCGGCGTCAGCACCGCACCGGCAGACCCTTTAATCTGTTGCACCCGATCCGGGTGCGGGTAACCATGCTTACGAATTTGAAACCCCTATTGATGACGATGCCGACGACCAACCGGCTGCTGCGGGCGCTGGCTGCGGGGCTGTATGCCGCAAGCATGTTGCTGTCGCCCACTGCCTGGGCGCAGCTATCGCCTTTCACATCAACTGCAGCAAACCCGTCGCATGCCGGGCTCGCGCTTTTTTCGGCCGCGCCGGCCGGCTTGCCGCAGCCGCCCTGGCGTACGGTAGGCATTCCCGGCGACAAGATTCCCCTGACCAGCTTCAGGGTCACGCCGGTTGACGGGCAGCACGTGCTGCGGGTGGAGGCGGCCAAGGCATATGGCAACCTGGTGCATGCCCTGCCAGACAGCCCGGTACCGCAGCCTGGCCTGCAATTGCGCTGGCGCTGGCGTCTGGACCAGGGCCTGCAGGATGCAGACCTGCGCCGCCGCGAGGGCGATGACGTGGCGCTCAAGGTATGTGCGCTGTTTGACCAGCCGCTTGAAAGGGTGCACTTGGTCGACCGTGCGCTGCTACGCCTGGCGCGGGCCGCCAGTGCTGAAAGCCTTCCGACGGCCACGCTTTGCTACGTGTGGGACACAGGTCTGATCCCCGGAACACTGCTGCCCAATGCCTACACCAGCCGGGTGCGGCTGATTGTGGTGGACAGCGGACCGCCGCGCCCCGGCCAGTGGAACCTGCACGCCCGCGACCTGACCACAGATTTCCGGCGCGCCTTCGGCGAAGAAGGCGCAACCGTTCCGCCGCTGATCGGTGTGCTGATCGGGGCCGATGCCGACAACACCGGTGGCCACAGCCTGGGCTTTGTGGGCGATGTGACGCTCGCTCCATGAGCGCCGGCGGCGCGCCTGCGGTCAGGAACCGTCACCTGCTGTTGCTGGGCGCAGGCCATGCACACGGGCATGTGCTGCGCGAGCTTGGCCGCGGACTTGCCGCGCAAGTGCCCCACGACGTGTCGATCACCCTGGTCTCGCCCCATCGCCGTCAGCTGTATTCGGGCATGGTGCCCGGGTTTGTGGCAGGGCATTACCGGCTGCAGGACTGCAGCATGACGCTGGACAGCGTGTTGGCAGATAGCCGCATCAAGTTTGTCCAGCAAAGCGCGGTGGCACTGGATGCCGCCCGCCGGACCGTGACGCTGGCCGATGGCAGCAGCCTGCATTACGACTGGCTCAGCCTGGATACCGGGCCTGTCATGGAGCGGCAAAAAGTCGAGGCCAGCATGCCGGGCGCCGCCGAACATGCGCTGTTTGTGCGGCCCATCGATGCTTTTGGTCAGGTTTGGCCAAGTGTGGTGGCGCAGGCTGAGGCCGAACCCATGGCCGGGCAAGGTGCGCTGCAACTGGCGGTGGTCGGTGCCGGCGCAGCAGGGCTGGAACTGGCGATGGCTGCCGCGTACACATTCTCAAACGCGGCAGGGCAGAGCCGGCATGCCAGCTGCAACGTATCGCTGATCACGGGCGGCGGGCCAGTTGCCGCCAACTACACCGTATCGACCCAGCGCCGGGTTCTCAGCGCGCTGAAGCGCCTGCACATCAGCGTGTTGCATGACAGCTGCGTGGGCATGGGCCCGGGCTATCTGCAACTGGCTTCCGGCGCGCGGCTTGCCTGCGACGTGCCGCTGCTGGCTGTAGGTGCGCAGGCGCCAGCCTGGCTGGCCGGCAGCGGCCTGGCACTTGATGCAAACGGGTTTGTGGCAGTCAATGGCTTTTTGCAAAGCATCAGCCATACCACTGTGTTTGCTGCTGGCGACATGGCCAGCCGGATCGATGCGCCGCATCCGCGAAGCGGGGTGTATGCGGTTCGCGCCGGCAAGCCGTTGCTGGCCAATCTGCAAGCGGCGGTGCGGGGCCAGCCACTCAAGCCCTGGCAACCGCCCCGCCGGACGCTGAACCTGCTGTCATGTGGCGATCGCCATGCCATCGCAAGCTGGGGCGCTGCCAGTGTCGAGGGTCGCTGGGTCTGGCGATTGAAAGACTGGATTGACCGCCGCTTCGTGGCGCTCTACCGCTAGGTACCAGCCCCTTGGGAGGCCCTACATAGCGCGTGCAGGTGTCACATAACCGGTACACCTGCCACGCCCGGCAACGCAGCAATAAAACGTTGAAAGCGCCGGCTGACCATCGTTGTGGGATGCCGATCAATGCCAGCATGACGCCACCTCTTTGCTATCTATACCATAGCTACAAGGCAGGGTATTCATTGGGCAAGAGGCCGTTTTAACGTAAAAAACCCGCATTGAGCGAGTTTCCGTGTCTGCTGAGCTTGAGCTTATTGTTTGGCAGCGCTGGCGGCAGGTTTGCTGGCCTCGGCCTTGACATCAGCCTTCACCACGGCGGCGGGTTTGCCATCGGCCTTTTCAGCCTTGGTCACCACGGCGGCCCTGGCGTCCTTGGCGGTGTCAACGACCGCGTTTTTGGTAGCAACCGCCGCGCCTTTGGCAGCGTCTTTGGTAGCAACCGCAGCGTCCCTGGTTTTGCCGGCCACGGGTTTTTCGGTTGACTTCGCATCAGCCTTGGTGCCTTTCTTGTCGTCGGCTTTGGTTTTAGTCTTGGTGTCGGCAGCTGTCGCGGTATAGGCCGCACCGCTGACCGTCAGGCCGGCGGCTGAAAAATCTGCTGCGCTACCGGGGCCAACGCCTTTGACGCGGGCGACGAAGTCGTCCCAGTTCTTGAAGGCAGATTTCTTGCGCTCAGCCATGATGAGCTTACTGGTCACCGGGCCGATGCCCTTGATGCTGTCCAGTTCTGCTTCGGTGGCTTTGTTCACATCAACGGCTGCAAATGCGGCAACCATCGACATGGCGGCGAAAAACGCCAGGACTTTTTTGAACATGTGGGACTCCTTGGGTGGGTTGAAAAACCAGGCTTGCGATGCGCAAGGCAATGATTTGTCTTAACGGCCGCCGCGCGGCAAAGGTTGACGGCCTCGATGGCGACAGGCAGCGGATTAACCCTTAGTGGCTACAGCGTGCAAATCCTGCATATACGACGCCACGCCGGTCTGCACATTTGAAAACGCATGCCCGCAGCCAGCCCCCCGTAACGCACCCAGATCAGCCTGCGTGTAGCACTGGTATTTGCCAACCAGCGCGTCAGGAAAAGGCACATAGTCGATCATGCCGCCGCGCACGGCTTCTTCCAGGCTGAGGGCCTGCTCGTTGTTGTTGAGCCTGCGCAGCGTGTTGATGACGCTCAGGGCGACATCGTTGAACGGTTGCGCGTGCCCGCTGCCGAGGTTGAAAATGCCGGAGGCCTCCGGGTGGTCGAGAAACCAGAGATTGACCGCAACGACATCATCGATGAAGACAAAATCGCGCATTTGCCCGCCTGCCGTGTAGCCACCATAGTCGCCAAACAGCTTGACTTTGCCGTCGGCCTGGAACTGGTTGAACTGATGGAACGCCACGCTGGCCATACGCCCCTTGTGCTGCTCACGCGGGCCGTAGACATTGAAGTAGCGGAACCCAGCAACCTGCGCGCCGCAGTTTTCAAAGCGCTGGCCGAACTCGCGGCGCAGGCGCTGGTCGAACAGCAGCTTCGAGTAGCCGTAAACATTGAGCGGTGCTTCAAACTCGGCAGATTCCCTGAAGGTGGCCGAGCCGCCGTAAGTGGCTGCGGATGACGCATACAGCAGCCGGGTGTGCTGCTCCTGGCATGACTGCTGCAGCCGGCACGACAGCGTGTAGTTGTTGTCCATCATGTACTTGCCGTCCAGCTCCATCGTGTCGCTGCAGGCGCCTTCATGAAACACCGCCTCGACGTTGCCAAAGGCGCGGTCGGCAAAGCGCTGGTAGAAGCTGCTGGCATCGAGGTAGTCGGCAATCTGCAAGTCGGCCAGGTTTCGGAACTTGTCGCCCTCGGTGAGGTCGTCGACGGCGATGATGTTGTCGATGCCGCGGGCATTGAGTCCCTTGACGATATTGCTGCCGATAAACCCGGCGGCGCCGGTCACCACTATTTTCATGTTTGTTCCTTTGGGTTTCAGGATACGCTGACCGCGCGAGGCGTACCAGGTCAGGCGGGTATCAGGCGGGCCTCACCGCTTTGCGAATGTCAAGCCGGGCCGAAGAGCTCGTTGAAGCCCACGGTGGCGGTTCCGAACTTGCCAACCACAAGGCCACCCGCGCGGTTGGCTACTGGCACCGCCTCGCGCAGGCTCATGCCGGCGGCAAGCATCGCGGCCAGCGTGGCAATGACGGTGTCGCCCGCGCCGGTCACGTCGAACACCTCCCGCGCCAGAGCGGGTACATGCAGCTGGCCCTGGTTGTCATAGAGCGTCATGCCTTCTTCGCTGCGCGTGAGCAGGAGGGCTTGCAAATTCAGGCTGGTACGCAGGTTATGCGCCTTGACCTGCAAGTCGGCATCACTGTGCCATTTGCCGATCACCTGTTCAAGCTCTGCCCGGTTCGGCGTGATGACGGTGGCGTGCTTGTAGCGTGTGTAGTCCGAGCCCTTGGGGTCAACCAGAACGCTCTTGCCGGCCCGGCGCGCCTGATCGATCATCAACACAATATGCGCCAGCCCACCTTTTCCGTAGTCCGAAAACAGCACCGCGTCATGCTCGGGAAACAGTTTTTCAAAAGTTGCTGATTGCGACGCCAGCACTTCGGTTTCAGGCGTGTTTTCAAAGTCAAGCCGTATTAACTGCTGCTGACGCCCGATGACGCGCAGCTTGACGGTGGTTTTCAGCTGCGCGTCACGGCCGAAGTAGGGCCTGATACCGGTCTTGGCGACCAGTGCCTCCAGATGGTGGCTGGCCTCGTCTTCTCCCACCACGCTGAGCAACGACGCCTGTGCACCCAGCGTCACAATGTTGTAGGCCACGTTGGCGGCGGCGCCAATACGTTCCTCGGTGCGGGTCACCCGCACCACCGGTACCGGCGCTTCCGGCGAGATGCGGTCGACCGCGCCGTACCAGTAGCGGTCCAGCATCGCATCACCGACAACAAGAACGCGGGCTTTGGCAAGTTGCGCGGCAGATAGGCTCGAAGGCTGTGTCATGGAATTCAAATCGCGGCTAATGGGGGGTTGCAAGCAGACGCCGTGAAACCGGCTTTGCCGGGCCACAGGGCGTTGCCCCCCTGCAAGGGGGAAGGCGCTATACGAAATGAGCGTCCGACGGGGGTGTGCATATCTCAAAGCTCTTCAATACGCTTAGCCGGATAGCTGTCCCACGCCTGGCAACCCGGGCAATGCCAGAAATGCTGCGTAGCCTCGAAACCGCAGGCAGCGCAGCGGTAGCGCATCAATGGTTTGGTGGCCTTGTCAAGCGAGCGTTGCACCAGCGTGCGCTGTTCGGCTGAACCCAGCTTTTCGCCCGAGATCCAGCGCGCGGCCGCTATCAGCGAGGCTTCGTGCTCAAGGTGGGCCACATACCACTGTCTGGCGGCCGTTGCATCGGCATCCAGCCGGACGATCGCTTCCAGTACATCAATTGAAGGCGCCTGCCTGTAGTGGGCCTGGAGCAGTTCCAGCACCGGCGTCAGAAGCTCTTTCTGCTGCGCAATGTTGACCAGCAGGTTGGCCGCCAGCGGCAAGGCATGTGGTGCCGTCTGCTGCAGCCGGACCAGGGTACGCAGGGCTTCCTGATGCTGGCCGCGTTGGTACTGCAGCTTGGCCAGGTCTATCAGCGGGCGAGCAGACGCGGGCGCCATACGGCCGGCGTCCTCCAGCATGTCGGCGGCGGTGTCGAGGTCGCCACCTGCCAGCAAAGCGCTGGCCTGCTCGCACAGGTAGTGGGCTTGCCTGCCGCTGAAGCTGCCATGCGAGTGGCTGTCGAGCTTGCTCGCGATGGCGGTGGCCTGGGGCCAGTCGCGTGAGCGTTCGTATATCGCCAGAAGCGCCAGACGCGCTTCTTCTTCATAGCTGGTCCCTTCCAGCTTTCGCAGCGCGGTTTCTGCCCGATCCAGCAGGCCGGCCTTCAAAAAATCAAGCGCCAGCGCATGCTGGGCCCGGTCACGCTCGGGTTGCGTCAGATCGCCGCGCGCAATCAGGTGTTCATGCACGCGTACCGCGCGGTCATATTCGCCGCGCCGACGAAAAAGGTTGCCCAGGGCAAAGTGCAGTTCGGACGTGTCCGGATCGTTCTGGACGGCCTCTATGAAGGCATCTATCGCCTGGTCCTGCTGCTCGTTGAGCAGGAAATTCAGACCCCGGAAATAAGCCTTCGGGGCCTGCCGGTTTTCAATGCGAAGCTGCCGCAAGTCCAGACGGGATGCAATCCAGCCGAGCGTGAAAGCAATCGGAAATCCCAGCAGCACCCATGTGAGATCAAATTCCATGAGGCGGCGCCAGATGCTCGTCAGAGGACACATCGGCAGCAGGGTAGGGCGCTGCAGCGGTCCCGGCCGGTTTGGTCATGGCTGGAGGATGCTGCTTTCGCCACCATCGAGGAATCATCACGAGGACGCCGAGCGCGAGCCCGCAGGTGAATGCAGCTAAAACCACCAACACCAGCGGCGCGCTCCACAAGGTGCCAAAAAAGAAACGAACAGCCACAACCTGCTGGTTGTTCAGCGCAAAAGCGAACAGCGTAAAAAAAATGGCTGCTTTAAGCAGCCACATCAGGTATTTCACTTAGGGTCGATCCTCTCGTGGGTTCCAGTGGTTCCCGGGCGATTGTAATCAGCACAGCAAGGCAAGCCCCCAGCAAACCGGGGTAAAACTCAGTCAGCGCTGACAGGAGCCTTGACCAGGCCTGGAGCGGCGCGCAGCAGCTGTTCGGTACGGGCGTCCACCGCTTCACGCAGCGCTTTGCCCGGCTTGAAGTGTGGGACACGCTTTTCAGGAATGGCAACGCTCTCGCCGGAACGGGGATTTCTGCCCATTCGCGGCGGCCGGCGGTTGACAGAAAAGCTTCCAAAACCACGAATTTCTATCCTGTGTCCGCGCACCAGTGCATCGCCAACGGCATCAAGAATGGTCTTGACCGCAAACTCCGCATCACGCCGCGTCAGCTGGCTGAATTGCGCTGCCAGTTCTTCAACAAGATCACTTCGGGTCATTGTGTCTGCAAGCCATCATCACGGTTACCCTGGCAACCCACGTCAGTGCAGCTGAATCAGCTGAACAGACGCGGACTGCAGGGGCCGCGAATGAGTAGTCTTGGCCTTATTTTTCAGCGCTGTCCATCTTGGCGCGCAGCAGAGCGCCAAGGCTCGTCAGGCCGGCGCTCTCGCGCGAGGACTGCTGGCTCAGGGACTGCATGGCTTCCTGCTGGTCGGCGTTGTCCTTGGCCTTGACCGACAGCTGGATATTGCGGGTCTTGCGATCCACGTTCACCACGACTGCGGAGACTTCATCGCCTTCTTTCAGCACGTTGCGCGCGTCTTCAACGCGGTCACGGCTGATTTCGCTGGCACGCAGGTAACCGATGATGTCTTCGCCCAGATCGATCTCGGCGCCTTTGGCATCGACAGTCTTGACCTTGCCGGTCACGATCGCACCCTTGTCGTTGATCGACACAAAGGTGGTAAACGGATCGGAGTCGAGCTGCTTGATGCCCAGGGAGATACGCTCGCGGTCGACGTCGACAGCCAGAACGATGGCTTCGACTTCCTGGCCCTTTTTGTAGTTGCGCACGGCTGCTTCGCCGGGCTCGTTCCATGAGAGGTCAGACAGGTGCACCAGGCCGTCGATACCGGCAGCCAGGCCCACGAAGACGCCGAAGTCGGTAATCGACTTGATCGGACCCTTGACGCGGTCGCCGCGCTTGGTGTCCTGTGCGAACTCTTGCCAAGGGTTGGCCTTGCACTGCTTCATGCCCAGGCTGATGCGGCGCTTGTCTTCGTCGATTTCAAGAACCATGACTTCGACTTCGTCACCCAGGGAGACGATCTTGTTCGGAGCGATGTTCTTGTTGGTCCAGTCCATTTCGGACACGTGGACCAGACCTTCGATACCTGGTTCCAGTTCGACGAATGCACCGTAGTCGGCGATGTTCGTGATCTTGCCGAACAGGCGGGTCGACTGTGGGTAACGGCGGCCAACGCCCATCCATGGGTCGTCGCCCATTTGCTTGAGACCCAGCGAGACACGGTTCTTTTCGGTGTCGAACTTCAGGATCTTGGCGGTGATTTCCTGGCCGGCCGTCACGACTTCGGACGGGTGGCGGACACGGCGCCAGGCCATGTCGGTGATGTGCAGCAGGCCGTCGATGCCGCCGAGGTCGACGAAAGCGCCGTACTCGGTGATGTTCTTGACGACGCCGCGGACGATGGAGCCTTCCTTCAGGGTTTCCATCAGCTTGGCGCGCTCTTCGCCCATGGAGGCTTCGACAACGGCGCGGCGCGACAGCACCACGTTGTTGCGCTTGCGGTCCAGCTTGATGACCTTGAATTCGAGGGTCTTGTTCTCGTACGGGGTCAGGTCCTTGATCGGACGCGTGTCGATCAGCGAACCCGGCAGGAAGGCACGGATGCCGTTGACCAGGACGGTGAGGCCGCCCTTGACCTTGCCGGTGGTGGTGCCGGTGACGAACTCGCCGGATTCCAGGGCCTTTTCGAGGCTCATCCAGGAAGCCAGGCGCTTGGCCTTGTCGCGCGACAGGATGGTGTCGCCGTAGCCGTTTTCGATGGCGTCGATGGCCACGGAGACGAAATCGCCTTCCTGGACTTCGACTTCGCCCTGGTCGTTCTTGAATTCGTCGATCGGAATGTAGGCTTCCGATTTCAGGCCGGCATTGACGACGACGTGGTTGTGTTCGACACG
>JAQGNE010000053.1 GCA_028291985.1 Polaromonas sp. | reverse complement strand
GCTTGTGGCCTAGATCGACGAGACGGTCGCCATGCTGGACGCAATCGGCGAGTCGGTGCCCTGCTAAGCCCAGTCCAACACCAACGCCGCACACATAGCCGCCAACGACCGCCTATTCCCGCGCCTGCTGCCGCGATTCCAGCGCGTCTTCGTCTCCCACGAGATCGGCCCCCGTAAACCGGCGCCCGAGGCTTTCCGGCACGTGCTGGATGCATTGGAGTTGCCCGGTGAGCAGGTGCTGTTCTTCGACGACCTGCCGGAAAACTGCGAGGCTGCAGCAGCGCTAGGCATCGACGCCGTCCTTGTGCGCAGCCCGGATGACGTCCGCGATGCGCTCAAGACCCGCGGCCTGATTTAGGTCTTCGGAATTCCCACGCCTGCGCAGCAGGCGCGCCGTTCGCGCGGAATAACATGCAGCGCGAACACACCTTGAGCCTGGATCCGGCTTCGCCGGTCCAGGTTCAACTGATCAAACCCCGCGCGAAAAACGCGTAGCGTTTTTTGTGCGATCACTCGTCAAAGTGGAACCACTGCTCCTCCGGAATCCCGAGCAGGAAGTCATAGACGGCCATCAGGGCGCCGGCGCGCTCGGCCCATTCGATCTGGTCGCGCAGGCGCAGGCGCTTTTGCATCGGGGAGGCGGCGTTCCATGCGCCGGCGATCAGGGGCAGAGGGGCCTCGACCGCCTTGTTGTCCTTCATCTTGGTGGGCAGCAGCGAATGGAAAGCCATCCACTGGTCCGGCCGCGGGCAGGCGCGGTTGTTGCGCCGCGCCAGCACCATCACCTCGTCGATGCTGATCGCCCGTTGCGGCTGCCGCTGGCGCTGGGGCACCACGCCAGGCAGGGCATCCATCGGCTGGGTGGCCTGGAAGCCCTCCTGCGGCGGCTGCGTCTGGAGCTTGGTGTTGTCGAACTGCTGCTCCTGGGAGCTGAGCAGGTCCTCGAAGCGCTGCCAGGCCGAATGGCTGTTCTCTTCGAGGACCATGGGCGCGGTGGCGCGGTCACCCGGAAAGGCGAACGGGATCGGCGCGACGGGCGGTGGAGGAGGCTTGGGACGGTCTGCGGCCATGGATCAGCGATTATCAGGTCCAGCCGGGGTCGCGCCAAGCATTCGCCCGGAAGCCCGTTCGCCTGGCTCTGCCATGCGCATTCGGTCCGCCCGGCGTTGCCGGGACGCCCGCCGGGCGGCGCCGGGGGTCGTCAGTGGGCCTGTTCCCAGTTCGGACCGATGCCGATCTCGGCCAGCAGCGGCACCCGCAGTTCGGCCACGCCGGCCATCAGGCGCGGCATTTCGGTCCGCACCCACTCGACCTCGGCCTGCGGCACCTCGAACACCAGTTCGTCGTGCACCTGCATGATCATCCGCGTGGCCCGGCCCTGCGCGTCCAGCACGTCCTGGATCTGGACCATCGCCAGCTTGATCAGGTCGGCCGCCGTGCCCTGCATGGGCGCGTTGATCGCCGCCCGCTCGGCGCCGCCGCGGCGCGGCCCGTTGGGCGAATTGATTTCCGGCAGGTACAGCCGCCGGCCGAACACGGTTTCGACGAAGCCCCGCTCCTTGGCCGAGGCCCGGGTCTCGTCCATGTAGTTCTTGACGCCCGGGTAGCGCTGGAAGTAGCGGTCGATGTAGGCCGCGGCGGCCTTGGTCTCGATGCCCAGGTTGCGCGCCAGCCCGAAGCTGCTCATGCCGTAGATCAGGCCGAAGTTGATCACCTTGGCGTAGCGGCGCTGCTCGCTGGAGACCTGCTCGGGCGCGACGCTGAACACCTCGGCCGCCGTCGCCCGGTGCACGTCCAACCCCTCGGTGAAGGCGCGCAGCAGGGCCGCGTCGCCCGACAGGTGGGCCATGATGCGCAGCTCGATCTGGCTGTAGTCGGCGCTGGCGATGGCATGCCCGGGCGCGGCGATGAAGGCCTCGCGGATGCGCCGGCCCTCCGCGGTCTTGACCGGGATGTTCTGCAGGTTCGGCTCGTTGCTCGACAGCCGGCCGGTGATGGCCACGGCCTGCGCGTAGTGGGTGTGCACCCTGCCGGTGCGCGGATGGGCCAGCTGCGCCAGCTTGTCGGTGTAAGTGCCCTTGAGCTTGGACAGGCCGCGGTGTTCCAGGATGCGGGCCGGCAGCGGATAGTCTTCAGCCAGCTTTTCCAGCACCTCTTCATCGGTAGACGGTGCGCCGCTCGGTGTTTTCTTGACCACCGGCAGGCCCAGCTTGGTAAAGAAAATCTCGCCGATCTGCTTGGGGCTGCCCAGGTTGAAGGGCTGGCCCGCCAGCGCATGCGCCTCGGCCTCGAGTTGCAGGATTCTGGCGCCCAGCTCGCCGCTTTGCTTGGCCAGCATGGGGGCATCGATCATCACGCCGTTGCGCTCGACGCGGTACAGGCTTTCGCTGCTCCGGATTTCAAGTTCATAAATGAAGCGCAGCTTCTCGTTGGCCTCAATCTGCGGCCACAGCACGCGGTGCACATCCAGCGTCTGGTCAGAGTCTTCGCAGGAGTATTCAGCCGCCTTGGCAATGTCGACCTGGTTGAACCTGATCTGCCCCGCACCCTTGCCACAAAGGTCTTCATAGTTGATGCCGCTGCGGCCCAGATGCCGCGCGGCCAGGCTGGCCAGTCCATGCGGCTTGTGTACTTCAAGCACATAGCTTTGCAACATCGTGTCGTGGGCATAACCCCGCACCTCGATGCCGTGGTTGGCAAACACATGCCGGTCGTACTTGACATGCTGGCCGAGCTTTGGCCGCGTGCCGTCTTCCAGCCACGGCTTCAGCCGGCTCAATACCTCATCAAGCGGCAGCTGGGCCGGTGCGTCAGGGTAGTCATGGCTCAGGGGAATATACGCAGCCTCGCCCGGCGACGCGCTGAAGCTCAAGCCCACGATGCTGGCCAGCATTTCGTCGAGCGAGGTGGTTTCGGTGTCCAGCGCCACCAGGTCGGCAGCCCTGATGGTGGCAAGCCAACGATCGAACGCTTCCCAGGTAAAGATCGTTTCGTAGTTCAGGTTGCTGGCACGGGCAAGGGGCGGTGACTCGGCGAGCGCGGCCTCGTCGAACAGCCCTGGCGCGTCTGCCCTGCCGCCGGATGCGCTGGCGGGCGCTGTGCGCCGCCGGCCCTCGGTGCCGCCCAGCAGCTCGGGCGACGTGCTTTCGATGTCGATCTGCCGAACCAGGCCCTTGAAGCCGTATTTATCATAAAAAGCCTTCAAAGCCTCGGCGTCCTGACCGCCTATAGCTATCGATTCCATAGCAGGAAGACCATCGATATAACGTGCCAGGTCACAGTCTTTCTTGATCGTGAGCAACTCTCGCCCCTTGGGCAGCCAGTCAAGCGACTGGCGCAGGTTGTCGCCGACCACGCCTTTGATGTCACCGGCACGGGCGACCAGCGCATCCAGCGAGCCGTATTCCAGCAGCCATTTGACGGCTGTTTTCGGCCCGACTTTCGGCACGCCGGGCACGTTGTCCACCGCGTCGCCCACCAGCGTCTGGTAGTCCACCATCAGGCGCGGCGGCACGCCGAATTCAGCCTCTACGCCAGCCAGGTCACGCCGGCGGTCGTTCATGGTGTCGATCACGGTGATGTTTTCGTCCACCAGCTGACTCAGGTCCTTGTCGCCGCTGGAAATGATGACCTCAATACCCTGGCTCGAGGCCATGCAGGCCAGCGTGCCGATGACGTCATCGGCCTCGACGCCGGGCACGTCAAGCACCTTCCAGCCCAGCAGGCGCACCACTTCATGAATGGGTTCGACCTGGGCACGCAGGTCGTCGGGCATGGCCGAACGCTGGGCCTTGTAGTCCGGATACAGGGCATCACGAAAGGTCGGCCCCTTGGCATCGAACACACAGGCCGCGTAGTCGGCGCGCACATCCTTGCGCAGCTTCTGCATCATGTTGACCATGCCGCGGATCGCACCGGTGGCCACGTTGGTGCCGTCAGCCAGCGTGGAACGCAAGTCCGGCATGGCATGAAAAGCACGGTAGAGATAGCTGGAGCCATCCACCAGCAACAGGGTTTTTTTGTCAGTGCTCATAGGCTGGAATTGTCGGCCATATCGGCGCGCCCCTGCTTGCCCCGTGCCATGCGGAAACTGGCCTGCGCCAAGCTGCACGCAACCTACAATGCGCGTATGACCTCCGGTATGCCTTCTTTTTGCCGTCCAGCCCTTTTGCTGCTTGCAACCCTTGCAGTCAGCACGCTGTCGTTTGCGCAGCCTGCAACGCCTGCCCTGCCGGCAGCACCCGCTGGCGCCCGCCCTGACCAGGCCATTGAACGCATCCGCACCGAAGACGCCGGCAGCCGCATTGACGAGCTGCGCGTCGGCGGTGAAACCCAAAGCATCACGGTCCAGCCGAAAACCGGTGGCAATGCGCCCGCCTATGAGGTCAAGCCGCCCGACAGCGCACGTGGCAATGCGCCGTCCCGCTCCAGTGGGGATACCAATGGCTCACGGGTGTGGAACGTGCTCAAGTTCTAGTCCTGACCCGTCGATGTTCTCTTTTTGTTTTTCTTGAGCGCTGAAGGCTTAGCTAGAGCATGGCTGTTTTTACCGATGTCTCGTTCGACGAGGCGGCAGATCTTCTGCACGCACTGGGCCTGGGCCAGCTGCAAACCATCAAGGGTTGCTCGGGCGGCATTGAAAACACCAATTATTTCGTCGACACCGACGCCGGTGACTATGTACTGACCCTGTTCGAACGCCTGACGTCCAAGCAGTTGCCCTTCTACCTGAACCTGATGAAGCACCTGGCCGAGCGCGGCATACCGGTGCCCAACCCCGCGGCCGACGCGCGTGGCGATATCCTGCACAACCTGAAAGGCAAGCCTGCGGCGGTGGTGAACAAGCTGCGCGGACAAAGCCAGCTGGCGCCTGACGCGGCGCACTGTGCAGGCGTTGGCAGCATGCTGGCCCGCATGCATCTGGCGGGCAGGGATTTTGCCGGCCGCCAGCCCAACCTGCGCGGCCTGGCGTGGTGGAACGAGACCGTGCCGGTGCTGCTGCCACAGCTCACGCCAGCACAAAGCAGCCTCATCCTTGGCGAGCTCGCCTATCAGAACCATGTGGCCGCTTCATCCGCCTACAAGGCCTTGCCTCGCGGACCTGTGCATGCCGATCTGTTTCGAGACAACGTCATGTTTGACGGCCACCAGCTCACCGGATTTTTTGACTTTTACTTTGCCGGCTGCGACACCTTTTTGTTCGACATCAGCGTCTGCCTGAACGACTGGTGCGTAGACCTTGCCAGCGGCGCGCACGATGCGCACAAGGCAGATGCTTTTCTTGCGGCCTATCAGTCAGAGCGCCCACTGACCGCGCATGAGCGTGCGCTGCTGCCGGCCATGACCAGGGCTGGCGCCCTGCGTTTCTGGGTGTCGCGGCTGTGGGACCTGCAACTTCCGCGCGAGGCGTCGGTACTCAAGCCGCACGATCCGGCGCAATTCGAGCGGGTATTGCGCCAGCGCCTGTTGCAGCCTGTTGTTCTGGCGGGCTGAACCCACCGCCATCATCCTCACATGAAACTCAATATCGTTCCGGCAGGCACTGGCGTCACCTGGGTCCGCCTCGGCATCAAGACCTTCTGGCAGCAACCCTTGGCGATGTCTGGCCTCTTCCTGATGTTCATGGCCCTGCTGTCCATCGCCTCCCTGATTCCGTTTGTGGGTCCGGCGCTCGCGCTTGCCCTGCTGCCGGCGGCCACGTTGGGGCTCATGGCCGCGACACGGGAGGCCGCCAAGGGAAAGTTTCCCATGCCCTCGGTGCTCATCAGCGCCTTCAGGGCAGGCGGGCAGCGACCAAAAGCCATGCTCGTGCTGGGCGGCCTGTACGCGGTGGGCTTTCTAGTCCTGATGGGCATATCGGCACTGGTGGACGGCGGGCAGTTTGCCAAGCTCTACCTGGTGGGCGGCAAGATCACCGAAGAACTGGTGACGCAAAGCAGTTTTCAGTGGGCAATGTGGGTCACGCTGGCGCTGTACACGCCGCTGTCCATGCTGTTCTGGCATGCGCCTGCGCTGGTCCACTGGCATGGGGTGGAGCCCGTCAAAAGCCTTTTTTTCAGCGGCATGGCGTGCATGCGCAACTGGGCGGCCCTGTCGGTTTTCGGGCTGACCTGGGTAGGTGTTTTTGTGGTCGCCATGCTGGCAGTCACCACAGTGGCGGCGCTGGTGGGCAACCCGGCGTTTGCGGCTGCCGCCATGTTTCCGGTCGCACTCATCATGATGGCGATGTTTTTCACCTCGCTGTACTTCACCTTTCGGGACAGCTTCACCAGCACCGACGACGCGGCTTCCGCTGATGAGCTACCTGCGGGCGAACCACCTGCCGGCTAGGCAGTAGCGCCTGTTGGCCGGATAACTGCAATGGCTTGCCCGCCTGATAGTGCAGCGCGTGCAGGGCAGTCGACTCGCCGCAAGGGTCTCTGCCGAGGGTTCGGCACACATGCTGGCTGCAACCTCAAAGCGAATCAGCTACACCACCGTGAGCTTGGCCACGCTCAAGGCCAGCCATTTCACGCCGTGGCGGGTGAAGTTGATCTGCGCCCTGGCGTCATCACCGCTGCCTTCAAGCATCAACACCCTGCCTTCGCCAAATTTGGCGTGAAACACCGACATGCCACTTTTCAGGCCATGCGAAGGCGCGTTCTTTTGAACAGGCACCGCAGGATTCGCAAAACGCTCAGCCTGACCAGATTTTGAAGAAAATACGCTGCTAGCCCAATCACCACGAGGGGTAGCAGCTCCTGAATATGTAGCATTTCCCCATCCGCCGCCGCTCCCGGAGCCAAGCCCCGAGGCAAAGCCCTGGTTCTTGGGCGTGATCCATTTCAGGGCGGTTTCCGGCAATTCATCAAAGAAACGGCTTTTCAGGTTGTAGCGGGTCTGGCCGTGCAGCATGCGTGTCTGGGAATGGCTGAGGTAAAGCCGCTGGCGCGCGCGGGTGATGGCCACATACATCAGCCGGCGCTCTTCTTCGAGGCCGTCGCGGTCGCTCAGCGAGTTTTCATGCGGGAAGATGCCGTCTTCCAGCCCGGTGATGAAGACACAGTCAAATTCCAGCCCCTTGGAAGAGTGCACCGTCATCAGCTGCACCGCGTCCTGCCCGGACTTGGCCTGGTTGTCGCCTGACTCCAGCGCCGCATGGGTCAGAAAGGCAACCAGGGGGCTCAGCGTTTCGCCGGTTTCAAGGTCCGGCGCCAGGAATTCGGGCGACGGGTCATCCAGCAACGCTGCGGCGTCCAGCCCCTGGCTGGCAGGCGACTGGCTGAGCGATGCGTTCGATAGACGTGGCGGTTGGCCCAGCTCGTCCACCGGCAGTGCCACCGCGTCGCGCCCAAAACCTTCCTGCCCCACAAACGATTCGGCGGCATTGACCAGTTCGGCCAGATTTTCCAGCCGGTCCTGGCCTTCCCGGTCGGTTTTATAGAACTCTTCAAGCCCGCTGTGCTGCAGCACCAGTTCGATGATCTCCCTGAGCGTCATGCCGGCAGTCTGTTCACGCATGACATCCAGCTTGGCGACAAAAGCGCCAAGGTTGGAACCAGCTTTGCCGGACACCGCGCTCACGCCGTCGTGCAGCGAGCAGCCCGATGTGCGTGAAATATCCTGCAGCTGCTCGATCGTTCGAGCCCCAATGCCGCGCGGCGGAAAATTGACGACCCGCATGAAGCTGGTGTCATCGTTCGGGTTCTCCAGCAGCCGCAAATAGGCCAGTGCATGCTTGATCTCGGCACGCTCAAAAAAGCGCAAGCCGCCATACACGCGGTAAGGAACCCCGGCATTGAACAGTGCCGTCTCCATCACCCGGCTCTGCGCATTGCTGCGGTACAGCAGCGCAATCTCCTGTCGCCGCACGCCATCGCGCACCAGTTGTTTGACTTCATCGACAAACCACTGTGCCTCGGCAAAATCGCTGGTCGACTCATACACCCGGACAGGCTCCCCGGGTCCGGCCTCGGTGCGCAGGTTTTTGCCCAGACGCTTGCTGTTGTTGCTGATCAGCGCATTGGCAGAATCCAGAATGTTGCCAAAGCTGCGGTAGTTGCGCTCCAGCTTGATCTGGTGCGTGACCTCGAACTCGCGCACGAAATCGGCCATATTGCCGACGCGCGCACCGCGAAAGGCATAAATGCTCTGGTCGTCGTCACCCACCGCAACAACCGATCCACCGGGCATGGCATGTAGCCCTTGCACCGCTGCCGCACCGGCGCTATCGCTTTTGCCGGCCAGCATCTTGATCCAGGCGTACTGCAGCTTGTTGGTGTCCTGAAACTCATCAATCAGGATATGGCGAAAGCGCCGCTGGTAGTGCTCGGCCACAGCCGCGTGGTCGCGCAGCAGTTCGTAGCTGCGCAGCATCAGCTCGCCAAAATCGACCACGCCTTCACGCTGGCACTGCTCTTCATAGAGCGCGTAAATCTCTACCTTCTTGCGGGTCTCCTCGTCCCTTACCGGAACGTCCTTGGGGCGCTGGCCGTCTTCCTTGCAGGCGGCAATAAACCACATAAGCTGCTTCGGCGGAAAGCGCTCGTCATCGATATTGAACTGCTTGCACAAGCGCTTGATGCTGGACAGCTGGTCTTGCGTGTCCAGGATCTGAAAGGTTGATGGCAGGTTGGCCAGCTTGTAATGCGCCCGCAAAAAACGGTTGCACAAGCCGTGAAACGTGCCGATCCACATGCCACGCACATTGACGGGCAGCATGCTTGAGAGCCGCACCATCATTTCCTTGGCGGCCTTGTTGGTAAACGTCACCGCCAGAATGCCGCCGGGCGACGCCTGGCCGGTTTGCAGGAGCCAGGCGATACGGGTGGTCAACACCCGGGTCTTGCCCGAGCCGGCGCCGGCAAGAATCAGCGCATGGGTGGCCGGCAGCGTGACTGCCGCCAGTTGCTCTGGATTAAGATTTTGCAGGAGCGGAGAGTTTGACGCGACTGGTTCTGTAGATTCTGGAAACATGCCCTCATTGTAGAAAGCCCCGGTGAAAAACTTTATGGCCCAACGCGTTGCTCAGCACGGTCCATCTGGCTTGCGCACAGCTTTTTTTGTCGCCCTGCTGATGGGGTTGCATTCTGTCCACGCGCAGTCATCCTGCGCCAGCGATGGTCAGCCGAAACCAGTTCAACTGGTCGAGCGCTTCATCAATGCCGATTGCGAAAGTTGCTGGCGGGATGCAGCAACTCCGGAGGCAGCAAAGAATGAGACTGTGCTGGACTGGGTGCTTCCCGGAGGCAGGGGCGAGGACGCGCCTTTGTCGGCCGTGGCCAGCCGTGACGGCCTGGGCCGGCTCGACGCGCTGCGCAAAACTGCGCCAGCAGAAAGCATGTGGGCCACGGGCGCTGTCATGCCTGCCACAGGAGCCAGTCTGCGTGTGGCGCACGGCATCGCACTGTCAGGCTACATCGGCACGTCGATCGAGCTGATGCTGATGCCCGCTGCCCTTAAGAACCAGCGGCTGTCGGCCTGGCTGGCGCTGGTCGAGGCAATTCCATCCGGCACCGAAGGCACGCCGATTGACAGGTACCTGGTCAGGAATGTCCTGTCCGTACCATGGAACACATCCCGTCAACCGGCAAGCGCAAAAGCCAAGCGGTTCTTCGAGTCCCGCTCGATGAGCGTGGCGCAGGGCGTCAATGCGGATCGCCTGACGGTGATTGGCTGGGTTGAGGACGCCAGCGGAGGCCTGGTGGTGGCGGCGCAGTCTCGGTGCCCGCCGGTTGCCAACTGAACAGAAGATGATCGGCGGTGAAGTTTATCGCTATTTATTCAATAGCGATAAATCCTTATGGTACAAGGCAACGGCTATACATGATCTCAAAATTCAGCCATGGCCCCGTGTTCATTTCAAACGCCTTTGTATCAGGCGGCCATTTTTTGGCGCCTGCCGAACGCCTAGTGACGCAGCCTTACTCGGCCTTGATGCCAGCAGTCTTGATGGTCTTGGCCCAGAAATCAGTTTCTTTCTTGACCAGTTCATCCAACGCAGCGGGAGCCAGGTAGCGCAGTTCAATGCCGGCGCCATCAGCCCGCGTCTTGGTTTCGGGCAGTTCCAGCGCAGCCTTGATCTGCCCACTGAGCTTGGTGACCACATCGGGAGGAGTACCGGCCGGCGCAAAGATGCCCACCCAGGCTTCGAGTTCAAATCCTTTGAGGCCGGCTTCAGACGTGGTGGGCACGGTGGGCAGCCCGGGATGCCGGGTTTTGCCAGCAACCGCCAAGCCCTTGAGCTTGCCGACCTGCACCTGGCCCATCACTGACGGTGGCGTGGTGATGAACACCTGCACCTGGCCAGACAAGACATCCTGCAGCGCAGGGCCGGAACCGCGGTAGGGAATGTGCACCATGCTGGTTTTGGTTTGCAACTTGAACATTTCGGTGCCGATATGCGACAGCGAGCCGTTGCCCTGACTGGCATAACTGAGCCTGCCGGGGTTGGCCTTGAGGTAGGTGATGAATTCGCCTAGATTGTTGGCCGGCACCGATGGGTGTATGGCAATGACGTTCGTTGCCACGGTAATCAGCGCGACCGGGACAAAGTCTTTTTGCGCCCACGGCAGTTTGGGGGTCAGGTTTGGATTGCCCACGTGGTACGCCGAATATGAATTGAGCAGCGTGTAGCCGTCGGCGTTGGCGCGGGCTACATGCTGGTACGCCACGTTGCCGCTACCACCACCCCGGTTATCCACGACTACCGACTGGCTGGTGACCTTGGCCAGCGAGTCCGACAGGATGCGGGCCGACGCATCCACAAAACCGCCGGGCGGGTTGGGCACGACCAGCGTGATGGGTTTGCTGGGGTAGGCCTGCGCCATGGCGGCGCTGACCAGCGTGGTGCCCAGCAGTGCGAACAGCATCGATCTGACGCGGCGGGAAGAGGTGGTTGTCATGACGTGTCTCCGTTGTTGTAAATGAATTCTGGCGCTTTTAGTACTGGCCCGACAGCAGCGCGCCAGCACCCGGAACGCGGCGCTCGAGGCCCAGACTTTTGAGAATAGCCCAGGTGGTGCACACCGAGCTTGACACGACCGGCAGCCCGCTGGCCGCTTCGATCAGGGGCACCGATGCGAGCGAAGGCATTTGCACGCAAGCGGAGGCCACGATGGCATCAGCACCTTTCACATTGAGCTTCTTCCAGAGTTCGGCTGGCGCCTTGGGGTCGCGCGCTCCCACTGCCAAGTTGTCATGGATTTCAAGCGAGATGCTGTCAATCACTTCAATGCCTTCGTTCTCGATGTAGTCAATCACCATGCGGGTCAGCGGCAGCATATACGGTGCAATGATGGAGACCCGCTTGGCACCCATGGCCTGCAGGCCCTCCACCAATGCACCGGCGCTGGTGATGACCGGCGTCGGCGCGCCGTTGGCGGCGGTAACGTCATGCAGGCGACTTTGGGATTGGCGATGGTAGCCCTTGCCCATGCTCATGATGGCGACCAGGCAGGCGTACCCCATCACATCCATGCGCGCATCCGACAGCTCCAGCGCACAGCGGTCCGAGTCGCGGTCCATGGCGCTGAGTTCCTCCCTGGTGACCGACTTCATGCGCATGCGGCTGGAATGAAACGTAAAGCGTTCAGGCAGCACCGCCTCGCGCGCGCGCAGCATCGCCGGAATTTCTGTTTCCATGGTGGTGTTCGAACTGGGCACGATGAGCCCGACGCGGTGATGTCTTGACGCGCTGTCTTTGTCTGTTGACATAGTGCTTTCCTGGTTGAGGGTCCTATTTTTTAAGGTTTTATTCATACGAACAAATACATAATCCAGATGAATCGATACGTCATATAGATCAATCAAAGCCATGGAACTGCGTCAGATTCGATATTTCACCGTGCTGGCCGCAGAGCTGAGCTTCACCCGCGCTGCACAAAAACTGCATGTGTCGCAGCCTCCGTTGAGCTTTCAGATTGCAAGCCTGGAAGCCGAGCTGGGCGCACGCCTGTTTGACCGCACCAGCCGGCGCGTGATGCTCAGTGAAGCCGGCAAGGCATTTCTGCCACACGCCCAGGCCGTGCTCGCGCGACTGGATGAAGCCCGCAGCCATGTTTTGAGGGTGGCCAGCGGCATGCAGGGCCGGGTGCAGGTGGGTCTGGCCGGCTCCCATTTTCTCGGGCCGTTTCCAAAATTCATTCACCAGTTCAAGTTACAGCGCCCAGCCGTTGAGGTCGTGCTGCTAGAGATGACACCGGCCGAGCACCTGCAGGCGTTGCGGGACGGTCGGATGGACCTGTGTGTGACGCGCAATCCGCTGACAGATACGACGGACGACGCCCAGATCAGTGCTGGCCTGCTCTGGCGCGATCCCGTGGTCGTGGCGCTGCCGCCGGGTCACCGACTGGGTTCGCGCAAGGAGGTTGACCTAGCTGAATTGAAGGACGAAGACTTTGTGTTCTTACGCCTTGACTCGTCCACATTTGCGCGGCGGCTTTTTAATGCCTGTGTGCGGACCGGTTTTGCGCCGCGCATCACCCAGCAGGTGGTCGAGATACCCGCCGCCCTGAACCTTGTAGCGGCAGGGCTCGGGGTGGCCCTGGTGCCGAATTCCCTGGCGCTGTTGCGCGCGGATGCCGTCAGGATCTGCCGCCTGAGCACCGACGGCGGCCGGGACCCGGCGGCTCCTGGTCCGGGGAACCCTACGCCCCTAAATGGTGATGTGTATGCCTTATGGCGACATGATGGCTGCACACCTGCAGTGACCGAGTTTCGCCAGCAGCTGATGGGCTGGGCCCTGACCTTGTGACGCTAACCTGGCGCGCCGGATCGATTGCGCCATCTCACTCCTGATTTCATAGCTTCTCGTGCAAGCCATGAAAGGGCTGCAGGCCTTATTCTTATAAAAATGACCACCGCGCGATGACCATAGAAACTGATCACCAGTCAACCGCAATTGGCCAGACATATAAAGGTCATACGTGGCGCAAGATGGGGCAAACATACCAGGCCGCCTAGAATCGGTCACCGGGCCCAAGCAATTGCGCCCGGTTTTTTGTGGTCATCAACAAAACGCCGGTCGATTCCAAGCGCCTTCTGTTCATCGACAGTTTCAAGGGCTTGACATGGAAATTTTTGATTACGACAACATCCTGCTGCTACCGCGCAAGTGCCGGGTTGAAAGCCGCTCCGAGTGCAATGCCAGCGTTGAGCTGGGCGGCCGCAGTTTTCGCATACCAGTCGTGCCGGCCAACATGAAGACAGTGGTCAACGAATCCATTTGCGTGTGGATGGCGCAAAACGGCTACTTCTACGTGATGCACCGGTTTGACCTGGACAACCTGCGGTTTGTAAAAAGCATGAACGCCCAGGGCGTGTACGCGTCGATTTCACTGGGTGTCAAGCAGCCGGATTACGACACGGTTGACCAGCTGGCAGCTGCAGGCCTGACACCTGAATACATCACGATTGACATCGCCCATGGCCATGCCGATACGGTGCAGCGCATGATTGCGTACCTGAAAGAAAAACTGCCGGGCAGTTTCATCATCGCCGGCAATGTGGCAACGCCCGAGGCGGTGATTGATCTTGAAAACTGGGGCGCCGACGCCACCAAGGTGGGCGTCGGGCCGGGCAAGGTGTGCATCACCAAATCCAAGACGGGGTTTGGCACCGGTGGCTGGCAGTTGTCAGCGCTGAAATGGTGCGCGCGTGTGGCCACCAAACCCATCATTGCCGACGGTGGTATCCGCGAGCATGGCGATATCGCCAAGTCGATCCGCTTCGGGGCAACCATGGTGATGATCGGCTCGATGCTGGCTGGGCACGAAGAGAGCCCGGGCAAGACCGTCGAGGTGGACGGTCAGGTGTTCAAGGAGTACTACGGCAGTGCATCTGACTTCAACAAGGGTGAGTACAAGCATGTCGAGGGCAAGCGCATTCTGGAGCCAGTAAAAGGCACGCTGGCCAGCACACTGCGTGAGATGGAAGAGGATATTCAAAGCTCCATCAGTTACGCGGGCGGCAAAAAACTGATGGACATCCGCAAGGTTAATTACGTGACGCTGGGTGGGGACAATGCGGGCGAGCACTTGTTGATGTAGACATCAGCCGCGATGTGGCGGTGGCGTGTCGCAACAAGCCGCTTGTTTGGAATCGCGCGTGCGATCCTGATTGCACGTAGCGTGCCCCTCAGGCAGAAGCGTCAATCGCGCAAGAAGGCTTGGTTCATTACAGTGAGGCTCTGGCTAGCAGCGGTCAGCCAGTCACAGCGAACAATTGCAGCGCCAGCTGATGAAGCCGGTGGTCGGGCTGCACCAACGCCTCTACGATGCTGAAATGATTGAGCCCTGACGGCGCCTCGCAGACCGGGACTGCTTCGCTTCCCCACGCTTGCTGAATCAACCGGTTGTGGCGCAGAAACTCATCGCTTTCATCACCGCCTGCCACGCTGTAAAGCCTGCCGTGTGACGGCGCAGGCATCCAGGCCGGGCTGGCCATCAGGACTTGCTTTGTTGTCAGTTGAAGCGAGTCCTTCAAAAACGGGGTTTGCATCACCGACTCGAGTTCGTAGAGCCCCGAAATCGACAGTGCGTTCTTGACCAGATCAGCTGGCAGGTCATTCGCATGTCGCTTCCACAGGCAGGCGAGCAGCATCGCGGCGAGATGTCCACCCGCCGAATGGCCTATTACCGTGATGCGATTCGGGTCGCCGCCATATTCGGCCACATGCCGCCATGTCCACCCCAGCGCGCGCACCATCTGCAGGGCAATTTCGGGAATCGTCACTGCCGGGCACAGGTCGTAGTTGGGCACCACCACGCACACGCCGGCTTGCGTGAAGGCCGGAGCGACAAAGGAATGGTCGGCCTTGTCGAGCGAGCGCCAGTAACCGCCATGGATGAAAACCATGACCGGGGCACCCCCCCCTTTCTTGATGCCGGCGGCGGGAAATACATCCAGTTTCTGACCTGCGCTGTCGCCGAATGCCACGTCCAGCGTGCAGGTCTGCGCGCGGCGTACCGCGTCCGAACTTTCTTTCCAGCGCGCAAAGTACGCCGCGTGATCGGGTACCAGCGCGCGGTTGTTGTACATGCGGTCCAGCCAGGCGAGGTTGGCGTGCTTCATGAAATCTCCAGCAGACAAAGGTAGTGGAAAGCGCTGCCATCTTGTCACAGCCGCCAAACTGTAACCATTGGCAAGAACTCGGGTAAACCCCATGTCCCACCCGGCAATGCAAGCGTATTCTGTATACAGAGTTACCGTCATGACACCACACCTCGTTAAAATCGAAACCACACCGGACCTGGTTGACCAGGTTTACCGCAGCCTGCTGGATGCGATCAGCGAAGGGCTCTTGAAACCCGGACAGCGGGTCATGCAGGAAGATATTGCTACGCAGCTGTCTGTGTCGCGGCAACCGGTGTTGCAAGCCTTGCGCTTGCTGAAAAACGATGGTTTTGTACTCGACGCCCCTGGCCGTGGGGTGCTGGTGGCGCCGCTTGACGTGAGCCGGCTGATGCATATTTACCAGGTGCGCAGCGCACTGGACGCACTGGCCGCAAGGCTGGCTGCCCGGGTGTTTTATCGCATCGACCCGGGATTGATTGCCCGCGGGCGGTCGGCTGCGCGTAGCGGCGATATCAAGGCCATGATGGCTGCAGATGCACAGTTTCACGGCGCTATTTACGCGGCCTCAGGCAACCCCTTGATTACGCAAAGCGCGCAACTGCATTGGCACCACATCCGACGCGCCATGGGGGCCGTGTTGCAGGTCTCGACGATGCGTGAATCAGTGTGGGATGAACATGAAGCCATCGCGCATGCCATTGCAACCGGCAATGAAAACGCCGCTGAAAAGCTGATCCGGCAACATGCTGAAGAAGCCAGCATGAACCTTTCTAGGCTGATGTCCAGCGCCGTGGCGCAGGTGTCGTCAGCCACTGCCTTGCCCCTCTAACCCCAACGGAGACACATCATGAAACTTTCCCCAGAGCAACTGGCCCAGTTTGATCGCGACGGTTATCTGTTTTTTCCGGCGTTGTTCAGTGCTGAAGAAACGCAGGTATTGAACGACGCGGTGCCCGAGCTGTACAGCCACCGCGAGGAGTACAACGTGCGCGAAAAAGGCAAAGATGCGGTGCGCACCAACTTTGCGGCGCATATGTACAGCGAGCCTTTCGCGAAACTGGGCCGGCACCCGCGCATGATCGAGCCGGTCGAGGAACTGCTCGGTGAAGAGCTGTACATGCACCAGTTCAAGATCAACGGCAAGATGGCCTTTGAAGGCGATGTCTGGCAGTGGCATCAGGACTACGGCACTTGGCTCAACGACGACATGATGCCGACCGAGCGGGCCATGAACGTGGCAATTTTTCTGGACGATGTGACCGAGCACAACGGCCCGCTGATGTTCATCCCGGGTAGCCACAAAAAGGGCGTGGTCGATGCCAAACACGACCTGACGACGACCAGCTATCCACTCTGGACTGTTGACAACGACCTGATTCGCCAGCTGGTGCAGCGAGCGGGCGGCAAAGAGGGCGGCATCGTCAGCCCGAAAGGCCCGGCCGGCTCAATGATTCTGTTTCACTCGTGTCTGGTTCACGCGTCGGGCAGCAACCTGTCGCCATTTAACCGGGTCAGCGTTTACCTGAGCCTGTGCGCCGTCAGCAACCACATTCGCCGCCACAAGCGCCCGGAATACATCGCGCACCGCGACTTCACGCCGATTGAGTGCCTGCCCGATGACTGCCTGCTCAACGACTACCCGGTTGACCTGCCGTGGAAAAACGGCGTGCCGGCCAGCGCGCTGCAAACTTCGATGGACGCCATTGAGCCAGAGCGCAAGGCAGCCTGAAAAATCTGGCTTCCCTGATGCTCGCTCACTTCGCGCAGCAGCTTCCCCTTCAAGGGGCACCACCGTGGCCTGGCAAAGCCAGCTCCACGGCGGTCCTACGAAAAGATCCACGCTTCAAGTCGACATCGCAGCCACACCGAGCGCAACAAAGAAAGTGATATGAACCTTTACGCCAAACTCCAGCAACGCGCCGCCAACAACCAGCCCATTCGCATCGGCCTGATAGGCGCCGGCAAATTCGGCTCCATGTACCTGGCGCAGGTACCGCGCACGCCGGGCGTGCACCTGGTAGCGATCGCCGACCTGTCTCCCGCCGCTGCCCGCACCAACCTTGCCCGCGTAGGATGGAATCCGGCTCTAGCCCAAGCAGAATCAGCGCAAGTTGCTATAAAAACGGGATCAACATGGATCACTGACGACTGGCAGGCAGTGGTGACCCATCCGCAAATCGACATCATCGTTGAATGCACCGGAAACCCGATAGCTGCGGTCGAGCACTGCCTGCAGGCCTTTGCCCATGGCAAGCATGTCGTCAACGTGACGGTCGAGGCCGATGCCTTTTGCGGGCCTCTGTTGGCGCGCAAGGCTGCCGAGGCGGGCGTGGTTTACTCGCTGGCCTTTGGCGACCAGCCAGCCCTGATATGCGACCTGGTGGACTGGGCGCGCACCTGCGGCTTTCCGGTAGTGGCGGCCGGACGGGGCCACAAGTGGCTGCCACATTTTTCCGAATCGACACCTGAAACCGTGTGGACCAACTATGGCCTCACACCCGAGCAGGCTGAGCGTGGCGGGCTCAACCCCAAAATGTTCAACAGCTTTCTGGACGGTTCCAAGCCGTCGATTGAATCAACCGCAGTGGCGAACGCCACAGGTTTGACGGTGCCGAGCAATGGTCTGCTTTATCCGCCCGCCAGCGTCGAGGACATTCCGTATGTCACCCGGCCTGTTGAAGAAGGTGGCGTGCTTGAGCGCAAGGGCATGGTTGAGGTGATCTCGTCTCTTGAAGCCAATGGCCGCAAGATCCCCTACGACATCCGCATGGGCGTATGGGTGACGGTAGAGGCCGAGACCGACTACATCAAGAACTGCTTTGAAGAGTACAACGCGCACACCGACCCGAGCGGGCGCTACTTCACGCTGTACAAGCGCTGGCACCTGATCGGTCTGGAGGTAGGGGTATCGGTTGCCAGCGTTGCGCTTCGGGGTGAGCCCACAGGCGTTGCCACCTGCTGGAATGCCGATGTGGTTGCCACCGCCAAGCGCGACCTCAAACCTGGCGACATGCTGGATGGTGAAGGCGGGTACACCGTTTGGGGAAAGCTGCTGCCAGCCGAAACGTCGGTGCAGATCGGCGGGCTGCCGCTGGGCCTGGCGCACAACGTCAAGGTCATCCGCGCGGTTAAAAAAGGTCAATGCCTGAGCTGGGGCGATGTGGCGATGGACACCAGCACGCCGGCCTACCAGGTACGCAACGAGATGGAAAACATGTTCTCGTTTCCCATTCAGAAAGCTGCCTGACAGCCGTTGCCTGGCACTTGCGCCATGATGGTTGCGACCTTATTTCCTACTGGAACTGAATGAACACCGAGAGAAGAAACAATAAACAAAAGATTGCATTTTTGGGCATTGGAAAAATGGGCTTTCCCATGGCCAGACGGCTCTGTGAGGCCGGCTACGACGTTCAGGCCTGGAACCGTACCGAATCAAAGGCAGCTGCACTGGTTGAGTTGGGCGCCACGGTTCATCGCAGCGCCAGCACTGCCGCAGCCTCCGCAGATATCGTTATCGGCATGCTTGAAAACGGCCAGGTCGTGAATGAGGTGCTGTCTGAACTGGGCGCAGCTGACGCCATGAAGCCGGGCAGCCTGTTTATTGACATGGCATCCATCAAGCCGCGCGAGGCGCGCGACCACGCTGCACGGCTGGAAGCGTTGTCGATAGCGCATGTCGATGCGCCGGTCTCGGGAGGCACGGTCGGGGCCGGGCAAGGCACGCTTGTCATCATGGCGGGCGGCAAAGCGGTGGATTACGAGCGCGCATTACCGGTACTCAGTGTGTTTGGCCGGTCAACCCATGTGGGCCCCCACGGTAGCGGCCAACTCGCGAAGCTGGCCAACCAGATGATTGTTGGAATCACCATCGGCGCGGTTGCAGAGGCACTTCTGTTTGCGGCCAAAGGCGGTGCAGACATGGCCAAGGTCAGGGAAGCCATCACCGGCGGATTTGCAGACAGCCGGGTGTTGCAGTTGCACGGCCAGCGCATGGTAGAGCGAGATTTTTCGCCCCGCGCCCGCATGAGCATCCAGCTCAAGGATCTGAAAAACGCGCTGGCCACCGCTGGAGAAATCGGTTTTGAAGCCCCGATCACGGGCCTCCTCGAAACACTTTATGCCAACGGTGTTGACAACGGACTGGAAGACCTTGACCAGTCCGGGCTGTTCGTGGAACTTGCCAGTCGAAACGACATGAGGTGACATCTGGCGAAGCGCCACGTTGCCAGTCGCCAGTCGCCAGTCGCCAGTCGCCAGAGCACGCGTTATTTTTGCCGAAGATCCCGTCTCAATACCCCAGCATGTTTTGCCGCACATGCACCAGATGGGCGGTGCTGAGCGCCTTGGCTTGTACGGTGTCGCGCTGCTTTAGTGCGGACACCAACGCTCTGTGCTCGTGTTGATATACCAGACGACGCTCGGGCGTGGCACTGCGGCGCTTGAGCATGCCCCACTCGGCTTCCGAGCGGGCCTGGTTCATCAGGCGGAAGACACTGGTTATGAAGGTATTGTGTGCTGCGTCGGCAATCACCTCATGCAGCATGCTGTCCCAGTGCTCGAAATCTTCCAGGGTGGTTGCCGCCTCGGCCCTGGTACAGCAGTCTTCCATCCGTAAGAAGTCGCCAGAGTTGGCATGCGCTATCACCATCTCGATGATGGCCGGCTCAAGCACGAGCCGCGCACCCATCAATTCAGCCGGGCTGGTGCCATGTGCGATGGCAGGCTCTTTCGCAGGGCTCAGCATATGTTGCGCGTTGCTGCTGACGTACGTACCGCTTCCAACGGTTTGCGTGATCAGCCCGCGTGCCTTCAGTCCGGCCAACACCCTTCTGATGGTGGAGCGACTGAGCCCGCTTGTCGTACTGAAATCCCTTTCTGTGGGAATGCGGTGACCAGCCCGCCATTTACTGGTTCTGAGATTGTCCAGCAGAGACTCTTCAAACAGTGCAATGCTGTCGGTGAATTGTTCGGGCATAAATGGGCTGTCAGATATAGGCTGTCGCAGGGTCCGGAAAAAACCAATTGGGCCTGATTGGTTTATCAAATGATAGCCAAAAACTGCTTTAAATTTAATGGTTTTCCCTGATCAACGTAGGAAAACCATAAACATTGGTTGACTATTGGTTGGATTTGGATCAAATTGGATGCTTGGCCGCATACCGCGGTCCAACGCAACCTTGCCAACCCAGGAGATTCTTTTGCGCTTAGCAACTTTTCAATGGAACGGACGGCGACATGTCGGCATAGTTTCAGCAGATGCAAAATTCGTCAAGCCCCTTGACCTGAGCCGGGAAGAAGCCAGCTCCGGCGTGTTGGCCGTTATCAACAGGGCTGCGAATCTGCAGGCCTTGCTCAACAGCAACACATCGGACTTGTCAGTTGCCGATATCAAGCTGGAAGCGCCGATTCCCATGCCACGACGCAATATTTTCTGCGTCGGTCGCAACTACCACGCGCATGCCAAAGAGCTGTCTGCATCAGTTTTCAAGGACAACACTGCCGATCCGGAATCGTGGCCGATCGTGTTCACCAAAGTGCCTGAATGCGTAGTGGGTCCGAACGATAACGTGGTGTTGCCAGGCGCGGCATCGGAGCAGATCGACTATGAGTCCGAACTGGCCGTGGTAATTGGTACCGGCGGCAAGAACATTAGCAAGGCGCAAGCCATGAGCCATGTGTTTGGCTACACCATCGTGAACGATGTGACCGCGCGGGATGTGCAGATGCGCCACCAGCAGTGGGATCTCGGCAAGTCATTTGACACCTTCTGCCCGATGGGCCCCTGGGTGGTCACAGCCGATGAGCTTGACGGTACGCGCACACGCGTCAGAGGCTGGGTAAATGGCGAACTGCGCCAGGACGGCCAGACCACTGATCTAATTTTTGACATTCCAACCCTGATCGAAACCTGCTCGCGGGGAATCACCTTGTACCCGGGAGACATCATCGCCACCGGCACCCCAGCAGGCGTCGGTATGGGGTTGAAGCCGCCGCAGTACCTCAAGGCTGGTGACACCGTACGTATCGAGATCGACGGTATCGGCGTGATTGAAAACCGTTTCGTATAACTTTCGGCAGTGGCCGAAAAATCAAGATGGCACTTTGGGTGCCCTATTAAGGAGACTTTGAATGAGTGATGTGACCTGGACAGGCGGCGTGGAGCACTGGACGAAAAAGTCCACGGCAGAAGGCGATATCAAACTGTTTCTGTGGGAGAAGAAAGCATCTACCAAGGTGCCACATGCCGGCACGATATTTTTTGTGCACGGCTCGTCGATGGCGTCGCAGCCCACATTTGACCTGAGCGTTCCGGGCCGGCCGTATTCGTCCGCCATGGACTGGTTTGCAGAACGCGGTTTTGATACCTGGACGATGGACAACGAAGGCTACGGCCGGTCCGACAAGCACAGGACCATCAACTTCGACATCAGCAACGGTGCAGACGATCTGGCGGCAGGCAGCGAATACATCCTGCAGCGCAGCGAGGACAAGACACTGCTGATGTACGGCATTTCGTCCGGCGCGTTGAAAACAGGGCTTTTCAGTGAACGTCATCCCGAGCGTGTTGCCAAAGTGGCGCTCGATGCGTTTGTCTGGACGGGCGAAGGCAGCCATACGCTGGAACAACGCAAAAAGAAGTTGCCTGAGTTTCTGGCAAAAAACCGCCGGCCTATCGACCGCGCGTTCGTCCACAGCATCTTCCAGCGTGACCATCCCGATACGGTGGAGCAACGCGTGGTTGAGGCATTTGCGGATGCCATCCTGACGCTGGACGACTCCATGCCGACCGGCACTTATGTGGACATGTGCTCCCGCCTACCGCTGCTGGACCCTGCGAAACTGACGGTCCCCACGATCATTTTGCGCGGTGAGTACGACGGCATCGCTGGTATGGCTGACCTGATGAATTACTTCATGTTGCTACCCAACATGAACAAGCAGTTCAGTGTGATGCGTGGCATTTCGCATGCCAGCTTTCAGCAGAAGAACTACATGATGGTCTACCAAATCCTTCACAGTTTCTTCACCATGCCAGAACCTGAATACAAAGGCTGAACTTTATGAAAAACGTCATCAAATTTGCGTTGGCTGGCTCAGTGCTGACGCTTGCCATCGGCAATGCTTTCGCCCAGGCTTACCCCAACAAGCCGATCAAGCTGATCGTTCCTTTTGCGCCAGGCGGCTTCACCGACGTGGTGGCGCGCATCCTGGGTCAGAAGTTGTCAGTTTCGCTAGGTCAGCAATTCGTGATCGAAAACAAGGCAGGTGCTGGCTCGACGATCGGCAGTGATTTTGTTGCCAAGGCTGCCCCGGATGGGTACACCCTGGTGATGATCTCCACGACTCACGTCATCAGTCCATGGATCTACAAGAACATGCCGTATGACCCGATCAAGAGTTTCACGGCGGTCTCAAAACTGGTGGACTCACCGTATGTGCTGCTGGTCAACCCCAAGGTGCCGGCCAAGAATGTGCAGGAATTTGTAGCTTTGGCCAAGGCTGCACCTGACACTATTCACTATGCCTCTTCTGGTAACGGCAGCTCGCAGCATTTGATGGGCGGCCTTTTCGTGTCGATGACAGGTGCACCGCTCAAGCATGTTCCCTATCGCGGCAGCGGTGGTTCTGCCACGGATCTGGTGGCCGGCGTGGTCGAGAGCAGCTTTGCCGGAGTTCCCAATGCCTTGTCGCAGGTTCCCCAGGGCCGCCTGAAAGCGCTGGCTGTGACCACGGCAAAGCGGATTCCGCAACTGCCGGATGTGCCGACCATGCAGGAAGCCGGTGTTGCAGGTTATGAAGCTTCGGTCTGGCTGGCCTTGTTGGGCCCTGCTGGCATGCCCAAGGAAATCGTGACCAAACTGAACACCGAAATTGCAAAAGTCATGAACGCGCCTGACACCAAAAAAGCGCTGTATGACGCAGGCGTGGAGCCCACACCGTCGTCACCAGAAGCGTTGTCTGACTATATGGTTAAGGAAATGAACCGTTGGGGCAAGGTCGTGAAGGACATTGGCATCAAGATCGAATAGCGGGGGTATCGACAGCGCCGCCGCGTGAACGCGTGGGCAGCAAGAAAAAGGCCGCTGCAACTTGAAGTTGCAGCGGCCTTTTAACTGGCGGGTCGATCTAGTTCCGACGCCCGAAAGGCCAGACCTTGTCGTGATCAGTCACGGGCAGGCTTGGAAAACTTGCCGGCCTTTTTGGCTGCATCGCGCGGAACGAACACTTTGCCGGCTGGGCGGGCAAAAGCAGGCTTGCGATCCGCAAAATCGGCACGCGGCGCAAAGCCTTCATTGCGGGCGCCAAAATTACGGTCTGTCCGGGGCGCAAAGCTACGCTCCTCACGGGGAGCAAAGCTGCGCTCATCGGGGCGACGTGGTGCTCGCTCTGCAAAGCCGCGGTCTCCACCAAAATTACCTGCTGGAGGCTGTCCCTGGAAAGGAGCGCCACGGTCACGGTCATTACCACGGTTGCCGGCATAGCCGCCGCCCTGGCCACCACCAAAACCACCACCCGCCGGTTTTCTGCCAGCATAGCCGCCACCGCCACCGCCAAAACTGCGGCCACCGCGGTCATCACGTGCACCGCCGAAGTTGCCACGCGGGCGATCCGACGTTGGCGCAAACCGCTGTTGCGGCTCCAGACCGGCAATCACGCTGGGCTTGAGATTTTGCTGGGTGTAATGCTCGATGTCCTGGATCTTGCGGCGGTCACGGAACTCGGCAATGGTGATCGCCTGGCCTTCCCGACCTGCACGGCCGGTTCGGCCAATACGGTGCACGTAATCTTCCGATTTCATGGGCAAACCGTAGTTGATAACGTGGGTGATCGTAGGAACGTCCAGACCGCGGGCGGCGACGTCAGTCGCAACCAGAATCTGCACGCGGCCATCACGAAACGCCATCAGACGCCGGTTGCGCAAACCCTGGCTCAAAGCGCCATGCAACGCCACGGCGCTAAAGCCTTCCTGCACCAAATCATTGGCCAATCCATCGCATTCAACCTGCGTGCAGGCAAACACAATCGACTGGTTCATGGTCGTGTCACGCAAGGAGTGATCCAACAACTTGCGTTTGTGCGTCATGTTGTCCGCCCACAGCAAAGACTGCGTGATGGAAGCGTGTTTTTCGTGTGGCGAATCAATCTCGACGCGCTGCGGCTGGCGCATGACGCGCGTCGCCAATTGCATGATGCGCGGCGCAAATGTGGCGCTGAACATCATGGTTTGCTTGCGCTCGATGGTCAGCTGGTTGACTTCTGTGAGGTCATCGGCGAAGCCAAGGTCAAGCATGCGGTCGGCCTCGTCCACCACCAGAAACTGGACCTGGTCCAGCTTGATCTGCATGCTGCGCTGCAAATCAAGCAGACGGCCAGGCGTTGCAACCACCAGATTGGCATTTTGCAACTTGGCAATCTGTAACTGGTACGGAATACCGCCGACCACATTGGCAACACGCAACCCACGGCAATGGCGAACCAAGTCAATCGCATCGGCGCACACCTGCTGCGCCAGCTCGCGTGTTGGGCAAAGAATCAAGGCGCCAGGCGTGGCGGCCTTGAAGTTGCGCGCATTTGTCGGGTCTTTGCGCTTTGGCTTTTTCAACGGTGCTTCACCGCGGGCAACAGCTTCTGCACTCAAACGCTCGAACTCTGTACGTTCATCACGCTCAGCCTGCTCTTGCTGCATCAGCAAGGTGTGCAGAACAGGAAGCAAAAATGCGGCGGTCTTGCCGCTACCCGTCTGGCTGGACACCAGCAGGTCGGTGAATTTGGCTTTCTTGTCAGCGCTGGCAGCATCCAGCGCTTGCATCGCTTTTGGAATTGTGGCCATCTGCACGGCGGTCGGCTGGGTAAATCCCATGTCGGCCACTGCTTGCAGCAGTTCCGTTGCAAGACCGAGCTTCACAAAACCATTCGGCTCTGCGATGACAGCGTCGAGCGATGATTCGGCAGCAGCAGGGCTGTCGGAAAAGTCAGGGATCACGTGAAGCGCAGGCATTGCGCCGTCAAGCGCGTCAGCGTCAATGACATTGATGATGTCGTTGTGCGCGTTGTCGTTCATGGTGTCGGGCAACAGGTCGCCGCGAGTCTCAAAAGATTCAGTCATGTTGGTCTCAATAATCACCTGTGCGAATGCCTTGGCAGAGCCAAAAATCGCAACAGGAAACTCGACCTTCTGCGCTGCAGAAGGCTTCGTTCATGGTTAATAAAACATCAACCATCAAACGAATATGCGGGCCGGGCACATGCTTCCAAAAAAACATGTCTTGCCGGTAACCGTGACTCTGTCAGTAGAGTCGAAAAAGTGTGAGGTAGATGTACAAATGCAGGGTGCACCTTGTGCATCTGCAAGCCCATGATTATGGCACGTATCGCGGGTTTGTACTACTTACCGCGTTGTTCGTAGGGTCGTGCAGCCCGTGCGATCACCGGATGGTTGCTAAGCAGCGCATCCGCCGCTATCTTATTAATAGCAAACTATTCAGTCCGGAATGAGGGAAGCACCCAAATTAATCGCAACTATTTGATGAAGTGCTCCCGGTAGTGCTCAAGCTCATCTATCGATTCATGAACATCCGCCAGGGCGGTATGCATCTGCCGCTTCTTGAACGCGCTGTAAACCTCAGGCTTCCAGCGTTTGGCTAGTTCTTTCAGCGTGCTGATATCTATATTGCGATAGTGCAGGAAAGCCTCAAGCCTGGGCATGTACTTCACCAGAAAACGCCTGTCTTGGCTGATGGTGTTGCCGCACAAGGGTGACACCCCTTTGGGGAGGTACTGCGACAGGAAAAGCAGTATCTGCGCTTCAGCGCTTTCTTCCGTCACATGGCTTGCCTTTACCTTGTCGATAAGGCCGCTGCGCCCGTGCGTTCCCTTGTTCCAGTTATCCATCTGGTCGAGCAGTTCATCTGACTGATGTATTGCCAGCACCGGACCTTCGATGCGTGGCGTCAGCTGCGGGCCGGTCACGATGACGGCGATTTCGATAAGCCGTTCTTTCTCGGGATCAAGGCCTGTCATTTCACAGTCAAGCCATACGAGATTCTGGTCGGATTTTTTGAGTAGGGGTTCGGCAACGGACATCTGGCAATTCTCGCTGATCGCCTAAACTTCCCGCATGAGCGACTATTCTCTGCATATGACACTGGCGTTTTCGGTGGCCTTGTCCGTGGGGCTGCTCACGCGTTTTTACCTGGCTTCACGGCAGATCCGGCATGTGGCCGAAAACCGAGACAAAGTGCCGGCGGTATTTGCTGCCAGCATTTCCCTGGACGCGCACAAAAAAGCCGCTGACTACACCATCACCAAAACACGGTTCGGCCTGATCGAGATGGCATTTGCCGCTGCTGTGCTGCTGGGATGGACCTTGTTCGGCGGCATCGACGCGTTGAACCGGGCAATCAACGACTCGGGTCTGGCGAGGTACGGCAGCCTGGTCACGCAGATGGCGTTACTGGCCAGCTTTGCGCTGGTCAGCGGGCTGCTGGACCTGCCGTTTACGCTCTACAGCACCTTCAGAATTGAAGAACGGTTTGGCTTTAACAAGATGACCTTTCGTCTGTGGCTGGCCGACCTTTTCAAGTCGACGCTGGTAGGCCTTGTGGTTGGTTTGCCGATTGTTGCGCTTATCCTGTGGCTGATGGGCAGCGCTGGCAAGTTCTGGTGGCTTTGGGCGTGGGGTGCGTGGATGGGGTTCAATCTTTTGATCCTCGTCCTCTTCCCGACGGTGATTGCGCCACTTTTCAACAAATTCAAGCCACTCGAAGACGACCTGTTGAGAGCGCGCGTGACGGCGCTTATGCAGCGATGCGGTTTTGCAGCCAAAGGACTTTTCGTGATGGACGGCAGCAAGCGCTCGGCACACGCCAACGCCTACTTCACCGGATTCGGCGCTGCCAAAAGGGTGGTGTTCTATGACACCCTGCTTCAGCAGCTGACACCGGGCGAAGTGGATGCGGTGCTGGCCCACGAGTTGGGCCACTTCAAGCACAAGCACATCATCAAACGGATGGTGTCGATGTTCGCCATCAGCCTGGCCGGCTTTGCCTTGCTGGGCTGGCTGTCATCACAGTCCTGGTTTTATACCGGGCTGGGCGTGCGGCCCAACATCGATCCCACGGTGGCGGCCAGCCCCAACGATGCGCTCGCGCTCCTGCTTTTCATGCTAGTAGTGCCGCTGTTCAGTTTTTTTGTTGCACCGGTCGCCGCGCGCTTGTCGCGCAAGCATGAGTTCGAGGCAGACGCGTATGCCATCTCCCAGACCGATGGTCGTGATCTGCAAAGCGCCCTTATCAAGCTGTACAAGGACAATGCCAGCACCTTGACGCCAGACCCGGCATTCGTGAAGTTCTACTATTCCCATCCGCCCGCGTCAGAGCGCCTGGCGCGCATGGCACCTGTTATCGAAAGTGCTGCCTAGACCATGAACCCCATCCACCAAAACCGCCGGGCTTTCAGTGCCACGGAAATCGTCACCCAGCTGAGTAAACTCAATGGCGAACAGGTGCCCGGCTGGCGGCTCGTTGACGGATCTCTTGAAAAGACTTTTGCGTTCAAGGACTATTACGAAACCGTCGGCTTTGTGAACGCGGTAGCTTTCATTGCCAATGCACAAGATCATCATCCCGACCTTGCGCTGAGCTACGGCCACTGCACGGTTCGCTTCAACACGCATGATGTAAGCGGCATTTCGGCAAGCGACTTTTTCTGCGCGTCCAAGGTTGACGGATTGCTGGCTTGAATAGACCTGCAAAACCCTATCGTTCATTGCCCGGCTCGGCAACAGCATCGGTATCCGGCACGCAGCCCGGATTGGTCGTGGCAGGGTTTGGTCGCCATGTGCTGGTAGAAACTGATGACGGAAAGCGGGTCATCTGCCACCCGCGTGGCAAAAAGAGCCAGGTCGTTGTGGGCGACCGGATCCAGTGGCTTCCCACGCAGGACGAAGGCACGATAGAAAAAGTCGAGACGCGCAAGAACCTGTTTTACCGGCAGGACGACATGCGCACCAAGTCGTTTGCGGCCAATCTGGACCAGGTGCTCATACTGATCGCGGCGGAACCGGAGTTTTCAGAGAGCCAGCTCACGCGCGCCTTGATTGCGGCCGAAGCAGCAAAAATCAAACCGGTCATTGCACTGAACAAGAGCGACCTGGCAGAACCTTTCGGACGAGCCTGGGCCAAGCTGGCTCCCTATCGGTCGATGGGCTACCAGATGCTGGCGCTGGCTATCAGGCCTAAATCGGACCAGGTAGAAGCCACTTCCGCGGATCATATACAAACCTCGGCACTGCTGCAGTTGCTCGATGGCAAGAAAACGCTGGTGCTTGGCCCGTCAGGTGCCGGCAAAAGCAGCCTCACCAACCTGCTGATACCGCAGGCAAACGTACTGACGGCAGAAATTTCCCAAGCGCTGAATTCAGGCAAGCACACCACCACGAGCACCACCCTGTATTGGGTGGACGTAGCCCGGACCACCGCATTGATTGACTCGCCAGGCTTTCAGGAGTTTGGCCTGAACCACATAGAGCCCATGCAGCTGGCGGGCCTGATGCCCGATTTGAAAGCCCATGCGCAGGCATGCAAGTTCTATAACTGCACCCACCTGCATGAACCGGGTTGTGGTGTCATTCTTGAATACAAATCGGGCTCTGGCTCTGAAGGTATAAGCACTTCCCGCTATCGTTTATATAGCGATCTGTTTGCTGAACTCTCCCAGACGCGCTATTGAACGATCAGCGCCGAAATTGCCGCACTCAAAGCGTCTAGCCCAACAGGCGAGCCAGCGTCAACAATGCCAGCAGCACCATCCACAAGACCACGGAACGCCACACCAGCCCCACGATGCTGCGCAAGTGCGCGATTTCGGGTTGCCTTCCGGCTAAAGGTTCCTGCAGTGCAGGCATGTCATCGACAGCTTCCCCGTTTGCGATACCGGGGACTACTTGATGAGCAGGGCCGGCAAAAACCGCCGGCTTGAGCGCTTCGCCGCCCAGGCGCACATTCACCGCACCGGAGGTGGCCGCCAGGATGACGCCGTCGTTGCGCGCATGCTGCAGCGCCGGGGCGCCCAGTGGCACCCGAAGGCTGTAGCTGCGCCAGGCATCGATCGCATCTTCAAAGCTGCCGACAACTGCAAATCCGAGTGAGGTCAATCGTGCGGGAACATAGTCGATCGCACCCCAGGCACCAACCGCAACCCGCTGCAGCGCAGGACTGGCGCCCTCACCGGCCGCCGGCACCTTGCTTTTGTAAACCCAGTAGCGGGCAACGAACTCGCTCAGGCGATACAGCACCGCACCCGCAGGCCCCATACCCAGCGCCGCAAGCACCGAAAACCAGCACAGTACGCCAAACACATGGCGGTGGGCCGCCAGCACGGAATGCTCGATCACATGGCGCACGATCTCGCTGCGAGGGATCTCGCTGGCGTCGACCTGCTGCCACTGCGCCAGAAGGCTCCGTGCGGCAGCCTCATCGCCTTGCTCCAGCGAATCACGGATGTCCGTGAAGTAATGGCTGAATTGACGAAAGCCCAGCGTCACATACAGCACTGCAACGCTCCACAGAAAAGCGAGCAATATGTTGACGTTCCACAGCAGCCAATGCACGGCGAGCGTGACCAGCGCTGGCAAAACCACCGCCACCAGCCAGGTGATCCAGCCGTGATGTGGTTTGCCTGCATCCATGCTGCGACTGGCCCAGCGTGCCAGGCCGCGGAAGCTCGCATGAATCCAGTTACCACGCGCCAAAGGACGTGCCTGCTCAATCACAAGTGCAAACAAAACGGCGATGAAACTCATGCCAAATCATAACGGGGGGACAGGGTGCGAAATTCATTGCACAGCTTTCGGAAGGCAGGTGTGCAACGCCATCTCATAGCGGCATCACGATTCTTGTGGACGTACCGGATGTCCGTACGATCCGCCTCAAGCCATCAAAAATCGGTAGAGATTGCGTAGCATGCCGGCTGTGGCTCCCCAGATGTAGCGCTCCTGCGTGTCGACGCCTGACAGATTGACCACCGGCTCGGTATAAGGCATCGATAGCCACTCACGGGTAACGCCATCGAACTCGACCTGATGCCGCCTGTGGTTGGCGGGATTCATCAGGTAGCTGAGGGGCACTTCAAACACGTCTGCCACTTCGTCAGGATTGGGACGGAGCTCGAACCCCGGCATGACCAATGCCACCACCGGCGTGACAATATAGGCCGTACCGGTGACATAAGTAGGCAGCTTGCCCAGAACCTCGACACGGTCTTGCGGCACGCCGACTTCTTCATAAGCCTCGCGCAGGGCAGTATCGACTGCATCACGATCCGAATCGTCGGTGCGCCCGCCCGGAAATGCAATCTGGCCGGAGTGCGTGGACAGATTTGCCGTGCGTTGGGTCAGCAGCAAGGTCAGCTCTTGCCGCATGACCAGCGGAATCAGCACGGCTGCCAGCGCCGGATGCCGGTCGCCGAATTTCTTTTCGACGCTGTGCTCAGGCGTCCATGCAGGTGGCGCGGCAAAACGTGCACGCAACGACGCCGGCGTCAAACATTCCGGTGAAACGCTTTCGAGATGGTCATCGATTCCGGCGACCGGAACGGTGCGCGGGTCAAAAACCGGCAACGGCTTATGAACAGTCATGGTTGTCTCCTTACATCCTGGCCCGCACCAAACTACATCGGACAGACGTAAAAAAGCCGCCCAAAAGAGCGGCTTTCAGACAGGTTTTCAGGCCAGCAATCAGGCTGCCTTGGCACCCAGTTTTTCCTTGATACGTGCAGACTTTCCGCTGCGTTCACGCAGGTAGTAGAGCTTGGCGCGGCGTACATCACCGCGGCGCTTGACTTCGATCTTTGCGATCAACGGGCTGTAGACCTGGAAGGTACGCTCAACGCCCTCGCCATTGGAGATCTTGCGCACGATAAAGCTGGAATTCAGGCCGCGATTGCGCTTGGCAATGACAACGCCTTCAAAAGCCTGCATACGCTTGCGCGTGCCCTCAACCACGTTCACGCTCACGATGACGGTATCGCCGGGTGCGTAAACTGGAATTGTCTTGTTCAGGCGAGCAATTTCTTCTTGCTCAAGTGTTTCGATCAGGTTCATGGATAACTCGCTCACTTTATTTTTCGTTCATTCGCGCGCTACGCTAAAGACCGCAATTCCGCCAGCCTGTGTTGAAGGCAGTACGGTTGCAGTGGCCGCCAGAGGACCGAAAAGCCCTTGATTATAGCCATTCAGCGCTTCGCTCTGACGTTTGACGCCAAAGAAGCCAGACAAGCCTTGTCTTTTTCTGCCAGTTTTCCCTGCAAGTCAGCCTGCTCCAGCAATTCGGGGCGCTGGGCCAATGTCAAGGCCAGACGCTTCTCGCGCCGCCACCGCTCAATGCTCGCGTGGTTGCCCGACAGCAATTCTTGGGGCGTCGCCAGGCCACGCCAGTTTTCAGGCCGGGTGTAGTGGGGGCAATCCAGCAGGCCGTCCAGCGCCAGGTTGAAACTGTCCATCTGATGGCTGCCTTCATCATTCAGCACGCCAGGTTGCAGACGCGCCACAGCATCAAGAAGCGCCATGGCGGGAATTTCGCCACCGGACAGAACAAAGTCGCCAAGACTGATCTGATAGTCGACAAAGGTGTCGATGAAACGCTGATCCAGGCCTTCATAGCGCCCACAGATCAAAACCGCTCCGCTGCTGGACGACCAGTGCTCCACGGCTGCATGGTTCAGCGGCTGCCCTATTGGCGAAAAAAGAACAGCTGGAGCGCGATCGGCGTCGGCATCCTGACGGTCCGCACGAATCGCTTCAAGACACCGTGCCAGCGGTTCGGCCATCATCACCATGCCGGGTCCACCGCCAAAGGGCCGGTCATCGACCCGCCGGTAGCTGCCATCCGCATAGTCACGCGGATTCCATAGTTTTACCTTGACCAAACCTTGTCCAAAGGCGCGACGGGTCACGCCACTGGTCAGGAATGGCGAAAAAAGCTCGGGGAAAAGTGTAATGACATCAAAACGCATAGAGCGATTTTGCGCCGGTGGTTCCACTGATTTGACTACTGTTCAGCGCTTAGGAAAGCCAGCTGACCAGATCATTCAGTAGTCAGCTTGCCAGTCGACCGTGATGCATTTGCCCGCAATGTCCACGGTATCAACGTACGCCGACACAAAAGGGATCATGCGTTCCGCAACTACCGCCTGACCTTCTGCAGGCTGCTCGGTGTATTCGACGCAAAGTACTGCATGAGGCCCGGTCGTCATGAGATCGCGAACACAACCCAGGGCCAGCCCCTCCCGGTTCACGACATTCAGGCCGATGAGATCGACCCAGTAATACTCATCCTTGCTGGCAGCCGGAAAGCTGCTGCGCGGCAAGAAGATACGCGCGCCGCGCAACGCCTCGGCAGCGGTTCGATCATCAAGTCCATCAAACCTGGCCACGACGGAGTCGGAATGGTTTTTCGCTTCGTCAATGCTGACGGAAACAGTGCCCGAGAAAGCGCTGAACCCCGGACGAAATTTTGCGTCTGGCGCCTGCAGGAACCAGGTTTTGGCGCCAAAAAGCGCCTCGGGATCAGAACTATGGGGCAGTATTTTCAGCCATCCCTTGACCCCCCAGGCATCGAGGATGCGGCCCACTTCAACAGCGTCGTCGGGCAGTCTTGACGGTGTCAAACCTACACCCGGCTGAGTGGTGGGCGGCATTGAAGCTTTGAAAGCGTTTTTAAATCAGGCAACAGCAGGAGCAGCCTTGGCACCCTGCTTGACCAGACGGTCCACCGTCGGCGACGGCTGAGCGCCAACGCTGATCCAGTGGGTCAGGCGGTCCTGCATGATGCGCAGGCCTTCTTCGCCGCCCTTGGCGATAGGGTTGTAAAACCCGATGCGCTCGATGAAACGGCCATCGCGACGAACGCGCTTGTCAGCCACAACAATATTGAAAAAAGGACGGTGCTTGGAACCGCCGCGTGCAAGTCGGATGACGACCATGATTGATCCTTGGGTGGCGGGATGTGCGGGCAAAGACAAAAAGCCGCTTGCATCCCAGAGTTTCCTGCAGTGATTGGGTCCGACGCCGCCAATAGACGTATCTCACCCGGTCAGCGAAATCCTGCAAAGCCTGCGATTATAGCCCGGCTCGACACGCCGACCAGCTCTTCAGGCATCTGAGGTAGGGCGCATCGCTGCTCATTGTTGCCGGTAACGCAAGTGCAGGCCAGGTTTTGCCAGAACGTCAAGGCACCAAGCCCAGGCTACAGCTGAGGCCCGAGCATCGACATCATGTCACAGCGTCCGCTGATAATCGGTGGATGTCAGCACCCAAACCCAAGAATAAAACTGCCGCCGCCTGGCTTGCACTCGTTGGCGGCCAACTCGGCCTGCACCGGCTTTACCTCTATGGCATCAAGGACATGTGGGCTTGGGCACATCCGGTCGTTGCTGCTGTTGGCTGGCTGGGCGTGGAGCGGGTACGGCAGTATGGGCAGGACGATCAGCTTGCCTGGCTGCTGGTACCGTTACTTGGCTTCACGCTGGCGGCTGCTGCTATAGCCGCCATCTACTACGGGCTGATGGACACCGAAAAGTGGAACACCCGGTTCAACCAGGCGTCTCCCGGCACTCCTGCAGGCAATACCAACTGGCTCACGATCGGTGCGATTGTTTTTGCGCTGCTGTTTGGCTCTGTCGCGCTGATGTCCAGCATCGCCTTCAGCTTTCAGCGCTATTTTGAATACCAGGTGGAAGAGGCGCGGAAGATCAGTCAGTGATAGGGCCCACGCTCGTTCACGTCGTGTAGCTCCCTTCCCCCGAGGGGCCGCTGCGCCTGTGGTCCGGCGAAGCCGGTCCCACGGCCCCCGCTTGGAAAAAATCCTTTACGGTGGTTCACTTTGTTCGACCCGCCCCTTAGGGGCCGCTGCGGCTGTGGCCCGCCGAAACGGCGAAGCGGCTCGGAGGTTTGCGCCGTGCAAAACGGCGGGAAGAAATCGCTTGTCAGTCAGGGGATCAGAACAACAGCAAGCTGATCCAGTAAGCGATGGCTGCGACCAGCGCCGATGCTGGAATGGTGAAAATCCAGGCCCAGACGATATTGCCAGCCACGCCCCAGCGTACGGCCGAGGCCCGCTGAGTTGAACCCACGCCCACAATGGCGCCGGTGATGGTGTGGGTGGTGGATACCGGAATGCCCAGTGCGGTTGCTAGAAAGAGGGTCAACGCACCGCCCGTTTCGGCGCAAAAGCCGCCCACCGGTTTTAGCTTCGTAATCTTTTGGCCCATGGTTTTGACGATGCGCCAGCCCCCGAACATGGTGCCCGCTGCAATCGCCACATAGCAGCTCACAATCGTCCAGGTCGGTGGAAGCGCATCGCTCGACGAGGCATAGCCGGTCGCAATCAGCAGCATCCAGATGATGCCGATCGTTTTTTGCGCATCGTTACCACCGTGGCCCAGGCTGTAGGCACCCGCAGACACCAGCTGCAGCCGGCGAAACCAGCGGTCCACCCGAGACGGTGTGGCGCGCCGGCACGTCCAGGCAACGCCCACCATCATCAGCGAGCCCAGCAAAAAGCCCAGCAGCGGCGACACCAGAATGAAGGCCACGGTTTTCAGGATACCACCCGCAACCAGCGCGCCCACACCCGCCTTGGCGACGACCGCACCGACGATGCCGCCGATCAGCGCATGTGAAGAGCTGCTTGGGATGCCGTAGTACCAGGTCAACAAGTTCCAGCTGATGGCGCCTATCAAGGCGCCAAATACCACATGGGTATCGACCACACCGGGCTGGGCAATACCCTTGCCTACCGTTGCCGCCACACTGAGGTGAAACACAAAAAGCGCCAGCAGGTTGAAGGTTGCCGCAAACGCAACCGCCTGTCCTGGCTTGAGAACCCCGGTCGACACCACAGTAGCGATGGAATTGGCCGCGTCATGAAAGCCGTTCATGAAGTCGAACGCAATGGCCAGAATAACCAGCAGCACCACAACCCAGAGGGCGGTTTGAACGGTTTGCATATCAATTCTGCCCGGATGTTTTTCCGCTGGGCCGCCCCGATGAAAAATGCGCCCCCTCACGGGGCAGCGCACTACACGAAGCGAGCAGCATGGGGGCTACGGCGGCGAGCGCCGGGCCGCCCCAAGCAAGGCCAGCCCCCTCGGGGGGCAGCGAACTACAGGAAGTGAAAAGCGTGGGGGCCATATTCTTCAGGAATTCTCGAGGACGATGCCCTCAATCAGGTTGGCCACGTCCTCGCATTTGTCGGTGATCCTTTCCAGCAGCTCATACACCGCCTTCAGCTTGATCACCTCGCGTACATCCGGCTCTTCGCGAAAAAGCCGGCTCATCGCAGAGCGCATCACATGGTCCGCATCAGACTCCAGCTGGTCGATTTCCTCGCAGGTCTTCAAAGCGGCCTCGGCGGTCGAGGCATCGCTGACTTTTTCGATCAGCGCCACCGCGTCCTTGAGTCTTTCACAGCATTTGACGCTCAGGTCAGTCAGGCGAATGATGTCGTCTGTCATGTGGCGCACGTCATACAGCGCCATGGTTTCAGCCGAATCCTGGATCAGATCAGCCACATCATCCATGGTGTTGATGAGTTTGTGGATCTGCTCCCGGTCAATCGGGGTGATGAAGGTTTTGTGCAGTACCCGGTTGACCTCATGCGTGACGCGGTCTGCCGCGTGCTCGGCGTCATCCACCTGGCGGTTGAACGCCTGGCGCTTTTCCACATCGCTGTAGTTGGCCACCATGCTCGAAAACGCACGCGCAGCATCCACAATATGGGCGGCATGCTGGTTGAACATCACAAAAAAATTACCGTCGCGGGGCAGCAGTTTGCCAAACAGCATGTCAACTCCTGAGTCACACCGGCATGACGACCACGACGGTTTTGTGACAGGCGGGAGTTTAACGTCGGGACCCGTCGTCTTGTGGCGGGAGCGTGAACCGGCAAGTGAGGCGCCAGACAAGCGTACCGGCCAGCCCGAGGGCCTGTCAGCAGGTCAATCTGGACTTCTCAAGAAAATTAAGTGCTTTATCCCTCTAGCCCAGGTTTTGCCTAGGGTTATAGCTATCGATACCGTAGCAAAAGCGTCACACGTTCAAACCTGCTGCCTTTCCTCGCTAACAGCCGCCTCATTTGGATTCAATGCTCGCGGCGTCGGTCATGCGGTAATAAGCCCGTACGCGTCATCATTCAGCACCAGAAAGCGCCCTTCCACCACCAGGGGCTCCATCGAATATCTGACGGGATTTCGCGTCTTGATCTCGACCATGCTTTCCGCGCCTCCTGGCACGCAAAACCACAGGTCAGCGGCACCGACGAGAGCAACAAATGGCGCTGCCTTTCGCCAAGCTCCAGCGGCATCATGTAGCCCTGGATGCGTTGGGCTGTCTGGTTGAGTGCCAGCTGCCCGGTGTTAAAGGCCGGCAACACCCGGTTCTTTTCGTTTTTGGTCGTGACCGCCGTCAGCACTGACCAGGGCACCACATCAACGCGGCACCAGCAGCGGAAACGGGCGCCATGCAGCCCGGCCCCTGCCCGGCCAGTGCTCACGTCGCTGCCGCTGCCGGCTTGCTGCTGCCAGCCGGTGGTGCGCCAATGGGCGACGACAGCGGCTGCGCGCCAGCCAAAGTCGCAGCCAGCAGGCCGCAGGCCGCATATCGCCAGCGAAGCATGTGCCGTCCGTAACCGGGCGGCCCGTACGCGGCACTGCACCGCAGATTGGACAACAAAGGTGGCTGCGCGTTCGAAAAAACCTGCAAGCCGATCAATGCGCGTGTCTCATGCCGCAATATTTGCCGATGGCAAGGCCCTTGCACGCGGCCTGCAGTTCTTTTTCGCACACCTCATGTTTTTTACCCGATTCCAAGCATTTGGCCGCACTTTCATGCGCGCTGGCCATCGCGCGGTGGCGCGCAATATCTTCCTGGGATTCCTTGTCAATCGGTTTGCCCGCCTGCGCATGGACAGCCGAAAAACTGCAGACCATCAAGCCGAGGGCCAGCAGCGTACGCATGTTTTTTGATAACGGTTTTGATAGCGATGTCATGTGAATTTCCGGTTTATCGAGGTTGCAAAAGTTCAAAGACGCTGACGTTGCAGGCTTCACGCGCTGGCAGCAAGGCAGACAGCACTGCCTGACATAAGGCGAGCACGGGCACGACCCACAGATCAGGCGGCCATGACCAGCCCGCGGTCAGAATCGAGTGGTCAAGCTGCAGCAGGCGGCTGATCAGCAGGCTCAGGGCGTGCCCCAGCACCAAGCCCAGGGCCGTTGCCAGCGCTGCCAGCCACCAGGCTTCGCACAGCAGCAGGCCGGCAATCCGCCGCGGTGGCGAACCCAGCATGCGCAGCAGGGCCAGGTCGGCCCGACGCCCGCGCACCGCCCTCCACGGCGTGATGAACACACTGAGCCCCGCCGTCAACAGCAGCATGGCCGCCAGCGCTTTCAGGACATTGGTGCCGACGCCGATCATGCCTGGGCGCCTGAAAGCTGGGCCGGCTTGCGCGCTGACAGATCCTGTACATCAAGCGCAGCCAGGGCTTGAGTGATGCGGCGCGGATCCGCTGGCCGTCCTGCGGCACATTGCGCCATGGCCGAGTTTGCCTGCACCGTCAGCACCGGACACAGCTGCAGCCGTTGCGGCAAAAACCGACCGTCTGCGCGCGCCAGGCATCTGCAGCAGCACCGCGCAGCCGTTTCAGCGATTGCCCGGCAACCTGGATATCGCCTTCGGCGGGCATGAGCAGCGCAGCAGCCAGCGCCAGCGCCAGCGGGGTGGACTTTCCCGAGCCGGACGCGCTGTGCAGCAGCAGGCCACCTTGCGGCACATCACTGTCGTCAAAACGGATCGAGACGCCGCCCGGATTCCGGTAAGCCAGTTGGCGACACGCAATCACCGTGCGGTGCTCGCAGGCGTTGGTGTGCTGGACGAGCCGGTTGCGCGATCCACGCAGACGCCGCGCACGGCAAAGTCCATGGTCATATCCCTGTAGCCCAGCGCCTTGAGCGCTTCCAGCGCGGTCTGCGCAGCGCGTTCCAGGTCAGGCACATTGGCGTTGAACGGGCCGTCCAAAGGGCTGTCGCGGTGGCAGCTATGGCATTCGAAATGCGCAATTGCATGCACGCTGCTCGGCATGGCCTGGTAGCGCCGCGCCCGGTTGACATCGACCCGGCACAGCAGCAAGCCAACCTGCGTCAGCCGGTCAATCAGGCGGTACAGCGTGACGCGGTCCAGCACAGCGCCTTCAGCCGCCTTGCTGTCCCCATCACCTTCGCCGGCCAGGGCCGATTGCAGCTGCGCATGGGTGTAGCTTGGTTTCCGCGTGTGCCAGCAACCAGCCCAGGACCCGGCGAGCCGCGGCCGTGCGGCGCAGCCCGTGCGCCGATAGCAAGGCGCCGATGGGGTCCGAACCGTCACTGAATGCGGCTGCGTTCGGGCGAGGGTTTTGTCGGGCCATGATGAATGAGCAACAAGGCGGTTGACAACGAAAAACCCAAACGGCGGGCATCAACGCAACGAAGTGGCATTCGACTCTATCGCAACCGGGTTGCATTATGGCGGCAACCCGGCAAGCACTTTTACCCTTTCACACAGGCACGCCCATGTTTCCCACAATGCAGACACGCGTGCTCCACAGGCGCCGTGCCCCGCAACAGCGTGCTCGCATGGCCCGCCTGGCTGCGTATGCTGGCCGTGGCGCCGGCAGTTGCTGCTCTGGCTCCGGTGGCCTGGGCGCGCCCGGAAATCCACAGCCAGCACCCGGCGCTGCACCATGTCAGCGGGCAGTTCATGCCAGGGTCATTGGCAGCGGTCGTCGAACCTAACGGCTCAGGCAAAAGCACACTGCTCAAAAGCATCATGGTCCTGCTACCCATCGCAGGCGGCAAGGTGGCTGTCAACACGGCGCAGAGGCGTATTGCCTACCTGCCGCAACCCGCCGAAAGGGACCGAAGTTTTCCGATGACGGTGCACGACTGCGTGCTGCTGGGCTGCTGGCCGCGGCGCCTGGGCCAGGCTGGACGCGCCGAACGCGGCCATATCGACAACGCGCTGCAATCAGTGGGGCCGCAGGGTTTTGAGCAGCGGGCCATCAGCACGCTCTCCCGGGGGTCAGTTGCAGCCGGTGCTGTTTGTCCGCATGCTGGTGCAGGATGCCGCCCTGATCCTGCTGGACGAGCCCTTCAACGCCATAGACAGCAAAACCACCGCCACCCTGCTCGCCACCATCGCCGAGTGGCACCGCCAATGCGCACGGTGATTGCGGTTTTGCATGACAAGCTGCAGGTTCGCAGCCACTTTCCGCAAACCCCGCTGCTGGCGCGCGAACTCATTACCTGCGACCCACGGCACTGGCGTTGACCGATAACGACCTGCAGCGCGCCTGTGCCATGGGGGGTGGCCCGGTTGCTTCAGCAGATTTAAAAGGAAAGGACCTAGGCGGTGTTCGTCGAAAACATGAGCAACCTGAAGTTGCTCGCCCAGCTGAGCAAGGACGCTGGCGTAACGATCGGACCTGCGCCGTATGTCGATGCGCTGTCAAGAGCCGATGGCCCGGCTGCCACCTACCTGCAGCTGATGCGCCACAACATCACCCAGATCGCCGCTGGCATGGCGCAAAACTGAGAGCGCCTTGGGAAGCAGTTTGGGAAGCAGCCAATTTGCTATTATAGTTATAGCTGATGGGTCTCTTTATATAAGGGCTAGAGCCACTTTTTGGTTAAAAAAGCCTTCAAACCGCCAGCGGTCGCCGTGTCGCCTGCCTGACGTCACTACCTCCCTCGCCCAGTTGCTGGGCATCGGCGGAACCTGGCAATCGAAACGGGTATTTATCGGCAAGGCGTTACCGCGCCAGCTGATTCAAAGCGGGCTGGCCAGTTGCGTCATCACATGCAAAAAAACATTGAAGCCATGACAGCTGCGCATCTGGTCTTTCAGCGCTTGCGTATCAAGCCAGCCAGAGCGGCCTGTCCCACTTCACGGTGATCCAAAAGCGGTAGCGCTTCGCGTATGCTTCCGGCAGGCCGTACGGGCGCGCCGGCAGCCCTGCCTGGCCTGCCTCCTCAATCTACAACTTTACCTTCAGGACGAGACCCATGAACAGCCCGACAAATCCACCGGCAACCGTTCGGCCAGTGTTTGTGAACAAGCGGCATGTCACGGGTCTGTTGATGCTGTGTCTGGCGGCAGCAGCCCGGGCTCATTCCGATGCCGCCGTGGAAAGCGGCTTCATCTCCGGCTTTGTGCATCCACTGCTCGGGCTGGACCATCTGCTGGCCATGGTGGCTGTCGGTATCTGGGGTGCGACGCTGGGCCGGCCGCTGGTGTGGGTGCTACCGGTGGCTTTTCCGCTGCTGATGGTGGTGGGCAGCGTACTGGGTATTGCCGGCGTTCCGCTGCCGTTCGTAGAAACCGGCGTTGCGGCCTCCGTGGTCATCCTCGGCCTGGCAATAGCCGCTGCCTGGCGGGCACCGGTTGCCGTGGCGGTGGCGATTGTTGCTTTGTTCGGCATCTTCCACGGTTTTGCGCACGGCACCGAGTTGCCCGAGAACGCCGCGCCTGCTGCTTATGCCGCCGGCTTTGTCATCTCGACCGGCCTGCTGCATCTGGCCGGCATCGCCATCGGCTTGCTGAAGGCCGTACCGCGCGGCACCCAGCTGCTGCGCGCCAGCGGTGGGGTGATCGCTGCAGCCGGCGTCTGGATTCTTGCGGGTATGCCTGGTGTTGCTGTCTAGTTTGCAGTCCTGCCTTTCACTGCCAGCGCGGCGCTCGCCATCCGCGCTGGCCGCTCTGTTGGTAGCGGGCTTTTCGAGCAACGCCCGGGCACACGGGCCCTTCGGGGTTGACACGTCGATCTGGACGTCAAGCTATCACCTGGCCACTTCGCCTTTGTCCATTGCGGCGCTGATCGGCCTGACCCTTGTCGTGTTTGGCTTGCGAGAGCCGGCGTCCATCGTCGCGGCCGTGCTGGCGGCGCTGGGCTCTGTGCTGGCAACTGTGCTGCCGCCGCATATGCCGGCAGGTCCTGTCGGGCTGGCTGTCATTGCCGCTGTGGGCCTGCTGGGACTCGGGGCGCTGACCGCCTGGAAGCCGCCGGCCGCCCTGGCTTTTCCGCTGGCCCTGATGGCCGGGCTGGCCGCAGGTGCGGCTGCCGAGGTGGGCAACCCGCGCTGGCAAGACCTGGTCGGGATGGCTGCAACCGTGGTGATCGTCAGCTTCTGGCTGCTGGCCGCCTCCGACCAGCTGAACCGCAACGGACGGCTGCAAACCGTGCTGCCCATCGGCCGGCGGGTGCTGGGCTCCTGGATCGCCGCGATTGCGCTGCTGCTGGGTGCGCTGGCGCTGATGACCAAAACGGTTTGACCGGCGCCTGATCGACCGGCATCGCGCCCTGCTTCGCGCCAGACTCGCGGGCAACGTCAGGTGGCGTTGTATAACCGGTCATGACTTCACAGACCTCCCCTAACCCACCGGCCGGTTCAGCCCAAGCTTCCGGCAAATCTGGCGTATCCGGCGTATCCGGCGCATCCGGCGCATTTGATCCATCTGAAAAGCCCGACTGCGCGGCATCAGTCCGGCAGCAGCCAAGCTTTCTGCGCACGCATACCTTTCATGGGCTGGCCCCGGGCCCGCGCCTGCTGATACTGGGCGCCGTGCACGGCAATGAAACCTGTGGTACCCACGGCACTGCGTCAGTGCTGGATGACCTGGACCACGGCAGGCTGAGCATCGAACGTGGCACCGTTACCCTGCTGCCCGTCACCAATCCGCTTGCCTACCGCCTGAAGCAGCGCACCGGTGACCGCAACCTGAACCGCAACATGCAGCCGAGCGCGATACCCCAGGATTTCGAGGACCGCGTGTCCAATGTGCTGTGCCCGCTGCTGGAGGCCCATGACGTGCTGCTCGACCTGCATTCCTTTCACACTGGCGGCGCGCCCTTTGTGATGATCGGGCCGCAGGACAACACCGGCAAGCTGGAGCCTTTTTCACGGGCTGCGCCAGAGATGCAGCTGGCGCTGCATACCGGTCCCTTTCGCATTGTCGAAGGCTGGCTGGAAACTTATGCGCGCGGCGTTGCGCGAAGAGCACAGGGTGCACAGCCTTTGACGGCAGGCCGCAGCCAGTCACTGGTGACCAATCCGAACTATGGCGTGGGTACCACTGAATACATGCGCTCGCGCGGCGGTTATGGCGTCACGCTCGAATGTGGCCAGCATGCAGACCCGGCCGCTGTAGACGTGGCACGCTACGCCATCCTTCAGACCCTTGGCCTGCTGGGCCTGACGTCGCAACAGCCCGATGCCTTTTCGGCTGAAGGCAGGCAGATATTGCGCCTTGTCGATGCGGTTGACCGCGAGCATGCAGGCGATGCCTTCACCCGCGAATGGCGCAGCTTCGATGCGGTGTCGGCCGGCGATGTGATCGGCACGCGCCATGACGGCTCACCGGTGGCCGCACAGGCCGACGGCTTTGTGGTGTTTCCAAACCCGCGCGCCGATGTTGGCAGCGAGTGGTTTTATTTCGCGCAGCGCAGGGCCTAGGCGGTGGCCAGGTGAGCGGTGTTGGCAGCAGCCGGTACCGCTGCCAGCGGAAACTCGATACGGACCTGCGTGCCCTTGCCTGGCGCGCTCTGGATGCGCATGGCGCCGCCCAGTGATTCAGCGCGCAGCTGCATGCCCGAAAGACCATGGTGGCCGACGCGCGAATGCTCGACGTCAAAGCCCTTGCCATCGTCTTGCACCTCCACGCTGACCAAGCCGCCGTTACTGGACAGGCCAACCGAAACCTGGCCCGCTGCCGCGTACTTGCCGATATTGGTCAGTGCCTCCTGCACAAAGCGGTAGATCGCCAGATTGGCAGCGGGATGCAGCTTCAGCTCCACCAGGCGCAGGTTGACGACAATGCCCAGGTTCTCGCCCCTGTCGCGGCACAGGTTCTCCAGCGCAATCGACAACCCGAGCTGTCGCAGCGCTGATGGCGTCAGGTCTTCGACGATGCGGCGCTTGAGGGCAATGCCTTGGTTCAGATGGTTGTTGATGCTGGCCAGCCGGATGGCCAGCTCATCAGGGTCCGCGAGTTTCGCGCGGGCCCGTGCCAGATCGAGCTTGGTGACCGTCAGCAAACTGCCCAGTTCGTCGTGCAGTTCGCGCGCCAGGTGCGAGCGTTCGTCTTCCTGCACGGTTTGCAGATGCCGGGCCAGCTCGGTCAGCCGCGAGGTGCGGCGCGCCACCTCGGCTTCCAGGCGCACGCTTTCATCGACCAGGCCGGTCTGGAAGGAATTGCGCTCGCGTTCATGTTTTTCCAGCTGGCGCAGCCAGACCACGAGCACCAGCAGGATGAACAGCGTCAACACCCCGACGGCTATCCGGTTGACCAGCAAGGCGTCGTAGATCGAGGTTCGGGCCACCTCCTGCAAAGCTGCCGCCTGTGTGAACTGCGCCTGCAGTTGCTGCCGCAGTTGCTGCCGCGCGGCAGTACTGACCTCCTGGCGCGTGCGGTTCACCGCCACCTGCAGTTCACCGCCCCTCGCCAGGCGCAATGATTCGTCGCTCTGCGACAGTTCCTGCTGCACCAGATCGTCGATATCCGGCATGCCGGGCGAAGGCTCCACGCCCAGGCTGGAAAAGAAACGGTTGACCCCGGCTTGAACAGCCACCAGCTCGGCGCGGGCCTCGGCGTAGCGGCTGAGGTACTGGGTATTTTTGGTGAGCAGAAAACCAGCTTCGGCAGCTTCGGCATCGGTCATGAGCTGCTGCAATCTGAGCGCCTGAAGCCGCGCGTCGGTCAGCGCGATGCCACCCCCCAGCGTCACCGTGGTGTTACGGTACGTCCGTTCGCTCACGAAGATCAGCAAGGCGGCTACCAGCACGAGCAGCGGAAACGCATAGCGTTTGCGAAGCCAGCGGCTTGCCCATCGCTCGACCATGGCCTCGTGTCTACTCATCCGTAAATTATGGCATCCAGGCCGCTCGGCAGCCTGCGGGGATGGGCAGCCCGTGCAAGGCTGGCGCGCGCCGCTGGACGGTTGCCGGCACTGGGCCGCCAGCTGCCGATGCTCAGTCCTTGACCCGCGACGCAAAGGTTTTGCGAAATTTATCCACCTTGGGCCCGACGACAAACGCGCAGTAACCCTGGTCGGGGTTGTTCTCGAAATAATCCTGGTGGTAGTCCTCCGCCGGCCAGTAGTTTTCAAGCGGCAGCACTTCCGTCACGATGGGCTTGCTGAAAAGCTTGTTCTCGCCCGCCTTGCGAATGAACTCTTCGGCAGACGCCTTTTGCTCCGGTGTCGCGTAATAAATGCCGCTGCGGTATTGCGTGCCAGCGTCATTGCCCTGACGGTTCAGGCTGGTCGGGTCATGAATGACAAAAAAGATTTCCAGAATCTCCCATAACGTGATGTTTTGCGAGTCATAGGTCAGTCTGACGACCTCGTTGCATCCGGTACGCCCGGTGCAGACTTCTTCATAGGTGGGCCGCGCCGCCTGGCCGTTGCTGTAACCGGATTCGACATCCAGCACGCCGCGCACCTTGACATACACCGCTTCGGTGCACCAGAAGCAGCCGCCTCCGAGCGTGATGGTCTGTTGTTGTTCACTCATGGTCTTGATCCTTCCGGCGTGATCGCCTGCAGTTGCGTGACACCGGCTGACTGTAGTGCCGGCTCAATACAGTCGTCTCATGTGAGGGAATCTTTCACGGCCTGCACAAATGCGGCCAGGGCCACATCGCTCCGGTGCGTCTTCCAGAGGCAGTGGGTTTCATAGGGCGCGGGCGCCTCAGCCTCGCCTGCAGACTCGAGCGCTACAAATACCGCACCTGGAACAGCCGACTTCTGCAGCGCTTCGGGAACCAGCGCCACGCCCATGCCGCGTGAGACAAGCGAGGCCACGCTCAGCCAGTGCTGCAGCTCGTAGCGAACGTCAGGATAAAAACCAGCCTGCAGGCAGGTCTGGATGATGCGGTCGTGGTAGTCGGGCGACACGGTGCGCGAGACCACGGCGAAAGGCTCGCCCTTGAGTGACCTCAGGGCTAACGCGGCACTGCTGGCCAATGCATGCCCGGCAGGCAGGCAGCCGACAAAAGCCTGGCTGGCAACCAGCACCTGGCTGAGCTCCGGCGGCACGCGGGTGGTGTGCGCAAAGCCCAGGTCCAGCCGGTCATGGGCCAGCTCGATCAGTTGCTCGCTGGAACTGAGCTCTTTCAGCGTGACGCGAAGCAAGGGGTGCTGCGCCTGAAACCGCGCCAGAATATCCGGCAGACCGCTGTATAGCAGCGTGCCAGCAAAACCGATCGACAGGCTGCCTGCCATGCCCTGCCCCACATCCCTGGCGAGATCGGCTGCCTGGCTGGCCTGCTCCAGCAATGCGCGCGCTGCCGGAACAAAGGCCCGCCCGGCGGCAGTCAGCACCACCTGCTTGCTGTTACGAGTGAGCAGCAGCGCGCCCACCGACGCTTCGAGCTGCTGAATGTTCAGGGAGAGCGGCGGTTGCGAGATTGACAGGCGCCGCGCTGCCCGGCCGTAGTGAAGCTCTTCGGCTAAAACCAGAAAATAACGCAGGTGCCTGAATTCCATCAATACAAATTTCAGATCGTCGAATCGCTATTTTGTATTAGACAAGTATTTATCGGGGAGAAACAATCCCGGGCAAGCTGGGCAAGCCTGCGGGCCTAAACTGGCGAGAACATTCCAACGACACCGGAGACCCGCAATGAAAACCACCGTAAAGCCCAAATTTGTCTGGCAAGACCCCCTGATGCTGGCAGAGCAGCTGTCTGACGACGAGCGTGCCATCGTGGATGCGGCACACGCGTTCTGCCAGGACAAGCTCCAGACGCGTGTGCTGATGGCGGCCCGGCATGAAAAGTTTGACCGCGAGATCATGAACGAGGCCGGTGCCATGGGTTTTCTGGGCTCGACAATCGAGGGCTACGGCTGCGCCGGCCTGAGCTATGTGGCTTACGGCCTGATCGCCCGTGAAGTCGAGCGTGTGGACAGCGGCTACCGTAGCGCCATCAGCGTGCAGTCTTCGCTGGTCATGCACCCGATCAATGCCTACGGCAGCGAGATGCAAAAAGAAAAATACCTGCCCAAGCTGGCGACCGGCGAATGGGTCGGCTGCTTCGGCCTCACAGAACCTAACCACGGCTCGGACCCGGCCAGCATGCTGACGCGCGCCAAACCGGTGGATGGCGGCTACATCCTCAAGGGCGCCAAGATGTGGATTACCAACAGCCCGATCGCCGATGTCTTTGTGGTATGGGCCAAGATGGAGGACCCGGACGGCAAGGTCGGCGGCCAGGAAAGCATTCGCGGCTTCATCCTGGAAAAAGGCATGAAGGGCCTGAGCGCACCCAAGATCGAAGGCAAGATGAGCCTGCGCGCATCGATCACCGGCGAGATCGTCATGGACGACGTGTTCGTGCCCGAGGCCAATCTGCTGCCGAATGTGAGCGGCTTAAAAGGCCCCTTCGGCTGCCTGAACAAGGCGCGCTACGGCATCGCCTGGGGCGCGCTTGGCGCGGCTGAGGACTGCTGGTTCCGCGCCCGCCAGTACACGATGGACCGTGTGCAGTTCGGCCGCCCGCTGGCGCAGAACCAGTTGATCCAGAAAAAACTGGCTGACATGCAGACCGAAATTGCGCTGGGTCTGCAGGCGTGCCTGCAGGTTGGCCGCCTGATGGACGACGGAAAAGATGTGCCGGAGATGATTTCGCTGATCAAGCGCAATTCATGCGGCAAGGCCCTGGACATCGCCCGTCTGGCGCGCGACATGCATGGCGGCAACGGCATTCATGACGAGTACCACGTGATCCGCCACATGATCAACCTGGAAACCGTCAACACCTATGAAGGCACGCATGATGTGCATGCGCTGATCCTTGGGCGTGCGCAAACCGGTTTGCAGGCTTTTTATTGATTTTGTAAGCTTTTTAGGCCTCCAGCCCAGGCAGTTAAAGGGCTTATAGCTATCAAATACGTAGCCACAATACGAAGGGAGGTCATGACCTCCCTTTTTTATTTTGTTCGCCCCATCGCCCGTCAGAGCCTGCATTTTTACCCTGCAGCAAGAGCCTTGCGTCTTGACGCCTGCGGTGCCCGGGGCTACATTACTAACCGGTTAGTCAGTAATACATGTCTTTTTCAAAATTATTCTGCAAAAACGAGCCGGGCGGGGGCAAGCGCGAGCGGCGCAAGGAAGCGCGGCCCGGCGAACTGCTGGATGCTGCGCTGGACCTGTTTGTCGAAAAAGGTTTTGCTGCAACCCGCGTCGAGGAAGTAGCGGCCCGCGCCGGGGTGTCCAAAGGGACCCTCTTCCTCTATTTCCCAAGCAAGGAAGAGCTTTTCAAGGCGGTCGTTCGGGAGAACATTTCCGGCCGCTTCAAGGAATGGGGCGAAGAGTTCCAGACATTTGAGGGCACGGGCGCGGACATGGTCACCTATTGCATGAATGCCTGGTGGGACCGGGTTGGCGCCACCCGCGCATCGGGCATCACCAAGCTGATGATGAGCGAAGCCACCAACTTCCCGGAGCTTGCCAGCTTCTACCAACAAGAGGTCATAAAGCCCGGCCAGTCGTTAATCCGGCGCATCCTGCAGCGCGGAATCGACCGCAACGAATTCCGGCCGCTGGACCTGGATTACGCGGTCTATAGCCTGATCGCACCCATGATGTTTTTGATCCTCGCCAAGCACTCCGGCGGCGTCTGTGCGCGCGACGACATCGTGCTGGACCCCAAAAAATACATCGCCTCGCAGCTGGGCGTGATTCTGCAGGGCATCAGCGCCACTGCAGCGCCTGCGCCCGCTACGGCTCCTTCGCCCCACTTGCCCACCTGACATGCGTGCCCTTCGGCCCCCTTACTTGAAATGGCTGGCATTGCTGGTCGTGATGGCGCTGGTGGCTGTCGGGGTAACACGAGTCCTGTCAGCACGCAAGGCGAAAAGCGAGCAGCTTGCCGCAGTTACCGCCTTGAGGCAAGCCGGTGTGGTGGAGCTTGCCGACAGCGACGTGGTGAAAGCGAAAACCGTCGAGATAGAAGCCGGGCTGCCGATTTCGGGCGCACTCAAAGCTGTCAATTCGGCCCTGGTGAAAGCACGTGTCAGCGGTGATCTGCAGGGGCTGACGGTGCGCGAAGGCGACAGCGTCAAGGCCGGCCAGGTGCTGGCGCGCATCGACGCCAGCGAATACCAGTCACGGGTGCGCCAGGCGCAAAACCAGGCTGCCTCGGCCAGGGCGCAGGTCGAGATTGCCCGGCGCCAGTACGACAACAACAAGGCGCTGGTCGAGCAAGGCTTCATCTCCAAAACCGGGCTTGACACCTCGCTGGCCAGCTTGAACGCAGCCGATGCAACCTACAAGGCAGCCCTGGCGGCAGTGGAGGTCAGCGCCAAAACGGTGAGCGACACCGTGGTGCGGGCGCCTATTTCGGGGCAGGTGGCGCAGCGTCTGGCGCAGCCCGGCGAGCATGTCAATGTGGAAAGCAGCATCGTCGAGATTGTGGACATCAGCCGGCTGGAGTTACAGGCCAGCCTGGGCGCTGCCGAGTCGGTGCAGGTTCGCGTCGGGCAGACGGCGCAGTTGTCGATGGAAGGCAGCGCACAGCCGGTTACCGCGCAGGTGGTGCGCATCAACCCCAGCGCGCAGGCCGGCAGCCGGAGTGTTCTGGCTTACCTGAGCATTGACAACCCACGCGCCGCAGATACGGCAGCCGGCAACGACCCCGCCGCCGCATCGCCGGTGCTGCTGCGGCAGGGGCTGTTTGCGCAGGGAACGCTCCACACCGCCCGCACATCGGTGCTGGCGGTCCCGCTGACCAGCGTGCGCATCGACAAGCCGGTGCCGTACATCCAGCTGGTTGAAAGCGACCGGGTCGTGCACCGCGCAGTTCGCACCGGCGAGCGGGGAAACATCGCAGGCGAACAGGTGGTGGCCGTCACGGGCGTGGACCAGCCGGTTCCTGAAGGTGCGGTGGTTCTGCGCGGACAGGCGGGCGTCGTGCGTGAAGGCTCCGCCGTGCGCTTTACCGCCATGGCGCCGGCGCCCGGCAAGCCCAGCCCCTGATACGCCGCCGCGCAGCACGCCATGTGGTTCACCCAGGTCAGCCTTAAAAACCCCGTGTTCGCCGTCATGGTGATGCTGGCGATCGTGGTGCTGGGTCTGTTCTCGTACCAGCGGATGCAGATCGACCAGTTTCCCAATATCGATTTTCCGGTGGTGGTGGTTACGGCCGAATACCCCGGCGCATCGCCCGAAATCGTCGAAAGCGAAGTCACCCAGAAAATCGAGGAAGGCGTCCATTCGATTGCAGGCATCAACAGCCTCACCTCACGCAGCCACGAAGGCCAGTCGGTGGTGGTCATCGAGTTTCAGCTGTATGTTGAGGGACGCAAGGCCGCCGAGGATGTGCGCGAAAAGATGGCTGCGATAAGACCGGCCTTTCGCGATGAGGTGAAAGAGCCGCGCGTGCTGCGTTTCGATCCGGCCAGCCGCGCCGTCTGGTCGGTAGCTGTATTGCCGGTGGCATCGCCGTTGAAACCGCAAGGCAAAACCGCGGAAGACACCGCCTCAGAGGATCCGTGCAAGCAGGGGCCGCGGGACCGGCTTTGCCGGACCGCAGGCGCAGGGCTCCCCCGGGGGGGCAGCGAACCACACGCAGTGGGGAGCGAGGGGACCACATCTGCAGTAGAGCTCACCAACTGGGCGGATCAGGTGCTCAGGAAGCGGCTCGAAAATGTGCGGGGCGCTGGCTCTGTCACCCTGGTCGGGGGCACCAAGCGCGAGATCAACATCTACCTTGACCCGCAGGCGATGGAAGCGCTGGGGGTGACGGCTGACCAGGTGGCCAGCGCGGTGCGTACTGAAAACCAGGATTTGCCGGTCGGCGCCGTGCGTTCGCTGGCACAGGAACGGGTGGTCAGGATCGATGCGCGCATGCAGCGGCCGGAAGACTTTGGGCAGATCATCGTCACACGTAAAAAGGGCGTGCCGATCACCGTCAGTCAGGTGGCCCGTGTGTCGGATGGCGCGCAGGAGGTCGACAGTCTTGCGCTTTACAACGGCCAGCGCACCCTGCTGCTTACGGTGCAAAAAGCGCAGGACGAAAACACCATCGCGGTGGTGGACGGGCTGAACGAGGCGGTGCAGGACATGCGGTCGCAGTTACCTGCGGGCATGCGCCTGGAACTGATCGCCGATTCATCGCGACCGATTCGCGTGGCGGTCGACAACGTCCGGCGCACGCTCATCGAGGGCGCCCTTCTTACCGTGCTGATCGTCTTTTTGTTCCTCAATTCCTGGCGCTCCACCGTCATCACCGGCCTGACGCTGCCGATCTCGATCATCGGCACCTTTTTCTTCATGAACCTGTTTGGTTTCACCATCAACATGATCACGCTGATGGCGCTGTCCCTGTGCGTGGGTTTGCTGATCGACGACGCGATCGTGGTGCGTGAAAACATCGTGCGGCATGTGCAGATGGGCAAGCCCGCTTACCAGGCCTCGATGGACGGCACGCGCGAGATCGGTCTTGCTGTGCTGGCCACCACGTTCTCGATCGTGGCGGTGTTTTTGCCGATCGGTTTCATGGGTGGCATCATCGGCAAGTTCTTTCATGAGTTCGGCATCACCATCGTGGCTGCCGTGCTGATATCGATGTTTGTCAGCTTCACGCTCGACCCGATGCTGTCCAGCATCTGGCATGACCCTTCCATCAGGGCGAAAGGCAATCCGCATCTGCCCCGGAGTCGCTATGACAAAACGCTGGGCCGCATCACGGCCACTTTTGAACAGGCGACGGACGCACTGGGCCAGCGCTATCAGGCGGTGCTGCGCTGGGCACTGGTGCACAAGCTGGCGACGCTGGCCACGGCCGCTGTCATCTTTGTGGTCAGTGTCCTGATGGTGCCCCTGCTCGGCACCGAGTTTGTGCCGAAAGCCGACTTCTCCGAAACCAGCCTGAGCTTTCATACCCCGGTCGGCTCCTCACTGGAGGCGACCGAGGCCAAGGCCCGCCAGGTGGAGGCCATCGTGCGGGAATTCCCCGAGGTACGGTACACACTGGCCACACTCAACACCGGCAATGCCCAGGGCAAGATGTACGCGAATATGTACATCCGGCTGGTAGACCGCAAGGCCCGAAGCCGCAGCGTTGACGAGATGTCGGGCGTACTGCGCAACCGTTTGAACCAGGTGGCCGGCATCACCGTCACCCACGTCGGCTTGCTGGATTCGGTGGGTGGCGGCAAGCAGCTTGAGTTTTCGCTGCAAGGGCCGGACTTGAAAGAGCTGGAGCGCCTGACGCAGCGCGTGACGGAAAAAATCCGCGGCATTGATGGCTTGGTTGACCTGGACTCCAGCATCAAGGCCGACAAGCCGGTGATTGATGTCAGGGTGCGGCGCGATGCCGCGAGCGACCTCGGCCTTTCCATATCCCAGGTAGGCGATGCGCTGCGCACACTGGTGGCGGGCGAAACGGTGGGCAACTGGCGCGCGCCGGATGACCAGACCTACAACGTCAACGTACGTCTGTCGCCGGAAGCCCGCAACTCGCCCGACGACCTGGCGCGCCTGTCTTTCAGCAGCGCTGCGATGGGCAGCAATACTGATGGCTCGACCCGCGTCATCCGGCTCAATCAGATCGCGCGCGTGACAGAGACGACCGGGCCGAATCAGATCAACCGGCGTGACCTGGCACGTGAAGTCGCCATCAACGGCAATGTGTACAACCGCACCGGCGGCGAGGTGTCCAGCGATGTGAAAGCGGCGCTGGACGGCATCGACTTTCCGCCAGGCTACCGCTACCAGTTCAGCGGCTCGACGCGCAACATGTCGGAGTCCTTCGGCTACGCGATTTCAGCGCTGGTGATGGCCATCCTGTTCATCTACATGATTCTGGCCAGCCAGTTCAGGAGCTTTCTGCTGCCTGTGGCCTTGATGACATCGCTGCCGCTGACCTTGATCGGCGTGGTGCTGGCCTTGCTGCTGTTTGGCTCGGCGCTGTCGATGTTTTCGGTCATTGGCATCGTCATGCTGATGGGCCTGGTGACCAAAAACGCCATTTTGCTGGTTGACTTTGCGAACCGTGTTCGCGCCGAGCACGTCGATGAGAACGGCCAGCTGGCACCCGGTATGGACCGCAATGACGCGTTGCTGGAAGCCGCCAAAGTTCGCCTGCGGCCGATTTTGATGACCACACTGGCGATGATTTTTGGCATGGTGCCGCTTGCCTTTGCATTGACCGAAGGGTCCGAGCAGCGCGCCCCGATGGGTCAGGCGGTGATCGGCGGCGTCATCACCTCGTCACTGCTCACGCTGGTGGTGGTACCTGTGGCCTATTGCTATCTCGACGACCTCGGTGAATGGTTCAAGCGGCGTTTTTCAGGGCGTGCCGCGCGCGCCGCGGGTAGCCCTGGTGACGGGCCTGATGATGCCGCCAAAGGCGCCACATTGCCCGTCACCAGGGCACGCCAGACTAAAATCGGGGTTTGACCAGATGCCTTGCCAGACGCCACCAGCAAGCCTTCGCCAGCAGGTTTCTGCCTGAACTTCTCTTTCATTTTTTGACCATAACAACAGAGCCGCCATGAACTACGAACAAGCCCGCTTCAACATGATCGAGCAGCAGATCCGCCCCTGGGAGGTGCTGGACAACCAGGTGCTTTCGCTGCTGGCCATCGTCAAGCGTGAAGACTTTGTGCCGCTGGCGTGCCGCGCGCTGGCTTTTGCCGATATGGAAATCCCGCTGACACCCGACCTGCAACATCATCCCGACCAGTGCATGCTGGCGCCCAAGGTGGAAGCCCGCATCCTGCAGGACGTGGCAGTGCAAAAGCATGAGCGTGTGCTTGAAATCGGCACCGGCTCCGGTTACATGGCCGCGCTGCTAGGCCACCGTGGCCAACAGGTCACCACAATCGAGATCGATGCTGACCTGGCTGAAATCGCACGCGGCAATTTGAGCCGTGCCGGCATCTACAACGCCGAGGTCCGCACCGGCGATGGGTCGGTCAACCTGGCGCAGGCGGTAGGTGGCAATGGTCCGCTACGCGGACCGTTTGATGTCATCGTGCTGAGCGGGTCGGTGCCCGAGGTGCCGCAGCCGCTGCTGGCCATGCTGACGGTGGGCGGGCGCCTGAGCGCCATCGTGGGCATCGAGCCGGTGATGCGCGCAACGCTGGTAACGCGCGTTGCCGAAACCGCGTGGCGCACCACACAGGCCTGGGACACCGTCGCGCCGCGCCTGGTCAACTTTCCCGAGCCTTCACGCTTTACCTTCTGACCCCATGGTCCAGCAACTAATGCCCGCCGACTTTGCCGCCTGGCGTGATGACGCGCAAACTGAAACAGGCAGCCCTGCCGGCCTGCCCGTCCTTCTGGATGTGCGTGAACCCCACGAGTTGCAGGCAGCGTCGGTGCGACCCGACGGGTTTGAACTGGTGACGATCCCGATGGGACAGATCCCCGCACGGGTGCGGGAGCTGCAGGACCGCTTCGGCGCAGACCATCCGGTGGCGTGCCTCTGCCATCACGGCATGCGCAGCATGCAGGTAGCGAACTTTCTGGCACATCACGGTTTTACGCAGGTAGTCAATCTGCAGGGCGGCATTGATGCCTGGTCCCGGCAGGTTGATGCCAGCGTTCCCCTGTATTGATGCGCCCGCTGCCTTGACACGTGCCACGACAACCGACACGACTGCCACCACCCACCGCTACCGTTTTTTTTGCGCCCGCCAACCCCTGATATCGCTGCCTATTTCTCTACCAGGATGCTTATGACCACGCCCCCACGACCGACGGCGCATGCTGTGATTTGCGCGCCCCATGGCAAGCCCTTCCTGTCGGGGGCCGTCATGGCAGCTTGTGCGCTGGCGGCGTGGGTGGCCAGCAGTTCGCCGGCCATGGCCCAGAGCCTGGTGGAGCTTTACCAGTCGGCGCGGGCGTTCGATGCGTCCTACCAGTCGTCGCGGCTGCAGTTTGATGCGAACGTGTTTCGCGCCGAGCAGGCCAGGGCTGGCCTGCTGCCTACCGCCGGCCTTGGTGCAGGCATCTCGCGCAGCAATTTCGACAACACCAACCCGTCGGTCGACCGCAGCTTTGCCACGCAAAACGCCACCCTGTCGGCATCGCAGCCGCTGTACCGTCCCGGCAATGTGGCCAACTACCAGCAAAGCCAGCGCCAGGTCGAGCAATCACGGGCGCAGCTGGATGCGGCCGAGCAAGACCTGATCGTGCGCACCAGCCAGGCCTACTTTGATGTGCTGGTGGCGCAGGACACGCTGACCTTTGTGCAGGCGCAAAAAGCAGCCGTGGCAGAGCAGCTGGCCTTTGCCAAACGCAACTTCGAGGTCGGCACCTCCACCATCACCGACACCCGCGAGGCCCAGGCCCGCTTTGACCTGGTCACGGCGCAGGAGCTTGCAGCCGAAAACGACTTGCTGGTCAGAAAGATCGCACTGGACCAACTGGTGGGCGTCACCAATGCAAACCCCAAGGGCCTGACCCTGCCGATTGCGCTGCCCACCGTCATACCGGCCGATGTCAGCAGCTGGGTAGCGCAGTCCGAGCTGGTGCATCCGAGCATCCGGCAGGCGCGCAGCGGCGTTGACATCGCCGAGCTGGAAGTCGTCAAGGCCGAGGCCGGACACAAGCCGACGGTGGATGCGGTTGCCAGCTACAACCTGAGCCGCAACCCGTCCGGCACGGCGCAAAGCGCGTTCTCGACGCGGGCCAACACGTCGAGCATCGGTGTGTCGCTGAACCTGCCGCTGTTTGCCGGCTTCGCCACGCAAAACCGAATCCGCGAGACGCTGTCCCTGCGTGACAAGGCTTCCAGCGACCTGGAAGCCGCCCGCCGTATCGTGGCCCAAAACACCCGCACGTCTTACTTCGGCGTGCAGTCGGGCCAAGGCCAGGTAAGAGCGCTGGAAGCGGCAGAACTTTCCAGCCAGAGCGCGCTGGACGCCAACCGGCTCGGTTACCAGGTCGGGGTGCGCATCAATATCGATGTGCTGAACGCGCAAAGCCAGCTGTTTCAAACCAAGCGCGATCTCGCGCAGGCCCGCTACAACGTCCTGCTGGGCAATCTGCGCCTGCGCCAGGCCAATGGCAGCCTGACGCCCGACGATCTGCAGCCTATCAATGCGCTGCTGGCGAAATAAAAGCCGACGCCTGTAAATGCACCCTTACCAGGCGTCACCTCTAGCAACACCAGAAGCCAGCGTTGACTGCCAGGGTCAGCTGCCGCTTCCGGTCGTGAAAGTGAACGTCCGGCTGAAGGCGACGCCATTGTTCGTCCCGGTGATCACCATCTGAAACGCGGCATCGGCCGCGACCGGTGCGTCAGCGGCAATATAAGCTTCATGCCGCTTGAAGCAGCCTTCCTGGCACGGAGCATGGGGGTCGTTCGCAGCGCCTATCGGAGGGCGAAGCGCCACCGGTCTGCCGGTTGCCAGCTCCACCATTGCACTGCTGTTGATCACCAGGGTGTTGCCTTCCCGAAGCCCCACGTAAACCACCGGCCCCAGCGGGTTGACAGCCAGATCGCGGTTGGGAATCGGATTGGGCGTTTCATTGCTGAGCAAGCGCTTGATGCCGGTACTGCCTTGACAGGGATAGGTGTTGACACTGTTTACTGCCACAGTCTGGGCTCCGGCGGCGCTGGTGTGGGCCGCATTGATCTGCAGGTACACGGACGGCGTGGCCGTGCCCAGGTCTGCACTGGAACGTACCGACACGCCCACATCCCGATGCCCGGCCATCAGACCGCGCAGGTGATAGGGCGCGCTAAGCAAGCCGCGCACACCTTCGGCGCCCAGGCCGGTTTTGGCAGCGCTTCCTGAAAAAGCAACGATTTCGTCGGTCACGCCCGCCGCGTTGGCATACCCGGCGGCCCTCACCCGGTCAGCCGGCGTGGTGCCGGTAAAGCCCCGTGGGTATCTTGCGGCGTCCTGCATATGGGTCAGCAGGTTGTTGATGATCTGGTAGTCCGCATGCGCGCGCGCGGCGGTATCGAGGGACGCGTTTTGCGCCAGCGTGCCAAAGCCGCAGCGGCTGCGTTCGGCGTTGAGCAGGTTGAGCGCCGCAAGCTCTTCACTGCCCGCCGCATAGGCTGACGGTGTGGCGGCTGCACCGGTTGCCGCTCCATTGGCAGCGGGCACATCGGTGGACGCGACAGGCGGGGGGATTTCTGCAGGCACCGCAGCTGGAGGAACCGAGCTGCCGCCGCCACCGCCGCATCCGGCAAGGGCAAGCAGCAACAACGAACTCATCAGCAGGCCATGGTTTGTCGTCTTCATAAAGTCCTTCGGTTGACCGATCGGTTGCCGGACGCCGCGTCACCATGGCCCGGCGGCGTCTGGCGATGCAACAAAAGATGCTAGCAAAGGGCAGTCACGCGCGTAGCAGGTAAAGCGCCTTGCGGATGCAGGGCATTGGCTCGCGGCTTTTAAGGTTTGCTGCTTCGAGGGCGTTTGAGGGGGCGGCCCGGAGGCAACACCATGCCCGTGCCAACCCTGCACATGCATCAATCAGCGGATGAGGAAGCGCTCCAGGGCGTCAACGGTGCGTTCGGTAGCGCCCCGGTTTGCTGCGGCAAACGCCAGCCCGGCCTGGGCAGCCGAGGCCTGTGACTGGCGGTCTTCAGTCAGGCGAAGCGCTGCTTTCATGCCCTCCTGCAGGTTTGACGCCCGCTGCGCTGCCCCGACAACTTCAGCGGCTGCAGCGGCATCCGTAAAATTGAAGGTGTGAGGGCCCATCACCACCGGGCAGGCACAGGCCGCGGCCTCTATCAGGTTCTGCCCGCCCAGCGGCTCGAAACTACCGCCCAGCAGGGCTACATCGGCCAGGCTGTAGTACAGCGCCATGTCCCCCAGCGTGTCGCCCAGCCACACATCGGCCGCCTGCGCCTCTGCACTGGCCGCAGGGCCATCGGCGGGCCAGCTCGACTTGCGGCACACCGTCAAGCCTTGCGCCAGCGCCAGCGACTCCACCTCGGCAAAGCGCTGCGGGTGACGCGGTACGACCAGGTAATGCACAGGATGCGGCGAACCCCCCGCTTGCCCGCCTGCCGCAGCACCGACGCGCACGGCATGGTCCCGGCGGTGCGCGGGAGAGGTAATGTCTGCTACTCTATTAGTAGCAGACACTCCTTGTATTGATTGGTGTGCAGCACTAATTTGCTTGAAAAACCCAGATTCTTCGCCCTCGCGGGAGCTGGCAAACAGCAGCACCGCTTGATGCAGCGCCAGCCGCCAGGCCCGGCCCTGCGCCACCTGGCCGGCAGGCAGGGCGGCGTCAAACTTGAGGTTGCCGACCACATCTGCCGCGACGCCCAGCCGGGCAAAGCGCTGCGCATCGTCCCCGGTTTGGGCATACACCGCCGATAGCGCGCCATAGGCAGGACGCGCCAGGCGTGGCAGGCGCAAGGCCTGGCCGAGCGACCTGGCCGACAGGCGTGCGTTGACCAGCACCACCGGCACGCTCGCCTTGCGCGCCGCGCGCATGGTGCAGGGCCAGACTTCGGTTTCCATCAAAAGGCCCAGGCGCGGCCTGAAGTGGCTGAAAAACCGCGCCACCGCTTCCGGGCTGTCCCACGGCTGCCAGACCTGCACATCGCCCGCCTGCAGCAGCGCCCTGCCCTCGGCGCGTCCGGTGGCCGTGCCGTGCGTCAGCAGCAGGCGCAGGCCAGGATGGCGCGAACGCAGGGCCTTGAGGAGCACGCTGGCCGCGCGGGTTTCGCCCAGCGACACCGCATGCAGCCAGACCAGGTCGGCTGATGCTTCAGCCGGCTGGCTATAGCGGCCAAAGCGCTCGTCAACCGCTTCTGCATAACCGGGCTCCAGCCGGCTTCGGCGGGCAAGCTTGCGCCGCAGCAGCGGTTCTGCCATGCGCGTGGCCAGCCCATAAAGGCCCAAGGCCCATCCGCTCATGCGCCAGCCGGCCGCGCTGACACCGCCTGCCACGCCTGCCAGACCCCATCGACAGCCGGCGTGGGCTGTGCAAACACGCTGGTCTGGCGGCGATGAGAGGGCTCGGCAGGCGCCGCGGTAACAGGGCCGGTGCGCCAGGCGGTGTCCACGTTATAGATCTGCACGTGGGGCAGATCGAGCGCAACCGCGATGTGGCTTACGCCGCTGTCCACGCCGATAACGCCGCTGCTGCCAGCCAGCACTGCAACCACTTCATCCAGCGCCAGCGCAGGAAGCGTGATGGCTGCAGGCCCTGACGCGGCAACGGAGGCGCTGGCCGACTGTGGAGCGTTCCCGGTCAGCGCCGCCAGGATGGCCTGACTGGTTGCGCTTTCGCTGGCATTGCCATGCAGGATGGCCACGCGCTGGCCGGATGCCATCAACCGCTGGCCCAGCCCGACCCAGTGGTCAAGTGGCCACTCCTTGTCGGCACGGGAGGTGCCATGCACAAACACCACCCTTCCCGCTACTAGATCAAGAGCCGGATGCCCTTTTGGAATGAGGGCCGGGGGTACTTTCAAACCAAAATCTGGCACTGCGGGCAACGCATAGCCGAGCGAGCGGGCCGCCAGCTCGCGCGAGCGCTGCACCGCATGAATACGCGGCTCCATGCGGATCGCCACATCCGCTACCCAGCGCGACGGTGCTTCGTAGCCCGAGCCTTCGGTCTGGTTGGCCAGCGCAAAACGATTGCCCTCTGGCGCCATGCGCGCCAGACGCGCTACCAGCGCCGACTTGGCCAGGCCCTGCAAATCAATCACCGCGTCATAAGCCTGGTCACGCAGCTGCGCCTTGAAAACGGTCCACTCCTGCCGCGTCACGGCCGACAAAGGCGACTTCCGCCAGCGCCTGATTTCACAGGCAATCACGCGCCGCACGCCCGGGCAACACTGCACCAGCGGTGCAAACGCTTTTTCAACCACCCAGTCAATCTGCGCATCGGGCAGCGCGGCATGAATGTCCTGCACCACCGGCAGCGCATGCACCACGTCACCCAGGGATGAGAGCTTGACAAGCAGGATTTTCATGAGCAGCCCGGTTGCATGCTGGAGACAGGCTCTGGACGACAGGCACGCGGCAATGCATAACGCGTTGAGACCTGCCACGCAGCACAGGCCGCCAGCAGCCCCGTCAAGGCCTTCACGCCGGGGTGTTCACTGCAGCGTTGCAAAGTCGTACCCCGAGTCTGCACAAATCCCGGCGTCAATGCGCGCTGGCCGCAAAACTCGCATCCGGCTTGACGCTGCGCAGCAAGGCCAGCATGTCGGCCTCAATCCGGCGCAAGGCATCTTCGGTATGGCCTTCGAAACGCAGCACCAGCACCGGCGTGGTGTTGGACGCGCGAATCAGACCAAAGCCGTCGGGCCAGTCCACCCGTACGCCATCAATCGTGGAAATCGCCGCGGGCGGGGCAAATGCGGCAGTCTTGATCAGCTGCTCGACGACCGTATGTGGTTCCCCTTCCTTGCAAGCCACATTCAGCTCAGGCGTGCTGAAGCTGGTGGGCAGTGCATTGAGCACAATGCCGGCGTCGGGCACGCGGCTCAGAATCTCCAGCAGCCGCGCACCCGCATAGGTGCCGTCGTCAAAGCCGTACCAGCGCTCCTTGAAGAAGATATGGCCGCTCATCTCGCCACCCAGCGGGGAGTTCACTTCCTTCATCCGGGCCTTGATCAGCGAATGCCCGGTCTTGAACATCATCGCCACGCCGCCGGCGGCTTCAATCTCGGGCGCCAGGCGCTGCGAGCATTTCACGTCAAACAGGATCGTGCCGCCCGGCACACGCGACAGCACATCGCGGGCAAACAGCATCATCTGGCGGTCCGGATAGATATTGGTGCCGTCCTTGGTGACGATGCCCAGGCGGTCGCCGTCGCCGTCAAAGGCGAGGCCCAGTTCAGCATCGCCGGTTTGCAGGGCAGCGATCAGATCCTTCAGGTTTTCTGGCTTGCTCGGGTCGGGATGGTGATTGGGAAAGTTGCCATCCACCTCGCTGAACAGCTCGGTCACTTCACAACCCAGCGCCCTGAAGATATCCGGGGCCGACGCGCCCGCAATGCCGTTACCGGAATCGATGACGATCTTCATCGGCCGCTCCAGCTTGATGCCGGAGACGATGCGTTCGCGGTAGTCTTTTTCGACATTGACTTCAGTGATCTTGCCGGGCTTGCTGGCCAGCGCGGCGCCATCGGTCTGCATCAGCTCGCGCAGGGTTTGAATTTCGTCGCCGTAGATCGCGCGTCCGGCCAGCACCATCTTGAAGCCGTTGTAGTCTTTCGGATTGTGGCTGCCGGTGACCTGGATGCCGGAGGTGGTGAGCGTGTTGGCTGCAAAGTACAGCATGGGCGTGGTGACCATGCCCACGTCGATCACATCAACACCCGCTGCAGCCAGACCGCGCATCAACGCCGCCGCCAGGGATGGCCCGCTGAGCCTGCCGTCGCGCCCGACCGCCACCGATTTTTCGCCCTCCGCCAGCGCCCGCGCACCAAAAGCCCGGCCCAGCGCCTCGGCAACGCCTTCGCTGATGGTGGTCGGCACCACGCCGCGGATGTCGTAGGCTTTGAAAATCGAAGCGTTAAGTTGCATGGTTCGGGATTTCCTTTGTCGCTGGTAGAACATTTGAAACAGGCGAACCTGTGGTCCGGTCAGCGGCAATTGTAGGCGGCGGTGCCTGCCAGAAACCTCCCCCAAACCCGCTGAACGCGTGTCGGATGAAGCTGTGAGATGGCCGCCAACATCAGGTCCGGAAACGGCCAGTCGGATCCCGCTGCACGCGTACCATCACCCCATGAACCGCACCACGCCACTTGCTGATGAGGACTGCTACCGCGCCCTCAAAGCGCGCGATGCCCGTTTTGACGGCAGCTTTTTCACCGGCGTCACATCCACCGGCATCTACTGCCGGCCGGTGTGCAGCGTGAGGGCGCCCAAGCGTGAGAACTGCCGATTTTTCAGGCATGCCGCACAGGCCGAGTGCGCCGGTTTCCGGCCCTGCCTGCGCTGCCGACCGGAACTGGCGCCGCATCTGCTGGCCTGGTCCAGCCAGGATGCTTCGTCCATATTGGCGCACCAGGCGGCGCGCCTGCTTGACGAGCCGGATGAGCTGGCGTGGTCGCGGCCGCCTGTCGAAAACAGAGGCTTCATTGCTGACATCACGCGTTCCACTGATTCCACTGACACCGCGATGGCCAAGCTGGCAGCGCGTCTGGGCGTGAGCGAGCGCCACGTGCGGCGGATTTTTGAAGCGCACTTTGGCGTCTCCCCGCTGCAGTACCTGCAGACCCGGCGCCTGCACACCGCCAAGCAGCTGCTGGCCGATACCGTTTTGCCCATCACCCAGGTTGCCCTGATGAGCGGCTTTCAAAGTGTGCGGCGTTTCAACGCGGCGTTTGCGCAGCACTACAGCCTCAATCCCAGCACGATGCGCCGGCAGGGATGCCTGGCTGCGGCAAAGCCTGATTCACAGGAAACCGGTGCGGCTACCCTTTCGTGCACCACCATTCGCCTGGGCTTCAGGCCGCCCTACGACGTGTCAGCCATGCTGGCCTTCATCAGCAAACGGTCTATCAATACTATGGAATATATAGCTACCGGCGCTGGTACAGCCTGGGCTACAAGGACATTTCGTATTGAATCCGGCGGCAGCGTACATGCAGGATGGTTGCGCGCCAGGTTTGATGAAGAACGCTCACATCTGGTGCTGCAGGTCAGCGATTCGCTCTCAGGCGTGCTGCCGCTGGTGATTCGCCGGGCGCGGGGGCTGTATGACCTGGATGCTGACCCAGAGGCCATCAACAGCGTGCTGCATACGAGCTTTCCCGGCGGTGACGGCTTGCGGGTGCCGGGCGCGCTGGACGGCTATGAGCTGGCGGTACGCGCGGTGCTCGGCCAGCAGATCACTGTGGCTGCCGCCCGCACACTGGCCCAGCGCATGGTCGACCGGCTGGGCGAGCCACTTACAACGCCGTGGCCCGAACTGACGCGGCTTTTTCCGCCGCCCGCCGTGTTGGCAGCAGCCAGCGGTGACGCCTTGGGTCAGCTCGGCATTGTTCGGCAGCGGCAGGTGGCGATCGTCGGTATTGCCCAAGCCGTCGCGGGCAAGCGGCTGCATCTGCATGGCGGGGCGGATGTGAATGCAACCATAGCCATACTTAAATCACTGCCCGGCATCGGTGACTGGACAGCCCAGTACATTGCCATGCGCGCCCTGCGCTGGCCAGATGCTTTTCCGGCAGGCGATGTAGCACTGCACAAGGCCATGGGGCTGCAGGGCGGTAAAACCCCCGCCCGGCTGGCTGAAGCGGCATCAAGCGCCTGGAAGCCGTGGCGAAGTTACGCGGTGATCCGTGCCTGGAGCGGCGCGATGGTGCCGTTACCGGACCCAAAAGGAGTGCATTGATGAGATTCAAGAATCAATCAGCCGCAGCAAAGTCATTGGACGGCGAAGCGCTACCGCGGCAACATGGTCGGCACTTGGATGAAGGCTGCATTGGCGACCGGTATATGGCCGCTCACCTCAAAACACCCCGCGGCACATTGCCATGCGCTATTAACTCAATAGCGAATGGCCCTTGCACTACCTGGGCTACAGGCATAAAACGTTTAAATGCACGCTGACATCCGAGGTCACACCATGAAATTTCACAACACGATGGTTCAAACCCGCTACCTCAGCCCGCTGGGGCCAGTGACGATAGCTGCCAGCAACCAAGGGTTGGCCGGCCTGTGGTTTGAGGGCCAGCGGCATTTGCCGATAGAGCTGACCGGCCCGGCGGTCTGGGCTCAGGCGCCTGAGCATCCGGTGCTGACGCAAGCCAGCCAGCAACTTGCGGACTACTTTGCCGGCCGCCGACTCGCCTTTGATCTGCCGCTGGACCTGAGTTACGGCACGCCGTTCCAGCAGGCAGTATGGGAAGCGCTGCGGGCGATTCCGCTGGGGAAAACCTTGAGCTACGGTGCGGTTAGCAACCAGATCGGCAAGCCAGCCGCGGTGCGTGCAGTGGGCGCGGCGATTGGCCGCAACCCGGTCAGCATCATCGTGCCCTGCCATCGGGTGATCGGCAGCCAGGGAATGCTCACCGGTTATGCCGGCGGGCTGGATCGAAAAACCGCGCTTTTGACGCTGGAAGGCGTTTTTCAGGAGAGCTTGCTTTGACTGTCAAATCAGCCGGGCTGCAGGCACCGGTTCTTTCAAGATCATCAGCTGGCAGCGGTGCCAGTGACGGTGCGGGTGCAGCAAGGCCCCAACCCTGGGCACTGGACTTTTTGCTGTTGTCCGCGATCTGGGGTTCTTCGTTTCTGTTCACCCGCATCAGCACGGTCGAGTTCGGACCTATTCCGACAGCTGCCGTGCGGGTGGCGATTGCGGCCGCTTTCCTGCTGCCGCTGGTGTGGCTGCGTGGCCTGTTGCCGGTACTCATCAAGCACTGGCGCAAGGTGTTTCTGATCGGCATGCTCAATTCGGGCATTCCGTTTGCGTGTTTTGCCTTTGCGCTGCTGTCCATCAGCACAGGGCTGTCGGCGATCCTGAATGCGACGGTCCCGATGTTCGGTGCGCTGATCGCATGGTTCTGGCTGAAGGACAAGCCCGGCGCCTCAAGAATCGCAGGCCTCATCATCGGTTTTGCCGGCGTTGCACTGCTGGCCTGGGACAAGGCCACCTTCAAGCCAGATGCATCAGGCGTGGCACCGGGCTGGGCTGTGCTGGCCTGCCTGTTTGCCTGCGTCTGCTATGGCATATCAGCCAGCTTTACCAAGCGCTATTTGACGGGCATGCCGCCGCTGGTGACGGCGGCCGGCAGTCAGGTGGGGGCGAGTGTGGGCCTGGCATTGCCGGCAGTGTATTTCTGGCCATCGCAAATGCCCGGCAGTGCGGCATGGCTGGCTCTGCTGGTGGTCGGTGTGGTCTGCACCGGTGTGGCTTATATCGTGTTCTTCAGGCTTATCGAAAACGCCGGCCCGCCGCGCGCCTTGTCGGTGACCTTTGTCGTACCGGTTTTTGCGGCACTGTATGGCTGGGTGTTTCTGGGCGAGACCGTCACCCCGTGGATGCTGCTGTGCGCCGCAGTGATTGTTTGCGGTACGTCGCTGTCGACTGGCTTGCTCAAGGTGGGTCGGCGCGCTGGCTGAGCGCTGGCTATTGATCTTTTTCAAGTTGGTGACAAGACCGACCGAAGTCATCGGGAGCGTTTCAGGGCGGGGGCACAGCTGGCCGCAGCACTCTGCTACACGGCTGTCCCCCGGCCTTCGGCCTCCTCCTTGATGCGCTACGCACAGTGCTACGACCACCTTCGATCGTTATTGGTTTGGCTATGTGATTTGCGCCCAACATGCCAGCCTCAAGAAGAGGCTGGGGTGGGTAGCGTAGCGAAATCAAGGAGGAGCTGTCGACCCTAGGTCGACGCGAGGGACATTCGCGTAGCTGCTCACCCCGGCCTCAGGTAACCCTGCCCCTTCAATGCGCTGCAGTTCTGACAACGCAAAGCTTGTCATTGCCTATTGACCAGGCGCAGCCAGCCCTTCTTTCACTGTCGGGTATTTCAGCCGCAGGCCCAGTTCGTTCTTAAGCCTGTGGTTATCGAGACGACGGGATTCAGACATGAAGCTCATCTGCATCGCAGGCAACTCCCGCTCAGCCTGCTGGCGGGCCAGCCGGGGCGGCTTGGGCAAACCGTAAATAGCGGCGGCAAGGTCAACGTAGTCGCCCATTTTCAGATCGCTGTCGTCACTGGCATGGCTGATGCGCTGCGGCCTGCCGCGCCACATTGCCGCCAGGCAAGCCCTTGCCAGGTCACTTGCATGAATGTGATTGGTATACACATCATCAAGCGCATCCAGCACCGGTGTGCCCTTGAGCAAACGCGCTTTGGGCGTGCCGCCTTCACGGTCGGGTGCATAAATGCCAGGGATGCGCAGGATATGCGTTGCCACTCCTGTGATCCGCCCCCAATACCGCACCTGCGCCTCGGCATCCACCCGCCTCCAGGCGCGCGGCGTTGTCGGGTTGACGGCACGCGTTTCAGCAACATGGGTTCCGCTGCAGTCACCGTAAACACCGCTGGTTGACCCATACACCAGTGACAGCGGTGCGTTTCCCCGTGCCAAAGCTCGCAGCAGGTTGCGGGTGCGCGGATCGCCACGGCCCTGGGGGTCATTGCCGGGTGGTGGAGCCAGATGCAACAAGCGCGTGGCCACACCGGCAAGCCGGCGCAGGCTGGCTGCATCATCCAGGTTGCCGAGCAGCGGCGTGATGCCGTGACTGCGCAGTTCGGTGATTCGATCAGGTGATGAGGTCAACGCCAACCGGCTGACGCCTTGCGGCAGAAGGCGCGCTGCCCGCAACCCGACATCGCCGCAACCGATGATCAGTACGCGGGTACGCCGAAAGCGTGCGGGCAGTGCGCCCAGAGGGTTTGAAGAAGCAGGCAAAATTGAGGATGGGCTGGGAACCGCGCGGGCGGTACGGCTTATCAACACAGACAGCGCAAGGATACCGATTATGAGTTTCAACATCACCGTGCAGCCCAGCGGCCGGGCCTTTACCGCCAACGCAGAAGAAGCCCTGCTCGCAGCAGCGATTCGCCAGGGCATTGGCCTGCCGTACGGTTGCAAGGATGGCGCCTGCGGCTCCTGCAAGTGCAAAAAGATTTCCGGCACGGTCGTGCATGGACCGCATCAGGCCAAGGCGCTGTCACCGCAAGAAGCCGAGCAGGGTTTTATCCTGACCTGCTGCGGTGTGGCACAAACTGATGTGGTGATCGAGTCACGCCAGGTTACCGACGAGAGCGCTTTTCCAGTCAAAAAAATGCCGGTGCGTGTGAACGCATTGGCCAAGGCCTCGCATGATGTGATGCTGGTGCGGCTGCAGCTGCCGGCCAGCGACATCTTCAAATACCACGCCGGCCAGTATGTTGAATTTTTACTGCGCGATGGCGACCGCAGGGCTTATTCGATGGGCAATGCACCGCATACCCAGGCCGAGACGCCCGGGGTCGAGCTGCACATTCGCCATATGCCGGGCGGCAAGTTCACTGACCACGTGTTCAGTGCGATGAAGGAAAAAGAAATCCTGCGCATCGAGGGGCCGTTCGGCAGTTTTTACCTGCGCGAAGACAGCACCAAACCGATGATTTTGCTGGCGTCGGGTACCGGCTTTGCGCCGATCAAGGCGATCATTGAGCACCTGCAGTTCAAACGCATCACACGGCCAGCGGTGCTGTACTGGGGTGGACGCCGGCCGGCCGACCTGTACCAGCATGACTGGATTACCGCCAAGCTGACCGAGATGCCCAACCTGAGCTATGTGCCGGTGGTATCTGACGCGCTGCCCGAAGACGGCTGGAGTGGCCGAACCGGGTTTGTCCACCAGGCGGTACTGCAGGATTTTGCTGACCTGTCCGGCCATCAGGTGTATGCGTGTGGCGCACCGATTGTGGTGGACTCTGCACAGGCCGCTTACACCGCAGCCGGCCTGCCCGAAGATGAATTTTTCGCCGATTCGTTTGTGACTGAAAAGGACAAGGCTGCCGCAATCGTCTGACGGTTGAGTCGGCGCCGGGTGCGGCGCCATTCATCGAATGGCGCGCCGTTGGCCGCGGCTCCAGGCTCCTGTCTGGTCGTCACTGTCAGGGCATTGCCCATCTAGTGAAATCCATAGGCACTAGCAGGCGCCGTGTTTGCAACAATCAAGGCATGAACAATTTACATCAACGTCCCTTCCAGGCCGCACGCCGCCTGTCACTGGTTTGCCTGGCTGCGCTGGGTTTGTCAGCTATCACCAGTCTTCCCGCAAGCGCCCAGCCCAAGGTGTTGCGCATCATCGTCCCGTATGCGCCTGGTGGCCCGATCGACGTGACCGCCCGCCTGATGGCCGAACGGGTCAAGGACACGCTAGGCACCGTCATCATCGAGAACAAGCCAGGCGGCGGTGGCAACATCGGTGTGGACGCGATCGCCAAGGCAGCGCCTGACGGCACCACCATCGGCATTGCGGCCGTTGCCACACATGCCATCAACCCCTGGCTGTACAGCAAGATGCCGTACAACGCGGCCACCGACTTTGCGCCCATTACCCAGATGCTGCGGGTGCCCAATGTGCTGGTCATCAATGCCGACACAGCAAGACGGCTGAATATCAACACGCTGGCTGACCTGATCCAGTACGCCAAAGCCAACCCCGCCAAGCTGAACTACGCCAGCGGCGGCAACGGCAGCGCCGGCCACTTGGCGGGCGAAATGTTTAAAGCCCAAGCCGGCATTTTTGCCCTGCATATTCCATACAACGGCGGCAATCCGGCACAGCTGGCGCTGCTAAGTGGGCAAGTTGATTTCAACTTCGACAACCTTGCTACTGCATCGGCCAACATCAAGGCCGGAAAGCTCAAAGCACTGGCAGTGACTACTGCGCAGCGCAGCGCCATGCTGCCTGAGGTACCTGCGGTGGCCGAAACGCTGAAAGGTTTTGAGATCGACACCTGGTGGGGCCTGGTGGCGCCGGCCGGCACACCAGCAGATGTAGTCGGCAAGCTGAACCAGGCCTTTGTGGCAGCCCTCAACTCACCCGAGGCCAAGACCCGTTTTGCAGCGCTGATGGCGGAACCAGTTGCCAGCGCGCCGGCGGAGTTCGGCGCTTTCATGAAGAGCGAGTTGGCAAAGTATGAGAAGGTGGTGAAGGCGTCCGGGGCGAAGGTGGATTGAGCGGAGTGCGCGCCGTGACGACGGCTTGCAGTCTGGTAGCTGCCCAGCACCAGTACGCGTTGCGCATTTATCCAGACACTTAAAAACCTCGTGCCAGACATACCAGCCCACGTTATTGCGCAGGTTGCGGGACTACAGGTTTTGTTATTGGGCCAATGCCGCGTGATGTGCGGAAGATGCTGATATAAACCAAGCGCTTATATGAAAGCGGGGGAGTTGGAGATGAAAGAGCGCGAGCATATTTCGCGGTTCGCGGTTCGCGGTTCGCGGTTCGCGGTTTGCGGTTTGCGGTTTGCGGTTTGCGGTTTGCGGTTTATAACAAGTTAGGCACCACGAAAGATCATCATGCCTGTTCCTCAGAACATCGACTGCTTCAACAAGGCCACGCTCCTTGTCCTTGACAAACTGTACCAAGCCTTCCCTGTTCCTATCGAGCTCAGCGCGTCCAAGATAGCAACGGACACGCTTCCACCGGACGCGACCTACGATGAATCATTTCAATGCATCGAGCCCGTCGTTCACACGATCGAGTTTCTCCGGAAGGAGGGGTTCATTGAGTACGCTGAGCACTATCTTGACGGCACTACGTTCTTGCACGTCCGGCTCACCAGCAAGAGCCTTGCACTTCTCGGTCATACGCCTTCCGCGCTTGAGCCCCATGTCAGTATCTCTGAGAAGTTCAGAAACCTCCTCAAGGGCGGCATAAAAGAAGTCAGTTCAGAGACGGCGAAGAAGGCTGTTGAGGTTCTCTTTACGAATGGACCAGCGTTGTTCGCTATCGGCCAATCGGCTGCTGGCCCTGGGTCGTAATGCCTAACATGTCAATCGACGCGGACCCACAACAGGAGGCGGCTCCGCCGCTCATGTTGGTGGTCCGGTCATTTTTGCGTTAGACCGCACGTGAGCCGAGCGAAAATTCTCTTAGCGTTGCCGGTATCAGCCCTCATCGCGTTACTGCCGCAGGTGTTGGTCGGCCGGATGACTTCGGGGTCTTGGGAGCCGAGCCGCGTTCGCTGGCAGGACGTGGCGCTCGTGTTCCCGATGGTCGTCGCGGTGAAGTCCGGGCTTAGTCGCGGCGCGGCGTTGGCTGTATCCTTCCGTACATACTGGTCCATTGCGTTTGCATTTCTGGTGTGCTACATCCCAGCAACGACCCTGCCTGCAGTCAACAAAAACTTATGATGAAGTGATACGCGCGCCTTATTTATTTAAGGTCATTCGTCAGTAAGAGGCTCCCAACATTTGTCATCTCCGAGCCTGCTGTTGAAGATACTTTTCAGGCGTCAGTGCAGGCACTGGCGATGCCAAAAAGTCGCTCACATTGCGGGTGATGACATAGTTTGCCTGGCACGCCAGCGCAGAGCTGACTTGCAAGGCATCCTCCAAATCGCTCATGGGTAATTTCAGGGCTTGCAGCGCGTCAGCATGACCTGTAGTGGCAACCTGAGCCCAGGTCAACAACTCGGCGATAGCAGTGCGGGCAGCCATGGCGTTGTGCTGGCGTTCAATCAAATAGGCCAGAGTTGCTACTGAATGCCAAGCGAGCCACGCTTGATTTTGTTGGCTACAGCTTGCAATCAGCTCGGACGATGCGCTCTCCCCTGGCCGCTGAAAGATCACGTCAAGAATGATGTTGATATCAAGCAGCAGGCGCATGTGGCAATGTGTTTTCGAAATGCGGTACTTGGGCAGGCATCTGCCTCAACGCATGTGCTTATCCAGAATATGCGTCAGCCGGTCATCGCCAGAGGCGGTTAACTTCGTGCTGTCGATGGAACCCCGCCACTTGCTCACCCAGGCGGCGGCCGGGCTGGTCTGCTTCAACTCATCGGAAAGTGTTTTTTCAAGCGCTTCGCGCACCAATGCAGATTTGGACATCTGACGGCGGGCGCTAGCCAGTTGAAGAGCATCATCCAGCGACTGCGGAATTTTCAGGGTCAAGGTGTTCATCAAAACCTCGCAGTAATACAGAAGACGAACGATTGTAATACCGCTGGCCAGTGAGCACCGGGCCTGGAAAAAGACGATCGGCGTCATCCACCAGGCTCCTTGGAGGGCATTGGTGCTGTCCGCTTGGCGTCATAGGCAGACGTCGCCTGGCAACTCAAAGAAGCTTCAACCCTTCTGCAGAATCGGGACAGGCTGAGCAGCGAGTTGCGAGCTTTGTCATCAGACATTTTTTATAATTTAGGCTTCCAGCCCTCGCCAATATCGGGCATGCAGCTACTTTTTTCATAGCTACTTCAATGCGCTCGCCGTAGGCGACAGCTTTACTCCCCCAGATAAGCCGCCCTCACCCGCGGATCATTGAGCAGTGCCTTCGCCTCGCCATTCATGGTGACGATGCCCGACTCCATCACATAGCCGCGATCAGCCACGCCCAGCGCGCGGCTGGCGTTTTGCTCGACAAGCAGCACGGTGACGCCGCGCGCTGACACATCACGCACGACCTCGAAAATCTTGTCCACCATGATGGGTGACAAGCCCATCGACGGCTCGTCGAGCAGCAGCACCTTGGGCCGGCTCATCAGCGCGCGGCCCATGGCCAGCATCTGCTGCTCACCGCCCGACATGGTGCCGGCAAGTTGGTCCTTGCGCTCACGCAGGCGCGGAAAAATCGTAAACATCAGCTCGATGTCTTCCGCGATGCCGGCTTTGTCATTGCGGATGTAGGCGCCCATCTGCAGGTTTTCGGTGATGGTCATGCGGGTGAAGACGCCGCGGCCTTCCGGCACCATGGCCAGGCCTTCCTTGACCAGATCCCAGGCACCCTTGCCCTTGATGCTTTTGCCCAGGTACTCGATGTCGCCGTCCACCATTGGCAACGTGCCGGTGATGGCTTTCATGGTGGTGGTCTTGCCGGCGCCGTTGGAGCCGATCAGCGTGACCAGTTCGCCCTCATGCACTTCGAGGTCAACGCCTTTGACCGCCTTGATGCCGCCGTACGCGACTTTCAGGCCAGTGATCTTCAGTAACGTGTTTGCCATGTTGTTTTACTTCCTTCAGCGCACTAGTGACCGGTGCCCAGATAGGCGGTGATCACTTTTTCGTTTTTCTGTACGTCGGCGGGCGCGCCTTCGGCAATCTGCTTGCCATAGTCCAGCACCGTGACGCGGTCGCACAGGCCCATCACCAGCTTGACGTCATGCTCGATCAGCAAAATGGTGCGGTTGTCCTTGCGGATGCGGTCTATCAGCTCGCGCAGTTGCACCTTTTCAGTGGCGTTCATGCCGGCTGCCGGCTCGTCAAGCGCGATCAACTGCGGGTCGGTCGCCAGGGCGCGTGCGATTTCCAGCCGACGCTGGTCGCCATAGCTCAGGGTGCGGGCCTTGAAGTCAGCGTATTTGCCGATGCCGACATAGTCGAGCAGCTCTTGCGAGCGTTTGGCGATTGCCGCCTCTTCAGACTTGAAGCTGGCGGTACGGAGCACGGCGCCGATCAAGCCTGACTTGGTGCGGATGTGCCTGCCGACCATGACGTTTTCAAGCGCTGTCATGTCCGCAAACAAGCGGATGTTTTGAAAGGTACGGGCAATGCCGGCCTTGGCTACTTCATGCACCGCGCTAGGCGTGTAGGGCTTGCCGGCCAGCTCGAAGCTGCCGCTGTCGGGCGTGTACAAGCCGGTCAGCACATTGAAGAATGTGGTCTTGCCGGCCCCGTTCGGCCCAATCAGGCCGTAAACCTGGCCGCGTTCGATATGGATGCCGACGTCGCTCAGGGCCTGCAGGCCGCCAAAACGCTTGGAAACACCCGAGACTTTCAGAATGGTTTCGCTCATGTCCATGCTCTTTTTAAGGGTTGATGGACTGAATGGGGTCCTTGCCCGGCACCTTGTTCAATGACTTGCCATGCTCTGGCGCTGGCCAGAGCCCGCGCGGACGCATCAGCATGATCGTGATCATGGCCAGCGCAATCAGGAGCTGGCGCAGGATGGCTGAGTCCAGCCGGCCATCGGTCATGGCCTGCAGTGGGCCTGCCACATGGCGCAGCACCTCCGGCAATGCCGCCAGCAGCAGCGCACCGAGAACCACACCCGGCAGATGGCCGATACCGCCCAGAACGACCATCGCCACGATCATGATGGACTCCATCAGGCTGAACGACTCTGGCGATACAAAGCCCTGGAAGGCCGCAAACATCGAGCCCGACACGCCGCCAAAGGTGGCGCCCATGCCGAAGGCCAGCAGCTTCAGGTTGCGGGTGTTGATGCCCATTGCTTTGGCGGCAATCTCGTCCTCTCGAATCGCCATCCAGGCGCGGCCGATACGGGAGTTCTCAAGCCGATGGCAAATGACCACTGACACGATCACCAACACCAGAAACAGGTAGTAGTACATCGACACCGAGTTGACCTCGAAGCCAAAGAACTCATGCGGCTTGCCAAGATCGAACCCAAAGAACTTCATCGAGTCAATCTGGTTGATGCCCTTGGGCCCGTTGGTCAGGTTGATGGGACGGTCAAGGTTGTTCAAAAACACGCGGATAATCTCGCCAAAACCCAGGGTGACGATGGCCAGGTAATCGCCGCGCAGCTTGAGCGTTGGCGCGCCGAGCAGCACACCAAACAAGCCGGCCAGCGCCGCTGCCATCGGAATGATCGCCCATATCGGCAGATGCAGACCATTTGGAAACTGGGCCGCAATCCACGGAAACGCCTCCGCCAGATGGGGCGATCCGAGCAAGGCAAACAAGTAAGCCCCCACCGCGAAGAACGCGACGTAGCCGAGGTCGAGCAGGCCGGCGTAGCCTACGACGATGTTCAGGCCAAGCGCCAGCAAGACATACAACAGTGCCATGTCCACAATGCGCACCCAGGCGTTACCGCCCTGCTGCAGAACAAGCGGCAAGATCAGCAGCACAACGGCCACGATCAGAAACTGGATCAGTTTTTTTGATTTCATGGTGTTCCCTGGATGCTGTGGATCAGGCCCGGTCGGCCACACGTTCGCCCAGCAAGCCGGATGGGCGCAGGGTCAATACAAAGATCAGCACGATGAAGGCAAAAATATCCGAGTAGTGGCTGCCAAGTACGCCACCTGTCAGCGGACCGATATAACCCGCGCCGATGGATTCGATCAGGCCGAGCAAAATGCCGCCCAGCACTGCGCCGCCCAGGTTTCCGATGCCGCCAAACACAGCTGCGGTGAATGCCTTCAAGCCGGGCAGGAAACCCATCGTGTGCTGCACCGTACCGTAGTTCGATGCGTACATCACGCCCGCCAATGCGGCCAGAACCGCGCCGATGATGAAGGTGGCTGAGATGACCGTATCGGGACGTACGCCCATCAGGGCCGCCACACGAGGGTTCTCGGCGGTAGCGCGCATCGCGCGCCCCAACTTGGTGTAATGCACCAGCCACATCAGCACCGACAACGACACCGCCGTGGCGCCGAGAATAAAGAGCTGCGTGACGGTGATCACTGCGCCGCCCACCTGGAAGGGTTCGGCCGGCAACAGGGTTGGATAGGGCTTGTAGTTGGGCTTCCAGATGATCATGGCCAATGTCTGCAGCAGCAATGACATGCCGATGGCGGTGATCAAAGGCGCCAGCTTGGGCGAATTGCGCAGCGGCCGGTAGGCGACCTTCTCAATCGCAAAATTCAGCGCCCCGCACACCACAAAAGCGATCAAAAGCGAGATCAGCAGGATGACCCAGCCCGGCGTGCCGGGCATCGCTCCCTGCATCCAGCCGATGATGGTCCAGCTGGTCAGCGCGCCCACCATCAGTACCTCGCCATGCGCAAAATTGATGAGGTTGATGATGCCGTAGACCATGGTGTAGCCCAACGCGATCAGGGCGTACATGCTTCCCAGTACCAGACCATTGATGATCTGCTGAAGGAAAATTTCCATAACTTGTTTCTCCTGGGAGCGGTAACGAACCCGTTGATTAATTTGCTGCGCCGCGCACCGCGGACACAGCTTTCACCGGCTTCTGGTTATGCAGGGGCTAACAAAAAGCCCGCCCTTAAAAAGCCATAGAACTGGCAGAAGGACGAGCCGATGCACAAATTGTAGCCACCGGTCTTTAGCGAGAAACGGGCCAGGGCGCGGGTTTTTGCGGGGTTTACCCTCAACAAACTTTCATTTATGCCGAAAACCAGGTCTTATCAGCGCGATTTATTTTCATAAGTTTTGGTGATGGTTACGGGCTTTCAACTCATTGAGCTTATCGGCAATCCGTATCTCAAGACCTCGGCTGACCGGCTCGTAAAACACCGGTGTAGCCATACCTTCGGGAAAGTAGTTTTCGCCGGCCGCAAAGCCATCGGCCTCGTCATGCGCGTACCGGTAGTCTTTTCCGTAGTCGAGCTCTTTCATGAGCTTTGTCGGTGCATTGCGCAGATGCAGAGGCACCGGACGGGTGCCATCCTTCCTGACCAATGCACGGGCTGCATTGAAGGCCTTGTAAACCGCATTGGATTTGGGCGCCACCGCCAGATAGATCACGCACTCGGCCAATGCAAGCTCGCCTTCCGGCGACCCCAGCCTTTCGAAGACCTCTGCAGCATCAAGCGCCAGCCGTAGCGCGCGCGGATCAGCCAGGCCGATGTCTTCGCTGGCCATACGGATCAGGCGCCGGGCCATGTATTTGGGCTCTGCACCACCGTCGAGCATGCGTATCAGCCAATACAGGGCCGCATCGGGGTCAGAGCCCCGCACTGCTTTGTGCAACGCCGAAATCGTGTCGTAAAACACCTCGCCGCCCTTGTCATAGCGCCGCATGCGCTCGCCCAGGACCTTCATAAGCCAGGCGTCCGTGACCTCGGTGATGCTGCCGCCGGACTTATCGTTGCCAGCGGCCACGCCCAAAGATTCAAGGGTATTGAGCAAGCGACGGCCATCGCCATCGGCATAGGCCACCAAGCGGTCAACCGCTTCTTTAGCTATGCTTTCTATAGCTGAAAGCGCTCGTCTTTCAAGGGCTACAGCCACTATTTGTCTTAAATCATCTTCGCTGAGCGGCTGCAGTACATAAACGGCCGCTCGCGACAGCAATGCCGAATTGACTTCAAAAGACGGGTTCTCGGTGGTGGCGCCGATGAAGGTGAACAGGCCGCTTTCCACATGCGGCAGGAAAGCATCCTGCTGGCTTTTGTTGAAGCGATGCACCTCATCTACAAAGACGATGGTGCGTTTGCCATTGACGGTGCCGAAATCGCCAGTCGTCCCTCGCCAGACGCTGGCCTGCTCAACCGCCTCTCGTATCTCCTTCACACCGCCCAGTACTGCCGATATGGTGATGAAGTGCGCATCAAAGCTGCTTGCCATCAAGCGCGCGATGGTGGTTTTGCCTACACCTGGCGGACCCCACAAGATGCAGCTGTGCGGTTGGCCCGACTCGAAGGCAATTCGCAGCGGCATGCCATCGCCGAGCAGATGCTGCTGACCAATCACTTCGCCGAGGGACTGCGGTCGAAGACGTTCAGCCAGGGGAATGGTGGGCGTGGGACTGCGATTGCCAGCGGCCCTTCGTTGCGGTGTTGCTTCCGTCATGCCGGCAAGCTTAACGCTCCCGGCACGGCAGAGGCTGCATATGCCAGGCGGCTCAGCGCGTTGCCGCTGACGCCGACCTCAACTTACTGGCGAATGACATCCGCGCCCGCGGGTGGCTGAAATTTGAAACCAGCTTCCGGTAGCGAAGGATTGACCTCGAACTGGCTGAAAGTCATCACCGAACGCTGTCCGAAACTGTCCAGTATCTCCAACACGGCCAGTTCGCTCCCCTTTTCACTGGCACGTAAACCAACCCTGATGCTCTGCAGCTGGCCGTCCTTGGTTTTGGGCGTGGCTTGCACCCATTGCAGGCCCCCCTTGTCGGGAAACGCCTGCAGGTTGAAATCGGCCTGTAGGCCTTTCAGATCTGCAGCGGCTGCAATCACAGCAGCTGGCGTACCGTTGAGCGCCTGCGCAAGCTTGCGTGAGGTCACCTGGTTCAGGTCGGCGTCATGCAGCCACAGCATTTGGCCGTCCGACACGATGCTTTGCTCAAACGGCTTTTTATAAATGAACTTGAAACGGTTGGGACGCAGAAACTCAAAGCTGCCGGTAGAGCTTTTGGTTTTGGCCACCTGCCCTTCCCGACTCGGGCTCGTGACCACCTGCGTGAAGGCAGCCCGACCGCTTCTGGTGTTTTTTACAAAATTCTCAAGGCTCTGCAGACCCGTAGCTTCTGTGTTCTGTGCGCCTGCCGCTATCGAAAACAGAGCTACCGCCGAGACTACCGAGCCCCGTACGGCCTGCATGAATCGGCTTTTGCGCGGTGCGGTAATGGCAGACGACAAGGAGCGTGACGATGGGTTCATAAGCGGTTTCCTGGTAGTGTCCAGACCCTGTTGCAGAGCAAGCACCGGTCTGCTCATTGGTCTGGCACGGGAGAAGATGATGGCTATTCCATCACGACAAGGTAGCTGTGTTGCAGGCGATATGTATCGGTGAGGTAAACAGCGGTACGCCGACGTTATTCTGCTCGCGCAGGCACCAGAATCTCACGCTGTCCGCTGCCCGACATGGCGCTGATCAGGCCCGCGTTTTCCATCTCCTCCAACATGCGGGCCGAGCGGTTGTAGCCAATCTTGAGGTGGCGCTGCACCAGCGAAATCGAGGCTTTCCGGTTTTTGAGGACGATCTCGACGGCCTGGTCATACATCGGGTCTTTCTCGCCCGCTGCATCTCCACCGCCGCCGTCGCCCAGCAAGTCGCCGTCCCCGTCGACGGTTCCACCTTCCAGCACGCCTTCAATGTAGTTGGGCTCGCCTTGCGCCTTCAGATACGCAACCACGCGGTGCACTTCCTCATCGCTGACAAAAGCACCATGCACCCGAATTGGAAAACCGGTTCCGCTGGGCATGTAGAGCATGTCGCCCATACCCAGCAGCGCTTCCGCTCCCATCTGGTCAAGGATGGTGCGGCTGTCGATCTTGCTGCTGACCTGGAACGACAGCCGCGTCGGAATATTGGCTTTGATCAAGCCCGTGATCACATCAACGCTGGGCCGCTGCGTCGCCAGTACCAAATGAATGCCGGCAGCGCGCGCCTTTTGCGCCAGCCGGGCTATCAGCTCTTCAATTTTTTTGCCTACCACCATCATCAGGTCAGCAAGTTCGTCGATCACCACCACAATGTAGGGCAGGCGCTCCAGCGGCTCTGGTTGCTCGGGTGTTAGGCTGAAGGGGTTGTAGATGAATTCGCCCTTGGCCTTGGCTTCATCGATCTTGACGTTATAGCCCGCCAGGTTGCGCACCCCCAGCTTGCTCATCAATTTGTAGCGTTTTTCCATCTCGCCCACACACCAGTTCAGACCATGCGCAGCCTGCCGCATGTCGGTGACCACCGGAGCCAGCAGATGGGGAATGCCTTCATAGACACTCATCTCGAGCATTTTCGGATCAATCAGCAGCAGGCGAACATCGCGTGCATCAGCCTTGTACAGCAGGCTGAGAATCATCGCGTTGATGCCGACTGATTTGCCGGAACCAGTGGTACCTGCCACCAGACAGTGCGGCATTTTGGCAAGGTCAGCCACCACGGCATTGCCGCCGATATCCTTGCCCAGGCCGATGGTCAACATGGACCTGGCTTCGTTATAAACCTGCGAGCCCAGAATTTCGCTGAGCTTGATGGACTGACGCTTGGCGTTGGGCAACTCAAGCGCCATAAGGTTCTTGCCGGGGATGGTTTCAATCACACGAATCGAGATCAAACTGAGCGCGCGCGCCAGGTCTTTTGCCAGATTGACCACCTGCGAACCCTTGACACCAACCGCAGGTTCGATTTCATACCGGGTGATCACAGGGCCGGGCGCCGCCGCTATCACGCGTACTTCCACGCCAAAATCCTTGAGCTTTTTCTCAATCAGGCGCGACGTCATCTCGAGCGTCTCGGGCGCCACGCTATCCTGCCGAAGCAATGCGCCATCGAGCAGATCAACCTGGGGCAACCTGGAGTCAGGCATCTCGTTAAACAGGGGTTTTTGCCGCTCTTTGGCAACACGTTCGCTTTTTGGAATTTCTGCCGGCGAAGGTTCTATAAGCACCGGCAGCGGATGATGCTCTTCAATCTCTGTCCGCTCCACCCTTACCTTTTTCTCGCGCTCGCGGGCCGCTTTCTTGCCTACTGCGAGATCTTGCGCAACCTCTCGCTTTTCCCGCCGCGAGTCGACGAGATTGACAAGCCACTCTCCAACGCGCTGCGCAGTGTGAGCCCAGGAAAAACCAAAAACGACGGAGGCGGCAATGATTCCAAGGGCGATCAGCACCAGCCCTGAACCGGAAAATCCGAGCCATTTGACGCTGGCACTCCCGACCAGGTAACCCAGAACGCCGCCGGCCTGGTCTGGCAGGTGCGATTCAAACCGGTAAAGCCGCGACCATTCAAGCCCGGCACTGGCGGCAAGCAACAAGAGCATGCTGAGCCAGTATCGGATACGGCTGCTGCCGAAGCCGCTCTGCGCCAGGGAAGACTCTCCGCGCAGCCAACACGCCAATGATGCCAGCCAGACACGCGCGCCTGCCAGCAAGCCCCACCACACTGAAAAGCCAAGCAGGAAATAGCTGGCGTCGGCAAGCCAGGCGCCAAGCCTGCCAGCCCAGTTTCGCGCCATGCCGCCAGCCAGAGCTGAACCTGACGTAGACCAGGCGGCATCTTGCGGTGAGTAACCCAGCAACGCCACCAGCCAGAAGACCAGCGCCAGCAGGCCAAGAATCAGGCCAACTTCATGGGCAAACTTTCTAACGCCGCCAGTCGCTGGAGCGGGCTGGGCGGTACGGGAATTCAGGGTGTCGAGTGAGTAGGTCATGCGCGGCTTCAGAGCTTACCGCAGTTGTACCGGCCAACCTGCACCTGAGCAGTTGCTAGCCGAGTGAATTCAGGCGTTCCTTGACCACCATGGAACCATCCGTACGGGTCTCGATAAACCCGCGCTCTTCAAGGTCCTTCATGACGCGGCTCACCATCTCACGCGATGCGCCGACCATTTTGGCCAGATCCTGGCGCGAAACCTTGTCGCGAATCACCAGGTTCTGCATGGAATCCAGGCTGGCAAACTCCAGCAACGCCCGTGCAACACGGCCGTATACATCCATCAGCGCAAGCGATTCAATCTTGCGGTCTGCATGACGCAGCCTTTGCACCAGCCCTTTCATCACGGCATAAGCCATGGAGCTGTTTTCAGGCAGGCATCGCGCAAACTCGACACGCCCCAGAACCAGCACATCGGTCTGGATTTCGGCGCAGACGGTGGCGGAATGCGGTTCGTTGTCGATCAGGCTCATCTCCCCGACATAGTCGCCGGGATGCATGGTCGCCAGGATGACCTCGCGTCCACGGCTATCTGACGTGACAACGCGAGCACGCCCTGTCAGGATAATCGACAGCGCATTTGATTTTTTACCTTGCTCAACGATGGGCTCTCCCCGTTTAAGCCGGCATTTGACCACCGCATCGGCAACCGATTCAGCCTGGGCCGCCGTCAGCATGGAAAAGAGGGGAACCCGTCGAATGAGTTCCAAGTTTGAAACCATAGTAGCCATAAATCAGCCTGCTCCTGACCCCACCATCGGCCAAACTTTGTCAAGTTCATACAATGCTCGATGGGTTGTCGACATCATTTGCACACACAGAACGCCTCGTTAGGGCTGGCTGGACTTTAACTGAGTCGCACTGATTTAACTACGGGCTTTTTACCAATGACGCATTCCAGAGTTTTGATTTTGGGTTCAGGCCCTGCGGGCTACACCGCCGCCATCTATGCCGCACGAGCCAACCTTGATCCGGTACTGATCACCGGTATTGCGCAGGGCGGCCAGTTGATGACAACGACCGAAGTCGACAACTGGCCTGCCGACGTGATGGGCGTACAAGGCCCCGAGCTGATGCAACGCTTTTTGGACCACGCACAACGCTTCAAGACGCAAATCATTTTTGACCATATCAACCAGGTCGATTTCAGCAAGCGGCCTTTCACACTGACCGGTGACAACGCTGTATATACCTGCGACACCCTGATCATCGCCACTGGCGCGTCGGCCAAATATCTGGGTCTGGAGTCCGAAACGGCTTTTATGGGACGCGGGGTGTCAGGGTGTGCAACCTGCGACGGTTTTTTCTACCGTGAGCAGGATGTGTGTGTGGTGGGAGGCGGCAACACGGCGGTTGAGGAAGCGCTTTACCTGTCCAATATCGCCAGCAAGGTTTATCTGGTACACCGGCGCGACAAGTTCAAGGCAGAAGCCATTCTGGTGGACAAGCTCCATGAAAAGGTTGCAGCGGGCAAAATTGTGCTCAAGACGCACAACACGCTTGAGCGGGTATTGGGTGACGCCAGTGGTGTTACCGGTGTGAGGCTGAAAAGCACGCTGGATGAATCAGCGCAGGACATTGAACTCAAAGGCTGTTTCATTGCCATCGGCCATCACCCGAACACCGACATTTTCAGTGGGCAGCTTGAGATGAAGGACGGCTACATCATCACAAAGACCGGCCTGCAGGGCTTTGCCACCATGACCAGTGTGCCCGGCGTCTTTGCAGCGGGGGATGTGCAGGACCACGTGTATCGTCAGGCTATCACCAGCGCCGGCACCGGTTGCATGGCGGCGCTTGATGCGCAGCGCTTCCTTGAGCAAGCTGCGCCTGTAGCGTCTCCGCCAGCTACCGAAATGGTGGCCTGAGAGAGTCACCGGGTAGGCATTTTAGATACAGTCATGCGGTTTCCGACACCTTGCGGCGTCGCACGTGGGGCATTCACGCTATAATGGTGGGCTAAGCTGAAACCCGGCGGGGTTTTATGCATTCCGATTTCTAATTTTTACGGAGAGTGCTCATGGCACGCGTCTGTCAGGTAACGGGCAAAGGCCCAATGGTGGGAAACAATGTTTCTCACGCCAACAACAAAACCAAGCGCCGGTTCATGCCCAATCTGCAGTACCGTCGTTTCTGGGTCGAAACAGAGAACCGTTGGGTGCGTTTGCGCATTACCAGCGCTGGTCTTCGTTTGATTGACAAAAAAGGCATCGATGCGATCCTGGTTGATCTGCGTGCCCGTGGTGAAGTCTAAGGAGAAAAATCATGGCTAAAGGCGCACGCGAGAAAATCAAGCTGGAATCAACAGCTGGCACCGGTCATTTCTACACGACCACCAAGAACAAGAAAACAACGCCTGAAAAGATGCTGATCATGAAATTTGATCCAAAAGCACGCAAGCATGTTGAATATAAAGAAATCAAGCTGAAGTAATTGCTTGGTTCGCAGCACCGGCTGCTTTTTTCAAACCCGCCCCTAACCATGGCGGGTTTTTGTTTTGGGCGTCAAACAAAACATTGCTGTCTTATTGCATATGGAAGGCTCAGGACGGCGTGAATTTGAAGCGAGCACAAGCGGTCACTATCGTTTTTTCTCACAGTACATGGAGCAATTTGCTTACAGGATTGGTGTCCTGGAAGACTAGCTTTTCTCTCGGGACTTGGAAGTCTCTGCGAGGCGAGCATGGCAAACGCGATTGAGTTCCGGCGGTCAAGGCGCAGACAGATGCGTGGCGCGGCCCTATCTTCACGGTGGCTCGTCTCATTACTGCTAGCAGGATGTTTATCAGGGCTTTACCCGACGCCGGTTTGCGCGCAGGCACGACCGTCCTACGTGGCAATCGAATATGCCAGACTGGACAACCCCGGAGCGACAATTGTCATTCGAGGTATGAACTCTGCCAATGAGGTTGCTGGAGGCTTTCAAACCGACCGCCGCAAAGCCTCATCCGCGCTGATCTTTTCTGCCAACAATATTGCTGACGATGTTTCCGGCGCGCAAGGTGCAGGTAGCAGTGTGGCTTACGCCATCAACGATCAAGGCGAAGTATCGGGCGCCTATAACACCAGCACTGCACAGCGTCCCTTTCGGTCTGTACGCAAAACTGGTTTCCAGGAGCTCTCGCTGCCGGCTGGCAGCAACGGCGGCGCAGCATTTGCCATGAACGAAAAAGGCGAGGCTACGGGCTATGTCAGCGGGACCTCAGGAATTAGACCGGTCTGGTGGAGTCGGCGCGGTGACGTCGAACTGTTGCAGACAGCAGGAAATGGCACAGTAACCCAGGCATTCGATATCAACGATCGGGGCGATATCGTGGGTGTCTCGGGGCGCGAACCCAGGTTGGCTGTCATGTGGCCGAGAAAGGGCGGACTTGTTCGCATGGGTACATTGCCAGGCTTTACACACAGCGAAGCCGTGTCCATTAACGAGAACGGAGCAGTTGCGGGAACAGCCACTGGAGTTAGCGAATCACCGAACCGATCCCGTGCCATATGGTGGCAACCTGATGGGCTGACCATCTACGACCTTGGTACCCTAGCGGGCGGCACCGATAGCCGCGCACGTGATGTCAACGCTAGAGGCGAAATTGTGGGTACCTCTAACAGTGCAGCAGGAGATCGGGCATTCGTGTGGACCGCTACCACCGGCATGCGGGACCTCAACACACTGGTCAACGTTCCGGGCTTGATCATGACGGATGCACTAAGCATCAACCGCCGGGGAGATATTGTCGTGATGGGCTATGACGGGCATACCCACGCCCACGGCGATCCACACGAACATGTGGACCACCATGCTGCGCGGCGGATTTTTGTCCTGCGAGCTGTTCAGTGAACGCTCCATGAAACACCCTTCTCTGGCCGTCGTACGCATGCTGCAGACGATGCTGATCGTCTGGGCCGTGGCATGGCTCCACCCCGCTGCAGCACAGACGACACGAGCGACAGGCCGATGGGAAAACGGCCCGAACCTGCCATATTTCCCCACGCACATACACGTGCTCCCAAATTCAACCGTGATGGTATGGCCGGGAGATGGGGTGAACGGCGATGACCCACGGGTATGGAATCCTGTCACCGGAGCCATCACTTCCCTAAGCCGCGTGGGATTTGATCCCTTCTGCAGCGCGCACACCTTTCTACCCGATGGACGGCTATTTGTTGCGGGGGGACATATCGACAACTGGGTAGGCCTGCCGGAGGCGTCCATTTACAACCCGGTTAGCAATACTTGGACACGGCAGGCCCGCATGAACCTGGGCCGGTGGTACCCCACCGTGACAGGGCTTCCAAATGGCGACGTACTTGTAGTCTCAGGCGCCGTTGATTCGCCCAGCGGAACCAATCCCCTGCCACAGGTATGGCAAGGGGCCACGGGGACCTGGCGAGACCTGACGTCGGCACAACTTGTGTTGCCGATATACCCCTATATGTTTGTGGCACCCAACGGCCTGGTCTTCAATGCGGGCCCGGAGGTGATCACGCGCTATTTGAATACCGAAGGTACCGGCATGTGGACAGCCGTGGCCAATCGCGTGTTCAATGCTGTGCGCGATTACGGCAGTGCGGTGATGTATCAGCCCGGAAAGATTTTGACCGTAGGCGGGGGAGATCCACCCACCAACACCGCCGAGGTTATTGATCTCAACGCGTCCAGTCCTGCATGGCGCAGCGTCGCTTCCATGAGTTCGCCACGGCGGTCCATGAATGCCACCGTTCTCCCCGATGGAAAAGTACTGGCAACCGGCGGCAGTAGCGGGCCGGGTTTCAACAACATCAATACGCCAGTTTTCACCGCAGAGCTATGGGATCCCGCCACGGAGGCGTGGACGACGATGTCGTCTGGTACGGTCCCTAGGCTGTATCACTCCACTGCCGTTCTGTTGCCCGACGCACGGGTGTTGGTAGCCGGAGGCAACTGGCAGAACCAGACCGAGATTTTCTCACCACCTTATCTTTTTGCCGGCGCTCGACCTTCGATCGCATCAGCTCCCGTCCATGTTGAAAAGGGACAAAGCATGTTTATCGGCACGCCCGATGCCGCAAGCATCACAGGCGTCAGCTGGGTTGCGCTCCCATCAGTGACACATACCAACAACATGCACCAGGGCTACTTTCGTTCGACCACCATCACGCAGGCTGCTGGAGGCATCAACACTATTGCACCGAACGAGACCAGCGTGCCTGCAGGGCCTTACATGGTTTTCTTGCTGAGGGATGGCGTACCGTCAGTGTCCAAAAATGTTCAGCTGGGCGGCAGCGTCACACCTCCACCTCCACCTCCACCTACCTGCAGCTTTCCCAATTGGATTGCCGGAACGCAATATGCTGTTGGTAACGTCGTCACTTACACAGACGGCAAGCTGTACCGGGCAAAGGTAGCCAATCCGGGCTACAACCCGACCATCAGCACTTACTTTTGGGCGCCCTACACATGCGCTGAAACGCCGCCACCGCCACCGCCACCGCCACCGCCACCGCCACCGCCACCAACGTGCAGTTTCACCAACTGGGTTGCGGGCCGGCAATACGCCGTGGGCAGCATCGTGACCTACACAAACGGCAAGCTCTACCGCGCAAAGTTCGCCAATCCCGGGTACAACCCCACGATCAGCACCTATTTCTGGGAAGCCTACATTTGCACGACAGCCTCGCCACCGCCACCGCCACCGCCGACTGCGACCTGCAGCTTCCCCAACTGGGTAGCCGGACAGGCCTACGCAGCGGAAACGATTGTCAGATATACCGACGGTAATTTCTACCGGGCGAAATATGCGAACCCGGGATACAACCCAACGATCAGCACCTATTACTGGGCTCGCTATGTCTGCGTTAACTAATGATGATCAACCTGATGGTGATCTTACGAACGGGCCGTGCGATTGGCCCTGCAGGATGAACACGCTGGCTGGCGTTTTATCGGTCAAGGGCGCGCCACCGTCCCAATGTATCGAAGCACATGAAACCCGATTCAGCCCAGGCTCAGCCCCGTGCAGCGCGAAGCTTCATTGAAAACTCGCTCAATGCAGCTATTCCGCTTTCTTCTGCCCTGCGGCACCAGGCCTGCAGGTCGCTGGCAAGCTGCTCGCGAGAGGCGGAACGTGTCAACCACATCTGGCGCAGTTCCTCACGCATGGTGACCATCTTGTCCAGAACCGGATGCTCGGCCCTGACCTGCGCAATATGTGGCCGGGCAGCCGCAGGCACCTTGTCATCATCACGGTGCAACCACCTGCTGGCAGCTCTGAATACCGACAAGTCTGCCTTTTTTGCTTTCAGGGCTGCCAGTTCCACCTTGCCAGCACGGCGCATTTCACGCGAATATCCAGCCATCACTTCATATCGGTGAGCAATCAACGCCTCCAGCGTCTTTTCGTCAGCAACTGGGCGGATCTCACCCAGTTGCAGCTTGGGGGGCACCTTCTTGACGGTAGCAAGACCGACTTTTTCGAGAGCGCAGATATAAACCCAACCAATGTCGAACTCATAGGGCTTGACGGAGAATTTGGCAGAGGTCGGATAGGTATGGTGGTTGTTGTGCAGTTCTTCCCCACCAATCATGATGCCCCATGGTGAAATGTTGGTGCTGGCGTCAGGCGCCTCAAAATTGCGGTAGCCCCAGTAATGGCCGATGCCATTGATGATCCCAGCTGCGGTCACGGGAATCCAAGCCATTTGTACTGCCCATACCGCAAGGCCAGCAGCGCCGAACAAAGCCAGGTTGATCACCAGCATCAGCCCGACACCCTGCCAGCTGAAGCGGGTGTAGACGTTGCGCTCAATCCAATCGTCGGGCGTACCGTGGCCGTACTTGACCATCGTTTCCTTGTTCTTGCTCTCTGCACGGTACAGTTCAGCGCCCTTCCAGAACACTGTCTTTATGCCATGAGCATGCGGGCTGTGTGGATCTTCACTGGTTTCGCACTTGGCGTGGTGCTTGCGGTGAATAGAGACCCATTCCTTGGTGACCTGGCCTGTGCCCAGCCACAGCCAGAAGCGGAAAAAATGTGATGGAACCGCGTGCAGGTCCATGGCGCGATGGGCCTGGTTGCGGTGCAGATAGATCGTTACGCTGGCAATCGTGATGTGCGTTGTCACCAAGGCGTACAGCACGATTTGCCACCAGCTGGCGGCCAGCAAGCCATGAGCAAGCCAGTCCAGTGCAGCGTCGAAAAAAATCATTAAAAGTCCTTACAACTAATTTGCGCTAGCAAAAATTCAAACCTGTCAGTTTGCTCATTTGCAGTTTGTGTCAAGAAGCAGCTCTCTATTGTACGGGGACTGCATCAACAAAGCTATCGCTCAATAATTGACTCTTTTGTACACCATCAAGCCATCAGCCGGTAAAAACCGCTAAAAACAAAGCAACAGTTGGCAAGCTACGCCTTTTTTTGCCAGACAGCAGCAAAAAATCCATCAGTGTGATGCCGGTGAGGCCACAGCCGGAGGTACGGGCCGGCACATAGGGATGGCGCATGCTCTACGCCTAGTTGGGTCAACAGCGGTGCAGAATCGAGGGGCTCAAATTCTGTATGCGCAGCGCCAAAGGCCTGCGCAATCGCTTCGTTTTCTTGCTGCAACACGCTGCAGGTCGCGTAAACCAGCCGTCCTCCGGGCTTCAACAGCCGGGAAGCACTGTGCAGAATTGCGGTTTGTTTGGCAACCAGCTCTTCAATCGCTTTCGGGTTCTGCCTCCATTTCAGGTCTGGGTTACGCCGCAAGGTGCCCAGGCCTGAACAGGGCGCGTCGACCAGCACCCGGTCGATTTTTCCAGCCAACCGCTTGATGCGGTCATCACGTTCATGCGCAATAGCCACCGGATGAACGTTGGACAAACCGCTGCGCGCCAGGCGGGGCTTGAGCGCATCCAGGCGATGCCCGGAGGTGTCAAAGGCGTAGAGCCGGCCAGTGTTGCGCATGGTGGCTCCCAATGCCAGCGTCTTGCCGCCGGCACCGGCGCAGAAATCGACAACCATCTCGCCACGCTTGGCATCGACCAGCAGTGCAAGCAACTGCGAGCCTTCATCCTGCACCTCGATCGCGCCACGCGTGAAAGCATCCAGCTTGCCCAGTTGCGACTTGTCCGCCAGGCGCAAGCCCCACGGGGAATAGGGTGTGGCAACGGTCTTGAGGCCACTTTTTGACAGCTCTTTCTGCACATCCGCACGCTTGTCCTTGAGCGTGTTGACACGCATATCCAGCCCCGCAGGCGCATTGAGCCCCTGCACCAGCGGCCAAAAATCGTCTCCCAGCTGCGCCTTCAGCGGCTCTACCAGCCACTGCGGCAGGTTGTGGCGGTGCAGCTCCATCAGGTCTTCAGCCCTGACCTGATCGCAGCGGGCCAGCCAGTCTTTCTCCTGATCGGTCAGGGCACCGAGTAAAAAATCGCGCTCGGCTGAAAACCCGAGAATGGCCAGGCGCCTCTCAAGCGGGCCGCTACCGTGCTGCGCCAGGTAGCTGTAGAGATTTTTTTTGCGCAAAACGCTGTAGATGGTTTCAGCGACTGTCGCGCGCTCTCGCGGTCCCAGACGGTATTCACGAAAAAAACGTGACAGCACCATGTCGGCTGGGTGATCGAAACGCAAAACCTCTTTGAGGAGTGAGGCACAACTGTCTAGTAAAGCTTTAGGATGCATAGCTCCCCATTGTCCCACTGCGTGATGCAGTACAGCCTGACATAACGCCTATCCATGTCTGATTGCCTACCCCCTTTGGTCGAAACCCCGCCCGGCCTGTACCGCCACTACAAGGGCATGAGGTACCAGGTTCTCGACACCGTCAGACACAGCGAAACGCTTGAACCCATGACGCTTTACCGGGCGCTATACGGCGACAAGGGACTATGGGTGCGCCCTGCGGCGATGTTCAACGAAAACGTCGTGATTGATGGTATCGGCCAGCCACGCTTTCGCAAGCTGCCTGATGAAGACCCCGCCGCCCGGTGACGCTCACCGATAATCGTGGGTTATGTCCTCACCTCACGAATTCACCGAGATTGAAAAACAGGTCAAGCGGCGCCGTACGTTTGCCATCATTTCCCACCCCGACGCGGGCAAGACCACACTGACTGAAAAGTTGCTGCTGTTCTCGGGTGCGATTCAGATCGCAGGCAGCGTCAAGGCGCGCAAGGCCGCTCGCCATGCCACATCCGACTGGATGGAAATCGAGAAGCAGCGCGGCATCTCTGTGGCCAGCTCGGTCATGCAGATGGAATACCGCGACTGCGTCATCAATTTGCTGGATACGCCCGGCCACCAGGATTTTTCGGAAGACACCTACCGGGTGCTGACAGCCGTTGATGCCGCCCTGATGGTGATTGACGCGGCCAATGGCGTAGAGCCGCAGACCCGCCGGCTGTTGCAGGTTTGCCGCGCGCGCAACACCCCTATCCTGACCTTCGTCAACAAGATGGACCGCGAGGTGCAGGACCCGATGAGTGTGATGGACGAAATCGAGCAGGAACTGGGCATGACCGTCGTGCCCTTCACCTGGCCGGTGGGCATGGGCAAGCTGTTTCACGGTGTATATGACCGCCGCGAAAAGCGTATGCGCGTGTTCAGCCCGGGCGAAGACAAGGCAGGCGGCGACGATGAAATCCTGGCTGGCTTGGACAACGCAGAAGCCGCCCGGCGCTTCGGCGCTGAATTCACCCAGGCGCAAGGCGAGCTTGAACTGCTGGAAGGCGCGTCACCCGAGTTCAACCGGGAAGCCTTTTTGAGCGGCAAGCAGACGCCGATGTTTTTCGGCTCGGCCATCAATAATTTTGGCGTACAGGAGGTGCTGGACGCGCTGGTCGATCTCGCCCCTGCGCCCGCAGAGCGCCCGTCCATGCAGCGGGTGGTCAAGCCCGAAGAGAAGAAGTTTTCAGGTGTCGTCTTCAAGATCCAGGCCAACATGGACCCGGCGCACCGTGACCGTATTGCGTTTTTGCGGGTCGCCAGCGGCGAATTCACGCGAGGCATGCGGCTGAAGGTGGTGCGCAGCGGCAAGGAGCTGCGTCCTAACACCGTGGTGAGCTTCATGAGCCAGCGGCGCGAACTGCTCGACACCGCATTCGCCGGCGACATCATCGGCATCCCCAACCACGGCGTCCTCCAGTTGGGCGACACGCTGACAGAAGGTGAAGCGCTCCAGTTCACTGGCCTGCCCTTTTTTGCGCCCGAGATGTTCCGCGCGGTTGAAGTTGCCGACCCGCTACGCACCAAGCAATTACGCGCCGGCCTGACGCAACTGGGCGAAGAAGGCGCGATTCAGGTCTTTCGCCCGATTGCGGGTTCATTGCTGCTGCTGGGCGCCGTCGGGCAGCTGCAGTTTGAAGTGGTGGCGCACCGGCTAGAGCATGAATACGGCGTCAAGGCCCGCATCATGGGCAGCCAGTTCAACTTGGCCCGCTGGGTGACCAGTGAAGACCCGAACGAGTTGAAAAAATTCATGGATGCCAATTCGCACCGCGTGGCGCTGGATGCGGTAGATGCGCCAACCTTGCTGGTAGACCACAGCGCCACCTTGCGAGCGGTAGAGCAGCAGTGGCCCAAGATCCGGTTTCATGCGCTGCGTGAGCATGCGGGGCTGGTATTCCAGGCCCGGATGTAGCTGCATGCCAAAGCTGCAGGGGAATGCGCTGTTTCCAGTCGTTTTGAAGTCTTTTAGGTCTGTAGCCCAACAGGCACGAGGGGTAGCAGCTATGAATACAGTAGCAGTCTGGCGATGACCGCTTTCACACGCGCATCTTGTTGTCTCGGGCATCATCGGCCGCAGCGCCGCACCATCGGGGCCGGTGGGCTATCAGCCTTCGCCTGCCTGCACCGCACCGGCTATTTGGAGAGCCTTTGAACCATGGTGTCCCGGCGAGCCTTGCGCGGTACCGAGCCATTGGGTTACGTCAAGCCGGTGGGCCCGGTGTTTTGCCCCCTCTGCGGAAGGCCGCTGGAAGAAGGCGCCAGCGTTGACGAGCACCATTTGGTGCCGCGCAGCCACGGCGGCAAACACAAGCAGCTGGTACACCGTATATGCCACCGGAAAATTCACGCTACCTTCAGTGAGCGAGAACTGGCGCAAAGCTTTTGCACCTGGGAAGCGTTAAGAAGCCACCCTGAAATCGCGGCTTTCCTGCGTTGGGTGGCCAACAAGCCGCCCGCGTTCTACGACAACTCCAGGCGCCCTGCCCGAAGGCGCTAGCGCTGCCACTGTGCCAGCGCGATCTTTGAGGCGCCACTAAGAAAAATATTGATCAAAAAGGCTTGCGCTCCAATGAACACAAGGTTATACAGCTATCGATATAATAGCAAACAAGTGCCTGCTTCCGTAGCCAAAACAGTCACCGGCATGACGGAAGACCGGCGCCAGATGGCAGCAGCATGAACCCTTGAACACCCGTTGCAGGCAGCAGACTATTCTGCGAGCAAGGGTAAACCTGCACACAGTTCAGCAGCCTGTATCTTTGTGTTGTTGGTAGATTAAGGTCATGATTTGCGCCTGCTGACCCCTGCAATCCGCCGCACCCAAAACACGACTTAACGCCTGGTGCAAATGTCCGCAGCAGTCAGGCACCCGATCCCCGCCAGGCTTGAAGCGGCTAGCTCACAGGTGATAGCTCATTCGATGCCGGCCTGTTAGGCTTTGCGCCAGACAAGGTCACTTTCTTCACCCTAGTCTTGACGCGCCTGACGGCAGCATCTCGTTTCCTTGAGGCGCCCGGCAAGCGATTCCGCAGCTGATGCCGCATATTTTTGAAGCAACGCGAGAATCCTTTCTTGATAAACCTGAAGAACATACACAAGAGCTATACCGTCAGGGGCAAAGTCGTTCCTGCACTCAACGGCCTGGATCTGTCGGTGGTACGGGGCGAAATTTTTGGCGTCATCGGGCACTCTGGCGCTGGCAAGTCCACGTTGGTCCGCCTCATCAATCTGCTGGAGCGGCCGACTCAGGGAACCCTGGTGGTGGACGGCGAAGACATCCTTTCATTTGACGATGCCGCACTGCGAAGTTTCCGACGAAACATCGGCATGATCTTTCAGCATTTCAATTTACTGCACTCCAAGACCGTTGCCGAAAACATTGCCTTTCCCTTGAGGATCAAGGGCGAAAAGGACAACGCGAAGATCGATGCACGCATCGACCAGATGCTTGATCTGGTTGGCCTGGCCAAGCACAAGCACAAGTATCCGCAGCAGCTGTCAGGCGGAGAAAAACAGCGCGTCGGCATCGCCCGTGCCCTTGCAAATCAGCCCAAGATACTGCTGTGCGATGAAGCCACCAGTGCGCTGGACCCGCAGACCACACGGTCCATCCTGCAACTGCTGCGCGAGATCAATGAAAAATTGAAGCTCACCATTGTGCTGATCACCCACGAGATGGATGTCATACGGACCATCTGCGACCGGGTGGCGGTGATAGACAGTGGAAAAATCGTGGAGCAAGGACCTGTGGCGCAGGTCTTTCTGCATCCGCGCCATCCCACCACGCGCAACTTTGTGCTCGAAGCCGAAAACAGCTCCGACGATGACCTGGCGCAAACCATCGGACAGGTTTCTGACGGTCTCATCCGGCGTCTGACCTTCATCAACACATCCATCGAGCAGCCGGTATTGACACAGGTGGCCCGGGAATGCGATGTCGATTTTCTGATACTCAGTGGCCGCTTCGGCAAGATCAAATCAACCCCTTGCGGGCAGGTCACGGTCTCCGTCAGGGGCGATATCGACAGGGCAAAGGCCGCACTTGTAAAACTGGCTGGCGCAGGCGTCATCGTTGAGGAAAATTTCTAATGGCTCAGTTTTTTCAAAGCCTTCTGGGCGCTGGCGTCGACTGGACCGACATCGGCTGGGCCACGATTGACACGCTATTGATGCTGGGCGGTGCACTGTCGTTGACGCTTCTGCTGGGCTTGCCGCTCGGCATCATGCTGTTTCTGACCAGCCCCAAAAAGCTGCTGTCGGCGCCCAAGACCTATGCGTCGATTTCATTCGGCGTCAACATTTTGCGGTCCTTGCCGTTTGTGATTTTGCTGATCGCCATGATTCCGGTCACCGTGTTTTTAACAGGCACATCGCTGGGTGTTGCGGGTGCGATCCCGCCGCTGGTAGTCGGCGGCACGCCTTTCTTTGCACGCCTTGTCGAAACCGCCTTAAGGGAAGTCGATCACGGTATCGTGGAAGCGTCGCTCGCCATGGGTGCCAGCACACGACAGATCGTGACCGGTGCCCTGCTGCCCGAAGCCCTGCCCGGCATCATTGCCGCGGCAACTGTCACAGCGATTGCGCTGGTGTCGTACACCGCGCTGTCGGGCGTGGTGGGCGGCGGCGGGCTGGGCGACCTGGCGATTCGCTATGGCTACCAGCGCTTTCAACTGAACGTGATGTTCGTCACCATCATCCTGTTGCTCATCCTGGTGCAGTTCCTGCAGTCCATCGGAAACCGCATGGTCATTCACTTCAGCCGCTAGTTTTTGTTTTCGTTTGCTGCTCCTCCCTGTTTTTGTGTCCGTCCCTTCGTGTTCCTCATATCGCTTTACCAAGGAAATTTCATGAAAAAGCTTCTCGTTGCTGTGTTGCTCGGTGCTTCCATGCTGGCACAGGCCGCTGACAAACTGGTGGTGGGCGCCAGCCCGACGCCCCACGCTGAACTGCTGGAGCACCTCAAGCCCATGCTGCTCAAGGACGGCGTTGAACTGGAGATCAAGGTCTACACCGACTATGTGCAGCCCAATGTGCAGCTGGTGGAAAAGCGCATCGACGCCAACTTTTTTCAGCACCAGCCCTACATGAACGAGTTCAACAAAAGCCGCGGCGCATCGGTGCAGGTGGTGGCCAATGTGCTGATTGCTCCGTTTGGTGCCTATTCCAAAAAGATCACGAAGATCGGCGATCTGAAAGACGGCGCGGTGATTGCTATCCCCAACGATGCGGTCAACGGCGGACGTGCCCTGCAGTTGCTGGACCAGGCCAAGATCATCAAGCTGGCCGATCCCAAGAACAACATGGCCACTGAAAAAGACATCACCCAGAACACAAAGAACATCAAGATCCGCCAGCTTGAGGCGCCGATGCTGCCGCGCGTGCTGGGTGAAGTGGACCTGGCCGTCATCAACACCACTTTTGCGCTGGAAGCCAAGCTCAGCCCCAGCAAGGATGCATTGATCGTCGAAAGCGGCGAGTCCAACTATGTGAACCTGCTGGCGGCCCGCGCTGACAACAAGGACAGCCCTGCCATGAAAAAGCTGGCTGCCGCGCTGCAATCGCCTGAATCCAAAAAGTTCATCCTGGAGCGCTTTCAGGGCAACCTGGTCCCCGCATTCTGAGCGTTACCGGCAACGATTTACCCCTTGGACGAATGATGAAATCTGGAAAAAGATACAAATTTGAAACGCTGGCTGTGCATGCCGGCCATGCAGTTGACCCGGCAACGGGCGCGGTGACCGAGCCCATCCACCTTTCGACCACCTTCGAGCGTGATGCGGATGGCGGCTATTCAAAAGGCTTTCTGTACTCACGCAACCACAACCCCAACAGAAATGGTCTGGAGGCTGCGCTGGTTGCACTGGAGGGCGGCGCAGCGGCTGCCGCCTTCAGTTCAGGCTTGGCAGCAGTGACCGCCATTTTCCAGGGCCTGGTGCCCGGCGACCATGTGATCGCGCCTTCAGACATCTACCACGGCACGGCCAATGTGCTGAAACATCTGTTTGGCAAATGGAAGGTCACCGCGTCATTCATCGACATGACGGATCTGGATGTGGTGCGTAAAACCGTGACGCCCAGCACCCGCATCATCTGGATCGAGACCCCGTCCAACCCGCTGTTGCAATGCGTGGATATTGCTGCCCTTGCCGAGATTGCCCACGCCAACGGTGCGCGCGCCATTGCGGACAACACCTTTGCCAGCCCGGTGCTGCAGCAGCCTCTGGCACTGGGCTGCGATATGGTGATGCATGCGACCACCAAATACCTGGGCGGCCGCAGCGATGTGCTGGGTGGCGCGGTGGTGTCTCGCCTGGACGACGAAGCCTTTGCACAGGTCCGGATGGCTCAGTTGTATGGCGGTGCGGTTCCCTCGCCATTTGACTGCTGGCTGGTGATGCGCAGCCTGCCCACGCTGCCCTACCGCATGCAGGCGCATTGCGCCAACGCCAAAAAGGTTGCGGAGTTTTTGCAGGCGCATGACAAGGTAAGCGCCGTGCATTACCCGGGGCTTGAAGGCAACCGCTTTCACGCGCTGGCCAAAAAGCAGATGTGTGGCTTTGGCGGCATGTTGTCGTTTGAAGTCAGGGGCGGCAAGGACGCTGCGATGGCACTGGCAGCTCATGTCGATATCTTTACCCGTGCCACCAGCCTGGGTGGCGTTGAAAGCCTGATCGAGCATCGCGCCTCCATTGAGGGGCCTGAGAGCAAGACGCCGCAGGGCTTGCTGCGCGTATCGGTCGGCCTCGAAAACGGAGACGACCTGATCGATGACCTGGCATCTGCACTGACACACGCCTGATGAACGCCGGGCGGTGGCCGGTTGCCCTGATCGTGCTGGCCCAGTGGTTCGGCACGTCGCTGTGGTTCAGCCCGAACAGCGCGGCCGACGATCTGATGCTGGCCTGGCAGATCAGCCCGGCGCAGTTCGGCAGCCTTATTGCGGCGACGCAGTTCGGCTTTATTGCGGGCACGCTGTGGCTGGCCTACTCGGGATGGGCTGACCGCTTTTCAACCTGCCGGGTGTTTGCGCTGGCCTGCGGCGCCGGGGCTGTGCTCAACGCATCCTTCGCCCTGGCCGATATCGGTTTTGAAGCTGGCCTGGCACTGCGATTTGCGGTGGGCGTGTGCCTGGCTGGCATCTATCCGCTGGGCATGAAGATGATTGTCGGATGGGTCGGCAGCAAGGCAGGCGCGGCACTGGGTCTTCTGGTGGGCATGCTCACCCTGGGCACGGCGCTGCCGCATGGCGTGCGTGCGCTTGGCGCGTCGTGGCCGTGGGGGACAGTGGTTCTGGTGTCTTCCGTCCTGGCTGTCGTAGGCGGCACGCTGGTTTACTTTCTGGGCGATGGACCGCATCTCAAAAAAGGCCAGGGGCAGAAAAATTCGATAGCCCGCGCCCTGGGCGTGTTCAGGATTGCGCCTTTTCGATCAGCGGCTCTGGGCTATTTCGGCCATATGTGGGAGCTGTATGCCTTCTGGGCTGTGGTGCCATGGCTGGCGGCGCAGCTGCTGGCAGATGCCCGCCAACTGTCGCTGTCGCCGGCCGTGGCGCTGTCCGTGCCTGCCATCAGTTTTCTGGTGATATCCGCAGGATTTCTGGGTTGCGTACTGGGCGGGCGACTCAGTACCCGGATCGACAGTGCATTTGTCGCTGCAGCCGCTTTGCTGGCCTCGGGGCTGATGTGCCTGGCCTACCCACTGCTGGCTTCCGACTGGATAGCGATTCGCCTGCTGGTGCTGCTGGTCTGGGGCTTTTTCGTGGTGGCCGACTCGCCGCAATTTTCAGCCATCTCGGCCCGAAGCTGCCCGCCTGAATGGGTCGGCAGTGCCCTGGCGATACAAAACGGCATCGGGTTTTTCATCACCATCATCAGCATTGTTGTGCTGCTTCATTTCACCGAAACGGTGGGCAGCAAAGCCCTGTGGATCTTGCTGCCAGGCCCGGTGTTGGGCCTGATCGGCATGCGGCCCCTGTTGAGGAAGCCCGTAGGCATCAAGCCGCTCTGATACCTCAGCCCGATGGCGTATGAACCGTTCGCCCTGAGGTATCGAAGGACGGTATCGAAAGCGCGGTCTTTCTGCGCTGGCCTTCGATACCTCAAGGTGAACGGGGATAGGCGGATTTACGGCGCCTGATCAATAGACTACTGTCCAAACCAACACCATGAACGTCATGACCAACGTAAACACCATGAACACGACGAACACATCAATACCTGAACTGGCCGCAAGCTTTCAAGACGACATGGTCCAGATGCGGCGCAGCCTGCATGCCGCACCCGAGCTGTCGTTTCAGGAGCGCACGACGTCTGAGCTGGTGCGCGCCGAGCTCGACAAGCTGGGTATTCCTTATGAGCTGGCTGGTGACTATGGCGTGGTCGCCACCATCGAGGGCAACAGCACTGGCCAGATGGTGGCCTTGCGGGCCGACATGGACGCCCTGCCGATTCATGAAAAGAACGATCACCTGAGCTATCGCTCGGCCACGCCCGGCGTGATGCATGCCTGCGGGCACGACGGGCATGTCGCGATGCTGCTCGGCGCGGCGAAGGTTTTTCTGCAATGCAGGGAGCGTATGAACGGCACGGTCAAGCTCTGTTTTCAGCAGGCTGAAGAAAAAGGCGGCGGTACGGCCGAAATCCTCAAACTGCTGGCGCCGCATCCGGTCAAAAGCGCGTTCGCCATCCATCTGTGGTCGGAGATCGAAAGCGGCAAGTTTTCGGTGCAGGCCGGGCCGCGCATGGCGGCCGGCGACAACTTTGAGATCGTGGTGCATGGGGTGGGATGCCACGGCGCCAATCCGCATCGGGGGGTTGACCCTATCGTGGTGGCGGCATCCATCGTGACGAATGTCTCGCACCTCATCTCGCGTGAAATCGACCCCTCGCATGCGACGGCACTGACATTTGGCAAGCTGCACAGCGGAGAGGCTGCCAACGTCATCCCCGACAAGGCTGTGCTGGCTGGCACCATCCGGACCACGGTGCGGGAAGACCAGCTTCATCTGCAGGCCGCACTGCGCCGCATCGTGCACAACACGGCCGAAGCACACCGCGCCACGGCCGAGGTCACCATCAAGCGCGGCGGCCCGATGCTGTTCAATGAAGCCGCTAGCAGCCAGCTGGCGGAAGAAACGGTGAAAGAGCTATACGGCGCTGAGCGGCTGGTTGCGTTTGCCCCGCTGATGGTGTCTGAGAATTTTGGCGATTTTTTAGAGGTCTACCCTGGCCTGATGGCTTTTATCGGGGTGCGCAATGAAAGCTGCGGCGCATGCTTTCCGCACCATCACCCGCAGTTCAACATCGACGAAAGCGCACTGCACCTGGGTGCGGCGCTGCATGTCGGTTATGCCTTCAGCTGCTTTCGGTAAGCGCAGGGATCAAGCTGCTTGCGGAAGCGGCAAGGCGGTCTTGTAGCGAACCTGCTTCAACGCGAAGCTGGAGCGGATCTTTTCGATGCCGGGAATCGGCGTCAGCTGCTCCAGAATGAATTTTTCAAGCGCGCCGATATCGGCAACCGCCACGCGGATCAGGTAGTCACTGTCGCCTGACATCAAGTAGCACTCCATCACTTCATCATGGTCGGCAATGCGGCGCTCAAACTCAGACAACGCTTCCTTGCTCTGGTAGCGCAAGCTGATCGATATAAAGACATTCAGCCCCAGCCCAAGCGCCGCAGCACTGGCGATGGCGACATAGCGGTCAATCACACGACTGGCTTCCAGGGCCTTGACCCGGGCCAGGCAGGGCGATGGGCTCAGATGTACGCGGCGAGACAGTTCCACGTTCGAAAGCGATCCATCGCGCTGGAGTTCATCCAGAATTTTCAAATCCAAATGGTCGAGTTGCATAGGTTCTCTATTGTTGATTTGCGGAATTTTATGCTGCCAATTGCCGTTGCAACCCCATTTTTAAGCAACACCTTTTGCCTGGAACTGCCTACAGTTCGATCATATGAACCACGCTACCCCGCACCAACTTCTGGCTCAACAAGACGACAGGCCGGACACCGCCAACGCCGATGCCGACCCCCAGGAAACGCGCGAGTGGTGTGAGGCTTTTGCCGCGCTGGCAGCCGTCGAAGGCCCGGCGCGCGCCCGCTACCTGCTGCAACAACTGGCACGTGTGGCGCGAAGCTCCCGCATTGGCTGGCAGCCCGAGCTGACCACGCCCTACCTGAACACCATTGGTGTTGATGAGCAGCCGGTGTTCCCCGGCGACCTGGCGATGGAAGAACGCCTGGCTTCCCTGATGCGCTGGAATGCGCTGGCGATGGTGGTGCGGGCTAACCAGGCTGAGTTGGGTGGCTCATCCGAGCTGGGCGGGCATATTGCCAGTTATGCCAGCGCAGCTGACTTGTTCGAGACCGGGTTCAACCACTTTTTTCATGCACGCGAAGGCACGGGTGAAGACGAGCACCGGGGTGACCTGGTGTTTTTTCAGCCTCACAGCGCGCCCGGCGTGTACGCGCGCGCTTATCTGGAGGGACGCCTGAGCGAGAAGGACCTGAACTTTTACCGGCAGGAGCTCGCCGCCCCAGCCCAGGGCGCGCAGGGCCTGAGCAGCTATCCGCATCCCTACCTGATGCCAGAGTTCTGGCAGTTCCCAACCGGATCGATGGGCATTGGCCCGATCAGTTCGATCTACCATGCGCGCTTCATGCGCTACCTAACGCATCGCCGGCTGCTGGACTGCACCGGCCGCAAGGTCTGGGGCGTGTTTGGCGATGGCGAGATGGACGAACCCGAATCCATGAGCGCCCTCACCCTGGCTGCCCGCGAGGGCCTGGACAACATGGTCTGGGTCGTCAACTGCAACCTGCAGCGGCTTGATGGCCCCGTGCGCGGCAACGGCCGCATCATTGACGAGCTGGAGCGGCTCTTTGCCGGCGCGGGCTGGAACGTCATCAAGCTGGTGTGGGGAAGCGACTGGGACGGCCTGTTTGCACGGGACGTGACAGGCGCGCTGGCAAAAGCCTTTGCCAGCACGGTGGACGGCCAGATGCAGACCTTTGCCGCCAAGGATGGCCGTTTCAATCGCGACAACTTTTTCGGGCAGAACCCCGAGCTGGCGCGCCTGGCCCAGGGCATGACCGACGAGCAGATTGACCGGCTCAAGCGCGGCGGGCATGACCTGGTGAAGATACACGCGGCATACGCCGCAGCCGCGCGGCACAAGGGCCAGCCCACGGTGATTCTGGCGCACACCAAAAAGGGCTATGGCATGGGTAGCGCGGGCCAGGGCAAGATGACCACGCACTCGCACAAGAAGTTTGATGACAGCGCGTTGATCGAGTTTCGCAACCGCTTCAACCTGCCGCTCAGCAACGAGCAGGCCACGCGGCTGGACTTCTACAAGCCAGGCGACGACAGCCCCGAGATGCAGTACCTGCATGCCAGACGCCAAGTGCTGGGCGGCTACCTGCCCAAGCGCGAAACCACCGCTGACATCATTCCCGTGCCTGCCCTCAGTGCCTACGCCGGCTTTGCGCTGGCAGCCGACGGCAAGGACATGAGCACCACCATGGCTTTTGTGCGCATGCTGGGCGGGCTGCTCAAGGACAGCGCTCTGGGGCCTCGGATCGTGCCTATCGTGGCTGATGAAGCGCGCACCTTCGGCATGGCCAACCTCTTCAAGCAGGTTGGCATCTATTCCAGCGTAGGCCAGCGCTATGCGCCGGAAGATATTGGCTCGGTGCTGAGCTACCGCGAAGCGATGGACGGCCAGATTCTGGAAGAAGGCATCAGCGAGGCCGGTGCGCTGGCCAGCTGGACGGCTGCCGCCACCAGCTATAGCGTGCACGGCCTGGCCATGCTGCCGTTTTACATCTACTACTCGATGTTCGGCTTTCAGCGCGTCGGCGACCAGATCTGGGCGGCAGCCGACCAGCGGGCGCGGGGTTTTCTACTGGGCGCGACGTCCGGCCGCACCACACTGGGCGGTGAAGGCTTGCAGCACCAGGACGGTACCAGCCACCTGATAGCCGCCACTATCCCAAACTGCAAGGCCTATGACCCGGCGTTTGCGTGCGAGCTGGCTGTCATTCTGGACCGCGGCATGCAGGAAATGATGGTCGAGCAGCAGGACCATTTCTACTACGTCACGCTGATGAACGAGAACTACGCGCAGCCAGACCTGCGCCCCGGAAGCGAGGCCGGCATTGTCCGTGGATGCTATGAATTTAATAGCTACAAGGGTGCAGTCGACGAGCGCAGTGGCCTCAAAACACCTGAAAATCACGAAAGCACGGTAGTCTTGATGGGTTCCGGCGCCATTCTTACCGAGGTGGTGAAGGCAGCGCAGCAACTGGCTGTGCAGGGCATTGATGCTCGGGTCTTCAGCATCACCAGCTGGAGCGAGCTGGCACGCGATGGCGCGGCCTGCCAGCAGCGCATGCTGCAGGGCGAAGTGGAATGTGCGGTAACTTATATCGCCAGCCTGCTGCAGGGCAACCGCGGGCCGATCATTGCCGCCACCGACTACGTGCGCGCCGTTCCTGAAAGCATCCGCGCCTTTCTGCCGGAAGGCAGCCGTTACACCACCCTCGGCACCGATGGATTTGGACGCAGCGACACGCGCGCCGCACTGCGCAGTTTTTTCAGTGTCGATGCAGCATCCATCGTCAACGCTGCAATCAAGGCACTGAACGCAACGAACCCCGAAGGAGACGGCACCCAAAGACACGGCAAGACCGTATAAGCCCCGAGTGACAGACGGGATCAGAAGTACAAAAACAGAAACTGAACTTATTAACTGCAGATGGAGACAAAACGTGAATGAAGTTAAATCAAATGCTGGCAGCCCGACACGCCGACGCGCACTGAAAAGCGCCGGCATGGGCTGCCTGCTGCTGGCCGCCTCGCCGCTGGCGCTGGCGCAGTCCAGCCAGGCCGTCAGCCTGGTGGTGCCGCTGGCCCCCGGTGGCATCGCCGACATCACCGCCCGGCCACTGGCGATTCCGCTGGCACGCGAGCTCGGCCACTCTGTCATTGTTGAAAACCGCATCGGCGCGGGTGGCGCTGTCGGCATGGCCTACGTCACGCGTCAGAAGCCGGATGGCAACACGCTGCTGATGGCGCTGTCCAGTATCGTGATCATTCCCGAGGCCGACAAGATCAGCGGCAAGGTGCCTTCTTACACCATGAGCCAGTTCACGCCCATCGCGCTGGTGTCGGCTGACCCGACCGTGCTGGTCGTGCGGGCCGACAGCCCGTGGAAAACCGCCGCCGATCTGGTGCGCGATGCGAAAGCCCGTCCCAAGGCCATCAGCTTCAGCTCATCAGGCATCTACGGCACCACCCACGTTGCGCAGGCCATGCTCTGGCAGGCTGCCGGCGTTGACATGCTGCACGTGCCTTACAACGGCGGTGGCCCGTCCATGACGGCCCTGCTGGGGGGCCAGGTGGACATGACCGCGCAGGCACCCGGTGTGGTGTCGGCGCACCTGAAGGCAGGCACCGTTCGCGTGCTGGGTACCTGGGGCACGGAGCGCCTTAAGAGCCTGCCCGATGTGCCGACTTTCAGGGAACAGGGTTTTGACGTGGAGTTCTACATCTGGTCGGGGCTGTTTGCACCGGCCGGCCTTCCCGCCGCAAAACTTGCACAGCTGAAATCAGCCGCACGCGCCGCTACGCAGGACGCTGGTTTTGTCAGCGCGATGAACGCCATGAACACGCCCATCCGCTACCTTGAAGGGGCCGAGCTGGCCCGGTTCCTGGAGCAGGACCAGAAGCGCCTGGCCGGCGTCATCAGGGCGATGGGAAAACTCGAATAATCCGAAAAGACAACTGGACACTCTCATGAAATTTGTACGTTTTTCAGTCAATGGTGATGTTGCGATGGGCAGTCGCGTCGGCGTGGTTGATGGCCAGCGCGTGGCTGCTGTCAGCGCCCGCAGCGCGGGTCTCCCGTCACAGGGCGATGGATGGGCACGCGACATGGCCGCAGTGATTGCCGCCGGCCAGGTCTTTACGGCCGGGGAACTGTTTGCGGACAGCGCCAGCGTCTATGGTCTGGAGCAGATCAGGCTGCTGGCTCCGATGATGCCCAGCACCATCCTGTGCGCCGGCAGCAACTACCACGCCCACAACCGCGAAAAAGCCGCAGCCCCGCTCTCCGGCAAAGAGCCTGAATTTTTCATCAAGACATCGGACTGTGTGGTTGGGCCGGAAGACAGCATCGTGCATGACGCGGTGCTGACCAAAAAACTCGACAGCGAAACCGAACTCGCCATCATCATCGGCAAGGCCGGCCGTCACATTCCGGTCGAGTCAGCACTGGACCATGTGTTCGGCTACTCCATCATCAACGACGTGACGGCGCGTGACCGGCAGGTGCGCCGCAAACCAGACGGCACCACCTGGTACGAGCTGGGCCGCGGCAAGGTGTTTGACACCTCTGCGCCCTTTGGGCCATGCATCGTCACCAGCGACGAAATCGGTGATCCGCAAACGCTGCAGATTCGCACGCGCATCAATGGCGAGCTACGCCAGTCGGGAAACACCTCCGACATGATCTGGACCTGCGCCGAGCTGGTCCATTTCTTCTCGGTGAATTTGACGCTGCGTCCCGGTATGGTCATCATCACCGGCACGCCCGCCGGCACTGCCTGGTCGTCAGACAAAGAGCTTGGCGGCAACTGGATGCCGCCTGAAGATGGCGAACAACTGATACCAGCCAAAGGCTATAACCAGCCGGGCGACATCGTCGAATGCAGCATTGACGGTATCGGCATGCTGCGAAACACCGTCGTGCAATAAATTTCAGGCGCCCACAAAAAAGCCGCCATGCAACTCCATGGCGGCTTTTTCTATTGACTGCCGATTTTACTATTTGGGCAGTAAAACCTTGTCGACCACGTGGATCACGCCGCTGGACTGGTACACATCAGAGATAGTGACTTTGGACATGCCGCCCTTTTCATCTGTCAGTGTCAGGCCGCCGTTGCCGCTGGTGGCCACCACGTTGCCGCCAGCCACAGTCTTCAGTGTGGCCTTGCCGCCGCCGGCGGCGATGGGCTTGTCCAGTGCTGCCATTTCCATCTTGCCTGCCACTACGTGATAGGTAGGGAAGCCAGTCAGCATGGGCTTGTTTTCAGGCTTCGGCAGGGTGTCTACAGTGCCGGCAGGCAAGGCCGCGAAGGCGTTATTGGTTGGTGCAAACACGGTGAAAAGACAAGCGCTTTTGAGCGTGTCGACCAGGCCAATGGATGCAAACTTGTGCTTTGTGAGCATGGAAATCCCTTCAGCAAACGGCCTGAATCAAGTTGATTCAGAGGCTCTCACTGATACGGCTTCAAGGGCCCGATGGATGAGCAAACCAATCGGCGGGTAGCGGTGAAGATGCAAGAACATGTAACCGCTGCGCTGATTGACGGGCTCTCCGGCGCCAGCCTTACCCGTCAATCGGACAGCAAGGCGCGCACGGCTTTGGGATACATCAGATGCTCCTGCACCAGAATGCGCGCGGCCAGCATGCGGGCAGTATCCTGCGGCATCACCGGCACCACCGCCTGCGCGATGATGGGGCCATGGTCCAGATCTGCGGTTACCCGGTGCACCGTGGCGCCCGCAACCTTGCATCCCGCATCCAGCGCCCGCTGATAGGTGTTCAGGCCCGCAAACGCTGGCAACAACGATGGATGAATGTTGACGAGGCGCCCTTCGTAGTGCGCCACGAAGCCTGGCGTCAAAATGCGCATGAAACCGGCCAGCACCACCAGGTGCGGCTGGCAGGCGTCGATGGCAAGCTGCAGGGCAGCATCAAAGTGTTCCCGCGACGCATACTGCTGGTGGTCAACAATCTGTGTGGCAATACCCAGATCGCGGGCAGCCGCCAGACCGGGGGCCTGGGGCTTGTTGCTGATGACGCAGGCGATGCGGGCACTCAGGGTTTTGGCCCAGCGCTCCTGCTCCGCGGCTTTGGCAATCGCCTGCATGTTGGATCCGGCGCCCGAGATCAGAATCACGATGTTTTTCATGCCGCTTGTCATACCGTCGAGCCCATTCCATCCAGAAATTCGCTTAACAAAGCGTAACCCGCTAGTTTATGACCATCAAAATACTCACCCCTATCGAGGCACGCGTGCTGGCCACGCTTATGGAAAAAGCCCGCACCGTGCCGGACAGCTATCCGCTCAGCCTGAACGCGATTGTTCTCGGATGCAACCAGAAGACCAGCCGAGAGCCGCTGATGGAAGTGGGCGACGACGAGGCACGCAGCGCGATTGACAGCCTCAAGAAACAAAGTCTGGTGTTTGAGGGAAGCTCCAGCCGCGTGCCGCGCTACGAACACAACTTTCAGCGCGGCGCTGCGGTCAGTGAAGCGCAGGCGGTGGTCATGGGCCTGCTGATGCTGCGTGGGCCGCAAACGCCGGCAGAGCTGCGCGCCAGCGGCGAGCGCTGGTACCGCTTTGCCGATGCAGCTGCGCTGGAAGCCGTACTGCAACAGCTGGAGCTGCGCGGCGAAGAAGGCGGCCAGCCCATGGTGATGAAGCTGCCGCGCCAGAGCGGCGCGCGCGAGCAACGCTGGGTACACCTGTTGTGCGGTGAGCCTGATCTGCAGGCAATGGCCGCCCCTGTTACGGCCGGTGCCCATGCCTCGGACATGCTGGCCCGCGTCACCGCACTTGAGAATGCGGTGGCGCAGGTCAGGGCCGAGAACGCAGTGCTGCGCAACTACATCGTCAGCATCAGCGAACAGCTGGGCATCGCACTGGAGCCGGCTGTAGTGGCGTCAGGGCGGATGGAATAGCCCTGCGTCATTCTCAGTCGCCGCTTTGACACGCCAAAAAAGCACATTCGTGCTAAAAACAGCCGCCACACGCGACCGCGCAACCGACCCCCGCAAGCATTCAAGGAGACGATTCATGGACTTGGCCTTTACGCCCGAAGAGCAGGCATTTCGCGAAGAGATTCGCGCATGGGTTCATGCCAACCTGCCCAAAGATATTTCGGACAAGGTACATCGAGCCCTGCGCCTGTCGCGTGACGACATGCAGTGCTGGGCCAGAATTCTGGGCAAAAAAGGCTGGCTTGGCCACGGGTGGCCGAAAGAATTTGGCGGGCCAGGCTGGAACGCGGTGCAGAAACACCTGTTTGAAGAAGAATGTGCGCTGGCCGGCGCACCGCGGGTGGTGCCGTTCGGCCCGGTCATGGTGGCACCGGTCATCATGGCGTTTGGCAATGCCGAGCAGCAGCAGCGTTTTCTGCCGGGTATTGCCAGCGGCGATGTCTGGTGGAGCCAGGGTTACAGCGAGCCCGGTTCGGGCTCCGATCTGGCGTCGGTCAAGTGCAAGGCCGAGCGGGTAACCGGAAATGATGGCGACCACTACCTCGTCAATGGCCAAAAAACCTGGACAACGCTGGGCCAATACGGTGAATGGATTTTTTGCCTGGTGCGTACCAGCAACGAAGGCAAGCCGCAGACGGGAATTTCTTTCCTACTGATCGACATGAAATCGCCGGGCGTGACCGTCAGGCCTATCAAACTGCTCGACGGCGAGGCTGAGGTCAACGAGGTCTGGTTTGACAATGTCAAGGTACCGGCCAACAACCTGATCGGCGAGGAAAACAAGGGCTGGACCTATGCCAAGCACCTGCTCAGCCATGAGCGCACCAACATCGCCGATGTGAACCGGGCCAAGCGCGAGCTGGAGCGGCTCAAGCGGATTGCAAAAACCGAAGGCGTCTGGGACGACTTCCGCTTTCGCGACGAGATCGCCAAGCTTGAGGTTGATGTGGTGGCACTGGAGATGCTGGTGCTGCGGGTCCTGTCGGCCGAGAAGTCCGGCAAGAATTCGCTGGATATCGCAGGTCTTTTAAAGATACGCGGCAGCGAAATCCAGCAGCGTTACAGCGAATTGATGATGCTGGCGGCCGGCCCTTACAGCCTGCCCTTTATCGAAGAAGCGATGGAAGCCGGCTGGCAGGGCGACTCGGCCGCCGGCGCGCTTGGCGGCTTCCCCGGCGGTGTGGTGGGCAATGCACCGCTGGCATCGACCTACTTCAACATGCGCAAGACCACGATCTACGGCGGCTCCAACGAGGTGCAGCGCAACATCGTGTCCCAAGT
>JAQGNE010000004.1 GCA_028291985.1 Polaromonas sp. | reverse complement strand
CGATGTTCGACAAGGTCGATGCCAAGTTCGGCCGCCTGACGGCCCTTGTCAACAATGCTGGCGTGGTCGACATGGCCAGCCGGGTTGATGGCATGTCGCTGGCCCGATGGCAGCGCATGTTCGAGATCAACGTGTTCGGCTCTTTTTTATGCGCCCGCGAGGCCGTCAAGCGCATGAGCACACGCTACGGCGGCCGGGGCGGCGCTATCGTCAACCTGACCAGCGCGGCGGCCCGGCTCGGGTCGCCAGGCCAGTATGTGGACTATGCGGCGGCCAAGGGCGCCATTGACAGCTTCACCGTGGGTCTGGCCAAGGAAGTGGCGCTCGAAGGTATACGGGTAAACGGGGTGAGGCCGGGGATCATCGAGACGGATATCCACGCTTCGGGCGGGCTGCCAGACCGGGCCCGCGACATGGCGCCACTGGTGCCGATGCAGCGCGCCGGCTCGGCGAATGAAGTGGCTGAAGCTGTGGTGTGGCTGCTGGGCGACAAGGCCGGCTACACCACGGGTTCGGTCATTGACGTGTCCGGCGGTAGATGACCCCCACGGTTGCACACCGCATGTCGCGCCTGCCGCCGGGGGGCTTGGTGTCGCAGCGCCGAGCCTGCCCATGCGGGCTTGGACGGCACGAAGAAGAGCTGCGGCACACAGCTCGACCTGTAAGGCGCTGCGCCTGCGACCCGGCAAAGCCGGTTTGCGCGGTACCTGCTTGCACACAAAGCCCGCTCAGGTACGGAGTGCGGTCCGTGCAGCCATCGGGCTCTTTTCTGGCTGCTTTGGCCTCACTACTTTTGAAAGTCTGATGCATGGACTTCAAACCGCTGATCACGCTACTGGCCATCGTCAACCCCCTGGCCATCGTGCCGTTTTTCATCCACTACACGCAGGACTTCTCGGACGAGCAGCGCAGGCGCACCGTGATCGTCGCATCCTTCAGCGCCTTCGTGGTGATTGCCGCCAGCGCGCTGCTGGGCCTGCAGATCCTGAGTTTTTTCAGTATTTCCCTGGCCAGCTTTCAGGTCGGCGGCGGCATGCTACTGCTCATCAGCTCGATGAACATGCTCAATGCGCAGCCCGCGGAGGCCAAGCCAAACACCAATGAGATGGAAGATGGTGCGGCCAAGGCAGCGCGCGGGGCTAGCATTGCCGTCGTGCCGCTGACGATTCCGTTGCTCACCGGGCCCGCCACCATGTCAACCGTGGTGATTTACGCCGAAAAAGCAAAGACCGCTTTCCAGCTGACCACGCTGGTCAGCTACGGCCTCGTCATCGCGCTGGCAACGGGCATTTGTTTTTCACTGGCCCAGCCGATTGCCCGCGTGCTGGGCAAGACGGGCATCAATGTGATGACACGCCTGATGGGACTCATACTGGCCGCGCTGGCTGTTGAGGTGATGGCCGACGGGCTGGGCAAGCTGTTTCCGGTGCTGAAGGGTTGAGGCCGGCCATCCCATGAAGGCATCAGACAGCTGAGCCATGCTCAAGTGTCCAATCGACTTTTTGGCAAGCGTTCGCGGTCAGTTCTGTGGCTGACCTGACCGTATGAGCTTGACCAACTGGTTGCTCGAATTACGCAGGCGCCGCGCCATCAGCTGGGTGATCTTGACCAGCAGCTTGGCCCCCACGCCGGGGTGGTCACGTATGAGCAGCCCTATCTCGCGGCGGCCCAGCACGCCGGCTTGTACCGGCTCCAGGGCCACGCAGCTGGCGTAACGGGGTTCGCTGTCCAGCATGGACATTTCCCCGAGCGTGGCGCCGCGTCCGATGACGGCAATGCGGGAAAACATCTCGGCTCCCGGCTCGACGTTCGCCGCAGTGCCGGCATCGGTGCCGGCATCTGATGCAGCGCCCTCGTGCCGCGGAAAAATCGCTTTGGTGATGTCAACCGTTCCCTTGAGCACCAGCAGCATCCACTCACCTGCATCGCCTTCCCGTATCAAGGCCTGGCCGGGTTCCGCGCTTATCAGCAGCATGCTCGCGCCCAGCACATCGGCCTCTGCGGGTGTCATGTCCTGCAGCAGTTGCGAAACCTGCAGGAAGTCGTCGCCATAAGCATGGCTGAGCGGCAGGCAACAGCCGCTGACCTGCAGCCCGGCAAGCTGAAGCTGCTCTGCGAGCGATTTCATGACGGAACCGGCGTGGTACGCGGCAGGCAACTTTCAGGCACTTCAGACAAATTCTTCACTGCGCGCCTGACCCAGCCGGCGCTTGCTGCTGCAGCCACTGGTCAAGCGTTTCGATGGCGGCGTCGGTGGCCTGCATCAAAGCGCGCACGCCGCCTGGCGCATCAGGGCTGGTCGCCGGTTGCTGCACCACAATGCTGCGCTGGCCAACCAGTTTTTCACCGGCTGGCGTGATTTCCAGCAGCGTTGCCCGCAGGCGAACCAGGCCCACGCTGGCGTCAGGTGCTGTGAACAGGTGGCTGAATTCCTCCAGGTCAAGCCGCAACAAACGAGGCAGCACCGCGTTCTGGCTGCGGTTGAGCGACGCGCTTTCGCCGGCGCCGAAGATGGTGCGGCGTTCGCTTAACCGGTCACGCAGGCGCTGGCGAACCAGCTGCGACGGCGGCATGACCCAGCGCGCCTGGGAATAGGGCCGCAGCTGCTGTGCGTCGGCATAGGCCAGGCGGTACAGCACAGCGGTGTTGTCCAGCGCGCCGCCCGATGTGGACACATCACCGATGGCCAGGGGCGGCAGCGGCGCCAGGCGCGCGCCCTGCGCGGCAGGCGCCAGGCCCGGGCCAAAATCGTACATGGCAGCGCGCTGCGGCTTGTCAGGCAGTGCCGAGCAACCGGCCAGAAGCGTCAACACAAAAATTGAACAGAAAAGGCCTCTAGCCCAATACGTACGAGAAGCAGTAGCTATTTTTCCAGTAGCAAAAGGACCTTGGATGAGCATCGACATGCAGGCCATTATGGGTCCACTCCATTGGCTGAAAATCCGGGCTCGCCCGGCCCAGGCAACGGGGCGCCATTGCCAAAAATCAGGGACTGGGGGTTGTCATCCACCGCATTGACGGTGCGGCGCAGCTGGCGCATGGCGCGTGCGGTTTCGTCGGCCACCTCGCCCAGCTTGGGCAGTGTTGCCGCGCTGAAGGTTTCGACGCCAGCGGCCAGTGCCGTACCGCCTTCACTGAGCTTGTCGAGCGGCCCCCCCTTCTCATTGAGCCGTTTGGCGGTGACGCCCACTTCAGCCACCGTGGCGCTGGCCTGGTCAGAGGTGCGGCGCAGCGATGTGAGGGTGGCATCCAGATTCTTGAGCAGCGCCGGTATGTCGGTACGCTCGGGTCCGAGCTGCGCGTTCATGGTGGTGCGCATGCTGGTGGCCAGCTCGTTCACGCTTTTGGCCGCGCCACCGAGTTGCCCCATGGCGGCTGTGATGCCTTGCTGGTTTTCATCCGACAGCAGCTTGTTCAGGCGCGTGCTGGCCTGCTCGATCTGGTTGGCGATGACCTCGCTCTGCTTGAGCAGCTTGTCGATGCCGCCCGGCTGGATGGGAATGCGCGGCGGGTCGTCATCATTGGGCACCAGCCGCTCGGTTGACTTGCCGGTGTCGTCGAGCTGAATGAAGCCCAGGCCGGTGACGCCTTGCGAGGCGACGGTTGCAAACACCGATTTGGTCAGTGGCGCGCTGCTGTCGATAGACACCTGGATCAGCACATTGCCCTGCACCTTGGTGTCAAAGCCGATCAGCTCGACCTTGCCGACCGGCACTCCGCGAAATCGCACAGTGGCCTGCGGCTGGAGACCTGAAATGATTTCATTGGTACTCATCTCGTACAAGTCGCGCTCGGTGGTGTCGCGGGTCAGCCAGACACCGAGAAGGCCCAGCAGCAGGGTGGCGACCAGCACGAATGCGCCGGCGGCCAGGGAATGGGCTTTGTTTTCCATAGTGATCAGACTTCCAAAAATCTAAAAGTGCATGCCTAGAAATTTAGATTTTCGGGATGAAATGCACAGCGCACAGCAACCGGAATGTACTTGAGTACATGAGGATTGCGAGCACCGGGTAACGCAGCAGTTCGCCCGAAAAATGGATTTATAGGCATGCACTAAACGGTGAAGGGGTATTCGCGTATCAGCTCCATCGCACGTTGACCCCTTTCGCCCAGAAAAAATTCATGAATGAAGGGGTGCGAAAAAGCGACGACTTCCTTGGGCGGCGCGTTGATGATGACCTTCTGGTTGGCCAGCACGGCAATACGGGTGCTGAGCTCGAACAGGGTGTCCAGGTCATGCGTCACCATCACCACCGTCAGTTCCATGTCGCGGTGCAAGGACCGTAGCAGCGCGCAAAAGCTGTCCGAGCTGTCCGGGTCAAGCCCGGCGGTGGGTTCGTCCAGCAGCAGCAGTGGCGGGTCCATGATGAGGGCCCTTGCCAGTGCCACCCGCTTGATCATGCCGCCCGACAGGTCACTCGGCATCTTGTCAGCCGCGTCCGGGTTTAGGCCCACCATCTGCAGCTTGACCATGGCCGCTTCGCGGATCAACTCTCGCGGCAGCGTTCTGAGTTCACGCAGCGGAAACGCGATGTTTTCCAGAACGGTGAATGCCGAAAACAAGGCGCCCTGCTGAAACAGCATGCCGACCCGGCTGGCGGCGCCGCGCTTGCCCAGCTCGGCAGCAGGTTTGCCCAGCACCGTGATCTCGCCTCTGGTGGGCTTTTCAAGTCCCAGCATCTGGCGCAGCAGCACGGTCTTGCCGGTGCCGGAGCCGCCTACCAGCGACAGCACCTCGCCGCGCTCTACCGTCAGGTCCAGGTCTTTGTGAATGACCGCCTGCTTCTCGCCGTTTTGAAAAACGGTCCACAGTTTTTTGATCTCGACGACGGCTTCAGTCATGGCGTATGTGTTTTTTCTTTTCAAGCAATGGCTGTGGAACCGGCTTGGCCGGGCCACAGGCGCAGCGACCCTCTCTGGGGGCAGGGCGCGACACGCATTGCGCAACCGTGGGGGTCATATTCCCACGTTTCGAAACATCACCGCAAATAGTGCATCAACCAGTATCACGACCGTGATCGACGTCACCACTGATGCGGTAGTGCCCTGCCCCAGGCTCTCGGTATTGGGTTTCACCCGCAGGCCGTAGTGGCAGCCGACCAGCGCGATCAACACGCCAAAAACAACCGACTTGGCGGTGGCCAGCGTCAGGTTGCTCACGTCCACCGCAGCCGGCAGCGCATTGAAAAAGAACGACGGCGTGATGTCCATTGCCGCGTGGGTTGCGAGCATGCCACCGCCCAGAGCGGCAATGGTGGTCCAGGCGCTGATCAGCGGCATGACGACCGCCAGCGCCAGCGCCCTCGGCATCACCAGCCGGAAACCCTTGGCAATGCCCATTACCCGCATGGCATCGAGTTCTTCCGTTACGCGCATCACGCCAATCTGCGCGGTAATGGCCGAGCCGGAGCGGCCCGCGATCAGGATGGCTGCGAGTACCGGGCCGAGTTCGCGAATCAGCGAAATGCCCAAAATATCCACGATGAAGGCGTCGGCCCCAAACTGCCGCAACTGCTGGGAAATCAGATAGGCCAGCACCACGCCAATCAAAAAACCAACCAGCGCGGTGATCGGCAAGGCCGTCGCGCCAATGTGATACAGGTGGCCTGACAGATCGCGCCAGGGGCCTTCCTGCGGATGCCGCACCAGCCGCATCAGGTCCAACAGCAGCTGGCCGATCAGCCGCACCAGCCCTTTTGCATGGTCAAGCAGGCCCAGCAGGCGGCTGCCCAGCACGACCAGCGGCTCAGTCCAGTCGTTTTTGTGGCGGGCCGGTAGCGGGCTGGCAGAAAAGCGCGCAACGGTTTCCAGCACAGCGCGCTGGTGGTCGTCCACTTTCAGTTGGGCCGGCCAGGTTCGGCCCCAGTGATTCCACAACACCTGCGCACCCAGGTGGTCGAGCCGATCGACCGGAGCGAGGTCCCAGGCAGCGGGCTTTTGCCTGCTGCCCGCAATCGCTGCAAGCTGGCTGTTCAGGCCCTCCCACACCGGCTGGCCGGTCAGGTCTGCCGCTGTCCACGCGCCATGCACGACGAACAGCCGCCCGTCGGCGGAATCCTGCTGCTCGATGCGGGGCGTCAATTCGTGCATGGCGATAGGAGAACCTTTTGGCTTTGAAAGTGCCGGCCGCCCGGCACACGGCCCAGCAGCCAAGGCGTTTCGCCAGGCCCCCTGTGGCGTGAAGGCCCGATGGTAACTGCTCCAGGTTGCGCGAGATCAGCGCTCCACCCGAGGCGCCGCAGCTGCCGGTTTGCCAGACAGAACGCAAAGACGCGGCGACCGCAGCAGGTCAGCCAGACGTTAGGTGGCGAGGGCAGAATGCATGCTGTCACCCGCGCCACGTCTGTGACTGCCGGCCGCCACATGAGACAACGAGACAAGAGACAAGCCCATGTCAGACAACGTCAGCCACGACAACCATTTCGACTACATCATCATCGGCGCAGGCTCGGCCGGTTGCCTGCTGGCCAACCGCCTCAGCGCGGATGCGTCCAAACGGGTCTTGCTGATCGAGGCGGGCCGCAAGGACGACTACCACTGGATTCATATTCCCGTCGGCTACCTGTACTGCATCGGCAATGCGCGCACTGACTGGCTCTACAACACCGAACCGGATGTCGGCCTCAACGGCCGATCACTGCGCTACCCGCGCGGCAAGACACTGGGCGGCTCATCCAGCATCAACGGCATGATCTACATGCGGGGCCAGGCGCGTGACTATGACACCTGGGCCGAGCTGACCGGCGACCCCGCCTGGCGCTGGGACAACGCACTGCCGCATTTCATGCTGCACGAGGACCACTACAAGGGCGCTGACGCCATGCATGGCGCGCGCGGCGTTGCACCTCACCTGATGCAGGACAAGAATGTTCCGTATCAAAAAATACTTCGCCACCGCAATGCAGGCGGTGAATGGCGGGTTGAAAAACAGCGCTTGCGCTGGGACGTGCTGGACGCGTTTGCCGAGGCCGCGCAGCAGGCTGGGATTCCAGCCACGCAGGACTTCAACCGGGGCAGCAACGAAGGCGTGGGTTATTTCGAGGTCAACCAGAAAGACGGCTGGCGCTGGAGCACGGCACGCGCCTTCTTGCGCCCGACCTGTCTGGGCCGGCCCAACTTCGAGCTGTGGACCAGCGCCCAGGTCTGCAAGCTGGTGGTTGAAGCGCAGGCTGACGGAGCCAAGCGCTGCACCGGCGTCGAGGTCTGGACCGGCAGTGAACATGTCACCGCAAAGGCGACCCGCGATTCCGCCAGCGAGCGGGGACTCATCGGCGAGGTGCTGTTGTGCGCAGGCAGCATCGGCTCGCCGCAGATTTTGCAGCTCTCGGGCATCGGCCCTGGCGCCTTGCTGCAGCAGCATGGCATCGAGGTACAGCAGGACCTCCCGGGCGTGGGCGCCAACCTGCAGGACCATCTGCAGATTCGCTCGGTCTACAAGATCCACGCTGACAAGGCCTGGGGCCTGTCGCTGAACACCATGGCTGCTTCGATGTGGGGCAAGGCGCGCATTGGGCTGGAATACGCGCTCAAGCGCACCGGCCCGATGAGTATGGCACCGTCGCAGCTGGGCGCTTTCACCCGCAGCACGCCAGACCAGCCGTACCCGAATATCGAATACCACGTGCAGCCGCTGTCACTCGATGCGTTTGGCGAGCCGCTGCACAGCTTTAACGCCTTCACCGCCAGCGTTTGCAATCTGAACCCGACCAGCCGCGGCACGGTTCAAATTCGAAGCCCGCGCTTTGCCGATGCGCCGGCGATCTCGCCCAACTACCTGAGCACGGCAGAGGACCGGCAAGTGGCCGCCGATTCGCTGCGCCTGACACGCAAGATCGTTAGCCAGGGCGCGATGGCCAAGTACAAGCCGGAAGAATTCAAGCCGGGCGTGCAGTTCCAGTCTGACGAAGACCTGGCCCGGCTGGCTGGCGACATTGCCACCACGATTTTTCATCCGGTAGGCACGACCAAGATGGGCAGGGCCGATGACTCCATGGGTGTCGTCGATTCGCACCTGCGGGTGCGCGGGATACGCGGCCTGCGTGTGGTGGATGCCGGGGTAATGCCGCTTATCACGAGCGGCAACACCAATTCGCCGACGCTGATGATTGCGGAAAAGGCGGCGGAGTGGATCCAGGCCGGGATTTGACAGCTTGCTCTTGAGCCACCGACGCCCATGCTAACCGGCTGCCTGGCCAGCTGGTTAGCTGGTTAGCTGGTTAGCTGGTTAGCTGGTTAGCTGGTTAGCTGGTAGTTTTTAACGCAAGCCTTTGACGTACTGCGGGCCGGCACCGTCACGCGGCTTGCGCTCTGTATGGATCTCGCTGTCGCCAAAGGTGCCAAATGTCGATTCGATAAAGCCGGAATCCGGAAAAACCTCATTTTCTGTGTTGATGGACCGTGCGCTTTTCCGGTCACCAACGGCCCCCGCAGCCCCTGCTGCCACAGGCTGAGCGTTCAGTGCGTCCTTGACCAGGGTCACCAAGGGCGTACGGCGCTTCGCGCCTGGCTCAGTCATGATTTCCTCCAGCTTGTCGGCCCAGGACGCGAGGTCGGCGTGCCCGTCTTCCATCGATTTTTGACGCGCAAACCGGGTGATTTCGGCGGCGTATTGGACGTTGGTGGCCATCCATTCGGTGTCGGTAACACGTCCCGTCTTGCGGCGCAGCAGCACATGCATGTGGGCGGCAATAGCAATTCTTTCGCTTGAAGTCATGGTGGTGTCTCTTGCAATGAATGGTGGATGCTCAACTTCCCAGGCGCTCGGCGTGCTGGGAAATATCCAGACCGTCAGTCTCGGACGCTTCACTGACCCGCAGACTCACGAAAAGCGAAGTGGTCCAAAGGGCGAAGGCAGTTGCCAGCAAGCTATAAAGGACCACTGACGCTGTACCGATCAGCTGCGTCAGAACGCTCCCTTCAACCCCAGAGATGGTGCTGCTGGCAAATACGCCTGTCAGCAGCGAGCCCACGATGCCCCCCACGCCATGAACGCCGAAAACGTCCAGCGAGTCATCCGCATTGAGCATGCGCTTCAGGCCAGTGGCACCCCAGTAGCAGGCAAGGCCCGCGACCAGCCCAAACACCAGAGCTGACCGCGGTGAGACAAATCCTGCCGCTGGCGTGATGGCGACCAGGCCAGCGACCAGTCCCGAGCACAAGCCCAGGAGCGTCGGCCGGCCACGGACGAACCATTCGGCGCCCATCCACGACAGAGCCCCGGCAGCCGCAGCGATATGGGTTACTACCATGGCCAGGCCCGCCCTGCCATCTGAAGCCACTGCAGAGCCTGCATTGAAACCGAACCAGCCGACCCACAGCATCCCGGCGCCCGCCATCGTCAAGCCCAGGTTAATGGGCGAGAGCGGCTCTTTGCCGTAGCCGCGGCGATGACCCAGCACAAAAGCGCAGACCAGTCCCGCGACGCCTGCGTTGATATGCACGACTGAACCGCCAGCGAAATCGAGCACCCCCAGGCGCGCCAGCCAGCCGTTCGGCTCCCAGACCCAATGCGCAATCGGCGCATAAACCAGCAGTGTCCATAAGGACATGAAAATCACGACGGCCGCAAAGCGCATGCGCTCGACAAAGGCCCCTATCACCAGCGCTGCCGTGATGATGGCAAACGTCAACTGAAACATGGCGTACACCGATTCAGGAATATTGGGCGCTATATGGCTCACAGCAACCTTCTTGGCGTCCTTGACGTAGTCCATGCCAGCAAACCAGAGGCGGTCTCCCCCACCGATAAGGTGCCCCGTGGCACCGCTACCCGGCGTGAAGGCGATGGAATAGCCTACGGCAAACCACAGAATGCTCACGATCGCGCACGTCACGACCACGCACGCCATCACATTGAGCACGCTCTTGCGGCGCACCATGCCGCCATAAAACAGCGCAATTCCGGGCAGGGTCATCAATAGAACGAGGGCTGTGGACGTCATCATCCAGCCGGTGTCAGCGCCGTTGAGGGTTGAGGCATCAACCAGACCCGGCCGTGTGAGGGGCGGCGGCGCCGGGATCGATACGGCAGCAGTAGTAACAGCTGCTGATGGTGGTACTGCCAGCCCGATACCCCCTGGAACCTGGGCGTACGCTGTCGTTGTAACCGGTGCGGCAACCGGCTCCGGCGGTGCAGCCTGTGCCTGTGCGGCCAGTGGTGCGATAAATACCCATACGCAAAATAGCCACCTGCGAAGTCGTTCGTGATGCATAGAAGGTGCCCTGCCGTGTGGTGATTGATCTGCGCACTAACAGGCATAAGTCGTGCCAACAATTTGATACATCTGCCGACCCAGCGCTGAAGCAGCATCAACACGCGAACCCAAGCCCGTTTTCAGAGGCGTTTATGCGCTACTGCGACGTACAAAATGGCTGACCTTCGTCCATTGCGTGCCTTGCCAGCGCAATGCGGCCGCCCGAAGCGCTCAGTAAACGAGTGGGGAAAGCCCCAATGCACTGAGCCGGTGCGACAGCTACAGTAGGGTTCTTGCCGACGAGCCTTGCTGCTCTCTGCGCGAGGAGCCGAGGAGACATTCCAAGAGACGAGACAAAAAACAAAAGAGTTAACGGCACTGAAGCATCCACAAGTTTCTTTTCTGCCAAAGCGCTGGTCACCCCAGCGCTTTTTTTATGGCTGGCCTGCTGGTGCAGGAAGCGTCTTTTTTGTTACCCAAGTATGTCTCCTGCCCTTTGTTTGCGAGGGGTATTTGCTACTGATTTAATAGCGCCTCGACGGTTGAAGCCAGTGAGACAATCCGCCGCATGGAACTGCTGATCGTCTCTCTCGCGTCCCTCATGGCCGGCTTTGTGGACGCAATCGTCGGTGGCGGCGGGCTGATTCTGGTGCCGGCGCTGTTTGCGGTTTTCCCCACCACACACCCGGCCACGCTGTTTGGCATCAACAAGGGCGCGTCGGTATGGGGCACGGCGGTGGCAACTGCGCAGTTTGCGCGCCGCGTCGACCTGCGCTGGGCCGCCCTGCTGCCTGCAGCTGCGGCCGGGTTCGCCGGCTCGCTGGTCGGTGCCTGGCTGGTCACCGTGATTTCTGCCGACTTCCTGCGCAAGGTACTGCCCTTTGTGCTCCTGGCAGTGCTCGCCTACACACTGGTCAAGAAAGACCTGGGCCGGCACCACAAGCCGCGCTTCAGTGGCGCAGCCGAAACCGTTGCCACCTGCGGAATCGGACTGGGTATCGGCTTTTATGACGGCTTTTTCGGCCCCGGCACCGGCAGCTTTTTCGTCTTTCTCTTCGTGCGCTGGCTGGGCTACGACTTTCTGAGCGCCTCGGCTTCAGCCAAGCTGCTCAATACCGCCACGAACCTGGCTGCGCTCGGCCTCTTTGCATACAAAGGCCATGTCTGGTGGCATTTCGCGCTGACCATGGCAGTAGCCAATGTCCTGGGGAGCCTGCTTGGTACGCGGCTGGCGCTCAAGCATGGCGCTGGCTTTGTGCGGCTGGTATTTATCGTGGTGGTGAGTGCGCTGATTTTGAAGACCGGCTTCGATGCGTTCATGCGCTAGGCCGGCGGTTTGTGGCCGGCCGCAAGCCGTCCGCGTCACTGTGGCGGCAAGTTGCGGGCTGCCGGCTCCGCTGGCGCAACGCTGTCAGGCCTTGACGAACCGGCAGCTGACGGTGCCGGCGCTTTTACGGGCGTTTTCAGTGAGCCGCTGACGCCGGCTTTCACAGGTGCAGGTGCAGGCGGCCTGGCCAGCGTTCGCTCCCGGGGAACTGCTGCGTTCCCAGCGTCGGTCTGGGGGTTTTTACTGGCGTTGACCTTGACGACAGCGCCGGTTTTTTCAACCGGGGGGGCGGCCTGGGCATCAGGGCCTGTTGCGGCAGGCGCTGCCGCGGCGTCCAGCGCTGCGGTGCCGCCGGTATTGAACTGCGCTGCCATGTCTTCGACCCGGCGAGGTTTTCCGATCGGCGGGCCGGCCTGGCCTTTCTTGACCGCTGCCATGTCTTCCTCGCTCGGGTACTGGCCCATCAGCATGTAGTCGAACACGCGACGCGCAATCGGCGCTGCCGAACCCGAGCCCCAGCCGGCGTTCTCAACAATTACTGCCAGCGCGATCTTGGGGTTATCAGCAGGCGCCATCGCGACATACAACGCATGGTCGCGCTGGTGTTCCTCAAGCTTGGCGCTGTTGTATTTGGTTTTGGAGGACATGCCTACCGCCTGCGCGGTGCCGGTCTTGCCGCCGCTCAGGTAGCCAGCGCCGGCAAAGACCTTGGCTGATGTGCCCGTCTGGGTGACGCCTATCAGGCCCTTGCGGATGACCGCCACGTTTTCCGGCTTGTAACCAAGATTTACGGCGGGCGCCAGCGGCAAGGGATGCAACGTGCGGGTTACCGTATCCTGGGTGCCGATCACCAGCCGGGGCTTGAGCTTGATGCCGTTGTTGGCAATCACCGCAGTAGCCTGGGCCAGCTGCAGCATGGTGAAGCTGTTGTAACCCTGGCCAATGCCGAGCGAAATCGTTTCGCCGGGGAACCATTTTTGCTGCTCCGGCTTCTTGAAGAACCCGCGTTTCCATTCCTGGTTGGGCAGCACGCCGCGCACCTCGCCATGGATGTCGATGCCCGTGATCTGCCCGAAGCCCAGCGGCTTCATGAAGTCATGCATCTTCTCGACGCCCATCTCATTGGCAAGTGAGTAAAAGTACACATTGCTCGATTCGACGATGGCCCGGTTCATGTCCATGATGCCGCCCTTTTCGTTCTCGGGGCTGCCAAAGCGGCGGCCGCCGAACATGTAGTACAGCGGGTCGTGAATCGTCTGTGCAGCGGTACGGGTGCCGGTTTCCAGCGCGCCCATCGCCATGAAAGGCTTGTAGGTGGAGCCGGGCGGGTAAGTGCCGCGCAACGCACGGTTCAGTAGCGGCTTGTCGATGGACTGGTTCAGCGCATCCCAGCTTTCGGTGTCTATGCCGTCGACGAACAAGTTGGGGTCAAAGGTCGGCTTGCTGACAAAAGCCAGCACATCGCCGGTTTTCGGGTCCAGCGCCACCAGCGCGCCACGACGGTCGCCGTACATGTCTTCCACCAGTTTTTGCAAACCGATGTCTATCGACAGCATGACGGTATTGCCCGGCGTGGCCGGGTTGGTCGACAGCTTGCGTACTGCCCGCCCGCCCGCAGAGGTCTCCACCTGCTCGACGCCGGTGGTGCCGTGCAGTTGTGCCTCGAAGCTTTGCTCCACGCCGAGTTTCCCGATGTAGTCGGTGCCGCGGTAATTGCCTTCCTCGTCACTTTCCTCGATCTTTTCTTTTTCTGCCTGGTTGATGCGGCCGATGTAGCCGACGACATGGCTGCCCAACTCGCCGTGCGGGTAGCTGCGAAACAGCCGCGCCTTGATATCGACGCCCGGAAAACGGAAACGCTGCGCGGCAAAACGCGCCACTTCCTCATCAGTCAGGCGGGTGCGTATCGGCAGCGACTCGAAGTTACGGGCCTCTTCGCGCAAGCGCTTGAAACGGCGCTTGTCACGTGGCTGAATGTCGACGACTTTTTCCAGCGCGGCAATGGTGTCGTCGATGCTGTCAACCTTGGACGGCATGATCTCCAGCGTGTAGGCCGAGTAGTTGGACGCCAGCACCACGCCATTGCGGTCCAGGATCAACCCGCGGTTCGGCACGATGGGAACAATGGCGGTGCGGTTGCTTTCAGCCTGCTCGCTCAGGTCAGCGTGGCGATACACCTGCAGGTAAACCAGGCGTGCCGCCAGCAATGAAAACGCGCCCACCACCACCAGGCTGGCCACCAGCACCCGCGCCCGAAAGCGCGACAGGTCCGCTTCAATGTTTCTGAGTTCAGTCATCTGGATATTGCCCCCACGGTTGCTCGCTAGCGTGTAGCGCCCTGCCCCTCGAGCGGGCCGCTGCGCCTGCGGCCTGGCAAAGCCAGTTCCGCGGCCGCTGTTTGAAAGGGAAAGCGCTCCAATTGTCGTTCGCCTTGCCGACTTACCGGCCCGCGGGGACAATTCAGAGCAGGCGGGCCACGTCTAGAGCGGTCGATTCGCATCCGGATCCGGAGCGCGGCGCTGCGGCACCAGCAGCAGGATGCTGACCACCGGCCATAACAGTGCTTCAAGCGCTGGGGCCAGCAGCATGATCCAGCCTGGAAAGATGCCCCCGCCAATCATGCGAATGATCAGCTCGACGCCATGCGCCACCGCAAAAAGGGGCAGCACCTGCACCGCCTGCGACGGAACGCTGAACCAGAGCAGGCGCCGATGGATCATGGTGGCAAAAAAACTGAGCGCGGTGTATGACAAGGCATGCTGGCCGAGCAGCGACGCCTGGTGCACATCCATGCCAAGCCCAAACATGAAGGCCACGCCAATACCGACGCGCAGCGGCTGGTGCACATTCCAGAACACCAGCACCAGCGCCAGAAAATCCGGCATCCAGGCGATGCGTCCGAGCGGCAGCATATCGAGCAGCAGCGCAACGATCAGGCTGGCCCAGATAAACAGCGGATTGGCGGGCAGCAGCAACTGCTGGCCGGAGCGCATGATCATGTTTTCCGCTTCCGGCGCGTCATTTGGCAGGGCCTTTTTTGGCCGGTGGCTTGACCACCGCAGGATCGGGACGTGGCGGTACCTGGTTGGACACCGGCGCCACCACCATTACATAGCGCGCACCTTCAACCAGCGCCTGCGGTGTGCAGTAGATCTTGGCAAAGGCAGATTCGGCGCGACGTTCGATACGGCTGATTTTGGCCACCGGCAATCCTGGCGGATAGACGCCATCGACACCGCTGGTGGTGAGCAGGTCGCCCTGCTGGACATCCGAATTGCTGCCCATGAAGCGCAGCTCAAGGCCGCCTCCCGCCTGTCCGGCGACTGCTGACGGCTCGCCGTAGGCAACGCTGCGTGCCCCGGTACGGACATTGAGCACCGGTATGGCGAGCTCCCGGTCAATGACAAGTGTGACCTCGCTGACCAGTGGATGAACGCGCGTTACCTGGCCCAGAACGCCCGATTCGTCCAGCACGGGCGACCCGAGCTCGATGCCGTGTGTCAGACCCTTGTCGATGACGACTTTGCGGGTGTAGGGGTCTGCCGCGTCATAGAGCACCTCCGCCGCCGTGACGCTGGTGGTGAGCTGGCCGCGCAGCTCGAGCAGTTTGCGCAGGCGGTTGTTTTCATACAGCAGTTGCTCGACCTGTCCGGCACGCAGCGACTGCAGCGCCAGCTTTTTGCGTGCCTCATCGCTGTTGGAGTTGGCCTGGGACACGCTGGTCAAGTATTCGCTGCTGCCGATCACTGCGCGTATCGGCTGAAGGGCGAGCCATTGCACCGGGTACAGGGCGGTTGCCACCACGGCGCGTAGCGGATTCATGATGTCGAACCGCGTGTCAGCCACCATCATGAAGAGCGACAACGCGCTGAACACCACCAGCTTGGACAGGGCCGACGGGCCCTGCTTGAAAAAGGGCGGCGGCGATCGGTCTAGGGTTCCTAAAGGCATGGGTCGCTTGTAGCCCGGTCAAGGCAGGGGTACGAGCCCTGTCGCAGGGTGAGGTGCGCTATTCGGACGTGAAGACAGAACCCAGGCGGTCCATGCGGTCCAGCGCCATGCCGCAGCCGCGCACCACGCAGGTTAGCGGCTCTTCAGCCACCAGCACCGGCAGGCCGGTTTCCTCGGCCAGCAGGCGGTCCAGGTCGCGCAGCAGCGCCCCACCGCCGGTCAGCATCATGCCGCGGTCAGCGATATCGGCGCCAAGTTCGGGCGGGGTCTGCTCCAGCGCGTTCTTGACGGCGCTCACGATGTTGTTCAGCGGGTCTGTCAGGGCTTCGAGAATCTCGTTGCTGGATATGGTGAAGCTGCGCGGCACGCCTTCAGACAGGTTGCGGCCCTTGACTTCCATTTCCTTGACTTCAGAGCCGGGAAACGCCGACCCGATCTGCTTTTTGATAGCTTCGGCCGTCGGCTCGCCGATCAGCATGCCGTAGTTGCGGCGGATGTAGTTGATGATGGCCTCGTCGAAGCGGTCGCCGCCGACGCGCACGCTGCCCTTGTAGACCATGCCGCCGAGCGAGATCACGCCGACCTCGGTCGTGCCGCCGCCGATGTCGACCACCATCGAGCCGCTGGCTTCCGACACCGGCAGGCCCGCGCCCAGCGCGGCGGCCATCGGTTCCTCGATCAGGTACACGGCGGCGGCGCCGGCCGCCTCGGCCGCGTCCTTGATGGCGCGGCGCTCGACCTGCGTCGAGCCGCAGGGCACGCAGATGATGATGCGCGGGCTGGGCGTGAGCAGGCGGCGCGGATGCACCATCTTGATGAACTGCTTGATCATCTGCTCGGTGATGACGAAGTCGGCGATCACGCCGTCCTTCATCGGGCGAATCGCCTCGATGTTGCCGGGCACCTTGCCCAGCATGGCCTTGGCTTCGCGGCCGACGGCCTGAATGACCTTTTTGCCGTGGGGACCGCCTTCATGGCGGATCGCGACCACTGACGGCTCATCCAGCACAATACCCTTGTCGCGCGCGAAGATCAGGGTGTTGGCGGTGCCCAGATCAATCGCCAGGTCGGTGGAAAAGTACCGACGGAATACTTCAAACATGTTCAGAAATCCGGTTGGGGCATGGGCAGACTTCGTTGCCGCATCGCCTTTTATTATTAATCAGCAGTCGAAAGGGAGAACGTGGAGGATCAGGTTGCGCAACCTGTTTGAAGCGTCCAAAAAGCGCCTAAAGGGTGGATCAGGGCTTGAATTCACGCCAAAGGCGGGATAATAACGCATCCCTGTGAAATCATCTGTGTGCAATGCCCGTTTTTTAGGCGTTACAACTGGTTTCAGCTCCTGGCTCCAAGCCGCATTTCCGGCCCGTTTCTCCCTCTTTCGCATTACCTCACAAGTCCCATGGCATTGACATTTAAAGACATTGAACGCGTGGCCAACCTGGCGCGGCTGCAACTCCGGCCCGACGAAACCGAACACACCCTGCGCCAGCTCAACGGGTTTTTCGCGCTGGTCGAGCAGATGGACGCGGTCGACACCGACGGCGTGGAGCCGCTGGCGCACCCGGCCGCCTTGCTGGGCGACGTCGCCCTGCGCCTGCGCGACGACATCGCCAGCGAACCGAACCAGCGCGAGGCCAGCCAGGCCAGCGCCCCGGCCGTCGAGCGCGGCCTGTTCCTTGTGCCGAAAGTGATCGAATGAGCAGCCTGTCCTCCCCCCGCCCCCTGAACCTGGACCTGCACGACCTCGGCGTGGCGCAACTGGCCGCCCGGCTGGCCGCCGGCAGCATCTC
>JAQGNE010000001.1 GCA_028291985.1 Polaromonas sp. | reverse complement strand
AGCTGGCCACGGTGTCGATGCTGGTGACGGTAGCTTGTGTCACGGCACTGGGCGTGTGGGGGCTGGGCATGTCGCTGGGTGGCGCTGTCCTGCTGGGCGCCATACTGGCACCGACCGATCCGGTGCTCGCGTCCGACGTGCAGGTGGCCGATACCCAGGACCGTGACCGTTTGCGCTTTGGCCTGACTGGCGAGGGCGGCATGAACGACGGCACCGCCTTTCCGCTGGTGGTTCTGGGCCTGGGCCTGCTGGGCCTGCATGCGCTGGGCGACTGGGGCTGGCGCTGGTGGGCAGTCGATGTGCTGTGGGCAATTGCCGGCGGGCTGGGGCTGGGCGCGGCCATGGGCGCGCTGGTCGGCCGCTTGATTCTGTACCTGCGCATGCGCCACCGCGAAGCGCTGGGTTCGGACGAATTCATCGCGCTGGGCCTGATTGCCCTCACCTACGGCCTGGCGCTGTACTTGCACACCTACGGCTTTCTCGCGGTGTTTGCGGCCGGGCTGGCCTTGCAGCGTGTGGGTGAAAAGCCGTCTGCCCCGGCACCCTTCTCCGCGCCAGCCGCCGCACCCGGCGATGGCCAGCTCAGCGACCCGGACGCCAGCGCCAGCGCTGGCGACAGCGACGACGCCGAAGCCAGCATCCGGCAAGCCACCGGCCCCGAGGCCCCGGCGCAAATGATGCTCGCGGTGCAGCGCTTCAACACCCAGCTGGAGAGCTTTGTCGAAGTCGGCATCGTGCTGGCGGTTGGCGTGCTCATGGCGTCCGTCGAGTTTCGGGCCGAGGTGCTGTGGTTTATTCCCCTGCTGTTCCTGGTGATCCGGCCGCTGTCGGTAGGCGTGGGATTGATAGGCACTCAGGTCAAGGGCAACCAGCGCGGGCTGATCGCCTGGTTTGGCATTCGCGGCATCGGCTCGCTGTATTACCTGCTGTACGCCATCAACCATGGCGTCGAGCCTGAACTGGCACAGTTGCTGCTATCGATCACCGTGGCGGTGGTGGTGGCGTCCGTGGTGCTGCACGGGGTTTCCGTGACACCGCTGATGAGCCGGTATGAAGCCCGCAAAAAAGCGCGGGTGGGTGCGCGGTCAGAGTAGCGCCGCGTTTTGTGCGCGTCTCCCGGCTACCTTGACAAGCACGGCGTGCCGGAGCGCCCTGAAGACCTGATCCATCACCGCTGCATGCGCATCAAGCAGGCCGCCAACAAGCACATGACCTGGCGCCTGACGAACCGGCCGAGGACAATCGCCAGATCGAGGTTGCGCTGCAGCCGGCCATGCTGGTCAACCATACCGACACCCTGATCAGGGCCTGCGTGGATGGCGGCGGCATCACTGGTCAGTCGATAGACCTGGTCGCCCGGCACCTGAACAGCGGTGAGCTGAGGCGTGTGCTGGCGCCATGGATCACCGGCCGCAACACGCTGTACGCGGCCCTGCCAAGCCGCAAGTTCATCCCCAAACGTACCAGCGCGCTGCTGGATTTTCTGACCGAGTACACGCGAGCCGCGATCCGGAAAACGGACGTCAAGGACAACTGAGTCCGGCGCGCACTGGCCTGAAGCCGGGCAAAGGCGAATCGATGCGCAAGCCCAAGCATCAATTGCCCCGCCTCGCATGGCTGCGCACTGATCTCGCCCTACGCGCAGGAGAATACGCACTGGCAATTCGCCGCCTGCCCATGGCGTAATAACTTGTTACCGCCAAGAAACGGCAGCTGCAAGCATCTCTTTGCGGCTGCGCAAATCTTCTGCGGCGGCACTTCATGGACACCTAGACTCTCGCGGCGCAGCATCCCGCTGACACCAACATCGCCGGCCAGGCACCAGCAGCAAGCAGCCAGCGGCCAGCGGCCTGCCACCCTCTCAAGCCTGGACTGGTGGTGTGTGAGACAGCTTTGGCGATGCTCAATACCCCGACGGTTGCTGGGTGTGCGGCATGGAAGGGCAAACACGGGTTTCTGGCAACAGCGCGTAAGAAGCTCGACGGCGCTGAGCTGTGCGAGCCGCCGCTTCGCCGGCATACAAAAAGCCATAGCGCGAGCGGCGCTACGCGAAGCCGTGTGAAGCTCAACTGGTGGCGATGAAGCTGGACAGGAGGCCGCAAGCTGTTGAGCAGCTGTCGGAATGCGCTTCCAGGGAAATGCGCCATTGGCTGTCCTTTTGTTTCGGTCTGTTAACGGAAGGTGGATGCTTGCGGGCAACCCACAGTTGCCGCCGGTCCCTCTTCAGGAGCGCAGCATCGTTACCAGAAACCCCACACACAGACGCGGCGAGCAACCGCCTTTTCGTTGGCTTATTCCTAGGGCTTCGGCAGGAGCTGGCCCTCCTCGCGTGGGACGTCACCGACACCGCAGGGCGCTGCCGTTCAGCCTGGGCGCCACACTGCTGCTGTTGCTGCAGGCCGCGCCAGCGCAGGCCGACATCTGGGGGTATGTGGACGCGGACCGCATGCCGCACTTTGCCGAATCCCGGCTGGATGAGCGCTATGAGCTGCTGTTGAGCGATACCGTTGAGCCCTACAAACGCACCGGCCCAACCGCAATGGCGCAAGCCAGTCCCCTGGACACCGTCGAGCCAGGCCTGGCGCAACCCCCTGGCGGCCTTGTACGTACAGTGGTTCCCTTGTCGCCCAAGCTGCAGGTTTTCTATGACCAGTCCAAAACCTACAAGACGGTCAGCCCGATATTGTGGGAGGCATCCCGAACCCATGGCATCGATTACTCCCTGCTCAAGGCCCTGATCACTGCCGAGTCAGGCTTCAATGCCGGCGCGGTTTCCCCCAAGGGTGCGGTCGGTTTGATGCAGCTGATACCGCCAACTGCCGAGCGCTATGGCGTCAGGGCCGGCAAGGGCGCGACGGTTGAGAAGAAACTGACCGACCCGAAGACGAATATCAGGGCCGGTGCGCGCTATCTTGCAGACCTCATCAAGATGTTTCCGGGGCGGCTGGAACTGGCGCTGGCCGCTTACAACGCGGGTGAAGGCGCGGTGCAGCGCGCGGGCAACAAAATACCGAACTACCCCGAGACCCAAAACTACGTCAAGACCGTCATGCAGCTTTACGGCGGCCTGGCATCGGCGTCAAGCCAGTCGCTTGCCGGTCGTGCAAGCGGTGATGGCAAAACCGGGAGTGCAACGCGGTATTCGGCGCAGCCGCTGCGAGAACCGCATTTGCAGACCACATCTGTGATCCGCTGACGAGGGCATCGCGGCAGCTGGGCAGTTGCGGTTGCGGTTGCGGTTGGATTACAGCTTGGGAATTCTGATGCGGCTGACCATTAGCGAACCCGACAGCGCAAACAGCAGCACAAGCGGGTGCAGCGTGAAGCCGGCCAGATGGATAGTGCCGAACCAGAGCGAATCGCCCAGCGCGCCCTGCCAGGCGGCAACCCACATCACCATGACGAGCGCCAGTGAAGTGGGGATAGGTGTTCCTTCAAAGTACTTGACCTTGTTGTCGGCGTCTGAGAGCGACTCGGCGGTCACGTTGTAGCGCGCCAGACGCGATACGCCGCAAGCGACAAAAGCGGTCAGGATGACACGGTCATACAAGCCCTGCATGCCGCAGCCGTAGGCAATCACCGCGGGCGCGACGCCAAAAGAGATGATGTCTGCCAGCGAGTCAAGTTCGCGGCCCATGGCCGAGGTTTTTTGCCGCCAGCGGGCAATGCGCCCATCGAACACATCAAAAATTAAGGCAGCCACCACCAGCGCGCAGGCAAAGTAGACATGCCTCACATCGTTGGTCTGCAGGTAGGTCATCATGGAAAACAGAGCGCCGGTACCGCAGACGGCATTGGCCAGCGTGAACCAGTCGGCCAGATGAAACTCCCGGATCATTGAAAAGGGTTTTTTAAGTTTTGGCATGGGCTGCGTCATCCGGGTTGTGTTGCATCACGTGGAAAAAGGCGTAGGCTGAAGGCGGGCTGCACGTCTGTAGTGGTCTCATGTACTGTCACCCGATGACGCCAGCAGATCGTGAAACTCGCCATGCCTGTCGATGTACTGGCGCAGGAACGAACATTCGGGCACCACTTGTTGCCGGCGCGCACGGCAGTCTTCAAGCGCAAAAACAGCCAGCGACGAACCAATGCCCTGGCCTTCGAATTCTGGCCGCACGACGGTATGGGTGAAAGTGACGGTATTGCCCGCGAGTTCATACTGGCAGAAACCGGCATGCTGGCCGTCAACAAAAGCCCCGTAGCGGTGCTGGCTTTCCTGGTGCTTGATCTCGATCATGGATGCAGAGGTAGGCGGTTCGGCAGGCGAGGCTTCATCAAGCACTTTCGGAAATGCGCAGGGATGCGTGCCATCGACAGGAGGCACCAGCAGGTCGGCCGCCCCATAGATGGAACAAAACAGGAACAGGGTCTATTGCCTGTGAAGCCGTCAGCATGAGCTTGTAACGCGGATTTGGCGAGGCAAACCTGCACCACCGGGTGTAGGCGCTTGTCGTTAGTGAATCGGCTCACCATTAGACCGCATGGCGCCACCTGCCCGGTTCAACGCAAATGCACAACGATGGCTGCATCCTGATGCAGATCGAATGCCGCATCGGAAAAGGCCGGTGGCCCGAAAACACCGCGCGCGTCACGGCTGAAGCTGTAGGCCTCGCGGGGTATGCCCAGCGGATAGGTGTCCAGCGTGCGGTTGTCGTTCTGATCGTGAAACGCCGAAATGGCGTACCGTCCGGCAGGCAGTCCGCGGTAGACCAGCCGCGTGCCCTCCGATAGTGCCGGCGCAGACTGTGACGGTGTACTTGGGCTGTCCTTCAGCCAGTCCGATGCCGTGTACAGGGCGGTTCTGACACTACCTCTCGCAGTCGCCGCGCCCAGCACGGTGACAGTGAGGTCGAATGCATAGGCAGCCGTGCTTGCAGCCGTGACCAGCCAGACGATGATCAGCCGTGCAAGGCGCATGCTGGAAACAAAGATCACGCAGAGAGCCTTTGAGAAGAAAGCCAGACCTGGGGAAGATAGCGCTGCATGCGGGCCGCAGCTTGCTGGACATTAAACCAGGCGCAGCCGCGTGCAGGTAGGCGTTTACCGACAGCAGTTGGCGCCTTCGCGTGACGCCTTCCCACCGCTATCACAATTACTCTGGGCGCATTGATACAGGAGCAAAAAGATGCACGTGGTTTGTTTGGGCGGTCAGTTTCATGAAGCCGCCTTCGATTTGTCGAGCGAGCAGGATGTCTTTCATCCGACGCCGCTGTTACGTCCCCGTTATGTAAAGCGCTACCAGACAGCAGACCGGATGAGGGCGTACTTCGCGTCCAGTGATTTAACCGATACCGATGCGAAGGAACTGCTGGCGCGGTACATCAAGGAAAAGTCCGCTTTGGATGCTGGCCCGGCGGCACACGCGTAAAACCGCAGTCGTCAGCCGCCAAGCTGGGGCTGTCCCGCCCGGCAAAGCTGTAGATCGAAATCAACCATGCATGCTGGCCCCTGCGCCCCAGGCAGTAATCGGGTTTAACTGGCGTCACGATTATTGGCAAAGCCCGCGATCAGCTCCTCCAGCGCATCCGGATCCAGTGGCTTGACCAGATGATGGTCGAAGCCGGCAGCCTGTGACGCGAGCAGATCACCGGGCTGGCCCCAGCCAGTAACCGCCACCATCATGCGCGTGGCGCCGCCGGGCTGCAGGCGAATCTGGCGGCAAGCCTGATAGCCATTTAGCTTGGGCATGCCGATGTCGAGCAGCACCAGTTCAGGATCAAACGCAGCCGTTGCTGTCACTGCTTCCTCGCCATCATGAACCTGTTGCACGGTATGCCCCATGATTTCCAGCAACAGCGCAAGGGTAGCTGCCGCGTCATTGTTGTCATCCGCCACCAGAATTCGCAGGCTGGGTGCGACCACAGCATCGCCGGCTGCAAGCGGTGCTGCAGGAGCAGTCGCCGATACATCGGCACCTACGCCAATCAGCGGCAGGCGGACCACAAACTCACTACCGTGGCCGAGGCCCTGGCTGTGCGCGGTCACGCTGCCGCCATGCATTTCAATCAGTCGCTGCGTCAGCGTGAGGCCGATACCGAGCCCTCCCCGCGAGCGGGACAGCGCAGCCTCGACCTGCGAAAACATCGTGAAAACGCTTTCGAGCCGTTCAGCCTCAATGCCGATGCCGGTATCGGTGACGGTGACCAGCGCTTCCTTGCCGTCATGGCGAACCGCCAGATCAATCGCACCGCCATTGTCGGTGTATTTGGCAGCATTGTTGAGCAGGTTCATGAACACCTGGGCAAGACGTACGGCGTCTGCGCTCAGCCACAATTTCTCGTCCGGCATGCTCAGCGTGAAGCGGTGACCGCATTCATCGATCAGGGGGCGGCTGGTTTCAATCGCATCGCGCAAAACATGCAGAAGCTGCACACGGCACAGACGCAGCTCGATCTTGCCCTGGTCGATACGGCTCACATCCATCAGGTCATCGATAAGCCGGCTCATGGCCTGGACCTGCCGGTCGATGATGTTGGGCGCCCACTCCAGCTCGGTTGCGCCCACGCCCTGCAATCGAAGCACCTGCACCGCATTGCGCATGGGTGCCAGCGGATTTCTCAGCTCATGCGCCAGGGTCGCCAGAAACTCGTCCTTGCGGCGGTTGGCCTGCCTGAGTTGCTCTTCGCTGGCGTGGAGTGCCTGGGTGCGCTCCTGCACCCGGCGGTCCAGCGACTCGTTGAGCTCACTCAGGCGCAATTCGGCACGCCGGCGTTCCGTGACCTCGCCGAGCAATGCCAGATTGGCCAGTTCCAGCGCCCGGTTTTTGCGGTACAGCTCGGCAAACACCGCCACCTTGGACCGCAGCACAGCGGCGTTGACCGGCTTGTGCAGGTAGTCGACCGCGCCGCTGCCATACCCCTCAAGAACGTGCTGGTCCTCGTTGTAGTAAGCGGTCAGAAAGATGATCGGGATACGGGCGGTTTTTCGGCGCTCCTTGACCAGCTGCGCAAGCTCAAACCCGGTCATGTCGGGCATCCTCACGTCAAGCACCAGCACGGCGAACTCTTCCGCCATCAAGGCCAGCAAGGCTTCGTTGCCCGATTTTGCGGGCACCAGTCGATAGCCGGGGTCGTCCAGCACGGTTTCCAGAACCGCCAGATTCCTCGGCTCATCGTCGACCACCAGAATATTGACGCGCAGGTGATTCGACTGGCGCAGCTCTGCGGGCTGCGCATCTGGACCCGCCTGGCCGTCCCGTTTTGCGATGGACCCCGCCCCGCCAGCTGACGGCTCTTCGGGCATCGCGCGCTCCCTTTTCATGGCAGAAAGCGCCCGCTGTCACAGCACCGGGCGACGGAACTGGGGCATGAAAATCGCGAAAAAGGGTAACGCATCGGCCGGGCCATTTCGATAAGCAACGTACGACTTTAACGGAAGAGCCAGACACGCATCAGGGACAGCAGCTGATCGGTATTGACAGGCTTGGCGATGTAGTCACTGGCGCCTGCGTCCAGACACTTTTCGCGGTCGCCCTTCATGGCCTTGGCAGTCAGGGCGAGTATGGGCAGGGTCCGGAAGCCGGGCCGCTGGCGAATCTCGCGCATGGTTTCATAGCCATCCATTTCCGGCATCATGATGTCCATCAGCACCATGGCCAGGTCATCCGTTTTTTCGATGATCTCGATTGCCTGGCGCCCGTTGGTGGCACTGATGACCTCGACATCATGGTTTTCAAGCACCGAGGTCAGCGCAAAAATATTACGGGCGTCGTCGTCGACGACCAGCACCTTGCGGCCGCGCAACACCTCCGATGAGTTGTGCAACCGGTCAAGCATGGCCTGTTTCTGCGTCGGCAATGCGGTCACCACCCGGTGCAGGAACAGGGCAGTTTCATCGAGCAGACGCTCCGGCGAGCGCACGTCTTTCAGGACAATGCTCTTGGCCATGGATTGCAGCTTGGCCTGCTCATCCCTGGTAAGGTCTTTTCCGGTGAACACCACGACGGGAATGCTAGACAGCATCGGCTCGGCCTGTATCTTTTCCAGCAGTTCGAAGCCCGTCATGTCGGGCAGACGCAAGTCAAGCACGACACAGTCAAACATTTCGCCACGCATTTCCGCCAGCGCTTCCTCACCCGTACCCACTGCCACGGTCTCAATGTCGTCATAACCCAGAAGCTCGACAACTGCGTCCCGCTCGATATCGTTATCCTCGACGATCAGCAGACGCTTGGTACGTGGAAAGGTGAACTTCCTGATACGCTCGAACGCCGCTTCCAGCCCGGCTGTGGTCGGTTCCTTGACCAAATAGGAGAAAGCGCCGTGCGCCAGCCCGTGCTGCCTTTCTTCTTCCATCGTCACGATCTGAACCGGTATGTGACGGGTTTCCGGGTCAAGCTTGAGCTGATTGAGCACCGTCCAGCCCAGCATGTCGGGCAGAAAAATATCAAGTGAGATAGCCGAAGGCCGGTATTGCCGCGCCAGCGCCAGCCCGTGTGCGCCCTTGGTTGCGACCAGGCCCTTGAAACCCTTGTCGCGGGCCAGGCCCAGCAGGATGCGCGCGTAGTGGGGGTCATCCTCCAGAATCAGGAACACCGCATCGCCGGTCACGATGCTCTCGCGGTCGTCGGCAATATGCTCCTCACGGGCGGCAGGCATTGCCATCACGGACCGGACCGTGGTGGTGGTTGCTGCATCCTCACGCTTGACCATCGCGGTACCGTCAGGACCGGCATAGTGAACCGGCAGGTAAAGCGTGAAGACGCTTCCTTCGCCATGAACGCTGGTCAGCCGTATCTCTCCGCCCAGCAACACAGCCAGCTCGCGGCTGATGGCAAGGCCAAGACCGGTGCCACCGTATTTACGCGAGGTGCCAGCGTCCGCTTGCTGAAAGGCCTCGAAGATCAGACGCTGCTTTTCTGGCAACACGCCAATGCCGGTGTCCTCGACCGCAAAGGCGACCACCTGTTGCGCCTGACGAAGCGCCGGGTGATCGGGGCTCCAGCCCCGGGTGGCGAGGCCAACCCGCATCTCCACATGGCCCTGCGAGGTGAACTTCACTGCATTGGACAACAGGTTTTTAAGAATCTGCAGCAGCCGCTTGGGATCACTGTCCATCGAGCGGGGTAGATCTTCTGCGAAACGAATGTGAAGCGGAAGGTTTTTGGCCTCGGCGACGTGGCGGAAGTTGCGGTCAATGTTGTCCCGCAAGCCGGTAAACGCAATTTCTTCCACATCGACGGTGACGGTACCCGACTCGATCTTGGACAGGTCCAGGATGTCGTTAATCAGGTGCAGCAGGTCGGTGCCAGACGAGTTGATGTTGCGTGAAAACTCGACCTGTTTGCCAGAGAGGTTGCCCACCGCATTTTCAGCGAGCTGCTGGCTCAGAATCAGGATGGAATTGAGCGGGGTACGCAGCTCATGCGACATGTTGGCCAGGAATTCGGATTTGTACTTGGACGTCAGTGCAAGCTCCGACGCCTTTTCTTCGAGCGCGCCTCTGGCCTGTTCAACCTCGGAATTTTTGCGCTCGACCTCCGCATTCTGCTCGGCCAGGAGTCGGGCCTTTGTGCCCAGCTCTTCATTGGTCTGCTGCAGCTCGCTTTGCCGCGACTGCAGCTCAACCGTCAGCTGCTGCGACTGGGTCAGCAGGCCCTCGGTTCGCATGGTTGCCTCGATGGTGTTGAATACCGCACCAATACCCAGCGCCAGTTGGTCCAGAAAGTTGAGGTTGACGACCGTGAAGGGATGCAAGGACGCCAGCTCGATCACCGCCTTGATTTCATTTTCAAACAGCACCGGCAGCACTACCAGGCTCACCCGCTGTGACACGCCAAGACTCGATTCGATCACGACGAAATCGGGCGGAACATTGGTCAGCAAAATGCGCTTTCTTTCCATCGCGCATTGGCCTACCAGGCCCTGCCCGAGCCGTACGGTTGGCGCCAGCTGCACCTTGCTGGACTCAGCGTAGCTTGACAGCAGGGCCAGTTCGCCGGCGTTGCTTCCGGTGTCATTCAGGTGATAAACCGTGCCCTGGTGTGCGCTGACCAGCGGCACAAGTTCGGACAGCAGCATTTTTCCGACCGTGCTCAATTCACGTTGCCCCTGCAGCATGCCGGTGAAGCGGGCCAGGTTGGACTTCAGCCAGTCCTGTTCACGGTTGCTTTCAGTCGTCTCCCGCAGATTGGAGATCATCGTGTTGATGTTGTCCTTCAACTCCGAAACTTCGCCCTTTGCGTCCACCTGGATAGAGCGCGTCAGGTCACCCTTGGTCACTGCGGTTGCGACTTCAGCAATCGCCCGAACCTGCGTTGTCAGGTTGGCCGCCAACAGGTTGACATTACCGGTCAAATCCTTCCATGTACCGGCAGCGCCCGGCACGTTTGCCTGGCCACCCAAGCGGCCGTCAACGCCCACTTCACGCGCCACGTTGGTCACCTGATCGGCGAAAGTCGCCAGCGTGTCGGTCATGGCGTTGATGGTGTCCGCGAGCGCAGCCACTTCGCCTTTGGCTTGCACCGTCAGGCGCTGGGTCAGGTTGCCGTCCGCCACGGCGGTCACGACCTTCACAATGCCGCGCACCTGCTCGGTCAGATTCGACGCCATGAAATTCACGTTATCGGTTAAGTCCTTCCAGGTGCCGCCCACGCCGCTCACCTGGGCCTGCCCACCCAGTTTGCCTTCGGTGCCCACCTCGCGCGCCACCCGGGTCACCTCGCCTGCGAATGAATTGAGCTGGTCTACCATGGTGTTGATGGTGTTTTTCAGCTCCAGAATCTCGCCCTTCACATCCACCGTGATCTTGCGGTTCAAGTCGCCGCGCGCCACCGCAGTGGTCACCTCGGCGATGTTGCGAACCTGCGATGTCAGGTTGGCGCCCATGGTGTTGACCGAGTCGGTCAGATCCTTCCACGTGCCCGCCACACCAGGCACCACCGCCTGCACGCCGAGGCGCCCTTCGGTGCCCACTTCGCGCGCCACACGCGTGACTTCTGACGCAAACGAGCGCAGCTGCTCGACCATGGTGTTGATGGTTTCCTTCAGTTGCAAAATCTCGCCGCGCACGTCCACCGTGATCTTTTTGGACAGGTCGCCGTTAGCCACAGCGATCGTCACCTCGGCAATGTTGCGCACCTGACCCGTGAGGTTGGACGCCATCGAATTGACGTTGTCGGTCAGGTCTTTCCAGGTGCCTGCCACGCCGGGCACTGCCGCCTGGCCACCCAGCTTGCCCTCGGTGCCTACCTCGCGCGCCACCCGTGTGACCTCGGAGGCAAATGCAGACAGCTGATCGACCATCGTGTTCATGGTTTCCTTCAGTTGAAGGATCTCGCCTTTCACGTCTACTGTGATCTTGCGCCCCAGGTCGCCACGTGCGATCGCGGTGGCCACGTCGGCAATGTTTCGCACCTGGCCTGTCAGGTTGTTCGCCATCGAGTTGACGTTGTCGGTCAAATCCTTCCAGGTACCGGCGACACCGGGCACCTGCGCCTGGCCGCCCAGCTTGCCATCGGTGCCGACCTCGCGCGCTACCCGGCTCACCTCCGCCGCGAATGAGCGCAGCTGATCGACCATGGTGTTGATGGTTTCCTTGAGTTCCAGAATCTCGCCGCGCACATCAACCGTGATCTTTTTCGACAGGTCGCCGTTGGCCACCGCAATCGTCACCTCGGCAATGTTGCGCACCTGGCCGGTCAGGTTCGCGGCCATCGAATTGACGTTGTCGGTCAGGTCTTTCCAGGTGCCTGCCACGCCTTCCACGGCGGCCTGACCGCCGAGCTTGCCATCGGTACCCACCTCACGGGCCACACGGCTGACCTCGCCAGCGAAGGCGTTGAGCTGGTCGACCATGGTGTTCATGGTCTGCTTGAGCTGCAGGATTTCGCCCTTGACTTCCACCGTGATCTTGCGCGACAGGTCGCCGCGCGCGATCGCCGTCGCGACGTCGGCGATGTTGCGGACCTGACCCGTCAGGTTGAAGGCCATGAAGTTCACGTTGTCGGTCAGATCCTTCCAGGTGCCGGCGACGCCGGGCACGACGGCCTGGCCGCCCAGCTTGCCTTCGGTGCCGACCTCGCGCGCCACCCGCGTGACTTCCGAAGCAAAGCCGTTGAGCTGGTCGACCATGGTGTTGATGGTGTTCTTCAGCTCGAGGATCTCGCCCTTGACCTCCACCGTGATCTTGCGCGACAGGTCGCCCCGCGCCACCGCCGTCGTCACGTCGGCGATGTTGCGGACCTGGCCGGTCAGGTTGTTGGCCATCGAGTTGACGTTGTCGGTCAGGTCCTTCCAGGTGCCGGCGACGCCGCGCACCTGGGCCTGGCCGCCCAGCTTGCCGTCCGTACCCACCTCGCGCGCCACGCGGGTCACTTCGGACGCGAAGCCGTTGAGCTGGTCGACCATCGTGTTGAGCGTGTTCTTCAGCTCCAGGATCTCGCCCTTCACGTCGACCGTGATCTTCTTGGAGAGGTCGCCGTTGGCCACGGCCGTCGCGACGTCCGCAATATTGCGCACCTGGGCCGTCAGGTTCGATGCCATGGAGTTGACGTTGTCGGTCAGGTCCTTCCAGGTCCCGGCGACGCCGAGCACCTGGGCCTGGCCGCCCAGCGCGCCCTCGGTTCCCACTTCGCGCGCGACCCGGCTGACCTCGCCGGCGAAGCCATTGAGCTGGTCGACCATCGTATTGATCGTGTTCTTCAGCTCCAGGATCTCGCCGCGCACGTCGGCGGTGATCTTCTTGGACAGGTCGCCCCGGGCGACGGCGGTCGTGACCTCGGCGATGTTGCGCACCTGGCCCGTGAGGTTGGAGGCCATGAAGTTGACCGAGTCGGTCAAATCCTTCCAGGTACCGGCGACGCCCGGCACCGCCGCCTGGCCGCCGAGCTTGCCTTCGGTCCCGACCTCGCGCGCGACCCGCGTCACTTCGGACGCGAAGCCATTGAGCTGGTCGACCATGGTGTTGATGGTGTTCTTCAGCTCCAGGATCTCGCCCTTGACGTCCACCGTGATCGTCTTGGACAGGTCGCCGTTGGCCACGGCCGTCGTCACCTCGGCGATGTTGCGGACCTGGCCGGTCAGGTTCGAGGCCATGAAGTTGACGTTGTCCGTCAAGTCCTTCCAGGTGCCCGCGACCCCGGGCACCTGGGCCTGGCCGCCGAGTTTTCCTTCGGTGCCCACTTCGCGCGCGACCCGCGTGACCTCGGACGCGAAGCCATTGAGCTGGTCGACCATCGTGTTGATGGTCTCCTTGAGCGCCAGGATCTCGCCCTTGACCTCCACCGTGATCTTGGACGACAGGTCGCCCTTGGCAATGGCCGTCGCGACGCCCGCGATGTTGCGGACCTGGCCCGTCAGGTTGGACGCCATCGAGTTGACCGAGTCGGTCAGGTCCTTCCAGGTGCCGGCGATGCCGGGAACCTGGGCCTGGCCGCCGAGCTTGCCTTCGGTGCCGACTTCGCGTGCGACCCGCGTCACTTCCGACGAAAAGCCATTGAGCTGGTCGACCATCGTGTTGATGGTTTCCTTCAGCTCCAGGATCTCGCCCTTCACGTCCACCGTGATCTTGCGGCTCAGGTCGCCGCGCGCCACGGCCGTGGTCACCGTCGCGATGTTGCGCACCTGCGAGGTCAGGTTGTTGGCCATCGAATTGACCGAGTCGGTCAGGTCCTTCCAGGTGCCGGCCACACCCGGCACGACGGCCTGGCCGCCGAGGCGGCCATCGGTGCCCACTTCGCGCGCAACCCGCGTCACTTCGGAGGCGAAGGAACGCAGCTGGTCGACCATGGTGTTGGTCGCTTCCTTGAGCTGCAGGATTTCGCCGCGCACGTCGACGGTGATCTTCTTGGACAGGTCGCCGTTGGCCACGGCGATGGTCACGTCGGCGATGTTGCGCACCTGCGCGGTGAGGTTGCCGGCCATCTGGTTGACCGAGTCGGTGAGGTCCTTCCAGACGCCGGAGACGCCCTTCACCTTGGCCTGGCCGCCGAGTTTGCCTTCGGTGCCCACCTCGCGGGCCACGCGCGTCACTTCAGAGGAGAAGCCGTTCAGCTGGTCCACCATCGTGTTGATGGATTCCTTCAGCTCAAGGATGTCGCCCTTCACGTCCACCGTGATCTTGCGCGAGAGGTCGCCGCGTGCCACCGCGGTGGTCACGGTCGCGATGTTCCGCACCTGCGAGGTGAGGTTGTTGGCCATCGAATTGACCGAGTCGGTCAGGTCCTTCCAGGTGCCGGCCACGCCGGGCACCACGGCCTGTCCGCCGAGACGCCCGTCGGTGCCCACTTCCCGCGCCACCCGCGTCACTTCGGATGCGAAGGAGCGAAGCTGGTCCACCATCGTGTTGGTCGCTTCCTTCAGCTGAAGGATTTCGCCGCGCACGTCCACGGTGATCTTCTTGGACAGGTCGCCGTTGGCCACCGCGATGGTCACGTCGGCGATGTTGCGCACCTGCGAGGTGAGGTTGTTGGCCATGGAGTTGACCGAGTCGGTCAGGTCCTTCCAGGTGCCGGCCACGCCGGGC
>JAQGNE010000052.1 GCA_028291985.1 Polaromonas sp. | reverse complement strand
CCTGCGGGGAACCTCTGGGATATTCCACCGGCAACAGCTCTATGACGAGGGTATTCCCAACTTTACGCATCATGGCCTGCGTTCCGTCCAACTCGAATTCACGGGGAATCCGCACCGCCTGGTTGGCCCCATTGCGAAACAGGCTGACCTGGCGGGCTGGCGTTTCACTTGGGTCGGCAAAGGGGTTTTCAGCGACTTGGATCATGACTTTCTCCGGTTAAGGGTTGAAAGCAGTGTAGCCTATGCCATGGCCTATGCCAATACCTCGGCCGCCACCGGCTGCCCCAAACTCCTCAGCACATCGCGCACCATCTGCGCCCGGTCCTTCGCCTCCGGCAGCGCGCGCTCGATGCGCAGCTTGTCGTTGCCGGCGAGCTTGATGTGCTTGTTTTTCTGGATCAGGTGGATGATGGCCATCGAGTCGATCGGCGGGTCTTTTCGGAAGGTGATGGTGATGGCGCCGGGCGCGGCATCGACCTTGACGACGCCGTAGGGCTTGGCGATGACGCGCAGGCGGTGCACGTCGATCAGCGTTTGCGCCTGCGCGGGCAGCTTGCCGAAGCGGTCGACGATTTCTTCGAGCAGCGCGTCGATCTGGTCGGCTTTTTTCGCCGTGGCCAGCTTCTTGTAGAACGACAGGCGCAGGTGCACGTCGCCGCAGTAGTCGCTGGGCAGCAGGGCGGGGGCGTGCAGGTTGATCTCGGTCGTGACGCTGAGCGGCGACAGCAAATCCGGTTCGCGGCCGGCCTTCAGCGACGCGACCGCTTCGCTGAGCATCTCGTTGTAGAGCTGAAAGCCGATCTCCAGCATGTTGCCGCTCTGGTTCTCGCCCAACACCTCGCCGGTGCCGCGAATCTCCAGGTCGTGCATCGCCAGGTAAAAGCCCGAGCCGAGTTCTTCCATCTGCTGGATCGCATCGAGCCGCTGGCTGGCCTGCTTGGTCAGGCCTTCGAGGTCTGGAACCATCAGGTACGCATAGGCCTGGTGGTGGCTGCGGCCCACGCGGCCGCGCAGCTGGTGCAACTGCGCCAGGCCGAACTTGTCGGCACGGCTCATCAGGATGGTGTTGGCGGTCGGCACGTCGATGCCGGTCTCGATGATGGTCGAGCACAGCAGCAGGTTGTAGCGCTGGGCGACGAAATCCTTCATCACCCGCTCCAGCTCGCGCTCGGGCATCTGGCCGTGGGCGACGGCGATGCGCGCTTCGGGCAGCAGTTCTTCGAGCTTCTGGCGGCGGTTTTCGATGGTTTCGACTTCGTTGTGCAGGAAGTACACCTGGCCGCCGCGCTTGAGTTCGCGCAGCACCGCCTCGCGGATCACGCCGTTGCCTTCGCTGCGCACAAAGGTCTTGATGGCAAGACGCCTTTGCGGGGCGGTCGCAATCACGCTCAAATCCCTCAAACCCTCAAGCGCCATGCCCAGCGTGCGCGGAATCGGCGTGGCGGTCAGCGTCAGCACATCAACTTCGGCGCGCATCGCCTTCATCGCTTCTTTGTGGCGCACACCAAAGCGGTGCTCTTCATCGATGATCAAAAGGCCAAGCCGTTCGAACTTCACATCCTTGCTAAGCAGCTTGTGGGTGCCGACCACGATATCGACCGTGCCGTCAGCCAGCCCTTTGATGGCCGCGCTGATTTCCTTGCCCGATCGGAAGCGACTCATCTCGGCCACCCTGACCGGCCATTTGGCAAAGCGGTCCACCAGGGTCTGGTAATGCTGCTCGGCCAGCAGGGTGGTGGGCGCAAGCAAGGCCACCTGCTTGCCGCCGGTTATGGCGATAAAGGCAGCGCGAAGCGCCACCTCGGTCTTGCCAAAACCCACGTCGCCGCACACCAGCCGGTCCATGGGCCGCGGGCTGATCATGTCCTGGATGACGGCATGTATGGCAGCGCTCTGGTCAGCAGTTTCATCAAAACCGAAGTCATTGGCGAAAGTTTCGTAATCGCCCGGCGAATAGCGGAAAGCATGGCCCTGTCGTGCGGCTCGGCGGGCATAAATATTAAGCAACTCGGCGGCAGAATCGCGCACCTGCTCGGCCGCCTTGCGCTTGGCTTTTTCCCACTGGCCGCTGCCCAGCCGGTGCAGCGGTGCCTCGTCGGCACTGACGCCGGTGTAGCGGCTGATATGGTGCAACTGGCTGACCGGCACATACAGCGTTGCATCGTCTGCATATTGCAGGTGAAGGAATTCGCTCGGTCCCTGGCCCATGTCCATGTTGATCAGGCCTTTGTAGCGCCCGATGCCGTGCGCACTGTGCACCACGGGGTCGCCCACATTGAGCTCTGACAGGTCTTTGATCAGCGCTTCAACATCGCTGACCTGTTCCTGCTTTTTGTTGCGCCGGCGCACGCTGGTGCCGGCGGCAAACAGCTCGGTCTCTGTCACGAAGTCAATATCGCCCGCCAGCCAGCTAAAGCCCTTGTCGACGGCCCCGGTGGCAATGCCCAGCTTTTCGGTGCTGGCCTGAAAGTCTTCCAGCGAATCAAATGAGGGCGGACTTACGGCGCTGGCGCGCAGGAAATCGAGCAGACTTTCACGCCGGCCATCGCTTTCAGCCAGCATGAGCACGCGGTGTGGCGTGTTGCGGATATGCGCCTTCAGTTTGACCAGCGGGTCCTCGGCTCCCCTGACAACAGCCATGTCCTCCAGGCGCTGGAAGTGCGCGTCGTCCACCTCAGGCACCGCTGCACGCAGGGCCAGCTGCGCATAGGCATTGGCTTTGGCAAAGAACTGCTCGCTCGACAAAAAGAGTGATTCCGGCGGCAGCGCAGGGCGGTCAGGCGCGTCCTTCACCAGTCGGTAGCGGTCTCTCGTGTCCTGCCAGAAACGCTGGAAAGCGGGCTCCAGCTCACCGTGCAGCACCACCGTGGCACCTTCGCCCAGATAGTCGAAAACCGTGGCGGTTTCCTCAAAAAAGAGCGGCAGGTAGTACTCGATACCCGCGGTGGCAACCCCATTGCCGATGTCTTTGTAAATGCGGCTTTTTGTCGGATCGCCATCAAGCAGTTCACGCCAGCGGCTGCGAAACCGCGCGCGGGCATCGTTGTCCATCGGAAACTCGCGCCCCGGCAGCAGCCTTACCTCCGGCACCGGGTACAAAGAGCGCTGGCTGTCCGGATCAAACGTGCGGATGCTGTCGATCTCGTCGTCGAACAAATCCACCCGATACGGAACCTGCGATCCCATCGGGAACAGGTCGATCAGGCCGCCGCGCACCGCGTATTCGCCAGGGCTCACCACCTGGGTGACATGGCTGTAGCCGGCCAGCGTGAGCTGCGCCTTTAGCCGGGTTTCATCAAGCTTCTGACGTACCTTGAACTCGAACGTGTAGCCCGCCAGAAAGCCGGGCGGCGCGAGCCGGTACAGCGCCGTGGTGGCCGGCACGATGACGACATCGGCGCCGGTGTCTTTTTTGCGCTGCTGGATGCGCCAGAGGGTTGCCAGGCGTTCGCTGATCAGATCCTGATGCGGCGAAAAGGTGTCGTACGGCAGGGTTTCCCAATCCGGAAACAATGCGCAGCGCAAATCAGGCGCAAAAAAAGCAAGCTCGTCGAGCAGACGCTGGGCGGTCGTCGCGTCCGAGGTGACGATGGCCGTGATCTTGCCCGCCGATTTTTCACGCAAGCCAAGCTCGGCGATCACCAGGGCATCAGCAGAACCGGCGGGCTGGGGCAGCGTGTAGCGCTTGCCGGCCAGGAGTTTGGGTAATTCCATGAGGGTGATTTTTTATTGGAAAGGATGGCGCAATGGCAAGCACCCCAAACGGCAAGGCATGGGGTGCGAAGGCCTGATTTTAGAATCTATGATGACTTGATGACGCCTGACCCTGCCAAACCCCTGCGCGCGCCCTGGCAGCGCCAGCTATTTGCGCTGATTCCCTGCGCGGGCAGCGGTAGCCGGGCCCGCACGGCGCAGCCCAAGCAGTACCAGCGGCTGCTGGGCGACGCGATGGTCATGCACACCCTGGCGGCTTTTCGTGCCTTGCCGTCTGGCCTGGCAGGCCTCTGGGTGGTGGTGTCTCCGGACGACACCGGTTTTGCCCATGCGTGCCCGGATTTCCCCCGGCCCCATGAAGTGCTGCTGCATGCGGGCGGTGAGAGCCGCGCAGTCACGGTGCGTAATGGGCTGGCTGCCATGCTGGCACGCGGCGCTGCCGGGGAGCCGGGAGGCGCCGACCCCCTGGACTGGGTCCTGGTGCATGACGCCGCCCGGTGCCTGGTAGAGCCGGAACAGATCGAGGCTCTGGTCATGGCCTGCCAGGGCGACCCGGTGGGCGGGCTGCTTGCGCAGCCTTTGCCCGACACGCTGAAATGCGGCGCTTCTGGCCGCGTGGCCTCAACCCTGGACCGAAGCGACAAATGGCTGGCGCAGACGCCGCAAATGTTTCGAGTAGGCGCACTTGCCGAAGCACTGCGGTTGGCCGGAGCAGGCGTTACCGACGAATCCAGCGCCATGGAGGCGATGGGTTTTTCTCCCCGTCTGGTGCCTGGCAACGCACAGAATTTCAAGGTTACCTATCCGGAGGATTTCGCCATGGCCGAGGCCATTCTTGCCAGCCGTCAGCGTGCCGCGCCGCGGGTGTTTGCATGAGCGCGCCCGATTTTCGAATTGGCGAAGGCTGGGACTGCCACGCGCTGGTGCCGGGCCGGCCGCTCGTCATCGGCGGCGTCACGATTCCGCATGCCACGGGGCTGCTCGGTCATTCCGACGCGGATGTCCTGCTGCATGCCGTGATCGATGCCTTGCTGGGTGCGGCAGGGCTTGGCGATATCGGCAAACATTTTCCGGACAC
>JAQGNE010000077.1 GCA_028291985.1 Polaromonas sp. | reverse complement strand
TGCATCAGGCCCAGCTCGTTGAACTCCCACTGCTCGTTGCCGTGGGATCGGAACCAGAAACCGGCGTCGTCGTGCCACTCGTACTCAAAACGCACCGAGATACGGTTGCCGGTGAAGGCCCAGAGTTCTTTTTTGAGCCGGTAGTCCAGCTCCTTGGCCCACTTGCGCTTCAAGAACTCGCGGATCATGGGTCGGCCCGAAAAGAAGTCGGCGCGGTTGCGCCAGACCGAGTCTTCGGTGTAGGCCAGCGCCACGCGATCCGGGTCGCAGCTGTTCCAGGCGTCTTCGGCCTTTTGCACCTTTTCTTTTGCGCTTTCCAGCGTGAATGGCGGCAGCGGCGGGCGGGCTTGCTCCGTGCTCATGCCACGGCTTTCAGGGTGACGGTGGGCGGCGCATCGGCCAGGGCACCGCGGCCCGGCTCAACGATGGGCGGATGCGCCGGCGCCTTGCCGTGCGACAAATCCTTGGAGCGCGCCACCAGAAAATCCACCAGGTGGTTGCGCAGCGGGTAGTACTGCGAGTCGTGGTGCACGGTGGCGCGCTGGCGATCGCGTGGCATGGTGTTGCGCACGATCTCGGCCACCCGGGCCTGCGGGCCGTTGCTCATCAAGAGGATTTTGTCGGCTAGCAGCACGGCTTCGTCCACGTCATGGGTGATCATGAAAACCGTTTGCTGCGTCTCTCGCACGATGGCCAGCAGCTCGTCCTGAATGGTGCCGCGTGTCAGTGCATCGAGTGCGCCAAAGGGCTCATCCAGCAGCAGCATCTTGGGTTCGATGGCAAACGCCCGGGCAATGCCCACACGCTGTTTCATGCCGCCCGACAGTGCCGAAGGTTTTTTATCGATGGCGCCTAGCAGGCCGACCAGTGCGACGTATTTCTGCACATGGGCATCGACCTGCGCGGCAGTCCAGTCCGGCCACTTTGAGCGCACGGCAAAGGCGATGTTCTTGCGCACGGTGAGCCAGGGCATCAGCGCATGGCCCTGAAACACCACGCCGCGCTCCAGGCTGGGGCCCGCGACCTCGCGGCCGTCCATGAAGACATGGCCAGCGCTGGCGGTCTCCAGCCCTGCCAGCACGTTGAGAATCGTCGTTTTGCCGCAGCCGGAGTGGCCGATGATGCAGACAAACTCGCCGCGCGCGATGCTGAAGTTGACTTCATCGAACACCGGCTCGGTGGTGCCAGGGTAAGACTTGGCCAGGCCTTCGATCTGCAAAAAGGGCCGTGCAGTGTTCGCGTTACTCAGCATAGGTCACCCACTTCTGGAGCTGTGCAAACATCAGGTCCAGCAACATGCCCATGACGCCTATCAGGACAATGGCAAAAATCACGTTGGTCAGCGACAGGTTGTTCCATTCATTCCAGACAAAGTAGCCAATGCCAGTGCCGCCCACCAGCATCTCGGCGGCCACGATGACCAGCCAGGCGATGCCCATCGAAATGCGCATGCCGGTCAGGATGGTGGGTGCAGCGGCCGGCAAGATGACGAGAAAAGCCTTGCGCAGCGGATTGACTTCCAGCGTCTTGGCGACGTTGAGCCACTCGCGCTTGACAGCTGACACACCAAAGGCGGTGTTGATCAGCATGGGCCAGACCGAGCAGATAAAGATCACGAAGATGCCGGAGGTCGACGAGTCCTTGATGGTGTAAAGCGCAAGCGGCATCCAGGCCAGTGGCGAGATCGGTTTCAGCACCTGAATAAACGGGTCCAGCGCGCGGCGCAGCAAGGGCGACATGCCAATCACAAAGCCCAGCGGAATCGCCACGATGCAGGCCAGCAAAAAGCCCAAACCGACGCGTGCCAGCGAATAGCCCAGCTGGATGGCAATGCCTTTGTCGTTGGGCCCGTTGTCATAGAACGGGTCTGACAAATGCCGCCAGGCGGTCTGGCCCATCTGCAGGGGCGTGGGAAACCCACCGGTCTTTTCGGTGCCGGGTGTTTTGCCCAGCATCTTCAGGTACTCGGCCTGTTCGGCTGAAACCGCAGGGCCGGCTGCGCCGACAGCGGCTGGCAGCGTAGCCAGCTGCCATGCCGCCAGGAAAACCAGCAGCAGCAATACCGAGACCAGCGTGGCCCTGACGTTCAATGACATGAGCATGGTGACTAGGCCAGCTTGTTGATGGCAAAGCTCTTCAGGTATTCGTCTGGCTTGGCTGCATCAAAGACCTTGCCCATGATGGTGAACTTGGGATACGCGCCATCAGGCGCCTTCTGGCCGAGATCAGCCATGCGTTTCTTCGCATCGGTCAGCAAAAATACTTTCTCGGCAATCTGCCTGTAGTTGATGTCGCCCTTCACATAGCCCCAGCGCTTCATCTGCGTCAGCATCCAGACCGCCATCGACTGCCACGGTATCGGATCGAAGTCGGCACGGTCTGGCACCGTCTTGATGTTGCCCAGTCCATCTGCAAAGCGGCCGGTCAGCACCTGTGAAAGCACGGTTTCAGGCTGGTTCAGATAGGCCTGTGGCGCAATCACCTTGGCGATCAGCTCGCGGTTTTTCGGGTCGCGCGCCATGGCGGCGGCTGTGAGCACCGAGCGGTA
>JAQGNE010000064.1 GCA_028291985.1 Polaromonas sp. | reverse complement strand
GCCCCCGACATGGCGCGTGCCATTGCGCAGTCTTTGAGTGTCGACGTCGATTTTGTGCCGTACCCCTCACCCAGCGAAGTGGCCGACGCCGCTGACGCCGGCGCCTGGACGGTGGCCCTGATAGGCGCTGACCCGCTACGCGCCCGGCGCATCGGCTTTACCGCGCCCTATGTAGAAATCGAGTCCACCTATCTGGTGCCACCTGGCTCCGGTTTGGTCACCGCCGCAGACGTTGACCAGCCCGGCCACACCATCGCTGCGTTTACCGGTGCCGCGTACGAGCTGTGGCTGCGCCGCAACCTGAAGCACGCCACCCTGGTTGCCGCGACCAGCTTTGAAGACTCGCTAAGGCGCTGCCGCGACGAAAGCTTGACCGCCCTGGCCGGGTTGAGGTCCAAATTGACCATCGACCGCGAGAGCTGGCCTGGTTCACGCGTGCTGGACGGCAGCTTCATGAAAGTGCAGCAAGCCGTTGGCACGCAGATAAACCACGCGGCCGGCCTTGAATACTTGAACGGCTTCGTCGAAAAGGCCAAGTCCACAGGCCTGGTTGCCACCTGGATTGCCACGCACAAGGCTGACGGCTTGTCGGTGGCGCAGGGCGCTTGAATACGGGTAGGGTACGGTTCAAGTGCGACGCGCTCCTATTCTGCGAGCCCGAAGCGTTAGTCCAAAGGCGCATGCTGCCGCGTTTGTTTTCTCACGATGACCAACCCCTAGTCTTCGCCCAATTCTTTTAAAAGCGCATCTACGCACGCTGACAGCACGGGCAACGAGCTTTGTGTAACGTTCCAGACGGTGCGTGTTTTGACGGTGGCATAACCGTGGAGCAGCTGGTTGCGAAAGGCTACGATCTGCGGCAACTCGGGTACGCGCGCGGCAAGCGGTGCGTCCAGCTTGGCCAGCCGGTTCTATGCCTCACCAATGATTTCGAACTTGCGCTCAACGCCCGCTTGCACCAAGTCGCTAGCCGCGTAGGTGTCAGCATCCATGCCGGCAATAAAGCCTTCAATAGCAAGAGCCGCCTCGCGCACATCCCACAGAAACGCACGTGGGTCACGCTGCATACACCGCCTCCCTGTTGCGGTTGATGCTGGCCAGCACATAAGGGTTGCGTACTGCCCCTGGTTCAATCAAATCCACAGCGCGACCTAACAGCTGCTCCAGCGCTGACTTGGCACCAAAAAAGTCTTGCAAGCCTGGCGTGGCGTCTTCGGCAAACTCAATCAATAAGTCCACATCGCTGGTGACCGGGTTGAAGTCATCTTCCCGTGCGGCCGAGCCAAACACGTCCAGGCGGCTCACATGAAAGCGCTGGCAAATGGTGGCGATGTCGGCGCGGTGCTGGGCAATGGTGGCATGCATGACGGGAATCTAGGGGAGTATCCACGTGATGCTCGCACGGGTTCAGACATGTCGGTCATGTCACGAGGTCAACCAGCCAGGCTCATGTGATCTTGGTCGCGCTCGTTGACCCGAACTGTTGCTCGCCTTGAATCGAAAAAACCGGGCTTAGCGATGACGCTAATCAAGCGGCGCATGCAGCCGCGTTTGGCTCGTCACAATACCGCCCCGCTTGCCGATCTCGATGGAGCCATAGCGCTCCTTGAAGCAGTCCGGCAAGGGCCGGTCTCCGGGCACCGACAACCACAGCCGCAGCAGGTGCCGCTTCTTATCCGCTTCGGGCCAGTCTATAAAGCCAGTGCGGTCATGCAGCTGCGAATGGTTGTAGACAAACTGCATGTCGCCGGGTTGCAACTGCATGCCGAAATGCAGCTCCGGGTCATTGGCCAGAGCGTCAAACATATCCAGCGCCTCAACATGCGCGGGGCTGAGGCGCATGGCCCCATCGAACCTCTGCGCACTGTCGATGTATTGGCGCTGGTAAAACACCGTGAGGCGCCCTTCATGCCAGCTCAGCGGCGGTATCGACATCCACGGGTTGGCACCTTCAGGCACTTCGCCCCGGCGGTCAGTGGCAATCGGGTCAAACAGCTTTTCCAGCAGGTCAGGGCGCAGCGCCCGCATGCGGTTGTAGATCGTCTCGGCACTCACCAGCAAAGAGCGCCCGCCTTCCTTCGCCTCGCGGATGCAGAGCAAACCCACCACATCAGCGCTGTCGGTATGAAAGGTCTGCCGCTCAGCCGTCTGGTAGATCCGCGTGTTCGGGTCTGCAGACGATGCGCCCAGGTCACGCACATGCCCCAGGATGTGGCCCGCTGCATTCTGTGACCGGGCGCTGCCCAGATGGGCGCCGATGCCGCAGAACACCGTGGCGGCAAATTCCTGGCTGTAGCTGGCGACGGGCAAGCCGCGCAGTATCTCGATGCCGTTGCCGTGGAGCAGCTTGTGTTGCAGCGTTTTCAGGTGGGTTGCGAATGTTGGAAGCGGGAAGGCACCAGCGGTTATCTCGCCCACATCGCGGTTCAGCGACAGGTAATGACGCGCTGCGTTTTCCAACTCGGCGATGTTGTCCAGCGAGAGTTCGTACAGCCATGCGTTCGGGTTGTTTGCCATGGCCGAGCCAAGCCATGCTGCGGGGCCGGTGATCTTTTGGGGCAGGTTTGATAGGTCCATGTGCGGATTAAGCCATGTGCTTGTTTAGCGCCTAGGTTTTTCTGGATTCAATGCGCTCGTTTCAGCAAGGGGTTAAACAGCGCGGCGGATTACGGGTACGCAGCGTGAATCACGCGCTGCAAATTCGATGCAAGTCGGGCGTGGCGCTGGCTTTGGCCTTGGTCCTGTAATGCGCTGGTGATCCGCGTCGTTTGCGTAACACGGTTCAATTCGGATGGACAAGTAGACCGCAACTTAAACGCAACGCAAAAAATTGCCTTTACCTTTGTGGAATATAGACAGTCAGCTATCAAAAGCATTGCAACCGGGGAGCACTACGGCGAATATCTGCATTATTCGCCGCACATAAAGCGGTGAATAGAGTTCATAATCACCGCATGTTTCCAGACAAATACCCAAGTTGTCGCACCTACATCTGGCAGCGCCCCGACTGGCCGCAGTGGCGGTTTGACGCAGCTGCGCTGGCCGCGCCGCTGGCGCAGGTGCACCGGGCGCAGGGCCATCTGGCGGGCCGCATGGCCGATCTGGGGCTGGCGCAGCGCGACCAGGCCACGCTGCAAGCCCTGACGCAGGAGGTCATTACCACCAGCGCCATTGAAGGCGAGGCGCTCAACCTCAACGCCGTGCGCTCGTCCATTGCGCGCCGCTTGGGCGTTGACATCGGCGCGCTGGCCCCAAGTGACCGCAACGTCGACGGCGTGGTTGACATGGTGCTGGACGCCACCCAGCAATATGCCCAGCCGCTCACGCCCGAGCGCCTGTTTGGATGGCATGCGGCGCTTTTCCCCACCGGT
>JAQGNE010000031.1 GCA_028291985.1 Polaromonas sp. | reverse complement strand
GGCTAATTCATGAGCAGGCCAACCCGTGCGCGGTGCAAGTCCGCAAACGGTGCCGGTCCCGCCCGGCTTATTTGGCGGCCTCGGGTTCCCAGTTGGTCGCCACTTGCGCGCTGGTGGTTTCTGTCGAGGCTTCCACCCTGCGCTGCTTGCGCTCGATGAGGGCGCGTTTGTACTCGTTCGGAAACACCTTCACGAACTTCAGGCGCGACACACTCCAGGTGTCGAGAAGTTCGCGGGCGCGCTTGCTGCCGGTCCAGCGGTTGTGGTCCTGCAGCAATCGCTTGAGCAGCGCCTCGTCGCTTTCGTCGGCGTGCCAGTCAGACTTGTCATGCGTGTGCTGCTCGGAGGCCAGCATCACACGGTCCATCGACACCATGGAGGTGTTGCAGCGCGTGGCAAAAAGGCCGTCTTCGTCGTACACATAGGCCACACCGCCGCTCATGCCCGCGGCAAAGTTGCGCCCGGTCAGGCCCAGCACGGCGACGGTTCCGCCGGTCATGTACTCGCAGCCGTGGTCTCCCGTGCCTTCAACCACTGCTGTGGCCCCCGACAGCCGCACGGCAAAGCGCTCGCCTGCCACGCCACTGAAAAACGCCTCGCCGGTGGTCGCACCGTACAGCACGGTGTTGCCGACGATGGTGTTCTTCACCGCGTCACCGCGAAAGTCGATGCTGGGGCGAACCACAATTCGCCCGCCCGACAGCCCCTTGCCGGTGTAGTCGTTGGCATCACCAATCAGGTACATGGTGATGCCCTTGGCCAGAAACGCGCCGAACGACTGGCCGCCAGTGCCTTCCAGCTGAATACGCAGCGTGTCGTCCGGCAGGCCCTGCGGGTGCTTACGCGTAAGTTCGCCCGACAGCATCGCGCCTACCGTGCGGTTGACGTTGCGCACTGTCTCGATGAACTGAACCTTTTCACCCTTGTCGATGGCGGCGCGCGATTTCTCGATCAGCCGCACATCGAGCGCTTTTTCCAGCGCATGCTCCTGGTCCATCACATGCAGACGCGCCACATCGGCGGGCACGTTTGGCTGGTAGAACAGGCGGCTGAAGTCGAGGCCGCGGGCCTTCCAGTGGGCAATGCCCTTTTGCGTGTCGAGCAGATCGACGCGGCCGATCAGTTCGTCAAACTTTCGCACGCCCAACTGCGCCATCAACTGGCGTGCTTCTTCCGCGACAAAAAAGAAGTAATTGACCACATGCTCGGGCTTGCCGCTGAACTTGGCGCGAAGCACCGGGTCTTGCGTGGCAACGCCAACCGGGCAAGTGTTGAGGTGGCATTTGCGCATCATGATGCAGCCTTCCACCACCAGGGGTGCAGTCGCAAAACCGAATTCATCGGCACCCAGCAAAGCGCCGATCACCACGTCGCGACCGGTCTTCATCTGGCCATCGGCCTGCACGCGGATGCGGCCACGCAGGCGGTTCAGCACCAGCGTCTGCTGGGTCTCGGCCAGGCCGATTTCCCAGGGCGATCCGGCATGCTTGATGGACGACCACGGCGAGGCGCCAGTGCCGCCATCATGGCCGGCAATCACCACATGGTCGGACTTGGCCTTGGCTACGCCTGCTGCAATGGTGCCGACACCGGTTTCGCTGACCAGCTTGACGCTGATGCTGGCGCGTGGGTTGACGTTTTTCAGGTCATGGATCAGCTGCGCCAGGTCTTCAATCGAATAGATATCGTGATGCGGTGGTGGCGAGATCAGACCCACGCCCGGCACCGAGTAGCGCAGCTGGCCGATGTATTCACTGACCTTGCCGCCGGGCAACTGACCTCCTTCGCCAGGCTTGGCACCTTGCGCCATCTTGATCTGGATCTGATCGGCAGACACCAGGTATTCAGCGGTAACGCCAAAGCGTCCCGAGGCGACCTGCTTGATCTTGGAACGCAGTGAATCGCCATCGAGCAAGGGCAAGTCGACCTCGACCTGTTTGGCGCCAATGACGCTCTTGAGGGTTTCACCTTTCTTGATCGGAATGCCCTTGAGTTCCTGACGGTAACGGGCCGGGTCTTCGCCGCCCTCGCCGGTGTTGCTTTTACCGCCGATGCGGTTCATGGCGACGGCAAGCGTCGCATGTGCCTCGGTGCTGATCGAACCCAGAGACATGGCTCCGGTGGCAAAACGCTTGACGATCTCTTTGGCTGACTCGACTTCATCAATCGGTATAGCCTTGGACGGGTCGATCTTGAACTCGAACAGGCCACGCAGCGTCATGTGGTTACGGTTCTGGTCGTTGATCAGCTGGGCGTATTCCTTGTACGTGTTCCAGTTGTTGGCGCGGGTGGAATGCTGCAGCTTGGCAATCGCGTCGGGCGTCCACATGTGGTTTTCGCCCCGCACGCGCCAGGCGTATTCGCCGCCGGCGTCCAGCATGTTGGCCAGCACCGGGTCGTCGCTGAAGGCAGCCCTGTGCATGCGCAGCGCCTCCTCGGCAATCTCGAACACGCCCATGCCTTCTACCTGGCTGGCGGTGCCGGTAAAGAATTTGGCGATGGTGTCGCGGTTCAGGCCGATGGCTTCAAACAGCTGTGCGCCGCAATAGCTCATATAGGTCGACACGCCCATCTTGGACATGATTTTCGACAGGCCCTTTCCGATGGCCTTGGTGTAGTTGTAGACGGCCTTGTCAGTGCTCAGATCGCCCGGCAAGCCCCGGGAAAGCTCTGCCAGGGTGTCCATCGCCAGGTAGGGATGCACGGCTTCGGCGCCGTAACCGGCGAGCACCGCAAAGTGGTGCACCTCGCGGGCTGAGCCGGTCTCCACAACCAGGCCGGCGGTGGTGCGCAGGCCTTCCTTGACCAGATGCTGATGAATCGCCGACAGCGCCAGCAACGCTGGAATGGCGACCTGCGTGGCGGAGATGGCACGATCGCTCACGATCAGGATGTTTTTGCCCATCTGGATGGCGTCAACTGCCTCGGCGCACAGTGACGCGAGCTTGGCCTCCACGCCTTCATGCCCCCAGGCCAGCGGGTAGGTGATGTCCAGCGTGTAGCTTTTGAATTTGCCTTGTGTCTGCGCCTCGATATGGCGCAGCTTGTGCATATCGGCCACATTGAGCACCGGCTGGCTGAGCTCCAGCCGCATGGGGGGGTTGACCTGGTTGATGTCGAGCAGATTGGGTTTCGGGCCCACAAACGACACCAGCGACATCACGATGGCTTCACGAATCGGGTCAATCGGCGGGTTCGTCACTTGCGCAAACAATTGCTTGAAATAGTTGTACAGCGACTTGTTCTTGTTGGACAGCACCGCCAGCGGGCTGTCATTGCCCATGGAGCCGGTGGCTTCCTCGCCATTCGCGGCCATGGGCGACATCAGGAACTTGATGTCTTCCTGGGTGTAGCCAAAGGCCTGTTGCAGGTCGAGCAGATTCGGCACTCCCCCGTTGGTCCCCGCGGTGGGTGGTTCCGCTCCGCCTTCGCTGAGGGCGGCGCCTTGCGCCACGCTAATCCCGCTCGCGGCCCTTGCTTGCGTGCCTGGGACATTGTCGAGCTTGATGCGAAGGTTTTCGATCCACTGCTTGTAAGGTTTGCTGTGCGCCAGCGTGGCTTTGATCTCTTCGTCGTCGACCATGCGGCCCTGCTCGAGGTCGATCAGGAACATCTTGCCGGGTTGCAAGCGCCACTTGCGCACGATCTTGTGTTCGGGAATCGGCAGGACGCCTGATTCAGACGCCATGATGACCAGATCGTCATCGGTCACGCAGTAGCGTGACGGCCGCAAGCCGTTGCGGTCCAGCGTGGCGCCGATCTGGCGACCGTCGGTAAACACGATGGATGCCGGGCCATCCCAGGGTTCCAGCATCGCGGCGTGGTATTCATAAAACGCCCTGCGCCGCTCATCCATCGTGGTGTGCTGCTCCCAGGGCTCGGGAATCATCATCATGACGGCCTGGCTGATCGGGTAGCCCGACATCGTCAGCAGCTCGAGGCAGTTGTCGAAAGTGGCGGTGTCCGACTGGTCGGCAAAACTGATGGGGTAAAGTTTTTGCAGGTCGCTGCCCAGCACTGGCGACGACATCACGCCTTCACGTGCCTTCATCCAGTTGTAGTTGCCCTTGACGGTATTGATCTCGCCGTTATGCGCCACATAACGGTAAGGATGAGCCAGCGGCCACTCGGGGAAAGTGTTGGTTGAAAAGCGCTGATGCACCAGGGCCAGCGCCGAAGCGCAACGCGCATCGGTTAGGTCAAGGTAGTAAGTCCCCACCTGATCGGCCAGCAGCAGGCCCTTATAGACCACCGTGCGGCTGGACATGCTGGGCACGTAATATTCTTTGCTATGCGTCAGCTTCAGGCGCTGGATGGCGGCGCTGGCGGTTTTGCGGATGACGTACAGCTTGCGCTCCAGCGCATCCTGCACGATAACGTCGTTGCCACGGCCGATGAAGATCTGGCGCAGGATAGGTTCTTTTTCACGAACGGTGGGCGACATCGGCATATCGCGGTTTACCGGCACGTCACGCCAGCCCAGAAGCACCTGGCCTTCAGCCTTGACAGCGCGTTCCAGCGCTTGCTCGCAAGCCAGACGCGAGGCATGCTCTTTTGGCAAAAACACCATGCCAACGCCATATTCACCAGGCGGCGGAAGCTGCACGCCCTGCTTGGCCAGCTCGTCGCGGTAGAGCGCGTCAGGGAGTTGAATCAGGATGCCTGCGCCGTCGCCCATGAGCTTGTCGGCACCGACAGCGCCGCGGTGGTCCAGGTTCTCGAGGATCTTCAGCCCCTGCTGAACTATGGCGTGCGTTTTATGCCCCTTGATATGGGCAACAAAACCGACTCCGCAGGCGTCATGCTCGTTGGCACCGGCATACAGGCCGTGATCAGACAACTCCTTGATTTCGACAGCCGAGGTCATGGCCCGCTCCTTTATGTTCACAAGGCGGCCATCTTAAAATCACACCCGGAAAACACCAAGCCTTTTAAATAAGGGTCAGATTGGAACTTTTTATATGAACAAACCGAACGGAGTTAATTGGGGACAGAACGAATACGGGCTGTTATCCTGCCCGCGCCAATCCCGGTCGAGCCGGCCTGCCAGGCTTCGCTATCTGAACCCGACGCCCCGCTATCTTTTCCAGCTCCGTCACAAATTGAGCGTCGCCTAAAGGCCAGCCGCTCAAGGCCGAGCGGGTTAACGCCTCGCTTTCTAGGGGGTCAACACCTTCGCTCACGCGCTTGACGTATGCTGCTTCCCGAGCGAACGGCGTGTTGGCCAAAGCCCATATCAACGCATGCGGGGTGACCAGCCGATCAGCCTGGATGCCGGCGTAGTGCCTGTAGCTCGACCACAGGTAATCGCCAGGCTCGCCCGCAATGGCAGAGCGGAGCGGGTTGAGGTCGAGATAGGCCATACAGGTCAGCAGGTAGCGTTCTGGCTGAATCAGGGTCGATCGAAACCGCCCTTCCCACAGCGTGCCAGATCGCCCATACAGGTCATTAAAATAGCGTACATAGCTTCTGCCCACCGCCTGCATCATCAATGGCAAGCCATCTGCCTGAGGCGTGGCGAGCAAGTGGAAGTGGTTGGGCATCAACACATAGGCATGCACCGCCACATCAAACCTCCTGGCGTTGCTTGCCAGCAACGACAGCAACATCTCGGCGTCGGCGGGACCGTTAACGATAAGCCCGCGGTTGTTGCCACGCTGGATAACGTGGTGCGGATAGCCCGGCAGCGTGAGTCGAGGAAGGCGGGCCATGGTGAATAGAAATTGCAGCGCTGCCAGTGTACCTATCTGGCCCCCTTTAGTGGCTCAAGTCTTGAACGGCAAAGCTGGAGACTGTAAAACCCATACAAAGCGTGAAGTAATCAGCGCCTGGTTGCTATTTAATTTATAGCTATAAGCCCTTGTTTTACAAGGGCTGGATGGGTATTCCATCAATAAATTACCCAAAACAGCTCGTCAGTATCAGCGAACGACCTTGCCTTCCGGGGTGATACTGACCAGGTCGACAGCCCGCACTGACTCGTATTTTTTGGGACGCAGGTTGATACGAAACCCGGCGATATCGGCATCGGTCATGGATTCGAAGGCCTTTTGCAGCCCGGCCCGATCAGGCTTGCCGCCACCGGAAAGGCTTCTGCGAATGCCCTCACCAAAGGCCCGCGCCGCGATATAGCCCTCCACGCTTTCATAACTGGGCGCCTGGTCGGTCTTGTTCAGCACATCCAGGTATTCCTTGATGATGGGCGTGCCAGTGCTGCGCGGCGATGGCACAACCTGGGAGATGACGATGCCGCCGATTTCCTTGCCGAGCGCGCTGAACAACGGGTCAATACCTACCACCGAAAAGTTGAGGAACTGACCGCCGAACCCAGCGGTACGCGCCTTGCGGATGAATGCCGCCGATGAGTTGAAAAGACTGACCTGGATGATGGCCTGCGGCTGGGCCTTGAGCAAGGTGGCAACCGCGGCGTCAACCTTGTCACTGTTGACCGGCGACACCGCGCTGGCGACGAGCGGTGGACGCTTCAGATCAACCAGCGCCTGGTTTACCGCTTGCAGACCTGCGCGCCCCATCGCATCGTCTTCTGCAAACACTGCAATACGCTCCTGGTTGAGCGTTGCGCAATGACGGGCGACCTTATAGGCTTCATCTGCCAAAGCTGGCCGCACATGAAAAACATTCGTCAAGGCCGGGTCATGCAGGGTGTCAGATGCTGCAAATGGGGCAAAGAAGAGCGTTCCCGACGCTTTTGCAACCGCGAAGGCAGCCTCTGTGCTGGCGGTTCCCGCAAAACCGAAGAGCGCATCCACACCAGTGTCGATCAGTTGCTTGGCGTTGGCGGCCGCTTTTGTAGCGTTATAGCCATCGTCCAGTGCCTTGACCTCTACCGTCACGCCGCCGATGCCGTTTTTCTCGTTAACGGCATCGAAATACATTTTCGCACCGTTGAGATAGGCCAGACCGATCAGGTCGGCCGCACCGGTCAGTGGCACTGACTGGCCGAGCACCAGCTTGCGTGGCTTGCTCTGTGCGGCGAGCATGGGGCTGGCCAGTAAAGCGCCAGCAGAGACGCTGGTCAGAATAAGACTTCGACGGTTCAGGCTCATAAAACACCTCCATTCATACGAGTAAGCAGGATCGATGCCTGCAAACTCTTCTATTTTGCTACGGGGCGACACATTTGTTTCAATAAGCGTATGCCCGACCGAGCAAATAAGATACACAAACGCTAACCCTGCCTGATGCAATACCTTAGGGCATGGAACAATTCCGCCTTCAGCACGTAGCCAAGTTGGGCATGGCAAAAGAAAGTTTGCGACCTATCAGAGTCCCGCGCGGCCTTAGGCCAAGCCGGCTCATGACGCACCAGGAAAAATACTTCGCCCCATCAGGCGCTCATGCTCTTTCAAGGCAAATCGGTCGGTCATGCCGGCGATGTAGTCGGCTACCGCTCTGTCAGGGCTGATCTGCCGCGTCTGTCCAGCCTGTTGCTCAACGAGGTCTTGGTTCATTTTTTCGGGATCAGCGATGTAAGCCGCAAAAAGATCATGAATGACCTGACCAGCTGCCTCTGTCTTCTGACGCACCTGCGGATGGCGATAAAGGTGCCGTGACAAAAACTGTTTGAGAGCAGCCGACTGGGACGCCATGGTGGGGGAAAAAGTGATCAAGCCTGGCAAGCGCCGCACGGCTTCGACATCAGCTGGTTCATGCGAAACCAATGCCTTCTGGCTGGCAGCGATCACGTCGTACACCTGCGCGCTGAGCATCAGGCGAATGGTCTCGAACAACAAGCGCCGGCCCTTCAGACCAGCGTGCTGGTGTAAGGCCTGCTGACTGTAGGTTTTGAACAAAGCCACATCCTGGAGTTGATCCAGACTAAGCAGGCCCGACCGTACGCCGTCGTCAAGGTCGTGTGCGTTATAGGCAATTTCATCGGCTAAGTTGGCCAGCTGCGCTTCAAGGCTGGGCTGCAGTAGGGGCTGGCTGACGCCTGACTGATCCAAAAACCGCTGCGCTACACCTCGCGGCTCCCGGGCTTCAATCTGGCGCGCGTTGCGGCGCGAACAATGCTTGAGGATGCCTTCTCGCGTCTCGAAGGTCAAATTAAGCCCATCAAATGCCGGATAGCGCTGCTCCAACCCATCCACCACGCGCAGGCTCTGCAGGTTGTGCTCGAAACCGGCGCTGGATAAATCACGGGCTTTCAGACATGCATTCAACGCGTCCTGTCCGGCATGGCCAAACGGTGTGTGTCCAAGATCATGGGCCAGGGCGATAGCCTCCACCAGATCTTCATTGAGTTGCAACGTACGCGCGATGGAGCGGGCCAGCTGGGCAACCTCCAGTGAATGCGTCAGACGGGTTCGAAAAAGATCGCCCTCATGGTTCAGGAAAACCTGCGTTTTGTAGACCAGCCGCCGAAAAGCGGTCGAGTGCACGATCCGGTCCCGGTCGCGCTGAAACGCCGATCGCGTGGGCGCAGGCAGTTCAAAATACCGCCTGCCACGCGACAGGGCAGGATCACAAGCGTAAGGTTTCAGGTTCATCTGCAAGCGTCAAGACATGCGGCGCGGTTTGGTAACAGCCAGGTTGCTATCGGCTTGACGGCAAAAGCGATCTGACGCGAATCAAGCACAACACCTGTCGATGACTGCACGCACCTTATCATCAGGTGCCGCCTGCACCACAGCCTTGCCAGGGCTATCTATCAGGACAAACCGGATTTCTCCCGATTCGGATTTTTTGTCCATACGCATCAGATCCATATAACGACCAGCGTTGTCTGCCTTCGAAAGCATCGGCGCAGTGATGGGAAGTCCGGCACGCTGAATGAGGCGCGTCAGGCGATCAACGAAAGCACGGTCGACCAGTCCCATGTCATGCGAAAGGTGTGCGGCCATGACCATGCCACAACCCACGCCTTCACCATGTAACCAATGCCCGTAACCCAGTCCTGATTCAATAGCGTGCCCAAACGTATGGCCAAAATTCAAAATGGCGCGTAGACCCGTCTCCCGCTCGTCTTGCCCAACGACCAAAGCCTTGATTTCACAGCTTCGCTTGACGGCTTGCGCCAGAGCCGCAGTGTCGCCCTGGCGCAATGGTTCCACATGGGCCTCAATCCAGTCAAAAAAAGCCATGTCTGCGATAGGACCATATTTGATGATCTCGGCCAGGCCAGCGCTGATTTCACGAGGCGGCAAGGACTTCAACACATCGAGATCACAAACCACCAGTTGCGGCTGGTAAAACGCCCCGATCATGTTTTTGCCGAGCGGGTGATTGATGGCGGTTTTTCCACCTACCGAGGAATCAACCTGAGCGAGCAACGTGGTGGGAACCTGGACAAAAGGGACGCCCCGCATATAGCTTGCTGCCGCAAAACCGGTCATGTCACCCACCACGCCACCGCCCAGCGCAAAAAGGATGGTTTTTCGGTCACAGGCATTCTCTAGCAGAGCATCGAAAATCAACTGCAGCGTAAGCCAATCCTTGTGGGACTCGCCGTCCGGCAGGGTGACCACATGAATGTTTGGAAAACGCCCCGATAAGGCCGCTATCAACTGGCTCGCATAGAGCGGTGCAACAGTGGTGTTGGACACCACCATCGCCGTTCCAGCTTTAGGAAGCGCGTCATAGGTGGCGGGATTGTGCAAAATCCCGGCTCCGATGGTTATCGGATAGCTTCGCTCAGCGAGATTGATTGGTACGTTGCAAACGGAGCATGCGGTGTCTGACATGCCTGTAAGTGTAGGGCTCCTGCTTGAAACATCTGACGGCGACTGGCACGAAACGCTAGAACTCCAGGCCGAAATCGGACTATGGCGTCGAATCGAATCCCGTCGCGTTTAGGAGACCAAGGATTGTGTTGACCAAAGCGGACACCGACGGTTTTCCAGTCTCCATAACGAAGTGAGCGGTATCGCGGTAAAGAGGGTCACGGGTGGCGTACAGCTGACGCAACCGCCCCAGTGGGTCCGCTACCTGGAGCAACGGCCGGGTGACATCATGCCGCAAACGTTTGAAGAGCTCATCTGGAAGCGAATGCAGATAAACAACCCTCGTCCGCTCTCGCAACCGGCAACGGCTTGCTTCACGCAACACCGATCCACCACCTGTCGACAGAACACCTGAACGTATTTGCGTCAGTTCATCGATCACGGTTTCTTCAATGTCCCGAAAAGCGTCTTCACCCTCGCGCTCGAAGTATTCCTTGATTGAACAGCCCAGACGCTCTTCAATAAAGACGTCCGAATCGTGAAACGGGAAGTTCAACCGTCGGGCGAGATGACGCCCGACGGTTGATTTGCCTGAGCCGGGAAGGCCCACCAAACAGATCAATGTCGTCTCCAAAGGCGGTAGGGTGTCACTGACTGCAGAAAACCGCCAACTTCAAACCACGCTAAGTCGCCTCGTCTAAGGACAGGCCGGTCCGTTGTCTCGAATGGTGATTGTCGCCACACCAGTAGCACGCGACGAGTCAACTACTGTAATAGTGACAGGGGTATCACTGTCAACGCATCTATTGGTAGGCGTGGTCACACTCACGACTCGTGTCGCATTGTCGATCGTAGCGACAAGCCTGGACACATCAGAACTGAACACTTCGATCGGCCCCGCTGATGCGCCGAACACAGTCAGAGAGACGGTTTCAGTACCCTTTTCAGAAACGACTACCGGATTTGGAGACAGTCGAATTCCAGGCGTAGCAGCGTTGACTGTCAGCGAGTAAGCTATTGATTGATCGTTTGCGTCAAGCACAGTAACTACCGTTTGCCCAACTTGTTGCAACCTTACAGTAAGCGTATTGCCCGACATGGAAGCAGCAGCTACAAGTATATTGCCGACCGAAGCCCTATATGGCGGCGTTCCGCCTGTCAGTGTGGCTACAAGCGTGTCCCCAATAATGCCAGTAGCACTATTTGGTGTAATTGCAACTGCACTGGCTCCAACTAATACAGAAATCGTTATCAAGGCGCCGGTACTGTCACGCACCACGACGTTTGCAGTACCGGTCGCGATGCCTCTTACGAAAAGGTTACTTCCGTTGACTGTGGCTATGGCAATACTGGTATTGCTCGTCGATGCAGTGTAAGGACCAGAGCCACCCCCGATACCATACGCCGGCTCAGCTCCTATACCGACAGTCACATTTGACGGTGCTGTCGTGAAAAACGGCAGACTCCCAGCAGAAGGTACCGTTACCGGAATCGTTACAGTTGCGCCCAAACTGTCCCTAACAACAATATTGGATGAGCCAGTAGCCAATCCGGTAACCGTAAAGCTGCCACCGCTCTGAGCAACCGTCGCAACGCTGGCGTTACTGGTCGCTACGGTGTAATTTCCATTCCCGCCACCAATGACGAAATTGGGAGCAGCGCCTATTGCTACCGTAATAGCCGCTGGCGCTGTTGTAAACAACGCAACACCAGCAGGCGCGGGAACAGTCGCCGAAACGCTAACAATACCGCCAACACTGTCGCGGATAGCCAGATTAGCAGATCCAGCGCTGACTGCATTAACTGTCAACAAGTTTCCACTAACACCAGCGGTTACAACGGCTGCATTACTAGAAGCGACAGAATAAGGAGGAGATCCGCCACCAAGACTATAAGCTGGCTTTTCTCCTATCGGAATCGATATCGCTGCGGGGGCAGTGGTGAACAGTGCCAGATTATTGAGAGCTGGCACAACCACGGCGATGGTCAACGTTGCACCAGTGCTGTCAACGACAAGTACATTGGCCGAACCAACGGACAAACCAGTTAATCTCAAACCGCCGGCCGTAAGTACGGCGGATACCACCGCAGCATTGCTGCTTGTAGCAATGTAAGGACCGGCGCCTCCACCAACGGCAAAGGTCTGCGCACCACTTGGGCCCGCAGAAAGCGTGATCTGAGAAGCAGCGCTGGTAAACAAAGGCCTCACGACAGGAGCAGGCACTACAGCTCCCCCTGGTGTTACACCAGGCGACCCACCCCCACCGCCACATGCTGCAGCACTAGCTGCTATCGCTGTAACCGTTAAGAATTTGAACAGAGAAATCATAAAAGTCCAGGATAAGAAATTAAGGGAAACATCAACGTGCAGCAGTACGGTCTGAAATCATTTTTGGGGTAATAAAAACCAACAGTTCTGATTTACTGGTATTACGGCTTTTAGTTTTGAAGAGGTTCCCGACGCCAGGTATATCGCCAAGCAACGGTACTTTACTTTCCGAGTCAGACTCAGTTAACTCAAAGATACCTCCAATTACCACCGTGCCACCGTTCTCAACCAATACCTGGGTCTTGATATGCTTGGTATTGATTGCTATTCCTGCAGCGGTTGTTTCTCCGCGGCTGTCCTTGTTGATATCCAAATCAAGAATGATGCTGCCCTCAGGGGTTATCTGGGGAGTTACCTCAAGCTTTAAGTTGGCTTTGCGAAAAGCCACAGACGTAGCACCACTGGATGTGGCCTGCTGATAAGGAAACTCCGTACCTTGCTCAATGAGGGCTTTGGTTTGATCGGCCGTTACGATCCGCGGGCTTGACACGAGTTTCCCTTTTCCATCTGCTTCAAGCGCTTGCAATTCCAGATTCAGAAACCGGTTCGCAGCAGAGCTGAAGAGGGAAATAGCGAAGGTCGCAGGGTTATATCCACCCACGCCCAAGGCCGGTAGATTTACAAAAGTCGTATTGGAGGTGTCGAGGGTAGCGTTCGACTCTCTGGTAGTACCAGATACTGCGTTGTACGTGCCACCGAGGGCAATACGATTACTGCCGCCGACGCTATAGCCCGGATCGCCGCCCCTGAGCCCGCGCAAATCGCTTCCGCCGAGGCGAACACCCAGAGACTTGCCAAATGTGTCAGATGCTTCAACGATCCTAGCTTCAATCAAAACTTGGCGAACGGCAATGTCCAATTTCGCAATCAGCTGTTCGACCTGTTCAAGCCTGCTGGGAATATCACTCACAAAAAGCTGGTTCGTGCGGGGCTCTGCGATCACGCTGCCGCGTGTACTGAGAATTCGTGTTGAGCCGGCTCCACCCCCGCCACCCGCCAGTTGCGCTGCCACATCGCCCGCTTTGGAATAATTGAGCTGGAAGGCTTGCGTGCGCAGCGTCTCTAGGCCCTGCAATGCTGTTTTTGATTCAAGCTCAAGCTTTTCCCGAGCCGCCAATTCATCCTTGGGAGCGATGAGGAGCACGTTTCCTGTCTTACGCATACCAAGCCCCTTGGCTTGCAAAATAATGTCAAGCGCCTGATCCCAAGGCACGTCTTTCAGACGCAGGGTTACGGCACCGGTAACCGTGTCGGACGTTACAACGTTGAAATTGGTGAAATCCGCAATAACCTGGAGCAGAGATCTGATCTCAATATTTTGAAAGTTAAGCGATAGCTTTTCGCCGTTGTATCCGGTACCCTGAGTCAACTTGTTGGCATCAATTTTTTGCTGACGTACTTCCACCACAAAGCGATTGTCACTTTGATAAGCACTGTGTTCCCAGGCACCCTTCGGCTCGATAACCATACGGACCCTGTCATCAGACTGGGTGGTGGTGACTCTTTGAATCGGCGTGCCGAAATCAGAAACATCAAGCCTTCGACGTAAGCCCTCGGGCAACGCAGTTTTTAAAAACTCCACCACCAGCGTCTGCCCTTGCTGACGAATGTCAACGCCAACCTGATTATTGGGCAAATCGACGATCACGCGTCCCGAACCATCGGTTCCACGACGAAAATCCAGATCCTTTAATGGCAGCACATCACGATTTCGGTTTTCAGCAAAAACTGGCGCAGCAACTGGGGAGGGCGCTGCACTGGCTGCAGCGTCCAGTGTGATAAAAAGCGACTTGCCCTGAATCTCGGCCCGATAGGCCGTTGACGCCTTGAGATTGAGGACCACGCGCGTTCTCTCGCCAGCTTCGATAACATTGGCGGATCGCAAATTACCCAGATTCAGATCGACAGCTGGCCGACCCATGGCGTTGCTGATACCAGGGAAATCCAGTGCAATTCGAGCAGGTGTCTGAATACTGAATCCGCTAGGCAATGCGGTCAGCGGCTCTGCAAGATCAATTCGAATAATCTCGGAGCCGCCCTGCATCGATGCTGAAACCGCCTGGATCGAATTTGCGGCATGCACAACCGCTGGAACAAACAGCAACGCGGTTGAGACACCCACAAATACTGCAGCTTGCAGGCACACCCCCTTAGCCTTGTCGAAGAGACATGCTTTTGATGCCCTTGTATACGACATCTGTAGTTGCTTGATCATTTTTGTCCCTCTTGAAGCTGTAAGGTTGCAATCCGTTCAGTCCACTCGCCTGTAGCGTCTTGAACGATTTCGCGCAAGGTCAAATCGGTTTCGGAAACCTTGGTGATCCGCCCGTAGTTTTGTCCCAGGTAATTACCTACGCGAACCTGGTAAAGCAGGTTGTCAACCCTCACCAAGGCAACCGGTTGGCCGACCTTGATGAGACTGCCGACCATGGCAACCGCATCCAAAGGACTGCCTTCAAGCGGTTCCTTGCGCCTGGCGAGTTCAGGAGCTATCAACCCTGCGTTGGCCGTTGCCTGACTGGAATCCCGTTTCAAAGCCTGTGCCAGCTTTTGATTGCTGAAAGGTTCCGTCAATCCCTCCTGCGTATAAGGTTGCGGGGAAAATTTGGTGGGCTCCGGCAGCCTCTCAACCTTGGGCTTGGCTTGGCTACGCTGGTCCGTCATCCACTGTTGCAACTCTGCCTGGTCCGAGTTGCCGCACGCACCAAGTCCCAACATGGCGACTAATGTTGATACCAAGCACACAATTTTTGATGGCGTCATTTTTTCGCTCCGGCAGGAGTCACCTTGCGCTGAGCTGAAACTTCTTCCTTATCGAGATATCTGAAGGTTTTAGCCGTCGCGTCCATACCGAGCACGCCATCCTTGACAGGAACAATCGTGATGTTGTTCAAGGTGACGATTCTGGAGAGATTGGCAATATCGGCGGCAAACGCTCCGATGTCGTGATACCTGCCAGTCACACGCACTGCAATTGGAAGTTCAGCGTAGTAGTCCTTCACGCTGACCTGCCCTGGCCTGAACAACTCGAACTGCAGGCTTCTGCCAAGACCCGCCTGGTTGATGTCGGAAAGCAACGCGTCCATCTCCGCTTTGCTAGGCAACTGTTTTTCCAACTGCGTGACGTATTGCTGGACTTGCTCTCGCTGCTTCCGAAGTTCTTCGAGGCTGGCGGCCTGCGAAAGCTTCTTCTGAAACTCCTCTCTTAGAACAACTTCTTTTCCTTCTTCCAAGGTCAGTTCTTCGTCTGAAGTACTTATCCAGACAAACCACAGGCCTGCCACCACCAGTACCGCAAGGGCCACGCACAACATATAGCGCGGTAACGCCGGCCATGTTGATGGGTCGTTGGGGTTCAGACCGGTGAATTGCGATTTCAGGTCTTCCTGAAGACCTGAAAAATCGATTTTCAATTTCGAATTTTTTGGCATCTGCGACCTTGATTAGGTTTTCGCTCGTGAGGCCGCCGAAGCAGGGCTCGATATAGCGGCTGGCGAGGCACCTGGCTTAGGCTGGTCGCTTGCACGCTTTAGCGCAATCCGCATCGAAAAGTTCGACACCCGTCGTTGGTCTCTCGCGGTTAATGCGACATTGGTAGAAGTGATTTCTATCAACTCGGGACGATTCAACCATCGGCTGTTGTTGCCCAGATTGCGGAGCAGTTCTGACACCCTCTCATTGGACTGTGCGACGCCCGTGATCTGAACCGTCTGATTTTCCTGCCTCATGCTACTGATATAGACACCGTCCGGCAGCTGCTTGACCATTTCGTCCAGCAGGTAGACCGGCAGGTTGCGGTTGCCTTGAAGGTCTTCGACCGCAGCCTGGCGGGCGCGCAGGGCCGCAATTTCCTGCTGCAAGCCGGCGATGTCTTTTATCTGGTTATCCAGTTTGGTGATTTCACTTTTCAAGACCGTGTTTTTGGCCTGCTGGCTCGAAATCTGCGCCTGGTACCAGGAATAGATACCACCGCTGACCAATCCTCCTACCAAAGCAGAGACCCCAAGGGCTGTAAAGAACCGATCACGTTTTTGTTTTCTCTCAACTTCACGGTGTGGCAGAAGATTGATGAGAATCATTGCAAAAATCTCCGCAACGCAAGACCGCAAGACGTGAGGTACGACGCCGCTTCGCGGCGCATTTTGTTCTCGCGAACGTTGCCCCCGATAGTCATTCCCCCAAACGGATCAGCCAACATGCAGGCGAACGATGTCTGTTGTGTGACGGACTCGACCAACCCAGGCAATGCGGATGACCCGCCAGCCAGCATGACATAGTCAACTTTGTTGTACGGGGTGCTGGTAAAAAAGAACTGAAGCGCGCGGCCAATCTCCTGCGCCATGCTTTCGACAAAGGGCTTGAGAACGCCAGAGTCATAGTCGTCGGGCAAGTCACCGCTCCGTTTCTTGGCCTCTGCTTCCTCAGGGGAAAACCCATACTGCCGCACGATCAATTGCGTTAATTGGGCGCCACCGAAGGCCTGGTCTCTTTCATACAGAACCTCGTCATTTTTCATGACCTGCATACTCGTGGTCAGTGCTCCCACCTCAAAAAGCGCAACCACCGTATCTACACCTTTGTTTGGCAGATTTTCTATAAGCCGGGCTGCCGCAAGCCGGGATGCATAGGACTCCACATCGACGACGACCGGCTTGAGGCCGGCGGCTTCTGCCAGCCCTTGGCGGTCCTGCACTTTTTCCTTGCGGGAAGCGGCAATAAGCACTTCAACATCGCCGCTTGATGTCGCGCTCGGTCCGACAACACAAAAATCGAGACTCACTTCATCCAGCGAAAAAGGGATGTACTGGTTTGCTTCTGACTCGACCTGAACCTCAAGCTCGGAATCGCTCAGACCACCAGGCAGCACAATTTTCTTGGTAATAACTGCGGACGCAGGCAAAGCCATGGCGACATGGCGCGTTCTGGTTCCACTTTTTTTGACCAGGCGGCGAACCGCGTCAGCGACCTCGTCGAATTTTTCGACATTGCCGTCGGTGATCCATCCGCGCTCAAGTGGCTCTATCGCGCAGCGGTCAAGCACCAAGTTGCCAGCCCTGTCGCGGCTCAGTTCAACGAGCTTCACGCTGGACGAACTGATGTCCAGACCCAACAGGGGCAGTTCCTGGCGGCTAAATAAAGACCCCAAAGAGATCAAAATGGTCCCCAAATCACGGCTAATGAGTAGCCTTACATACTTAACAAATCACTTCAATACTATCAGTAAGCTCTTTGTGCGGTAAGGATTTTCTCGGTATGGCATACCATGACCGTTGCCAAAAGCAGACGTTTTTGCCAAGCTGAAGAGGTTGCGTTAGTTACATCACCGATGGGCTATGCGAAGGTTCGAATTATGGGGTGCTGGCCCATAGGGCTACGGGGGTGAATCCTTCTTTTGGTAGTCTGCGCAATTAAGATGGCCGCATGCCGCAGAAACCTTCAGCTTCATCTTCTTCGACAGCCTCGACGGGCACTTCCGGGTTATCCCCATGGGTTCGCTGGCCACTCACACTTGCGATGTGGGGTAGCGGCCTTGTGCTCGCCGGGGCTATTAGCATTCTTTTGGTAGTCTCTGTTGCCCTTGCGGTCGCCTATCCGAATCTGCCGGACATTTCCGACCTGTCGGACTACCGCCCCAAGCTGCCTATGCGGGTTTATTCCGCTGACGGCGTGGTCATTGGAGAGTTTGGTGAGGAAAGACGCAGCCTGACGCCGATAAGAGACATACCGCAAGTGATGAAAAATGCAGTCCTGGCAATTGAGGACGCGAGATTCTTTTCTCACGGAGGCGTCGATTATTTGGGCGTCATCAGGGCCGGACTCGCAAACCTCGGCCGGGCCAAAAGCCAGGGCGCATCCACCATCACCATGCAGGTGGCACGAAATGTCTACCTGTCCGCTGAAAAAAGCTACACCCGAAAAATCTATGAGATTTTGCTGACCTTCAAGCTGGAACATCTGCTGAGCAAAGACCAGATTCTCGAAATCTACATGAACCAGATCTTCCTCGGCAACCGCGCCTATGGTTTTGCAGCAGCGTCGGAGGCCTACTTCGGCAAGCCCTTGAAGGATATTTCGATTGCCGAAGCCGCCATGCTGGCAGGGCTGCCCAAAGCGCCCTCTACATACAACCCGATCGTCAACCCGAAACGCGCCCGCTCCCGCCAGTTGTACATCATCGAGCGCATGGAAGAAAACGGATTTATCACCAGCGCCGAAGCGCTCGCCGCAAAAGCCGAAGAGCTCAAGGTCAGGACGGGGCCCAACGCTGGACGCGTGCATGCCGAATACGTCGCGGAAACCGTTCGCCAACTGGTTTTCAACCAGTATGGTGAGCAGACCTACACGCGGGGCTTGAATGTCTACACCACCCTGCAATCAGGCGATCAGGTAGTGGCTTACAAAGCGCTTCGCAAGGGCATCATGGACTATGAGCGGCGTCAGATCTATAGAGGTCCCGAACGTTTTGTGGACCTACCGGCAAACCCTGAGGGTGCTGAAGAGGCCGTGGACGAGGCGTTGAGCGACAGCCCGGACAACGGCGACGTGATGTCTGCCGTCGTGCTGGAAGCAAGTCCTAAAAGAATACTGGCCATGCGTGCCAACAGCGAAAGCGTAGAGATCACCGGCGACGGGCTCAAGCCCGCGCAGTCAGGCCTCGCGGATAAAGCGGCACCCAACATCAAATTGCGGCGCGGTGCGGTGATTCGGGTTGCAAAGACCGTTAAAGGAAATTGGGAAATTACGCAATTACCGGAAGTCGAGGGCGCATTTGTAGCGCTTGACCCGCGTGACGGTGCGATACGCGCGTTGGTAGGCGGCTTCGACTTTGAGAAGAACAAATTCAACCATGTGACCCAGGCGTGGCGACAGCCGGGCTCCAGCTTCAAACCCTTCATATATTCGGCCGCACTAGAAAAGGGGTTCACGCCAGCCACCGTCATCAACGATGCGCCTTTGTTTTTTGACGCAGGCGTCACTGGCGGCCAGCCGTGGGAACCCAAAAACTATGACGGCAATTTTGAAGGGCCGATGAGTCTTCGCAATGGATTGAAAAAATCGAAGAACATGATTTCAATCCGCATCCTGCAGGCCGTTGGCACCGGCTACGCGCAGGCCTGGCTGGCGCGCTTTGGTTTTGAACCCGAAAAACATCCCGCGTACCTGACGATGGCATTGGGCGCGGGTTCGGTGACGCCGATTCAGATGGCTACTGCATATTCCGTGTTTGCAAACGGAGGCTATCGCATCAACCCCTACCTGATCACGAAAATCACGGACCAGCGCGGAAAGGTGCTGCTTGAAACACGCGCAACCGTTCTTGAAGAATCAGCACGCGGAATCGAACCTCGAAACGCTTTCATCATGAACAACCTGCTGCAGGAAGTCACCCGCTCGGGAACCGCTGCAAAAGCACAGGCCACGCTAAAGCGCCCTGACCTGTACGGCAAGACTGGTACCACCAACGATTCCATCGATACCTGGTTTGTGGGCTATCAGCCCACATTGACGGCGGCGGTCTGGATGGGATACGACACCCCCAAAAAGCTGGGTGATCGCGAGACGGGAGGCGGCTTGAGCTTACCCATCTGGATTGACTACATGAGCCACGCGCTCAAAGGCGTACCGGTCGCTGAACAGGCTGTGCCTGCGGGCGTGGTCAATATGGGGGGCGAGTGGTATTACGACGAATACGCAAAAGGTGCCGGCGTGAGCGCTGTCGGCCTGCAGGACAGACCTCCGCCGCCCGGCACAGGTGGCGATCCTGCACAGCCAGGCGCTACAACCGGCCCCATATCTGTGCTGCCACCGGTCGATGAAAAGAAACGGATTCTGGATTTGTTCAAGAACTGAGCAGCACCTGGTCCGATTTCGCGGCGCTCAGGGTTTGAAGCGTAGCGGGCTGCCTGCCTGCTCGCTGGCGCAACGCGTCAGATCGTTGAAAAATTCGCCACCGTTTTTTGCATCTTTCCAGGCGCCGCCATCGAATTTGTAGTGATACCCACCCGCCCGCGCGGCCATCCAGATTTCGTGCAAGGGCTTTTGCAGGTTAATGATGATCTGGCTACGGTTGGCAAACGTGAGGGTAATCATTCCGCCCGTTCGCTGGTTGTCAATATCCGCATCGGTTGCATCATTGAGCTCATCACAGGCAAGCTCAATGGCCTCCAGCGCTTGCTCCGCATGGTCGAGGTATTCAAGGTCAGTCATACAATCCCGCTATGTTTTTCACACCGCAAATTCTAGGCTCGCGTGGTCAGACCTTTTCGGCCATTGGACGTGTAGGGATTGCCATCGCCGTGATCGCGGTCCTGGTATTGTCCGGCTGTGGCCAGAAAGGTCCGCTCTACATGCCCGTGCTGCCCCAGAAAGTGCCGCTTCAGCAAGTGCCGTCAGCCGGCGCGGTGGCTCCAGCGGCCACGTCGCCGGCCCTGGCAGCTCCGGCTGCAGCGGCACCTGCCTCGGCCGCTCGTTAGAAATTCTCTCCATCACACCGTAAAACACCAGGGCGGGAACGCTTTAACCTTGAAACTTCAAGGCAAAAGCGCGTGAAACCTTTAATGCCTGCTTTCCTGGTGCTGCCATGTTGGGTAGCATTTCTGCCTTTATCCCTGTCCTTTGCGTCTTTACTACATGTCATCTCACCGACTGCCTGGCCACCCCTTTGTGGCTTACCGCAACAGCACCTTGCATATCGAGAACGTAGCGCTTGATGCCCTGATAGCAGACCACGGCACACCACTTTTTGTGTACTCCAAGGCGTCCATGCTCTCCGCACTGGCGGCCTATCAACGCGGCTTGGCCGGGCGCAATGTCCAGATCTGCTACGCGATGAAAGCGAACTCCACGCTGGGCGTCCTTCAAGTTTTTGTCCAAGCCGGGTGCGGGTTCGATATTGTGTCGGGCGGAGAGCTTGATCGGGTACTGGCGGCCGGCGGTGATGCACAGAAGGTTATTTTTTCGGGCGTCGGCAAGACAACCGCCGAAATGCGGCAGGCCCTGGCAGCAGGCATCGGCTGCTTCAATGTGGAAAGCGAGGCCGAACTGGCAGTACTTTCCAGCGTTGCTGTCTCCGCTGGCTTATGCGCCAACGTGAGCATTCGCGTCAATCCCAATGTAGACCCCAAGACGCATCCCTACATCTCGACTGGCCTTAAGGACAACAAGTTCGGTGTGGCCCATGAAGACGCACTGCGCATTTACCAGTACGCAGCGTCGCTCGAGGGACTACGGGTGACCGGTATTGATTGCCACATTGGCTCACAAATCACCGACAGCACGCCTTATCTGGATGCGATGGACCGGGTGTTGGACCTGGTCGATGCCATCGAAGCGTCCGGCATTGCGCTGCAGCATATTGATTTCGGAGGGGGTCTGGGTATCAATTACCACCAGGACACGCCGCCAGAAGCTGACATGCTTTGGCAGCAGTTGCTGGCAAAAGTGGATGCGCGAGGACATGGCGGCAAGAAGCTGATGATCGAGCCCGGCCGGTCGCTGGTCGGCAACGCCGGCGTCTGCGTCACCGAAGTGCTGTACCTCAAACCCGGTGAGCACAAAAACTTTTGCATCATCGATGCAGCGATGAACGACCTGCCCCGTCCTGCGATGTACCAGGCTTTTCACACCATCGTGCCGCTCACGGCCAACCCTGCGCGTGAGGCGCCAACGCTCTATGACGTCGTCGGGCCGGTCTGTGAAAGCGGCGACTGGATCGGTCGCGACCGCAAGCTGTCGGTGCACGCCGGCGAATATCTTGCCGTGTTATCTGCCGGCGCCTATTGCACCAGCATGGCCAGCAACTACAACACACGCGGCCGTGCTGCAGAGGTGCTTGTCGATGACGCCGATGCCCGATTGATCAGGCGGCGTGAGACTTCACAGGACCAGATGCGTCAGGAAATCCTGGCTTGACGCCCTATTGGCAGTCTGTTGACCGCCTGTTGGGTGTTTACTGATTTTCGCCAATTTGCTATGATATTTATAGCTACTAACCGGCATACATACTGGGATTCGGCTTCTTTTTCTTCAAGAATTGCTGCAGTCGCCACCCGAGCAATGCCGCGATGATGGCGGCATAAACAAACACCTCGGCAAAATTGTTTTTGCCAGCCCGCATCCAAAAGAAATGCAGCAGCCCCAGCGCAGCAATCGGGTAAACCAGTTTGTGCAGCAGTTGCCAGCGTCTGGCGCGCATAGCTTTTATGGCGGCGTTGAATGAGGTAGCTGCCAATGGCGTCAGCAGCAGGAAAGCTGAAAATCCCACCAGGATAAACGGCCGCTTGATGATGTCCTTGATGATGTCGGCCACATCAAAACCCATGTCAAACCAGCTGTAGCTCAACAGATGGATCAGCACATAGAAATACGCAAACAGCCCCAGCATGCGGCGAAAGCGGGCCAATGCGGGCGTAGAGGTGATGACTCTCAGCGGCGTGACAGCCAGCACTATGCAGATAAAGCGCAGCGTCCAGTCGCCCGTGGCACGGATCAGCGCCTCAGCCGGATTCGCCCCGAGTTCATTGGCAATCGCCGCATAGAGCAGCCAGGCAAAAGGCAACAGGCACAACAAAAATACCACAGGCTTGGCAACCGGGTGCAGCAGCAGCTTTTGACGGGACGGCAGATTCATAAGCGTTTGCCTGGGTGCGTAAATCGGTTGCAGTAGGCTGCCGGTACGCAAAGCCAACCGGTCGCCTGTCGTGCTCAGTGCCGAGAGCACTGGGGGCCTTGCAGGTCCTGTGCGGGCGCGCCCTGTCGCTGCTTAGCGCCCTGCCAGCTCACTGCCAGCTCACTGCCAGCTCACTGCCAGCTCACTGCCTCAATAGAATTTTTTCAGATCCATGCCCACGTAGAGCTGACCCACCTGCGCTTCATAGCCGTTGAACATCAGCGTCTTGCGCTTTTTAGCAAATAATCCGTCTTCGCCGATGCGACGCTCGGTGGCCTGGCTCCAGCGCGGGTGATCGACGTCCGGATTCACATTGGAATAAAACCCGTATTCTTGCGCGGCGGCCTTGTTCCAGGCAGTGCGCGGTTCTTTGTCGGTAAAGCGAATCCTGACGATGCTTTTGCCGCTCTTGTAGCCGTACTTCCAGGGCAACACCATCCGGACCGGCGCGCCGTTCTGGTTGGGCAAAACCTCGCCGTACATGCCAAACGTCAGCAGCGCAAGCGGGTGCATGGCTTCGTCAAGTCGCAACGCTTCCACATAGGGCCATTCGAGCACACGCGAGCCCACGAAGGGCATGGTCTTGGGGTCAGCCTGCGTGATGAACTCGACATACTTGGCACTGCCCAGCGGTTCGACCTTCTTGATCAGCTCGGACAGCGAATAACCCACCCACGGGATCACCATGGACCAGCCCTCCACGCAACGCATCCGGTAAATGCGTTCTTCCTGGGGGCTGAGCTTGATCAGCTCTTCCAAGGTATAGCTCTTGGGTTGCTTGACCAGTCCTTCGACTGCCACTGACCATGGCTTGGTAACCAGGGTGTGCGCGTTTTTGGCGGGGTCGGCCTTGTCAGTTCCAAATTCGTAGAAGTTGTTATAGGTGCTAGCGTCCTTGTAGTCGGTGACCTTTTCCATGGTTACCGCACCGGCAACGTCAGATTTACCTGCTAAAAGCGCTGCCAGCTTGCCGGGTTTTTGTACCGCTTGCGCAAAAGCCTGCCGACCCGCCCAGCCTGCCAAGGCAGCGCCGGCGGCGCCGGTTGCCATCAGCCTGATCATGTCGCGTCGGCCCCGGTAAGCGGCTGGCGATGTGATCTCGCTGGGCACGGGATGGTCAAAGCCGTCGGAACCTGTCTTGATGAGCATCTTGAACCCCTGGATAGTGATGGTTAGTCTGGATACGCAGCTGACTCTTACATGGATTTGAAGGCGTCACCGCGGCAAGGTCACAAGGTGCCGTAGCTGTGCAGGCCTGAAAGGAACATGTTGACGCCCAGAAAGGCAAATGAAGTGACGGCAAGACCAACCAGCGCCCACCACGAGGCAACGGTCCCCCTCAGGCCTTTCATCAGTCGCATGTGCAACCAGGCGGCATAGTTGAGCCAGACAATCAGCGCCCAGGTTTCTTTCGGGTCCCAACTCCAGTAGCCGCCCCAGGCCTCTGCCGCCCACAATGCGCCCAGAACGGTTGCGATGGTGAAAAAGGCAAACCCGACGGCGATCGCCTTGTACATCACATCGTCAAGCACTTCAAAGCTCGGCAAGCGGGCAGCAATACGTTTACGCCCGAGCAGGATGACGGCCGTGACCAGGCCAGAGACCAGAAGGTAGCCCAGCCAGTAATTGCTGCCACCGGCTTCCACAGGCGTACGCGTGCGAAAAACGATCGGCACGAAACACATCACCACACCCAGCATCCAGAGCGGCGTCAGCTTGTACCAGCGCGCCTCCTCGGCCTGCTGCTTGACCAGATAGGACAGCGCCACCATCGCGGACAGCGCAAACATGCCGTAGCCAATGAAGTTGGCCGGCACATGCAGCTTCATCCACCAGCTTTTAAGGGCAGGAACCAGCGGCTGAATTTCATGCGCCTCACGCACCACCGTGTACCACAGCAGAAACCCCACCGCGGCGCTGACCACCAGCATGACAAAGGCGCCCAGTGCACGTGTTTTGTACTGGGCCTCGAAATACAGGTAAAAAGCCGCTGTCATCCAGCAGAACAGCACAAACACTTCGTAAAGGTTGCTGACCGGAATGTGGCCGATGTCCGGCCCGATCAGGTAGCTTTCATACCAGCGCACCAGCGTGCCGATGAGCGCCATGCCCACTGCAACCCAGGCGATGCGCGAACCCAGCGATTCAAGCGTGTCGCTTTGACCGGAAGCCTCGCGACTGGCAAACATGCCCAGCCAGTAAAACACCGTGCTCATGAAGAACAGCACGCTCATCCACAAAATGGCTGACTGGCTGGACAGGAAATACTTCAGCCAGAAAACCTGGTCAGCCCTCGCAAGGTCGCCACCACTGGCACCCTGATAAGAGGCAATGGCCAACAGTGCGAGGCCGCAAACCGTCACCATCAGGGCCTGCAGCGGGCGCCAGAACCACCCCATCGCTATCGCGGCGGGAATGGTAGCTAACAGGATGCCTTTCTCATACACATCCATGAAGTCGCCATAACGTGCAAAAGCATACAGGCCACCTGCCAGCACCAGCAGCGCGAACAGCCAGTCAAGCGGGCGGCGCCGGGAAAAGTAGCCTTCGTTCAGACTGAGCGTTTTGCTGCCGCTGTCAGCGCTCAGCGTACTGGTTTTGACAGGCGCCGTTACCGCCGCGGTGTTCAGAGTGCTTGTGTTCATACCGAAGGCGCCTGTAGCAGTTTTGATTTCAACATCTCGAACTCCTTGTCACCGTCCATGGTTTTACGGTTGGTCGACAAGGCCATGGTGGCATGGCAGCCGTCCGCAGTGCTGCCAGATTCTGGCACCGAGGCGCTGGCGACGGATTCTTCATCAGCACTTGCCCCGCTGCCCCGCGGGGCAAGCCACACCCAGACCCGCCGCTCGCGCACGTAAAGCATGGCAAAAATGCCCACAATCAACAGGGCGCAGCCCAGGTAAACAATGTTTCTGCCCGGCGCGCGCGCTACCTGGAAGACGCTGGCCTGCACCTGCGTGAAATCCTTGAGTTGAAAAGCCATCGGTGCCGGGTAATGATGCGCGTCCGACAGGCTGAGCACCATCTGAGACATGAAACCCTGGGTTTTTTCATCCAGCGGCATGGGCGCAAGACCGGCCTGCTGACGCGCGGCCTGCGTCATGTCAACCAGCACCCCGTTCAAAATGCGGATCAGCACTTCACTGGCACGGTTGCGTTCTGCTTCCGGAACATTCGCTTCCATAAAGTCCGAAATTGCCTGCAAACCCGATGTCTTCGCGGTGCCGTCCGAAGCACCCTCGGTCCCGGCAAAAAGCGCCAGCGCCCGCGAGGCTGAAGCAACCAGTTGCTCCACCAGTTCAGGCTTGCCGTCGCCCAGCGCCTGAGCCGCATAACGTCTGACCGAAAGCTCGCGCTGTGCTGGGTCGGCCAAGGCCGTCCTCACCCGCAAGAAGGTTTCCATGCTGCCCTCGGCGTCTGCCGGAATCCGCAAATACTGAAAGGCGTCAGCTGGCGTTTCACGCACGCCTAGCAAATACACCGCCGGGCTGCTCTCGGCCGTGTCGGTCTTTACCGGCAGCATGTAGTTGTTGTATTCACGGGCCTGTCCTGCCTCGTCACGCAGTTTGTAGCTGACGCTGGGGCCAACGTTGCGCAACTCTTTCTGGGTAACGGTCTTGTTGCCAGCGCCCAGACGTGAATCGATAGCTTCATGCAGATCGACCTTGCGAACATCGGCACCTGACGACGCGCGTGCGCCAGCAGCGGCGAAATTCTCGACGTTGATCACGCGCAGTGCGGTGTACTCGAGCGTAAGCTTGGGCGCGCCACCAACCGGTCCTCGGGTCAGCGCGCTGGTCCCGCCGATTGTTCCCTTGATTTCAAACGGCTTGCTGGCAGTCGCTGCGGTGGTGCCCATCGGCACGGCCTGAAGCGTGACGCTCGATCCCCCATCATCAAAGCTGGACTGGTAAATCTCGACGCCCTTGTGGCGCGCAGGATGGTTGACCTCCACGCGCGCCGGAATCTGCTCGCCGGTTTCGCGGTCATGGATGATGATCTCGCTGGCAAACAGCTTGGGCATGCCAGTCGAGTAGTACTCGACGATGAATTTCTTCAGCTCAATGGCAAACGGCAACTCCTGCAGCAGGACGCCGCCCGGCTGGTTCAGTATGGCCGTGCTGGAACGCGAACCTTCGGCGACCAGCAGGTTTGCGCGAAAGGTCGGGTTGCTCGCGCTGAGGCGATGCTGCGCCGGCACATCGGCAATCAGTCCGCCACCGCCAAATGTCGTCTTGTCGTTAAGCCACATTTGCGCGCGCACGATCATGTCGCCATCCAGCAGCCCGCCAATACAAACCAGCACGATGGCGCTGTGTGCGGCGATGTAACCCAGCTTGTTGGCCGAACCTTTCTTGGCCGCCACCATCCAGCCCGATTGCCCCGACTGGTTGCCAGCGAGGGGGCGCTGCTGCAGCTTGACCTTCCAGCCGCTCTGCACCAGGGTCTGGCCGATTCGCCGCGCTGCAGGTTCAGCGCCCTCTGACAGTACGCTTTCCGCACGATGGCCGAAGGCCTTGAGGCTTTGAACCCGTACGTTTTCCTTGAGCTGGTTGATGTCCAGCATGATCTTGGGCGCATTGCGTGCGATGCACAGACTGGTGCTCAGGACCAGAAACGCCAGGATCAACAGAAACCACCACGCGCTGTAAACCGTGTTGAGGCTGACGAGGCTGAAGAACTCTGCCCAGAAAGGCCCGAACTGATTGACGTAATTGGCAAGCGGCTCCTGTTGCTTGAGCACCGTCCCGATGACCGAGGCAATGCAAATAATCGTCAGCAGCGAAATCGAAAACCGCATCGACGACAGCAGCTCCACCGACGCCCGCACGGTGCGCGAGCCCCAATTAAGGTTCAAACCCTGGGTTGAAACGGTCATGCGAAGGGATGCTCTGCGGTTGGAAAAGAAAAGAAAAGAAAACCGGTCAAAAGAAAAAAGGCGGGCCTTTCTGGGAAGGACCCGCCTTGCTGTGACTGGTTTTGCGCGCCGGGGTTCAATCGGCTGACGGGTTGTTCATGGGGCATCGCAGGGCTGAACCCGCCAATACCTGCCCGCTGGCGCTAACGCAAACCGGCAATGTAGTCGGACAAGGCCTTGATTTCGCGGTCATTGAGTTTGGCCGCTATCTGATTCATCTGCAAGCTATTGGTGCGCACACCATCACGAAACTGCGTGAGCTGGGTAGCCACATATTCAGCGTGTTGGCCACCCAGACGCGGATACTGGGCGGGAATACCGGCACCGGTGGGGTTATGGCATCCAGCGCAGGCAGCAATCTGTCGGTCAGCCACACCGCCGCGGTAGATACGCTCGCCCAGGGCCACCAGTTCCTTGTCCTTGGCAAAACCCGGCTTGATTTTCTTCTCCCCAGCCCAGTAGGAGATATTGCGCATGTCGCTTTCGGACAGCGCCGAAGCAATGCCTTGCATGATGGGGTTCTTGCGCTTACCGGATTTGTAGTCCTGCAGTTGCTTGACCAGGTATTCAGGATGCTGCTGCGCCAGCTTCGGGTTTGCCGGTATGCCGGAGTTGCCCTCTGCACCATGGCAGGCCACGCAAACGGCGGCAAAGCTGGCTTCACCCTTGACCAGATCAGGCTTGCCCGCTGGCGCCGGTGGCGCAGGCGGCGCCTCTGCCGTGGTGGTACCGGGGGCCGCAGCTGTTGCCGCTGCAGCGGCGGGTGCGCCAGTTGCCGGCGCTGCTGGAGCTCCGCCCGATTGCGCAAACGAAGAGGCGACCGGCAAGGCCAGGCAGGCAGCCAGGAGGGAGGTGACAAACAGCTTCATATCGGGGATGTTTTAATAGGTTGGCGCACAAAACTCATAACCGGCTGATTTTACAATGGCTGGAGGCGCTTCCTTTTTAGCCCGGGATTTGCCGGGACAGCGCAGACGGGGCCACGCGGTCGATCCACTCACGGCTTTTCCTCTGGCGACCTGGCGCCTTGCGCCATGGCTGACACAGTCAGCCATGGCCCCGTCACCGAGCCGCGCCCGAGGGGCAGCGGCGCTGCTAAAACCGGCCGCCGCCACCCACCCGATATTTTCGATACATACCAACAGGTAACGCCACCATGACCGTCACCGGCTCCGACTCCTTACCACCCGCCGCAAGAGCCAGACCGCCAAAATCTGCATCCGCGGCATCCGGACCCGATCCGAAAATCGCCATGGGCTGGCTGCACACCGCAAAGTTTCTGACCACCGCGCCCGAGCTCAAGCATCTGCCGCGCTTGGACGTGCCTGAAATCGCGTTTGTCGGTCGTTCCAACGCCGGCAAGTCGACCTGCATCAATACCCTGACGCAACAGCATCGGCTGGCGTACGCCTCCAAAACCCCTGGCCGTACCCAAAGCATCAACCTGTTCACGCTGGGCAAGCAGGGTGTGACCGACGCGGTGCTGACCGACCTTCCTGGCTACGGCTACGCGGCAGTACCCAAGGAGGCCAAATACCGCTGGCAACAGGTGATGGGCAACTATTTGCAGACCCGAGACAACCTCACGGCGGTTGTCTTGCTGTGCGACCCGCGCCTGGGGCTCACGGAGCTTGACGAGGTGCTGCTGGATGTGATTCGTCCGCGTGTGGTCGAGGGGCTGAAGTTTCTGGTGCTGCTGACCAAGTCGGACAAACTGAACAAGACAGAAGCCGCCAAGGCTTTGTCGATCGTCAAGCTGCAGGCCGGCGGTGGTGACGTCAAGCTGTTTTCAGCCCTCAAGCGGCAGGGCGTCGAGGAGGTTGCCCAGCATCTCTGGGACTGGACGCACCCTGTGGAAAAACCCGTCAAGGTCAAGCCGGCCGATGCAGAGCCGGCGGCTGGCGACATCTGAGATCGTGTAGGAGGCACGCGTTCTGATTTTTGAATGGAATCCGCTTCCAGCCCAATAGATATAGAGGCGTAAAGCTATTAAATAAATAGCAAGGAGTGCCCATGATCACCACCCGTCTTGTTGAACTGCCGCACGGCATCACGCTTTCCTGCCGCAGCGCCGGAGAGCCCGGCCGTCCGGTCCTGATGTTTTTGCACGGTTTCCCCGAGGCGGCTTTTGCCTGGGACGGACTCCTCGAGCATTTTGCCCGGCCGGAAAACGGTGGATACCGCTGCATAGCGCCCAACCTGCGCGGTTTTGAGCATTCCAGCGCGCCAGCGGATGTGGCCGCCTATCGGCCCAAACTGCTGGTGCAGGACATTGCAGCGCTGATCGTCCATGAAGGCGGCCCGATCGCATGCCTCGTCGCGCATGACTGGGGCGGCGCGGTGGCGTGGAACCTGGCGGCGAGCCAGCCGCAGCTCATCGCCAGGCTGGCGATCATCAACTCCCCACATCCCGGCACTTTCTTGCGTGAGCTGAAGCATTCGCCCGTCCAGCAAGCCGCCAGCGCGTACATGAATTTTCTGATCCGACCGGACGCAGAGGCTTTGCTGGCCGAGAACGACTTTCACCGGCTGTGGGCGTTTTTTATCGGCATGGGTGCGCAGGCCGGAGCCTATGCCTGGCTGGATGACGCCGCGCGCGCTCGCTACCGTGATGTCTGGTTGCAGGGGCTGACCGGGCCACTGAACTACTACCGCGCCTCACCCCTCAGGCCACCGCGGCCGGGGCCGCCGCACCACGACCCTGCAGCGGCCGGCGTTGTGATTCCGCGCGCGATGCTGGAGGTGCACCTTCCGACGCTTGTTATCTGGGGCATGGGCGACACCGCACTGCCGCCCGCGCTGCTTGACGGACTTGACGATTTCGTTCCGCGGTTGACGCTGCAGCGGGTGCCTGAGGCCACGCACTGGATCGTGCATGAACAACCTGGCCTGGTCGCCCGTCTGCTGGGGTCATTTCTGACGCAGGATTAGGACAAGTACTTCGCTCTTTTATAAATAGCGGATACTCCCTATGAAATAAGGGCTTGAGGCTAAAAACACTCAAAAAATATCTTGCGGCAAACGCCTGGCGCCCGCTAGTACAGCGACGCTTCGCCATCGGGCCGGGTTTTAAAACGCTTGTGCACCCAGTAATACTGTTCAGGCATCGTGTTGATCAGCTGCTCGAGATAGACATTGACGCGGGCGGTGTCCGCTGCGACATCAGCCGTGGGAAAGTCCTTCCATACCGGCATGACCTCTACCGCGTAGCCGCTGGCCGTCAAACGCGTTACAACCGATATCACCTTGGCCCGGCCCAGCCGCGCAAACCGCGAGACCGATGGAACGGTCGCCGTCGGCACACCATAAAACGGCACGAAAATCGACTCGCTCCGGCCAAAGTCCATATCAGACAGCAGGTACAGCACCTCGCCCGACCGCAACGCGTTGGCATTGGCACGTACACCGTCCAGCCGGTGAAACAGGCGCACCCGGCCAAAGCGCAGGCGTCCGCGGCGGATCCAACGGTCGAGCAATTCATTGGCCTGCGGCGTATAGATCGACGTGAAGTTGCGGTCGATGTTCATGTTGATGGTGGTCGCGCCTGCATCCAGGCCGTAAAAGTGCGGACTGAACACGACGGTGGGCGACTGGCCATCGAACTCCTGCACAGCGCCATGCAGCGTGAGGCGCTGCCTCAGGACCTCTGGCGACGCGTGCCAGAGCCAACTGCGGTCTAGCCAGGCCTGGGCGAAATAAACGAAGGTGCGACGCGCCATTTGCCGTCGCTCGGCCAGCGTGCGTTCAGGAAAACACAGCGCCAGGTTCTTGTGCACCACCCTGCGGCGCGGGGCCACCAGCGCATAGAGCGTCCAGCCGAGGGCAGTGCCCATTGCACGCACCAGCCTCAGGGGGGCGCGCGCCAGCATGCGCATGAAGCCGATACCGCACCAGGTCAACACGCGGCTTGCCCACCGCGACGCAGATGTCAAGCCGGCTCCTTGCGGGGTGTCTTGTAGCGGGCATAACCCCACAGATACTGATGCGGCTGGCTGCGGACGATGGCTTCAATAGCCTGGTTGATCACAGTCACGGCGTGGAGCATATCGGATTTGCCGGCCGCTTCCAGGCCTGTCAGGGCAGGCCATATCTTCAGCGCATAGCCCCGGCCGCGCTTCAGGCGTTCACAGGTCACCGGCAGCATCACCGCCCCACTTTGCAGCGCGAGGCGCGCGGCCAGCGTCATGGTGTAAGCGGGTTTGCCGAAATACGGAGCCCACACGCCCTGCCCCTCCGGCGGCACCTGATCGGTCAGCAAGGCGACCGCCTGCCCGGCCTTCAGTGCCTTGAGCATCAGGCGGATGCCGCCCATGCCAGCAGGCACAACATGCAGCCCTGGCCTGTCGCGGGCAATCGCCTGCAGGCGCGCGAGCCAGGGCTTGCGCGCCGGCCGGTAGATCGCGGTGATAGGCCCGTAAAGCTCGGCCAGCGCCTGGGGTTCGATCTCGAAGCAGCCGCCATGCGCCGAGAAAAAAATAACACCGCGGCCTGGCGCAAAAGCAGCCTTGGCGTGTTCTTGCCCATCCAGCGTGACATCGCCAAGGCAAGATTGCCCCCGCGGGCGCAGCCATAGTTTCGGCAGTTCGGCCACAAACCTCCCGGCTTCTCCGATGGCAGGCCTGGCCACTGGGAACGGCAGCCCTGCCTGCGCCACATTGGCACGAAACTGTTGCCGGTAGCGTGGACTTGCCGCCCACACCATCCACCCTAGCAATCCGCCCAGCCACTGCAGTGCGGCAAGCGGCCACCAGGCAAAAAATCGGAACAGCCAGTACATGTAAGAAAAAAGTGCAAGACGAGGTAGGAGAGGATAGCGGGTGTGCAAGACCGCAAACCCTGGAAATACAGCGCTTTATAATGGTGGCGTCGCCGAGTTACTGAACAACTTGCAGGGCGACATTAAACAAAACTGCTAAAGCGTTCGCCGAGGCATTCCAGCCGGCAACGCGCCGACTAACCAAAACGGAGTGTACGCAATGGCGAACGATTTTCTTTTTACATCCGAATCCGTATCTGAAGGCCATCCCGACAAGGTGGCGGACCAGATTTCCGATGCGATTCTTGACGCCATCTTCAAGCAGGACCCGCGCAGCCGTGTCGCTGCCGAAACCCTGACCAACACCGGTCTGGTCGTTCTGGCGGGCGAAATCACCACTAACGCCCATGTTGACTACATCCAGGTGGCACGCGACACCATCAAGCGCATAGGCTACGACAATACGGAGTACGGAATTGACTATAAGGGTTGCGCGGTCATGGTCTGCTATGACAAGCAGTCCAACGATATCGCCCAGGGCGTTGACCATGCCTCTGACGACCACCTGAACATCGGTGCGGGCGACCAGGGCCTGATGTTTGGCTACGCCTGTGACGAGACGCCAGAACTGATGCCTGCGCCCATCTATTACGCGCACCGCCTGGTCGAGCGCCAGGCCCAGCTTCGCAAGGACGGCCGCATGCCTTTCCTGCGCCCTGATGCGAAGAGCCAGGTCACGATGCGCTATGTCGATGGCAAGCCGCACAGCATCGACACCGTGGTGCTGTCGACGCAGCACAGTCCGGACCAATCGGAGACCGCGCACAAGATGAAAGCGTCGTTTACCGAAGCCATCATTGAGGAAATCATCAAGCCGGTGCTGCCCAAGGAGTGGCTGAAGGACACCCGATACCTGATCAACCCGACCGGCCGATTCGTCATTGGTGGTCCCCAAGGCGACTGCGGCTTGACGGGCCGCAAGATCATTGTGGACACCTATGGCGGTGCCTGCCCGCACGGCGGCGGCGCATTCAGCGGCAAGGACCCGAGCAAGGTGGACCGTTCAGCCGCGTATGCTGCGCGCTATGTCGCCAAGAACATTGTGGCCGCCGGCCTTGCGCGCCAGTGCCAGATCCAGGTGGCCTACGCCATTGGCATCGCCAAGCCCATGAACGTCACCGTCTATACCGAAGGCACCGGCGTTATCTCTGACGAGAAACTCTCGGCGTTGGTGCAGGAGCATTTCGATCTTCGGCCAAAAGGCATCATCCAGATGCTTGACCTGCTGCGACCCATCTATGAAAAGACTGCGGCTTACGGCCACTTTGGCCGCGACGAGCCGGAATTCACCTGGGAGAAAACCGACAAAGCCGCAGTGCTGCGCGCCGCTGCCGGCACCTGAAGCTGGCTGGCGCCGGGGGAAACCTGCCCCTGGCATTCACAACGCCCGCGGCCCAAAGGTTGAGGTGCGGCAACGACCTGGCGGCGTTCGAGCCCTAGGCCTTGCTATCCGCTTCACGAAGCAGCTTTTTTATGCTGCTCGCGAATCGTCCAGTAGTAAAGCGTCTTGTTGCCCACCTTTTCCACCCGCTCAGGCGGCCACTCGTCTCCCATGTCAAAGTCATGCGACACCACCCGCGTGCCGACTTTGAGCTGCTTCCACAACTGGGGCCGCAACTTGCGGTTGATGTCCGGTAGCAGGTAGAGCGTGACCACCGTGGCCGGTGAAAAATCCGCTTCGAACAGATCGCCCTGCTTGAAGTTCACCCGGTCCGCAACGCCTGCAGTCTTGGCGTTCTGTACCGCCTCCTGTATGCGTGTGGGGTCGATGTCAATGCCGGTTCCGCGTGCGCCTCGTGCCTTGGCCGCGGTGATCACGATGCGTCCGTCGCCGCATCCCAGGTCAAACAGCACATCCTTGCGTCCTACCTTGGCCAGGTCCAGCATCTTGTCGACGACAGGCTGGGGCGTGGGCACATAGGGAACATCCAGCCGCGGCGTGGTGGCGTTTTGCGCATGGCCAGGCTGGGTTGCCACCAGTGCGAAGGCCAGCCCCTGCAAGAGGGATCTGACCGGCACGGGCAGTAGCCGGCGCAACGCAATCACGGGCGAAAAGGTCCAGGCATGGCTCATGGGGTTTCTCCTGAAGGGTGGTTGAAGGACTGAGCACTGACACGTGATCGGGGCGGAAAAAGGGTGACGAGCAGCAGCAGCAGCACGCCAATGGCGAGTACGCCAACGCCTATCCAGGCGGCATTCAGGCCGCCCAGGGACTGGCTGTAGACATACGACAGGCTGGACCACAACATGTAGGCCGAGGTTGCGCAGAAGAGCACGGGCAGCAGCGGATACAGCGGCACCCTGAACGGTCGCTCGATGTGCGGCTCGCGCCACCGCAATACAAAAAGCGACAGACCGGATAGCAGGAAGAAGAGCCAGAAGACCGGCGCGGTGAATTCCACCATGGAGCTAAAGCCCCCACCCGTCCATGCCCCCAGCCATACCAGCAGCAAGGCGGCGACGCTCTGCAGCCGCATGGCATGCACCGGCGTGCCGCGGGCGCCGTCCCATACGGCCAGCTTGTGAAATGCCGGCCAGTCCCGCCCCAATGCATAGCTGGTTCGCGCGCCGACGATCATGGTGGCGTTGATCGATGTCAGCGCCGCCAGGGCCACCATGACAGAGATGAGTTTCGCGCCGGCGGGACCAAAAGCAGCCTGCAGCAGATCGGCAGCCAGCGCATCCGACTTGGCCATGCCTTCAAACCCGAGGCCTCTCCAGTAGGCCCAAGTCACCATCAGGTAGAGCGCGGTGATGATCAGTATGGAAAGAACCAGGGCATGTGCAATGTTGCGCCGCGACCCTTTCATCTCGGCGCTGATATAGGCCGCCTCATTCCAGCCGCCATAGGTCAGCAGCACAAAAACCATCGCCAGGCCAAACGAAGACATGCCTGGCATACGCCCCGCATCGGGGGATGCGAGCACCTGCGGTGCCGTCCCACTGGTCACTAAATACCAGGTGGCGGCCACCATCATCAACAGGCCGGAAACCTCCAGCGCCGTCAGCCAGGTCTGGGTCGAGGTACCTGAGCGAATGCCCCGCAAATTGATGGCTGAAAGCACGGCAATGCTGACGAAGGCATACGTGGCCGGCCCCCATACCCCTCCCAGCGTGGTCAGTGGCAGAGCCTGGTGCATATAGTCGCCAAAGACAAATGCCAGCAAGGCGATCGAGCCGGTAGTGATCACCGAAAACCGCGCCCAGCCGAATAAAAACGACACCGACCGGCCATAGGCACGCTTGAGAAAATGATAGTCGCCACCGGCGTCCGGACAGGAGGTGGTGAGTTCAGCGTAGCAAAGCGCACCAATCAGCGAAACCAGGCCGCCCAGGACCCACGCACCGAACATCCAGCCGGGACTGCCGGCCATGCTGGCGACCATCGAGGGCGCCTTGAAGATGCCAGCGCCAATGACCACGCCGATGATGAGCGCCACCGCTTCGCGCATGCCCAGTACAGCGGCCGGGTGCGTCGTCTTGGCGGCAGCATCCGCGATACCGGCAGAAACCGCACCCGGTGGCGCACTCATGAGGGCAGACCGGCCAGCGGTTCCTGCGACGGTGCAGGCACAGACACCTGCAAATCAGCAAGTCCGGCAGATCTTCCGGCTATTGCTGTTAACGAGACCGGCGCGCGAATATGCAGAGTTCTACAGCGCACAAACGCAGCCATGGTGGTATGTCCGACGCCTCTGGTGTGCATAGTAATGCCCTCGGTACCGCCGGGAACGGCCCGCCGGATATTACAGACTATAGATACGCACTCTTCAAGATGGATTGCGGAAATCTGCGGTTGCTTTTGTAGGATCACGCGCGGAAAAAGCCATGCGGCGCTTATGGCAGCGTACACCGTCTCGTCAATTGCGTCAGCGGCTCAGATAATCCAGGCTGAGCTTGCCCGCTGCTGCAGCGACCGCGCTGACACAGGCGCCCCAGGCCATGTCAAGCAGGCTCAGCCCCAAAGGCCAGTTCCGGATCACGGCCAGACCTGTCAGGTCGTACGTAGCATAGGCAAAGAAACCGAACAGCAGTCCGAAGCCAGCCACCTTCAGCACGCTGGCTTTTCCGGCGTCTGGCAGATAGACCGCAAAAATCAGCAGACCCAACGGATAGATCAGGTAAAACGCCGCTGCCGCCCACAGGTTGGGCGACGCTGCCAGCAGTGGCCCCATGCCCTGTTCGTACCATGACACGGCAATGACACGCAGCCACAGCATGTCGACAAGCAATAGCGTCAGCCACACGGCCAAGTATGAACCAGCATATTTCAGCATGCGCACTTTCAACGGATGGCGAAGCAGGCAAGCATAGCTGCCACGCCTGCTTGGCAGGTTGGTACGTGACCCAATCAGGCGCGCTACGGCCTCATGCTCCCCTGCATGGAAAACCGACGCCACCAGTAGCATCAGCCGCAAGCTTGCGGCTGGCTAAATGGTTCGTGATTTGTAGGGACTGTCCGCGATGTGCTTGGTCGGCGCGCCCGTCAATTCGCCCGACGGCTGGGCATTGGGCTCGGGCTCTGGCAGGGTCTTGTTGGTGCCTTCGACACCAAAATCAGGCGAATCGGCCGTTTTGCGGTCTGATCGCTGAACATCGTCTTTTCCAACCGGCGAAGCATCTCCCCGATGCGCAGCAGATTTTTCGCCCTCGCCCGCCGGTTCGGCCATCGCCGTCAGCTCACGAAACTGCAGTTTGACGGTGTGCAGTCGCTCTCGAAATTCCCACGCAGGTCAGCTACCGACAGCACCTTGCCAGGGTTTTGGGTCGCACACGATGATTTGACTGAAAACGGCCACATACGCCGCCGGATCACCTCAGGGCGCCGAACACGCTCGCCTGCGTCATGCACCGGCAGGCCGGCCAGCTGACCGAAGTTGGCGCGCGAAGGATTCAAGTCAAACACGTTCATGATCTGTCCTCTTGCAGGTGATTGCTTTGCGAATGTTGCGTTACTTAGCACTGCAGTGACTGTAGAAAAGACAGCCGGGCTCGCGTGGTCAGCATTTCATTGAAGGCGCTGTAGGACAAGCAGTACAGCCCGGGTAGTCAGGCTTTAGACAGCACAAGCCGGCTTGCAATCTGCAGTTTTTCTGTTGACCTGCCTTGAATTTGGCGAGGAATGCGTCTATTATTTAGCACTCGCTAGCGTTGAGTGCTAACAACACCCAAGCCGCAGGCTGCCAGACAGCTGCATCACGCAGCTGGTCCTTATTTCTAAACACCATTGTTAAACCAAGGAGCTCTCATGAAACTTCGTCCTTTGCACGACCGCGTGATCGTCAAACGCGTGGAAAACGAAACCAAAACCGCCTCCGGCATCGTCATTCCTGACAGCGCCGCTGAAAAACCTGATCAGGGCGAGGTTCTGGCAGTTGGTCCAGGCAAGAAAAACGACAAGGGCGAAATGGGCGCCATGGCTGTCAAGGTGGGCGACCGCGTGTTGTTCGGCAAGTACAGCGGCCAGACCGTCAAGGTCGACGGCGATGAGTTGCTCGTCATGAAAGAAGAAGACCTTTTCGCTGTTGTCGAAAAGTAATTCTTGAGCCTGCATTTACTACTCATTTGATAGCTGCTTGCCCTTTTATCTATTGGGCTAGAGCGCTTTTTCATTCATAAACCTAAGGAATCTGCATCATGGCAGCAAAAGACGTAATTTTCGGCGGCGAAGCTCGCGCACGCATGGTTGAGGGTGTCAACATCCTGGCCAACGCCGTCAAGGTGACCCTGGGCCCTAAAGGCCGTAACGTGGTTCTGGAGCGCTCGTTCGGCGCCCCTACCGTGACCAAGGACGGTGTGTCCGTCGCTAAAGAGATCGAGCTGAAAGACAAGCTGCAGAACATGGGCGCGCAGATGGTCAAGGAAGTTGCTTCCAAGACGTCTGACATCGCAGGTGACGGCACCACGACCGCTACCGTCTTGGCCCAGGCCATCGTCCGCGAAGGCATGAAGTACGTTGCCGCCGGTATGAACCCGATGGACCTGAAGCGCGGTATCGACAAGGCTGTGACGGCTCTGGTTGAAGAACTGAAGAAAGCCTCCAAAGCCACCACGACGTCCAAAGAAATCGCTCAAGTTGGCTCGATCTCGGCCAACTCTGACGAAACCATCGGCAAGATCATTGCCGATGCGATGGACAAAGTCGGCAAGGAAGGCGTTATCACCGTTGAAGACGGCAAGTCACTCGAGTCCGAGCTCGACGTGGTTGAAGGCATGCAGTTTGACCGCGGCTACCTGTCGCCTTACTTTATCAACAACCCCGAAAAGCAGTCCGCGATTCTGGAAAATCCGTTTGTTCTGCTCTACGACAAGAAGATCAGCAACATCCGTGACCTGCTGCCTACGCTGGAACAAGTCGCCAAGGCTGGCCGGCCGCTTTTGATCATCGCGGAAGAAGTCGATGGCGAAGCCCTGGCAACGCTGGTGGTCAACACCCTGCGCGGCATCCTGAAAGTGGTAGCTGTCAAGGCGCCAGGCTTCGGCGATCGCCGCAAAGCCATGCTGGAAGACATCGCCACGCTGACCGGCGGCAAGGTTATCGCTGAAGAAGTCGGCATGTCGCTTGAAAAAGCTGTTCTGGCTGATCTGGGCTCTGCCAAGCGGATTGAAGTCGGCAAGGAAAACACCATCATTATCGACGGTGCTGGCGCTGCTGCTGATATCGAGGCACGCGTCAAGCAAGTTCGCGTTCAGATCGAAGAAGCGACCAGCGACTACGACCGTGAAAAACTGCAAGAGCGCGTGGCCAAGCTGGCCGGCGGTGTTGCCGTGATCAAGGTCGGCGCTGCGACCGAAGTCGAAATGAAGGAAAAGAAGGCACGCGTGGAAGACGCGCTGCACGCCACCCGCGCCGCGGTGGAAGAAGGCATCGTCGCTGGCGGTGGCGTGGCACTGCTGCGCGCCAAGCAGACGGCTGGCGTGATCAAGGGCGACAACGCCGACCAGGACGCGGGCATCAAGCTCATCCTGCGGGCGATCGAAGAGCCGATGCGCATCATCGTCCAGAACGCTGGCGGCGAGCCGAGCGTGGTGGTGAACGCCGTGTTGGCCGGCAAGGGCAACTACGGCTTCAATGCAGCCAACGATACCTACGGCGACATGCTCGAACTGGGCATCCTGGACCCGACCAAGGTGACGCGTACCGCACTGCAGAACGCAGCATCGGTGGCTTCCCTCCTCCTGACGACCGAAGCGATGATCGCTGAAGCTCCAAAGGACGAGTCGGGCGCCGGCGGCATGCCTGACATGGGCGGCATGGGTGGAATGGGCGGCAT
>JAQGNE010000026.1 GCA_028291985.1 Polaromonas sp. | reverse complement strand
GAAATAGCGGCGCAGCGAAGGCGTGCATTCGCCGGGCTGGGTACCGGTGGAAAGGCACAAGATCGCTTCGCACGCCAGGCGGGTATCCCCTGTGAAAATTTCCTGCGCGCTGGCCGTGGCCGGAATCGTGCCGAAGGCGGCCGCTGAAAGAGCGGCCGAGGCGATGAGATTTTTGCGTTGCATGGCTGACTCCTTTGCGGTCAAGAGGTTTTAGCGCCGCGGTTCACGAAATCGGCGACTTCGGATGCGTCCGGAGGTTCTGCCTGGCCTTTGCCTGCAGACAGTTCGTTGTTGTTGAAGGCCATATCGGCCTGAGCACTGCTGCTGGGTGCTCGCTCTGCAGCCTCTCGCGCCCTGATAGCGGCTGCGATCTTTGCGCCCGTGGTGTCGTTGATGCGATCAAAAGCCGACTCGCGCATGTTTGAGGCCTTGGCTTTTGCCACGTCCCAGGTGCCGAGCGCCAAGTTGCCCGCCGTGCCTGCAGCAATGGACGCTGCACGGCCCAGCATGCTGCCGGTGGCGCGCTGTTCCCCCGGTGCCAAGCTGCTGCCTGGTCCGCCACCCTTGGCGTCAGAACCTGCGGCCTTGCCGCCCGCGTCAGACTTGCTTTGGTCATCGGCTCCCTCCTTGCTGCCTGAGTCTTTACCCTGGCTGGTAGAAGCATTGACCTTTTCGCCCGAGCTGGCGCTTTCGGCTGCACCGCTGCCAAGGCCGCCGCCCGAGCCACGGGAGCTACTCAACCCGCTACCTGAAGTAGCGTTGTCCAGGCTGGCAAACACGCTGCCGCCGCCTGAGTTGGAGCTGCCAAGGCCTGCAGCGGCAGCAGCGACGCCGCCCATGTTGCCCATGCCATCGCTTGCACCGCTTGAAGAACCCGCAGCTTTGCTGTAGGCCGCCATGAGGGCTTGAGCTCCGCCGCCCAGGCTCATTGCTCCTGCTGAAAGCGCAGCGCCTGCCATGCCGGCGGCTGCCGCCGCTGCTCCAGCAGTTCCAAGAACGGCACCGGTACCGAAATTACCTGTGCCACTGCCCATACCGACTCCAGACATGACGCTGGCTAGCACTGATGGCACCTTTGCCACCAGCATCAGAAGTGCCATGCAAAAGACCAGCATCACGCCCAGCTCTTCAAAGTTCAGTACCCCTTTACTCATCTTGCCGTAAAAGGTTGTTAGTAAATCGTTGCCAATACCCACCAGCAACACCATCGCCATGAGTTGTGCAGCCACGCCCAGCACGCTTTTGTAGTAGTTAATAGCAATGTCGCTTGTCCATCGACTCCCTCCAAAGCCAAGGAAGAAAATTCCTGCGTACATCAAAATCCACGCCGACACCAACGTTAGTAGCATGTTCACTGCAATAGCCGCCAACAGTATCAATATGCCGGCGCTCAGTACGATGCCAATAAAGCTGTCAATGGGTTGCCATGCAGACAGGTTGGCAATCGCCTGTTTCCAGATCAAGAAACCCACATCTACGATGCCTGACGGAGTAATCGAGGAAACGCCTGATGCCTGTTCACCGATTCGCTGCAGTGACCGGATGATTGAAGATGCGAAGGTGGGTCCATTCCTGAGCAACCAGAGGAAGAAACCGAAAAACAGCATGAAGCGAATCAATTCGGCAAAGAATTGGCCAATGTCTGCTTTGCGCAAAACCATCATGCCGCCTGTCCAAACCAGCGAGATTGCGCCCAATGTCCAGAACAACCACATAGCGGCATTCATCACCACGGTCTCCCACGCTGCAGCGCGTGTAGCAAACGCCGTCACTACTTGGTCAAGCATCCCTTGGTTGGTGAGTTGAGCCGAAGCGTCACTTGAATAGAGCGAGAGTGCGAAGCAGCAAGTGACGAAGGTTCGTGTCCGTGCCGGCTTCATGGCTTTACCTCTTATCTTTCGGATCGGACAAGTCAAGCCAATTTTTTGGCTTTTCAGTAGGAACGATGCCCACCGACCGGCGCGAGCAAAGCCCGGCAAACTGTTCGCGTGCTGCCCTGTCTTCGATTTTATTAATCGTCTCCATTTGACAATTTGCGTCATTAACGATGGGTAAGGGATGGGGGACCGTCTTGGTATCGCAGCCGTCGAGCAGCGCTGTGACCAGTACGGCAAATATCAAAATGTTGATACGCTTCATATGAGCTTTCTTTAACGAGTCAATTCAAGCCAGTTTTTTGGCGTGGCTGTCTGGTCGATGCGAGTTTCGGTCGATGCCTCGTGCGTGGCTTGCTGCTTAGCTTCTTGATCGGCCAAAACCTGCTGTCGTGTTATTGCCGCGTTTTGCTGTGCGATCAACAAGGCGCGAATCTGCAGGAGCTGGTTTGCCTGGTTGCTGGCGAGCTGGTTGGCAAAGCCAATGGCTTGCATCTGCCCTGTGGCACCTTGCGCGGATGACTGCAGGCGCCCCAGTTGGCGCGCATCGTTTTCCATGGCGTCTTGCTGCTGGTCCAGGCCTTTGAACATGGCATCGTTGGCCTTCTTTTGAGCCTCTGAGCCGAGCTTGGCGGAGTTCTTGGCCATCGCGTCCCATTCAGATTTTGTGCAACCCATGTTGAAACACGGAGATGAGCGGTAATAGGACACGTCCTGAAACTTTGCCAGGTAGCCGTCCAGACTGCCCATCTGGCGCTTGTAGTAGTCCAGCGTATTGATGGCCTGGCGAAGCTGGCTCATCGTGGCTTGCGCCTGATCCCAGATGTATGCGCTTGGCGCGGCCGTGTTCTGCAGCATGTTTTCGTACTGCTGGAGTTGCGTGCGGTACTGCTCGATCTGCTTGAGCGTTTGCGCCACGTTCTCAACGGCCGACATGACGGTTTGCGCCAGGTTCGCACTGTCAATGACCGGGATGCCGGCTTGCGCGAGCGCCATTGCGCCAGGGGAGGTGAGGGTAAAAAGCAAAGCGCTTTTGGCCGCTAAAGCTTTCATGGTGAGCCTCTTCATGTCGCTTTCTCCTTTGGGTTGCTTCGGAATTAGTAGTCGAACGGCATATACGGCTTGGAAAACGTCATGTCCTTGGTGACAATGACGTTGAAACGGTAGCCCGGACGAATCTCGAGCGTGGGGGCAATGTTCATGTTCTTGGAAATCAACTGCGCGGTGACAAGGCCGAGCTGCTGGCCCAACGCTTCGCTCAGCGCGCTGCTGGCGGTCTGCCGATTGCCATTGTTGTTTTGCGGGTCCTGGTTCTGGCTCAGGGTGATGCCCGCTGTCACGCCAGACATCAGGAAGGCCGATGCAAACAGCCGGAAATAGTGGTTGTTCACCTGGTCATTGAAACCCGCATAACCGGCGCTGTCTGCGCCAGGCATCGAGCCGATATCCATCGCCTTGCCATCAGGAAACACGATGCGCTGCCAGGCAACCAAGATGCGTGATTGCGCATAGGCTACGTCACTGGCGTACCGGCCTACCAAGCGCGAGCCTTGAGGAATCAGCTTGAATTTGCCCGTGGCCGTGTCAAACACGTCCTGGCTCACCTGGGCCATGATCTGGCCGGGCAGCTCGGCGTTGATGCCGGAAATTAGGGTAGCCGGGACAACAAAGCCGGCGCGCAGCTCATAAGGCGAACGCGGGGCTTCGGGCTGGGCGCCCAGCTTCCATCGGTCTTCCTGACCGGAGCCGGCGAACTGTGAATAGTCCTTGCTGCCGGGTGAACTGGCGCCGGCCGTTGGCAGGAGGCGGGGAGCCGAGCCGCTACCGCCGGCCGATCCCGCCCCACCGGCTTGAAGCTGCTGCAGGCGCGCTTTGTAGGCGGCCGTCGGATCTTCGCGGGTCTGCGCGTCGATCTGCTGGCGCACCGCCGCCAGGCGTGCAAGCGCTTCTTCGCGGGTGGCGGGCGCGGCGTTGTCTATCAAGCCTCCAGGCGTTAATCCCGAGCTTTCCGCGCTGCGCGCAGCGATGCCGCGAACGCCCGTTTTAGCCTTGACGGCATCTTCAAACTGCTGCATCTTGGCCATGCGGATGCGCCGCAGTTCCTCCATGCTGCCGCGATTCTCCAGGTTGCTGGCTACCGGTGGCCGGGGTGGTGCGTCCAGGTTTTCTGGACGGGCAATGTCAATAATGCCAGGCGATGAGACAGCAGGGACCTGAGGAGGCGCTGCCCGTTCGGGCTGGATGATGCCGTCTTTGTGGTTGCCGGCAATCTCATTGGCGAACATGCTGGTGCTGCTAGATTTTTCGTCTTTTTTACTTGAGGGGGTTTGCTGCGCCGCCCGGTCCATGGCCACCAGCACCATGACGACGAGAAAGCCACACATCAAGGCGCCAACGATGTAAAGCGGCAGATTGTTGACCCGGCGAACGCCGCTCTTGCCGGGCGCTTGCCCGGGGGAGGCGTCAGGGGACATCAAATCTTCTGTGCTCATGCTTGGCTACTCCTTTCTGACCCACGCGCCAGCTGGGCGCAAAGTGCCGCTTTGCGCTGGCGCGTAAGCGCGGGTTAAAGACTGGTCGCCCACCCGCACGGTTAGGCGGTACAGGTTTGCGTCAAACTGGTCCACGATGTAGCGCAGCGGTTTGCCAGCGCTCGCTGTCCTGTCTGTGGCCCTGTCCGTGGCCGTAGCCGTGGCCGTAGACGGTAAGGCTGCAGTTTTAGCGCCCGGTTTGAACTCCAAAAGGGCGTAGCCCTTGGCGCGCAGCGACTCGACCAGCCGCGAGCCAAAGGCGTCCGGCGTCGCTTGCTGCAGATCGAGGCGAGTGGACGCGGGTGGATACAAGGCCGCGAGCTGCTTGACCGCGTCATCGGCCAGCGTTTGCTGCATAGCGGCCGGCGCGCCTTGCGTGAAGTTGCCATAAGCAGGTAGCCCAGGGGTTGCGCAGCCAGCCAAGCCGACCAGCCCTGCCAGGCCTGCCAGGTGCAGCGCGAGGAAAGTATTCTTGGGCATGCTTTATTTCCCCCGGCTGATGGTCACGCGGTCCTGGCTGCGGCCCACGCCGGCAATCAGCACGGCCTTGTCAAACACGGTGTCCACAATGAACCGGTCACCCTGCACCCGGTAGTTGACTATCACGGTGACCGTATCTTTCAAGCTCATGCTGGTGCCCCATAGTCAGACAATTTCAAATTGCGGCTGGCAAGCCACGCCTGCACCCAGCCGCTACCGAATTTGGCTTCCAGGCGCTGGATGGCCGCCACCGATTCCTTGTCCGTCGAGCCCATGAACGCCAGCGCCAGCGGGCCCAGTGCCAGGTCGCACAGACGCCGGCCGTTTTCAGAGACGTAGTAGTACTGCCGCTTGGGCTCGGCCGTGGCCAAAATCTCGATCTGGCGGGTATTGAGGCCCATGCGCCGATAAAGCGCCGAGGTGTCCTCGTCACGGGCGTACACGTTGGGCAGGAAGATCTTGGTCGCGGTCGACTCGACGATCACATCGAGGATGCCCGAATTGGCCGCATCCGACAGGCTCTGCGTGGCCATGAGCACCA
>JAQGNE010000002.1 GCA_028291985.1 Polaromonas sp. | reverse complement strand
GGCCAAATTGCGTTTGACTACGGCTCCAGCACCGTCACGGCGGATGACCTCGTGCGCTGGCTCGACCAGTCCCTGTTTCAAAAACTGCCCGAGTTCACGCAGGGGCAACGCAGCGGTTACTTTGCGGCAGTTGTCAGCCATTTGACGCATGAGCGTGGCATCCCGCTGGTGACACTGGCCAAGATGCGTTTCAAGCTGGCGCAGGACATCGAGGCACGTGTTGGCGACTTGAAAGACAACGCTGCCAAGACCCAGTTCCGACAACTGGTGTTGGAAGAAACTTGGGATGTTGAGCCGGACTGGGCACGGCCACTGCGGTTCGAGGCCAATCGCTACCCGGTGCCTGCCGGGTCGCGCTACGCTGGGCGCTACCAGTTCAACAAGCACTTTTACCCGGTGCAGGCGGATTTGAAAGACGGCGGCGAAGAATTTTTATGCGCCCAGTTGCTGGACAACCATTCGAAGGTCAAACATTGGATTCGCAATCTCACCAACATGCCTTGTGGCTTTGCGCTGGCAACGTCGAGAGGCCGGTTTTTTCCGGACTTTGTGGCCGAGCTGATGGACGGACGCATCGCAGTGGTCGAATACAAGGGCGCCCACCTGATCAATGAGCCCTATGAAATTGAAAAATGCCAGATTGGCGAGTTGTGGGCCAAGAAGAGCGCTAAACGCTGCGTGTTCGGTCAGATTGTCAAAGACCGAGGCGGCCTGGGCATGTCCGGGCAGCTCGACGCGTTGCTGGCATGAGCATGGAAGTTCGACGCCTGGGCCAAGTCGCGTACCTTCCCACCTACCACGCCATGCAGGCCTCTACCGCCGCCCGCCACCGCGAAACTTCAAGCCAAATCGACCTCCAGCGCATTGACTACGGGCGTGACCAGCTATGGATTTGTGAGCATTTTCCGGTCTACACACAAGGCCTTGCCGGCAAGACCGAGCACGTCCTGAACCCTGGCGACATTCCTGTGGTGCAAACCGACCGCGGCGGCCAGGTGACGTACCACGGACCGGGCCAGGTGGTGGCTTACCCGCTGATGGACCTTCGCAAGGCAGGCTACTTCGTCAAGGAATACGTCTACCGCATCGAGGAGGCCGTCATCAAGACGCTGGCGCACTTCGGCGTGACGGGTCACCGGGTCGGCGGCGCGCCAGGCATTTATGTCAGGCTCGCGGACCCTGGCTCGCATACTGCGCTGCACGGGCCGGTCAACCCTTTAAGCCCTTTTGAAGGCCTGGGCAAAATCGCAGCGCTGGGCATCAAGGTCAGCCGCCACTGCACCTACCACGGCGTCGCACTCAACGTGGCCATGGACCTCGAACCCTTCTCGCGCATCAACCCCTGCGGCTATGCGGGCCTGCAAACCACGGACCTTTCTACAATTGGGGTATCGGCCAGCTGGCAGGATGCTGCAGATGTACTGGCCACCAAGCTGGTCAATTACCTGTCACCTTGAGCTGTTATTGTTTTTTGATCAGGCAACCTGAGACCCACACCATGAGCACTTCCGAAGTCGTTCGCGATATCCAGAGCGTGGACAGCTACAACCCGCTGGCCAAGCAAAAAGCGGCCGCCAAACTGTCGCGCATTCCCGTCAAGGTGGAGCGTGGCGAAGTGCTCAAGAAGCCGGAATGGATTCGCGTCAAGGCCGGCAGCCCCAGCACAAGGTTCTACGAGATCAAGCAGATCCTGCGCGAGAACAAGCTCAACACCGTGTGCGAGGAAGCGAGTTGCCCGAACATCGGCGAATGCTTTGGCAAGGGCACGGCCACCTTCATGATCATGGGCGACAAGTGCACCCGCCGCTGCCCGTTTTGCGATGTGGGCCATGGCCGGCCCGACCCGCTCGATGTTGATGAGCCCCTGAGCCTGGCTAAAACCATCGCTGCGCTGAAGCTGAAATACGTGGTGATCACCAGCGTGGACCGCGACGACCTGCGCGACGGCGGCAGCGGCCACTTTGTCGAATGCATTCAAAAGATTCGCGAACTGTCGCCGCAGACCACCATCGAGATTCTCGTGCCCGACTTCCGCGGCCGCGACGACCGCGCCCTGGAAATTTTGAAGGCCGCGCCGCCTGATGTGATGAACCACAACCTCGAAACCACGGCCCGCCTGTACAAAGAAGCGCGTCCAGGCAGCGACTACGCGTTCTCGCTGAATCTGCTGAAAAAATTCAAGGCCCTGCACCCGAATGTTCCGACCAAGAGCGGCATCATGGTGGGCCTGGGCGAGACCGATGAAGAGATTCTGCAGGTCATGCGCGACATGCGTGACCACGATATCGACATGCTGACCATCGGCCAGTACCTGGCGCCTTCAACCAGCCACTTGCCGGTGCGGCGCTATGTGCATCCCGACACCTTCAGGATGTTTGAAGAAGAGGCTTACAAGATGGGTTTTACCCATGCCGCGGTTGGCGCCATGGTGCGCAGCAGCTATCACGCTGACCAGCAGGCCCATGCTGCGGGCGTGCAGGCCGGTCTTTGACCAGCTGACGCTTCAACCCCGTGGCATAACCCAGGCAGCACGGGCCTTCCTCACCGCCGCGTCAGCGCGGCGCAGGCACTGCACCAGCCTGTAGCTGCTTTTCATAACCGGGCGGAAAAAAGGCGTGTGGCATGAAGCCCGGCAGGCGTCCAGTGTTCGGCAGGACTCATTGCCTTGACCAGCAGCCCGGTTTGCTCGCGCGCATCGAGTTGCGGCAACACCTCGTTTAGCAGGGTCAGGTCAGGGTCGAGCAGTGCGCTGGCTTCTCCGTCACTATTGGCAGCGGGCGCGCGAGGCGCGGCGCGTCGTTCGGCCATGGCCTTCTGGGCCTTGAAGCTCATGGGCCGTTTGCTGGTGGTGCCGCCTGGCGCACCTGCAGCAGGCGCCACGGTATACGCAGCACCGTCGCTGCTCGCTTCTCCGCGTATCCAGTCATGGATCAGCTGGAGCTCATAGGGGCTGAATACACCGAACATCTCTGCGGTCGGACCCTGCAGCAAATTCCAGAAACGGCTGTTTTCTGCCGGCTCGCCAAGCCGAATCCATCCTTTGTTGACCAGTGCGGCCATAAAGGCCGGCACATCGGCAGCATCGCTCAACCAGTCGTTGACGGTGCGGCCTTCGATACGGCAATAGTCGGAATGCACACCCTGGCCGGCTTCGCTCTTGCCTGCAAAAAGGCGCATCACCTCTTGCTCGATGTCAAACGAACGGATCACATCAATCGTCCCGACGCCGTCGCCACTCAGCCGGCAGCCCAGCTGAACACGCTTCCAGAAGTCAGCGTCATGGCGCAGCCGTGGAAGGGCGTCGCGCACAGCCCGCACCGCGCGCAGCGCGTGTCCGGTCTGGGCGTTGTCGACCGTCACATGCAGGGTGAAATAGTAGGGGTCGATTCCGAGCTCGTTGAGTTCATAGGCGGTGATCAAGAGATGCAGTGGCAACTGCTCATAGCCCAGGTTGAAGCCCAGTATCTCTGGCAAAAAGTCCTCGGCATTCCATGCCAGCGCCAGTTGCATCGCACCCTGGGCATAAAACGCATCCGGCAGGCCGCTATTGATGTCCAAACCATAGCGGGCCAGCAGTGAGCGGTACAGCACCACATGGTTTTTGTCAGCGTGGCCATCACCGAGTTCTTCCAGGTAGATGCGAATCAGGTCGGCATAGCGCGGGTTCTCCCAGTACCTGACCAGGCCATACAGCCATGCGCCGTCCACCAGCTTGGTGGGCGCCAGGCCACGCAGCACATAAAGCGCGTGCGAGCGACTGGTGAAGTAGCTGCGTGGCGCACCCTTCTTGCGTGCGTCCAGGTAGGCCTGGTACTTTGCGGATGCAAGCTGTGCGCCGTTTTCCATCCACACCTGCAAGTCCTCCGGCGTATCAGGGCAGTCGCCCTCGGCTGCTGGCATTGCCTCAAGCCGCTGGAGTTGCCGGGTCAACGCAGCTGCTGCCTCGGCCTGGGTTTTCACGTCAGGCTCATGCGCGCCCAGGCGCTCGTACAACGTCGTCCAGGCGGTAGGCTCGGTCCTGTCCAGTGCGCCCGACGGGTGGCGCCCCAGCGGCAGGCCTGAAGCCGACCTATGGTTCTTGAAAAGGGCTGCGTTGGCAGCGGCAGATCCTTCGGTCGGCACCTCGGCGGATGCCGTGACAAGGCGGGTGGGAGCAAGAGGAGCTGACCAGTGCTGTCGGGATATCAACATGTTTCTTGAACTGTGTGGTTTCAATACCTGATCGTGGCCCGGTACAGATGTGCCCCGTATCGGAAGCACCGGGCAATAGGGGTGGGAGAGCGCCTACGGCTGCAGCTGGGCTTGCCGGTCCCTGATCAAGGACCGAGCCTTGCGCATGGGTGAGCTTGAAGCCCTGCGTCACGGTCAAGAAAACGCCGTGTCTATCCAGCCCAGCCTGCGCAGTTCGGCGAGGTCATGCCGGTACACGCGCTCGCCGATATCGCGCCGGTACCGCAGGTTGGGCACCACCAACTGGCCAGCAATGCGGCAGGCGCGCTGGCTGGCTTCCTCGACGGTGGAGCCCACGCCAGTTGCCACGGCAATGTAGCCATTGACGCCGCTGGTCACGAGCTGGTCTCCAGCCATCGCGACCTCCCCGAAATGTATCGCCCGGCGGTCTTCGTCCGACGTGCCCGGTCGAAAGCAGATCGGCTCGCCTTTGGAGAGTTCTGCATAGCCCTCACGGTAGGGAAAAGGCGGCACCGTAAGCACCACGCCGGTGGCAAAACCAGACTGCACCGACAAGTGAAGCGATGACCGGTCCAGCATGCTGCGAAAGATGTCTTCCCAACAAGCCAGCTGCAGCGCCTCGCAAATCACGAAACCCGGATACCCAAAACGGCTTGTGAACTCCAGCGGCCATATTCCCTGGGCATTGACGATCAGGTTCAGATTGATATAGCCGCAATAGCCGCTGCCGGCCAGGACGCTTGCCAAGGGCCTGAGGGTGGCATTGAAGAGCCGCGCCGAAAGCTCATAGGTGACCACTGTGCCCATCTCACCCGTCAGCTCGCCAAGCTCTCCCGGGAAGAAATGCTTGTGCTCAAAATCCATGCAGGCGGGCGTGAGGAAGTCGCGCCCATTGAAATAGGCGCCGACGCCAACCTCGACACCCTGCACATATTCCATCAGCACAAAATCGGGTGCGGCATCACCTTTTTTTCTGCGGTCGTAGAGGTTCAGCAATGCCACCATGTCGCTGCCGTCTTCGAGCTCACCAACATAGTTGCGGGTGCGCGGACTGTCCGCGCCGTTGTACTTCAGCACATACCTGCCGCCGCGCCGGCGTAAAAAATCGATGGCTGCGGCATAACCGGTAAAACGGCAGCAACGAGCGGTGAGCAAACCGGCTGCGCGCAGCATGGCCTGGCCGAATTCACGGTCAGCTTCCAGCCTGTCGCCCAATGCGCTTCCACCGATGACCTGATAGCCCTGCTGCCGTAGCGCATCCTGCTGTAGGCCACGAAGCGCAGACTCAAACACAATGATGCCCTCGCGGCCCGCACCGCGCACCCAGGCCAGCTCGTTCTGCCAGTTGTCCACTACATGCAGCATGCCGCCATACACATCACGGCTGTCAGGGTCGCCCACAAACACCCGAACCTCATGGCCCCGGGATTGCAAGCCGGCATACATGGCGCCAAGATCAAGTGTCTCGCCAATCCCGAGAACGTGCATCACGCAAGCCTTTGGGCCAGCAGCGCCACCGCTGCGATCCGGTCGGTGTGGGCATAGGCGGGCATATCCAGTTCCTCGCCAAAGACATCCGGATCGATTTCGCGGTAGCTGAAGCGGTAACCCGGTGTCTGCATCAACGTTTGCAGGGAGGCAAGAAAACAGTCGCTGCCATCGACGACCGGCACACCGGTGTACAGCATGAGCCGGCCGCCGGGAGCAAGCAGCGGCAGGCCCTCGGCAACGATGCGCTCTCCCAACCCCGTGCCCATCGGGCCACCACCATGGCGGTAGACGCGCTCTGCAGCGTCCACCAGATAAGGCGGGTTCGCAACGATCAGATCGAACAATCCGGGCACCTCGGCAAACAGATCGCTGCGCACGAAGCTGGTGTTGCCGGTGCCCGCCAGACAGGCATTGGCCTGTGCAAAACGCAGCGCCTGCGGGTTGATGTCGGCCAGTACCAGCTGGTGCGAAGCTTCCGTATCAGGCATCGCGGCAGCGATACCGCCAGGCCCGGCGCCGCAACCTGCATCCACGATTCGTGCGGCCGCGGGCAGGGGCCTTGAGAGCAGTTCAGACCGCACCAGCTGGCAGAACCGGTAGGTGTCAGGCCCGAAAAATACCGCGTCTGCCTCGGTTGTTGGAAACGCGCTGTGGGCAAACAGCAGCTCGTCGAGGGTTGAAAACCGCACCCTGCTGCGCAGCAGTTCCTTGCAGGGCTCCAGCAGGTCACCCCGTTCCAGTTGCCGCATCACTGGCGCTGGCAGCAGGTTCAAGGCGAAGGGCCTGTTCCAGCCAAATACACCACGCGCATCCTGTGCAACAGTTGCTGCTCGCCTTGCATTGACACGCGCATGAGTCGTTGGGGTGACGGTGGTAAACCGGTAACCGCAGGACTTGAGCCACTGCCCAATCGCCACCAGGGCATCGACAAGCGCGTCAGGCTGCGTCACGGGTGGTCCGTCAGATTGGGGATAGCCTGTGCCCATCAGTTGGCTGCGTCGGTGCCGCGAATACATACCTTTGCTTATGTCGGCGGTTGCAAGACCGACTCGCCATCAACAACCTCGTCATCGGTGATTCCCGCATGCAGTTTTTTAAGGGCGATGCGCTCCTCCACGCGATCTCGCCAGTCCATGAATTCATCAATGGTCGGGGCCGGGCCCTCGCCCTCCTGATAGGCCCTCATCTTTGCTGTCAGGTGTTCGTAACGTCGTGCGCGGTCGGCGTCGGCCACATGTTCGGCCCTGACGGCCTCATGCAGCTTTTCAAGCGCTGATGGTTCATTCATCCGATGTCCTCATAGGCTTTTCCTGGTGGTTACCGTATGTCTGCAACAAAAAAGGCCAGCTGCAAACGCATCCGGCCTTCCCTGTCAGCTAAGCGCCTTTTGCAGGCGCTGGCACTTGAAGTCAGTCTGCGCGCTTGCCTGCCACCATGCGGTAGAGAAAGAGCAGGATGATGGCGCCCAGCACGGCGGCGACAAAGCCGGCAGACTCGCCGACCTGGTAGAAGCCGAGGGAGCGGCCGATGAACGTAGCGATGACCGATCCCACGATGCCAATGATGGCGGTGATGATGAAGCCGCCAGGATCACGGCCCGGCATCAGAAACTTGGCAACAATGCCAACCACGAGACCGATGATGATTGTCCATAAAAAGCCCATTTTCATTCTCCAGTTAAGTTGACAAGAAGCGGTACGCGGCCTGATTGGCCAAGATATCTAGACAGCAAGGCCAAGGCTAAGTGCACTGGTTTGGCCCATCAGCTCCTGCTTGCGCGTTTCCAGTTGCTCACGCATGGCCACAAGGTCGAGCTTGGTCTTGCGCACTTTGGGAAACATTTCAGTGCGCTCTTCCTTGACATGGTGATCAATGTATTCCCCGAGTACCGTGACCTTCGCATCAAACATTTCGTCGCCGACATCCATGGCCTTGATCTGGGCGATCAGGTCCTTGGCGCTGGCATGCTCGACGGTGGCTTCGTTGATGAGTGGGTTGTCCTTGATGGCACCCCTGGCAGCCGGGTAGAAGATCTCTTCCTCGATGGTGGCGTGCACGGTAAGCTCGCTACATATCTGATCGGCGAGTTCGCGCTTTTTGCTGGCGGCAGACTTGCTGCGCGACTGCGTGAGTTCCTCGAAGTCCTTGAACATTTTCTTGACGGCCTTGTGATCTGCATCCAGCAGGTCAACCGCATCCTTGCCAGCAACTGTTTTTTTGGCAGCGGGTGTTTTCTTGCTAGCCGCTGACTTCTTGACCGGGGCTCGTGTTGCCATAAAGTTTCCTCGTGGTTGTTGTTGTACGTTCCAGCCAAGTACCCGTTCATCCGATGTATCCCCTGGCTGATGCGAGATTGGCACCCATGCCCCAGCTGCCATATCGGACATATCGCAGTTTGCTGTAGGACGCATCAGTGGCGGCAAGTCAGTTGCAAGCAGAGCTCCTGCACCGGGCGGAAAGCGGGCTGCCGCACGGGTTGTAGCCACCAGCAGTCACCTTGCGGGCGCTATGCACGTTTTTCAAGCAAAAAAGGCTACTAGCCCTTGCAATACAAGGGCTAGTAGCTATCAATAGAATAGCGTTAACGCGCTACTGCATCACGGTTTCACACCATCGGCGGGTCGGTCTCCCGTTCGGGTATGCGGTGCTGGGACAGCGCCTTGATGAAAGCCTTGCTGGCCTGGGTACTCTGTTTTGCGGTGGCAATGATCAGACCTTCGTCCTTTTCGCCGGTGATCAATGCCGCCGGTATGCCCGCCTTTTCGAGCAGCATGCTGGATGCGCCGAGCGCCAGGATCGGCTTGCAATGCCGGTACTGGTCCTTGATGAATTCCAGCGTATGGCCGTCCAGTGCCAGTGCCTGAACACCGGCTTCACCGTCCGGAAGCACCAGCGCATCGAACAGAAAGCCGGGTTCGTTTTCCATGGACGCGTCAGCATCGAGCATGTTGCCTTCCGCGGTCTCGACCGGACCAATGCGCGACCCCACCCAGCGCGGCACCGCCCCTTCGGCCACCAGCGCGGCCTGCAGCGCCGCGACGGATTCGCCCACTATGCCGGGGGCCACCAGGATGGCCACCTTGCGGGCCTTGATGGAGCCGTCGCCCGGACGGGCAAACAGCGACAAGGCAGGGGAGCGCGTCACTTCGGGTTTTGCAGGCGTTTGCAGCGCGCGCGGAAGCGCATCAGGCAAGTCCACCATACCCAGGCCCTGCGCAACTTTGCGCGCCAGTTCTTCGGAAGCATTGCGCAGCATGGCCACCGTGCGCCTGCGGATGGCCGGCACCGTCACCTTGCTCAGCTCGAAGCGAAATGCCGCCGCGATATGGGCTTGCTCCGCAGGTGTCTGGCTGTCAAAGAAAAGCGTGGCCTGCGTGTAGTGGTCAGCAAACTTTTCGGGTTTGCCGCGCACCTTGGCGTGCTCTTCCTGCGCTTTCAGCCGCGCAGGGACGGTCACAAAGCCTTGTGCAGCGCCAGCCTGAAAAGGGCAGCCTCCAGCCAGCGAATTGGGCTCATAAGACACCCGGCCGCGCGGTATGGCCTGGCGATGCATGCCATCGCGCTGGTTGTTGTGTACCTGTGCCACCGGCGCGTTGATCGGAATCTCATGGAAGTTAGGGCCGCCCAGGCGCGATATCTGGGTGTCGACATACGAGTGGATGCGGCCTGCCAGCAGCGGGTCGTTGGAGAAATCAATACCCGGCACCACATGTGCGGTACAAAAAGCCACCTGCTCGGTCTCTGCAAAAAAGTTGTCGGGGTTACGGTTCAGGACCATTCGACCCACCGGCCTGATCGGCACCAGCTCTTCCGGAATGATCTTGGTCGCATCCAGAATGTCGAAGCTGAAGTTTTCGGCTTCTTCTTCGGTAAAGACCTGCAAGCCGAGTTCCCATTCCGGATAAGCGCCGGCTTCGATGCGCTCCCACAGGTCACGCCGGTGGTAGTCAGGGTCGGCACCAGAAATCTTGACCGCCTCGTCCCACACCAGCGAATTGGTGCCCGCCTTGGGATTCCAGTGAAACTTGACGAAGACCGACTCGCCCGCCTCGTTAACCAGCCGAAACGTGTGCACGCCAAAGCCCTGCATCATGCTGTAGCTGCGCGGTATGGCACGGTCGGACATCTGCCACATCAACATGTGTGTCGACTCCGGCATCAGGGAGACAAAATCCCAGAAGGTGTCATGCGCGCTGGCCGCCTGCGGCATCTGGTGATGCGGCTCGGGCTTCACCGCATGCACCAGGTCGGGAAACTTCATCGCGTCCTGTATGAAGAACACCGGTATGTTGTTACCCACCAGGTCCCAGTTGCCTTCATCGGTATAGAACTTCACCGCAAAACCGCGCACATCGCGCGCGGTGTCCTTGGAGCCGCGCTCGCCGGCTACCGTTGAAAATCGAACGAACACCGGTGTGACCTTGCCAGCCTCCTTGAAGGGTGCTGCTTTGGTAATGTCCGTCTGGGCTTCATAGCACTCAAAAAAGCCGTGCGCGCCCGAGCCTCGCGCATGCACGATGCGCTCTGGAATGCGCTCGTGGTCGAAGTGGGTGATTTTTTCACGAAGGACGAAGTCCTCCAGCAGCGCCGGGCCGCGCAGCCCGAACTTCAGCGAGTTCTGGTTATCCGCGATCGCCACGCCCTGGTTGGTTGTCAGTATCTGCCCGGACGAATCCACGCGCACCCGGTCCAGTGACTCGATCGTGGCGTTCACGCCTTCCGGTGCAACGGTGCCGGTCTTAGCCGAAGAGTTCTGCTCGGTAAGCGTACTGCCGCTGGCCAGTCTGGATTCCGGTTTGGCGCTGGCACCGGCATGCGGTGCGACAGCGTTTGCAAACCCGTGCTCACCTGGCTTGTTGGGGTTAAAGGGCATGGCGGTCACCAGCGCCTCGACCTGGGCCATCTTCTGGCTGGGAAGGTCGGAAGCGGCGTCGCCTGCGATATGGGATGGCCCGCTGTCGGTGTTTCGGGCCGCGGCGGCGGCGGAAGATTTGGATGTTTTTGGCATGGGTGGGAAGGGTCTCCGAATGATGCGTTTGATGAGAGATGAGATGTCTCTCCGACACTTTTGCCATTGATCAGCCCAGCGCCTGTAGGACTGCACCAACTCGTCGGCCAATCCATGAGCCTGAGAGCGCTCATCAGGCGCAGGGCACGCAGCGGATGCGCTTCGGTTTAACGCAACAGACCTACAGCGCGGAGTGGTGTTTGCCGAACGCGCGCAGCGCCGGCCCGCATGATCGTCTTCACCCAGAGCATCTTTTTTTATCATGTCACAACAACTACCCGACACGCCAGCAAACCCGCCTACCGCCAGCGCGCCTGACAGCCGTGACACGGCTCAAGCCCATGACGAGCAGCGTGACCAGATCGAGTCCATAGGCGCCTATATGCGTGAGCACGGCCTGCTGCTGACGACGGCAGAGTCCTGCACCGCAGGGCTTATCGCGGCCAGGCTTGCCGACCTGCCAGGTACCGGTTCATTGCTGGAATGTGCGTTTGTGGTGTATTCACCAGATGCCAAGCAGAACTGCCTGGGCGTTCCGGCGGAACTGCTTGAGCGCGTCAACCTCACCAGCGAAGCGGTTGCGGCCGCCATGGCGCAGGGTGCGCTGTTGCGCAGCAAGGCGAATCTGGCGATTGCCAACACCGGTGTTGCCGATGACACCGATCCGAAAACACCTGCCGGCACGCAGTGCTTTGCATGGGCGTTTGATGATCCGCCATCCGGCCTTCGCCACATGCTGACCGGGACCGTCCGCTTTGCGGGTGATCGCAATTCGATTCGTGAGCAGGCCGCACGTTATGCGCTCTGCCAGATACCGGAAAAACATGCACTGGCCGTGCGCCACAAAGTGAGAGCCCAGCCTGCTGACGCCTCCGCCAAAGACGGGTAATTCAGCGATGTTTGAGTTGACCCAATCGTGGTGGGAGCTTGTTGCTCGCGTCGGCGTCGTGTACTTTTCGCTGCTGGTTCTGGTGCGCCTGTCGGGCAAGCGCACCGTTGGCCAGTTCACGCCGTTTGACCTGCTGGTGGTCTTGCTGCTGAGCGAATCGGTTTCGGCGGCGCTTTCCGGCGGCGATGACTCGCTGTCTGCCGGGCTTATTCTTGCGGTCACGCTGATTGCCATCAATTTGCTGGTCGCTGTCGTCACGGCACGCAGCAAACGCCTCGAGACGCTGATCGAAGGACGCCCGTTGCTGATAGGAAGGGACGGCGAAATCTTTATTGAAGCGCTGAGAAAGCAGCATGTGTCGACTGCCGCCGTGGAGCAGGCATTGCGCGAGGCCGACTGCGAGGTCGCCAACATGCGCTGCGCCTTTCTGGAAGCCGACGGAAAAATCAGCATTCTCAGAACAACCCGCTAGCACCACCCTGCCTCAAGCCATGCGCCGGCGTCGACCGTATGGCAGGCACGCCCGTTACCCGTTGCCCGTTCACGGTTCCTTGTGGCCTGTCATTGCCTGGCGGCGTAAGCCCTATCCGACAGCACCTTGGCAAGCAAAGGGACAGCACAGCCAGCCTGTGCGTCGTAAGGTGAATGACCGGTTGGCGCTACGCCTTATCGGCCTCGCCGGACATCCTGTTCCGCACAACTTATCTTCACCATGGACGGCGGCGTGCCAGCAGATGCATAACTTTTGCCCTCACATCTATGGCCTTGCGCGATCCGCCCTTGCCAGCAACACATCACGGGCGGTTGCCCTCAGCCAGGCTACCGCACTTGGCTTCGACCATGTGCTGGTTGACACGGACGATGCGCCCGAGTCGGCGCTTCGGGAAAGCCTTGTGGCGGCCAGCCAGGCTGGTTTTGTGCCTGTCCTACGCCTGTCTCTCGACAGCCTATCGCCAGAGCATGCGCTTGCGACAGAGCGGCCGCAGTGGTTTCGGTCAGGCCCGGGTGAGGGCCTGCCTGACCCACGCCATGCGCGCAAAGGCCCTGCGCGCATGGCACTGGACGTCAGCAACAGCCGGGTGCTCGATGACCTGGCGGCCTGGTGGACAGAGCGCTTGGTCCGTTTTGCGTCTGACGGGGCTCGAGTCTTTTGCCTGATGCTTGACGGGCCTGCGTCTCCTGCATTTTTTAGAACCGCGATCGAATCCGTCAAGGCTGCCAACGCCGACTGCCAGTTCTGGGCCTGGACGCCCGGGGTCAGCGCAGAGCGGGTTGTGTCGCTGCAAAGTTGCGGCTTCGACGCGGCGTTCAGTTCCAGTGCCTGGTGGGACTTTCGCTCGCCCTGGCTGGAAGACGAGCACCGTCGGCTTCAGCCCTACGGCGCCGTGCTGGCTCTGCTTCACCTGCCCGGACAGGCCGCGCTGTCAGCCCGACAGGTGTGGCTGGGCGCCTGTACGGCCAATGGTGCAATGGCCTTCAGCGATGCGGTGGATGCCGCATGCGACGCTTCTGGCGCGGGCGATACGCGCGAAACGCGTGAATCGGCTGCCGGCCTTGCAGCCCTGAAAAGTGCATTTGCCTTGCAACGCAGCGTCGCAGCAGGACCGGGCGCCCGCAGCTGGCATATCGTGTCAGCGCCCCATGCTCCGGTGGCGGCATTGCTGCTTGTCGAGGCCCCGCGTGAGGCATCCGACATGCTGGATGCTGTAGCACCCGTCTTCTTGCTGGCCAACGCAACAGCAGACAGCGCGATGCTGGATGCCCACGCCATTGCCGCACGGTGTGACGGTCTGGCCTTGTCGTCAGGGCTGTGGCCAGATGCGCAAGTGCCTGCGCAGCCGGAACCGCTGACGCTGCAGGCGCATGAGGTAAGGCTTTACCGCGCTACGCCTATGCGTGCTGCGGCCAGCATCCCGCGCGACGCCAGGCGCGCCGCCGAGGCCAGCGCCCGCGCACCCCGGGTTGCGGTTGAAAGCATCACACCCTGCGTTGACGATGGCCGCTTTCCGGCCAAGCGAAGTGCGGGTGAATGGCTATCTGTGCAGGCTGACCTGTTCGGCGAAGGCCATGACCGAATTGCGGCAGTCTTGCGCTGGCGCGCCGCCGATGAGACCGAATGGCATGAAAGCCGACTCGAGCCGCTGGGCAACGACCGGTGGTCCGGTGGCTTCCTGCTCGCTCGCGTCGGAAAGTACCAGTTTCAGGTCCAGGCCTGGATTGATGTTTTTGGTGCTTACCGCGATGAGCTTGAGAAAAAAACAGTTGCGGGCCAGCAGGTTTCACTGGAGTTGCGCGAGGGACGTCTTCTGCTGGAAAAGGCACTCGGTCGGGCCCAGGTCGAGGAGCGCCAGCAACTCACAGTCGGTCTGAAACGGGCTATCAAGCGCTTGGACGAGCAGCGGCAGCCTGCGGACCAGGTCACACACTTGCTGTCGCCCGAGGTACTGGAGCTGATGACGCTTGCCGATGAAAGGCCTTTCAGTGTTACCAGTGCGCAGGTGTTGCAGGTGCAGGCGGAAAGGCGGGCAGCCGGTTTTTCGAGCTGGTATGAACTGTTTCCACGTTCGATGGGCCCTGATGCCTCGCGGCACGGCACCTTTGCCGATGTCGTGGACCGCTTGCCGGCGATTCGCGACATGGGCTTTGACACCCTTTACTTTCCACCGATTCACCCGATAGGACTGAAACACCGCAAAGGCAGGAACAACAGCCTGGAAGCCGGCGCTGACGACCCTGGCAGCCCCTATGCGATCGGCTCGGCTGACGGCGGGCATGACGCCATCCATCCGGAACTGGGAACGCTTGTCGACTTTCAGGCGCTGCGTCAGGCGGCCCATGCGCATGGGCTTGAGCTGGCGCTGGACTTCGCTATCCAGTGTTCGCCAGACCATCCCTGGTTGCGCGAGCACCCTGACTGGTTTTCCTGGCGGCCGGACGGCACCATTCGCTACGCTGAGAACCCGCCGAAAAAATACCAGGACATTGTGAATGTCGATTTTTATGCCAGCGGCGCTGTTCCGGCATTGTGGATTGCCTTGCGTGATGTGGTGATTTTCTGGATCCGGCAGGGCGTGAAGGTCTTTCGCGTCGACAACCCGCATACCAAGCCCATGCCTTTCTGGGAATGGCTGATTGCCGACGTGCGAAGCCGTTTTCCGGAAGCGATTTTTCTCGCTGAAGCCTTCACACGGCCGAAGCCGATGTACCGCCTTGCAAAGCTCGGGTTTTCCCAGTCATACACCTATTTCACCTGGCGCCACACCAAGCAGGAGTTCATCGACTACCTGACAGAGCTGTCGCAAGGCCCGCCGAGCGAGTTTTTTCGGCCGCACTTTTTTGTCAACACGCCCGATATCAATCCTTATTTTTTGCAGCGATCAGGGCGTGCAGGGTTTGTCATACGCGCCGCACTGGCCACCTTGCTCTCAGGCTTGTGGGGTATGTACAGCGGGTTCGAGCTGTGCGAGGCAGCGCCAGTAGCCGGCAAGGAGGAATACCTCAATTCCGAGAAGTACGAGCTGCGCCAGCGCGACTGGACGCAGCCCGGAAACATCATTGCCGAGATCACGCTGCTGAACCAGCTCAGGCGCAGCAATCCGGCGCTACAAACCCACCTGGGTGTGCAGTTTTGCCAGGCGTCCGGGGAGGCCATCCTGTGTTTCACCAAAACCGCAGCATTGCCGCAAGGCGGCGGCAGCAACATCATCCTGGCCGCCATCTGCATGGACCCGCATGCAGCGCATGCCTGCGAGATCGAACTGCCACTTGAAAGCTGGGGCCTTGACGAGTCGGCTTCGGTGGCTTGTGAAGACCTGGTCAATGGCGGCCATTTCACGTTGCAGGGGCGCAGGCACCGCCTGGAGCTCGATCCCGAGCAGATGGCTTTCAGTGTGTGGCGGCTGCGGCCGGAAGGAGCCGTCTGATGGGTGCCAGCGACAAATTGATTTCCCAGTTACAAGGGCAGGTGCTCAGTGCCAGCCCCGATCCGCTCTGGTACAAGGACGCGGTCATCTACCAATTGCACATCAAGTCTTTTTTTGATGCCAACAATGACGGCGTGGGCGACTTTGCAGGCCTGATTGCGAAGCTGGATTACATCGCTGGCCTGGGCGTTACCGCCATTTGGCTATTGCCGTTTTACCCATCGCCGCGCAAGGACGATGGCTATGACATCGCCGAATACAAAGGCGTCCATCCCGATTACGGAACCCTGGCCGATGTGCGCCGCTTTGTGCAGGAAGCGCATCGCCGCGGATTGCGGGTGATTACCGAACTGGTCATCAACCACACCTCGGACCAGCATCCCTGGTTTCAAAAAGCCCGCCTGGCCAAGCCGGGTTCTGCAGCGCGCGATTTCTATGTATGGTCGGACAACAACCAGTCGTATAGCGGCACCCGCATCATTTTTCTGGACACCGAAAAATCAAACTGGACCTGGGACCCGGTTGCCAACGCCTTCTTCTGGCACCGCTTCTACTCGCACCAGCCTGACCTGAACTTTGACAACCCCCTGGTGCTGAAAGAAGTGCTCAAGGTGATGAAGTTCTGGCTGGACCTGGGCATTGACGGCCTGCGCTTCGATGCCGTCCCGTATCTCATCGAACGGGAAGGCACCAGCAACGAGAACCTGCCGGAAACCCACGTCATCTTGAAAAAAATCAGGGCCGAGCTGGACCGAAGCTACCCCAACCGCATGTTTCTGGCCGAAGCCAATATGTGGCCGGAAGACGTGCAGCCCTACTTTGGCAACGGCGACGAATGCCATATGGCGTTTCACTTTCCGCTAATGCCGCGCATGTACATGGCGCTGGCGCAAGAGGACCGTTTTCCGTTGACCGACATCCTGCGGCAGACGCCGGAGATTCCGCCCAATTGCCAATGGAGTATCTTCCTACGCAACCATGATGAGCTGACGCTGGAGATGGTGACCAGCAAGGAGCGCGACTACCTCTGGAACTTTTATGCCGAGGACAAGCGGGCCCGCATCAACCTCGGCATCCGGCGGCGCCTAGCGCCCTTGCTGCAGCGTGACCGGCGGCGCATCGAGCTGCTGAACAGCTTTCTGCTGTCGATGCCTGGTACGCCGGTTATCTACTACGGCGACGAGATCGGCATGGGCGACAACATCCATCTGGGCGACCGCGATGGCGTACGCACGCCAATGCAGTGGACGTCCGACCGCAATGGCGGTTTCTCGCGCGCAGATCCGGCGCGGCTGGTGCTGCCGCCCATCATGGACCCGGTGTCGGGCTTTCAGGCGATCAATGTTGAAGCGCAGGACATCGATGCGCATTCGCTGCTCAACTGGACGCGGCGCATGTTGCAGGTACGTGGCCAGCATCCCGCTTTCGGGCGGGGCAGCCTGCGCCTGCTGTACCCCAACAATCGCAAGATATTTGCCTACCTTCGCGAGTACGAACAACCGGGCCAGGGGCGCGAGACGATTCTTTGCGTGGCCAATGTGTCGTCCGCATCGCAGGCAGTCGAGCTGGACCTGTCGGAATTTGCCGGACGCGTGCCGGTAGAAATGCTGGGCGGGGTGGCCTTTCCGCCGATCGGCATGCTGACCTATTTGTTGACGCTGGCGCCCTATGGTTTCAACTGGTTTGTGTTAGCCACCAACACCAGCATGCCTTCGTGGCATACCCCGGCGCCAGAACCCCTGCCTGAATTTGCAACTTTGGTCCTGCGCCGCAGCATTGAGGAATTGCTGCAGGGACGCTCCCGGGACATCCTTGAGACCGAGTCCCTGCCCCAGTATCTCGTCAAGCGCCGCTGGTATGCCGGCAAGCAGATGGGCAAGCCCCAGGTGAGGATCGTCACGGCCAGCCGGCTGTCCAGCGAGAGCGATGCCGGAGGCTCACTGGTTCTGGCCGAAGTTCTCACCACCAGTGAAGGCGCGGCTGAGGACCGGTACCTGTTGCCGGTCGGATTTGTCGGCGAAGACGAGCCGGCAGGCAGCCTGCCGCAGCAGCTCGCGCTGGCCCGGGTCCGGCGTGGCAAGGAGGTCGGCTTCATCACCGATGCGTTCGCGCTGGACCGGTTTGCCCTGCAAACCGTGGAGCTGATGCGGCGCAATGCGCGGACACCGGCCATTGATGGCGAGGTGCGCTTCAGGTCTACGCCGGCCCTTGACGACATCCAGCTGCCTGATCCGCCAGACATTCGCCGCATATCGGCGGAGCAATCCAACAGCTCTCTCATCATTGGCGACCTCATCGTACTCAAGGTCATTCGCAAGTTGAGCAAAGGCATTCATCCGGAAGCCGAGATGGGGCGATTTTTGACGCTTCACGGCTTCAAAAACACCCCGGCGATGCTGGGCGAGGTGTCGCGGGTGGCCAAGGACACGGGGCAGTACACGCTGATGGTGATGCAAAGCTTCATCCATAACCAGGGTGATGGCTGGGAATGGACGCTCAGCACGCTCTCACGTGCGCGGCAGTTCAGCAGTATGCCCCTGCTCGACACAGCGGGTGCACCGTCGCGGGAACCGGTGGAACCACTGCATGAGTTCGCATCATTTGCCGCGTCGCTGGGCCAGCGCCTGGGTGAGATGCACCGCGTGCTGGCGCGTGCCGGTACCGAACCGGCCTTTGAGCCGGAACAGGCAAGCGACGATGACATCCGGGCATGGGCTGATGAAGCCCTGCGCCAGCTGGAAGCCGCCTTTGGCGTGCTGCGCAAATCCAAGGAAACGGACGCAGCATTGGCGCTGCAGATTGATGCGCTGCTCGGGTCCGCGGACGCAATGCGCCAGCACATCGAGCGGTTGGCCCAAAGCGCCAGGGGAGCGCTGCGGATTCGCATCCACGGCGACTTTCACCTGGGCCAGGTGCTGGTGGCACTGGCCGACGTGTGGCTGGTCGACTTTGAAGGCGAACCCGCCAAACCCCTGGAGCAAAGAAGGTCCAAGCACAGCCCTTGGCGAGATGTGGCCGGACTGCTGCGCTCCTTTGACTATGCAGCCGCTTTTGCCGCGCGCAGCGGCGAGAGCAGTACGCCGCCAGACCCGCTTTACGAGCAATATGTAGCGACCTCGGTGCGCGCTTTCATGCAAGCCTATGCAGAGCATGCGCCTGAAGGAGCGAAGGTTGCAGCAGCCGAACTTCTGGAGCTCTTCACACTGCAGAAAGCCGCCTACGAGGTCTGCTACGAGGCGGCCAACCGGCCTGCCTGGCTGGGCGTTCCCCTGCAAGGCCTGGCGCGCCTGGCCGAACAGATTCCGTCGTCTGATGACCGCGGGAGGCCGGCATGATGGGAGCAGGTTTGCAAGCCCGTGGGCAAGTCCCGCCCGGTACCGCACGCCTGGGTGAGCTGGATGTTCATCTGATTGCCGAAGGCCGCCATCGGGAGCTTGGCCGCTGCCTGGGTGCGCAGCCCATGGTTGCAGATGGCGAAGCAGGCACCCGTTTTGCCGTCTGGGCACCGAATGCCCGTCAAGTGTCCGTCGTTGGAGAATTCAATGACTGGGACGCGGCCAGCCACCCGATGCAGATCCGGCCGGATGCGGGCCTGTGGGAACTCTTCATCCCTGGCGTGCAGGCCGGCGCACTGTACAAGTACGCGATCGTGGGCGCCGACGGCAGGCGGCTCCCGGACAAGGCTGACCCGGTTGCACGCGCCACCGAGTTGCCGCCGGGCACCGCATCGCGTGTGGCGCCTGCCGATGCCTTCGTGTGGAATGACGGTGACTGGATGGACGGGCGTGCAGCGCGGCACACGGCAGAGGCGCCGCTGTCGGTCTATGAGGTGCATGCCGCCTCATGGCTGCGCATCACCGAGGAAGGCGGGCGCAGCCTGAACTGGCATGAGCTGGGCGACCGCCTGATTCCGTATGTAAGCCAGATGGGTTTCACGCATCTGGAGCTGCTGCCGGTGATGGAGCATCCGTTTGGTGGCTCCTGGGGCTACCAGCCTCTGGCGCAGTTTGCGCCGAGCGCTCGCTTTGGCTCGCCCGCTGACTTTGCCGGTTTTGTGGACCGCTGCCACCAGGCGGGCATCGGCGTGATCCTGGACTGGGTGCCTGCTCATTTCCCGTCAGACCCACATGGACTGGCGTATTTCGATGGCACCGCGCTCTATGAGCATGCAGACCCGCGCGAAGGCTTTCACCGGGACTGGAACACGCTGATCTACAACTTCGGCCGCCATGAGGTCAGGGGCTTCCTGATTGCCGGCGCGCTGGAGTGGCTCGAGCGTTATCACGTGGATGGCCTGCGTGTTGATGCGGTGGCTTCCATGCTGTACCGGGACTACAGCCGGGATGCCGGCGACTGGGTTGCCAACATTGAGGGTGGACGAGAAAACCTGGAGGCAGTGGCGTTTCTGCGTGAACTGAACACCACGATCGGACAACGCTGCCCGGGCACCATGATGATTGCCGAGGAGTCGACTGCCTGGCCCGGGGTGACCGCGCCAGTGGCTGACGGGGGGCTGGGCTTCACCTTCAAATGGAACATGGGCTGGATGCATGACAGCCTGAGCTACATGGCGCGCGATCCGATGTACCGTCGCTACCACCACCATGAAATGACCTTTGGCCTGGTGTATGCCTTTTCCGAGCGCTTTGTGCTGCCGATCTCCCATGACGAGGTTGTCCATGGCAAGGGTTCGCTGCTGCGAAAGATGGCTGGCAACGAGTGGCAGCAGCATGCAAACCTGCGCGCCTATTTCGGCTGGATGTGGGGACATCCCGGCAAGAAGCTGCTGTTCATGGGCTGCGAATTCGGCCAGACGAGCGAATGGAACCATGACGCTTCGCCCACCTGGGACCTGCTGGACGATGCGCGCCACCGCGGCGTGCAAGGCCTGGTGCGCGACCTGAACGCACTGTATGTCCGCGAACCTGCCCTGCATGCCCGGGATGCCGTGCCGGAGGGCTTTGAATGGCTTGTCGGAGATGACGACTCCAACAGTGTCTTTGCCTTGCTTCGGCATGGCAACGGCAGGCATGTTCTGGTGATCAGCAACCTGACGCCGGTGGTGCGGCATGCCTACCGGGTAGGACTTCCCGGCAACGCACCGGCCTGGCATGAAGTCATCAACACCGACGCTACTGCCTATGGCGGATCCGGCGTAGGCAACAACGGCGCGGTGCACTGTGAAGACGTTGCCAGCCACGGCCACGCCAGGTCAGCTCTGCTTACCCTGCCCGCCCTCTCAACACTCATCCTTTCACAAGACCTGTAAAACATGCTCAATACCCGCGCGCCGCGCCTGCTTCCGGGATCGCCCTACCCGCTGGGGGCGACACCCGATGGCCTGGGCGTCAACTTTGCGGTCTTCTCGGCCAATGCCACCGGTATAGACCTGTGTATTTTTGATGACAACGGACGCAAGGAAGTGGCCCGCCTGCCGCTGCCGGAATGCGACAACGAGGTATGGCATGGCTACCTGCCGGACTGCGGCCCTGGGCTGCAGTATGGCTACCGGGCGCACGGGCCCTACAGCCCCGAGCAGGGCCATCGCTTCAACCCCAACAAGCTGCTGCTGGACCCCTATGCGAGGATGCTGTCCGGCCGCCTGCGATGGAGTGACGCCCTGTTCGGTTACCGGCTCAATGCACCGCGCGCCGACCTCAGCTTTGACCGGCGCGACAGTGCGCCCGCGATGCCCCGTGCCATCGTCACGGAAGACACCTTCAACTGGAGCGGGGATGTACGGCCAGACGTGCCGTGGGCCAAGACCGTGATTTACGAGTGCCATGTGCGCGGTGCCAGCATGGCGCGCGAAGGCATTCGGCCGCACCAGCGCGGTACCTTTGCGGCCCTGGGGGACGCACGCTTCATCGAGCACTTGAAAAAGCTGGGCGTGACCACGCTGGAACTGCTGCCGGTGCACGCCTTTGTACAGGACCGCTTTCTGCTGGAGCGCGGGCTGCGCAACTACTGGGGCTACAGCACCCTGTCATTTTTCGCGCCCGAACCGGCCTACCTGTCAGGCAACTCAACGGACGAGATACGTACCGCCGTGCGCCGGCTGCATGCAGCGGGTATTGAAGTCATTTTGGATGTGGTCTACAACCACACGGCGGGCGGCAGCGAGCTGGGGCCGACCATCACACTGCGCGGCCTGGACAATGCCAGCTATTTTCGGCTGGTGCCAGGCAATGAGCGCTACTACATCAACGACACCGGCTGCGGCAACACGCTGAACGTTCCGCATCCCCGCGTGCTGCAACTGGTGCTCGACTCACTGCGCTACTGGGCCACCTCGTACCGCATCGACGGGTTCCGGTTTGACCTGGGCGTGACGCTGGGCCGCGAAGGCACCGGGTTTGATCCGGGCGCCGGATTTTTCGATGCCATCCTGCAGGACCCGGTACTGTCCCGGCTCAAGCTGATCTCGGAGCCCTGGGACCTTGGGCCGGGCGGTTACCAGCTGGGCAACCATCCGCCGCCATTTGCCGAATGGAACGACCAGTACCGTGACGGGGTCCGGCGCTTCTGGCGTGGCGATGATGGCCAGCGCAGCGCGCTGGCAGCACGGCTGGTGGGCTCTGCAGACCTTTTTAACCACCGGTGGCGCAAGCCTTGGGCATCAGTCAATTTTGTGGCCTCGCATGACGGCTTCACACTTGAAGACATCGTCAGTTACGAGGAAAAACACAACGAGGCCAACAAGGAAAACGGCAATGACGGGCACTCCGAGAACTACAGCGCCAACTGGGGCGTTGAGGGCCCGACCGATGACGCCGCGATAGTTGCCACGCGCGGCAAGGTCAAGCGCGCCATGCTGGCCACACTGATGTTTTCGCAAGGCACACCCATGCTGCTGGGCGGCGATGAATTCGGCCGCACGCAAAAGGGAAACAACAACGCCTATTGCCAGGACAACGAGCTGTCGTGGTTTGACTGGAAATTGCACCAGTCGCCAGAAGGCCAGGCGCTGAGCGCCTACGTTTCGCAACTGGTGAGAATCCGCCAGCGTTTCATCACGCTGCAAAGCCACCGCTTCATGGATGGCGACAAGGAGGTTGTCGACGGCATCAGCCAGGTAGGCTGGTTTGACGAAAGCGGAAATGGTCTGTCGCCCGGTGACTGGGAGAACCCGGTCGGCCGCGCACTGGTGCTGCGCCGCGCGCTGCCGGCACCCACCGCTGACGATGGCGCCGAAGCGGCTGCGTCAGAGGTCACCGTGATGTTCATCAATGGTGACGACAACCCCCTGCCCTTCACGATGCCAGACCCGCAACTTGGCTGGTATTGCATCATCAACAGTGCCCGGCCAGAGATGCCCTGCAGCCCTTTCGAGAACCGCGAGGTTCTTGTCGAGGGCAAAAGCGTGATGCTGTTTGCCAACCAGACCCTGAAAGCACGTCATGACTGACCGCTTTGTTCACACCATGCCCTGGGGCGCCCAATGGAAAGACGGCGTGTGCCGGTTCAGCCTGTGGGCACCGGCTGCGCTTTCGGTTGCGCTTGTCATCGAGGGCAGCGAACCGCTTGCCATGCAACAGCATGCGGGCGGTAGATGGACGGTGGAAACCACTTGCGTCCCCGGGGCCAGCTACCGCTACGCGCTGACGCTACCCGGCGGGCAGCAGCTGAGCATTGCTGACCCGGCATCGCGTTGCCAGGACGGCGATGTCGACGATGCCAGCCTGGTGACCGATCCGCAAGCCTACGCCTGGCAACAGTCGCAATGGCCAGGCCGGCCTTGGCACGAAGCCGTGGTGTATGAGCTGCATGTGGGCCTGCTGGGTGGTTTTGCCAAGGTGACCGAGCAGCTGTCGTCGCTGGCGGACCTGGGGGTGACGGCGATCGAGCTCATGCCGGTATCTGATTTTCCGGGCCAGCGCAACTGGGGATACGACGGCGTGCTGCCATTTGCGCCCGACACCGCGTACGGCACGCCTGCTGAACTCAAGCGACTGGTGGACACGGCACACGGCCTGGGACTGATGGTGCTGCTGGATGTTGTGTACAACCATTTCGGCCCCGACGGCAATTACCTGGGCGCTTATGCGCCACAGTTCTTTCATGCCGACGCCGCCACAGCCTGGGGCGGAGCGATCGATTTCAGCCAGCCCGAGGTGCGCAGCTTTTTCACCAGCAATGCCCTGTACTGGATCGAGGAATACCGCTTCGATGGTCTGCGGATCGATGCCGCCCATGCGATCGGCCGGCAGGACTGGCTGGTCGAGATGGCGGCTGCGGTACGTGCACAGACCGGGCCTGGCCGCCATGTGCACCTGGTGCTGGAACATGACGGCAATGCCGCCGGCCTGCTCCAGCAAGGCTTCAATGCGCAGTGGAACGACGACGCGCACCATGTGCTGCATGTGCTGCTGACCGGCGAATGCGATGGCTACTACCGCGACTATGCACAAGCCCCGGCCGAAAGGCTGGCCCGCTGCCTGGCCGAAGGCTTCATCTACCAGGGCGAAGCCTCACAGCACCGGCAGGGAGAGGCGCGCGGAGAGCCGAGCGCCGGGCTTTCCCCCACCGCATTTGTGAGCTTTCTGCAAAACCATGACCAGACCGGCAACCGTGCCTTCGGTGAACGCCTGACCACGCTCGCCCACCCGGCCGCATTGCGGGTTGCCCAGGCATTGCTGCTGCTGTCGCCGCAGATTCCACTGCTGTTCATGGGTGAAGAGTCAGCCAGCACCCAGCCTTTTCTGTATTTCACGGCGCACCGCACCGAAGCGCTGGCCACGGCAGTACGCGAAGGACGGTGGAAAGAGTTTTCGACCAGTGCAGCATTCGCTGACCCGCAATCGCGCCTGCGGATCTCGGACCCGAACGATCCGGCCACCTTCACCCAATCGACGCCTGCGGCCATAGGGGAGCGCGGCGACCCTTCCACCACCTGGGTACGCGACCTGCTGGCGCTGCGGCATGCGCACATTATTCCGGGTCTGCCAACCTGCAAGGCCCTGGGCGCGCAAGCGCTGGGCAGTGCCGCGGTCCATGCACGCTGGCAGCTCGGCGATGCCATCCTGACGATCACGGTCAACCTGGGCGCGGAGGCTATCGACACAGCCGGCGCTTCAGCGGCCTCGATTCCTGTCCTGCCCAGCGCCCGGGCGACGACCCTTTTCGACAGCGGCGGCGCTCGCCATGCCTGGGCCGTGGGCGCATTGCCCGCGCATGCGCTGCTCGCCTTGCTGGAGCCTGCATGATCGATCCTTCCCTTCAAGCCCTGGCCACGGCTGCAGGCATTGCGTGCGACTGGACCGATGCCTTCGGCACCGCCCGTCAGGTACGGCCCGACACCCTGCGTGCGATGCTCAAGGCCCTGCAGCTGCCTTCGGATACCCCACAGCAATGCCGCGAGGGCCTGAAGGCGCTCAAACATGCTGCGCACGCCACCGGTTTGCCACCCCTGATCACCTGTTGGGCCGGTACGCCCGCCGTGCTGCCAAACGGCGTGCTGCCCGAGGCCAGCGCTTACCGGGTCCAGCTGGAAAATGGCGGCGCGCTGCAGGGCCGGCTTGATGTCTCACGAGACGGCAAGCTGCAGACCACGCCCCTGCTCGAGCCTGGCTACCATTTTTTTGAATCCGGCGGTCTGCACACCACGCTGGCGGTCGCGCCCCGCAGCTGCTTTCGCGTGGCGGACGCCCTGCAGCGCAGCGGCCGGCCGGCGCGAGAAAGCATCTGGGGGCTTTCGGCGCAGGTGTACAGCCTGCGCCGCGAGCAAGGCGGTGGCGGTTTGGGTGACTACACCGCGCTGGATCGGCTTGCCCGCGCGGCTGCGGCGCAAGGTGCATCAGCGCTGGCCATCAGCCCGGTGCACGCAATGTTCAGCGCGGACGCGGGACGCTTCAGTCCTTATGGACCATCCAGCCGGCTGTTTTTCAATGTGTTGCATATCGACCCGGCACAGCTGCTTGGTGCGGATGCACTGCAACAGGCCCTGAGCCGCTTGCCGGGTGCTGGCGAGCAGATGGCCCGGCTGGAAGCCGCAAACCGTGTGGACTGGGTCGCGGCAGCAGCGGTTCGCCTGTCGGTTTTGCGTCAGCTTTTTGACCAGTTCAGGCAACTGCCCGCGTTATCCGGCGACACCCCGGTCAACCCTTTGAGTGGCACCCCATCAGGATTCAAGGCCTTTTGTGAAGCGGGCGGGCAGGCTCTGCAAGACCATGCCCGGTTTGAGGCGTTGGATGCCTGGCTCAGGCAGCAGCAGCCCGAGGCGACGCAGGGCGACTGGCGCCACTGGGCCAGTCCTTTTCAAGACCCTCAAGGCCCTGAAGTGACCGCGTTCGCCCATGCGAACGCAGAAGAAGTGGCCTTTCACCAGTTTCTGCAGTGGCTTGCAGCGGCGGGCTGCGAGGGCGTGCAGACCGCGGCGCGGGATGCGGGGATGCCGATCGGCGTGGTGGCCGACCTTGCGGTGGGCGCCGACCCGGGTGGCAGCCAGGCCTGGAGCCTGCAGTCCGCCATGCTCAAGGGGCTGGGCGCTGGCGCCCCGCCTGATCTGCTCAGCACCCAGGGCCAGGGATGGGGCCTGGGCGCCCTGTCGCCGCTGGCGCTGCAGGCGCATGGCTTTCAGCCCTGGCTGGCCATGCTCAGGGCGAACATGCGCCACTGCGGCGGCATTCGTATTGACCATGTGCTGGGGCTCAAGCGGCTCTGGCTGGTGCCTGATGGCATGTCAGCGGTGGATGGGGCCTACCTGCAATACCCGCTGGAAGACCTGATGCGCCTGACGGCACTTGAAAGCACCCGGCATGGCGCCATCGTCATTGGCGAGGACCTCGGGACAGTTCCCCCAGGATTCTCGGAGCAACTCGAGAGCTACGGTGTGCTGGGCATCCGGGTGCTGGCATTCCAGAAAGACCAGGACCGGTTTTTGCCACCTGGCAGGTGGCCCGCAGGTGCGATGGCATGCACCTCCACGCACGATCTGGCCACGGTGGCAGGCTGGTGGGCAGGGCGAGACATCGACTGGCGTGAACGGATGGACCTGTTGGGCACCGACCTGCCGGCACCTGGCCACCGGGCAGCGCGGGCGCTTGAAAAACAGGCGCTGTGGGATGCGCTGAATCTGGCGGGTGTGGCCGACCAGAAACAGGCCGCACCCCCTGAGGCCGCCCCGCTGGAAGAAGTGCTTCAATTTATCGGCAGCACGCCAGCGCCGCTGGTTCTGGCACCGCTGGAAGATGTGCTGGGTCTGCCCGAGCAGCCCAACCTGCCGGGCACCACCCACACCCATCCCAACTGGCAACAACGCCTGACCGGCGATGCAGCAACACTGCTGGAAGGCGACGCTGTTCACAGGCGCCTGGCCGCCTTGCAGCGCGGACGCGAGCAGGCCGCAACAAGCAGGCCGGCGCCATCGTCGACCATGCCCACAAGCCCTGCGGCGTCCGGCGCCCGGCAGCCCGCATGAGTACACCCCGCGCCACCGTGCGCCTGCAGCTGCACAGCGGCTTTACCTTTGACGATGCCGCAGCCGCCGTGGACTATTACGCCCGGTTGGGTATCAGCCATGTCTACACCTCACCAGTATTTGCCGCACGTGAAGGCTCGGCCCACGGCTACGACGTGGTGGACCCTGCACGCATCAACCCGGAACTGGGCGGAGAAGCGGGCCTGCTGCGCCTGGTGGAAGCGCTGCGCGCCGCCAACATGGGCCTGATCATCGACATCGTGCCCAACCACATGGGGGTAGCCTCTGGCGCCAATCGCTACTGGCAGGATGTGCTGGCGTGGGGAGCGCGCAGCCGGTATGCCGGCTGGTTCGACATCAATTGGGATGCACCCGAGCCGCACCTGAAAAACAAGCTCTTGCTGCCGGTGCTGGGCCAGCCCCGCGATACCGTGCTGCGCGCTGGCGACCTGGGACTGCAGCTGGACGCTGACCAAGGCAGGCTATGGCTGACCTGCTATGGCCAGCGGCTGCCGCTTTCTGCCGCAAGCCACGCCGCTGTTTTTGCAGAGCATTCAGCACTGCACGAGGTCGCGCAAACGTTTTTGACAGCCACGCCCGAATCTCTGGAGCGCGCCTGCTCGCAGCTTGCAGATCTCGCCCGTTCCGCGGTTGGCATGCAGGCGCTTGAGCAGGCGGTGGCACGCTACAGCGCAGCTACCGTGCCGGGCCAGCAGGCCTTGCAAGGGCTGATGGACGAGCAGCATTACCGCCTGAGCTGGTGGCGCAATGCGGCTGAGGAAATCAACTGGCGGCGTTTTTTTGAAGTGTCTGAGCTGGCCGGCGTTCGGGTGGAACGCGACGAGGTTTTCGAGGCCACTCATGCGCTGGTGTTCGAGTTGTATGCGCGCGGCCTGATTGACGGTGTACGGGTCGACCATGTGGACGGACTCGCCGAGCCGGGCGCTTATTGCCGAAAGCTGCGCAAGCGGCTTAAAAACCTGCAGGCGCAGCGGCCGGCCGCGCTGCGTAGCGGAGGACCCTGGATCGTTGTCGAGAAAATACTGTCCCCCGGCGAGGCACTGCCGGGGGACTGGGGTGTGGATGGCACCACAGGTTATGAGTTTATGGACCAGGCAGCGGCCGTGCTACACGACGGCGAGGGCGAGCGGGCCTTGCGCGCACTATGGTGTGAGCTGACTGCAGACAGGGCCAGCTTTGAGGCCCACTTGCAGATGGCCCGAAAGCAGTTGCTGGCGGAAAACTTTGCCGGTGAGGTCGACGCGCTGGCCCGTGCCCTGCATGCGCATGCCGAGTCTGCCCCCCTGGGCGGGCGCGATGTGGCGCTGCCCGCGATTCGCCGCGTGACAACAGCGTTGCTGGCCTGCTTCAGGCGCTACCGCTGTTACAACACGGCAGACAGCTGCAGCGACATCGACCGGCAGGTTCTGGAGCTCGCCCGCGACCACGCCCGCCGGCACCTTCGCACGCCCGACCATGCTCTGCTGGACAGTGTTGCCGGCTGGCTTGGGTTGGACAGCCCGTCGGCAACCGACAGCTCCCGCGGTACGCGCCAGCGCGCGCTGACGCGGTTTCAGCAGCTCACACCGCCCCTGGCCGCAAAGTCGATGGAAGACACGGTTTTCTACCGTCACACGCCGCTGCTCTCGCGCAACGAGGTAGGCTCCTATCCGGCCCAGGTGGCAGCCGGTCCGCTGGCCTTTCATGCGGCCAATGTGCAGCGTGCCGCAGATTTTCCGCGCAGCCTGCTCGCCACAGCCACGCATGACCACAAGCGGGGCGAAGACACGCGCGCGCGGCTGGCAGTGCTGAGCGACATACCGGCAGAGTGGGAGACGCAGCTACGCAAATGGATGCATGCGCATGAAGGCCTGCGCGCCACCTTGCCGCAGCCCGGTGGCGGCTTGCTGGCGGCGCCCCGGCCCGGCACTGAAATCATGCTCTATCAGGCGCTGCTCGGCGCGTGGCCGCCGTCTCTGGCCGCCAGCGACGCCGATGGCATCAGTGCCTTTGGCACACGAATGGCTGCCTGGCTGGAGAAAGCCTTGCGTGAAGCAAAGCTTGAATCCAGCTGGATGCTGCCCGATACCGCTTACGAGGCAGCCTGCCAGTCATTTTTGAAAGGCCTGCTTGCCAGCGAGCGCTTCATCTCGGACATGGCGCAGCTGGTCTTGCGCATGGCCCCGGCAACTGCGGCCAATTCGCTTACCCAGACGTTGTTGCGGCTTACCGCACCGGGCGTGCCAGACCTGTACCAGGGCACCGAATTTGCCGATTTCAGCCTCGTCGACCCCGACAACCGGCGCCCGGTGGACCTGGCAGCACGGCGATCAGCCCTGCAGCAGCGCAACCCTGGGGGCGCGGATGCGCCTGCTGACGACGGCGGGCTACACCAGAAGCAGCATCTGATTCGCAAGGCACTGGAAGCCCGTCAGCGGAACCCTGATCTTTTTTGCGGCGGTGACTACCTCCCGCTCGGGGTGCTGGGCCAGCACAGTCGGCATGTGCTGGCATTTGCGCGGCGCTCGGGCGCCGCATGTGCGGTGGTGGTCGCGCTGCGGCATCCGGCGCAGCTGTATGCCGCGTCGCCGCAGGGGGGCGTGTCATGGCAGGACACCAGCATCAGCCTGGAAGCAGGATTTCCGCGGGTTTGGCGCGACGTGCTGGCCGGCACCGAGCTGCAGACCAGCGAAAGCGCGTTACGGCTGGCCGATGTGTTGCCCAACGCGGCGGTGGCGCTTCTGCTGGCGGTCTAGCCGCCGGGTGTACCCGCCTATCGGGGATGCGAGAATAGCCAGCTCTTTTTCAAGGCTGGCATGACATCGACCGCTGGCTTTGCGCCGCCCTTTTTACTTGATCCCGCCTCGCTGATCCGGCACATGGATGCTGGCGCCTACCAGCAAGGCCTGCAGCTCTTGCGTCACCAGCAGGTGCTCGGTTGCGAGGTCACGCGAAGCGGCAGCCAAACCTGGGAGATTCACGGTCTGGTGAGCGGCGGGGTACTTGAAACCTTTGTAGTTTCCGTGACGCTGGAAACATCGGCGGGCGGCCAAGCCGCTTATTTTTCGGGCGTCTGCGATTGCGCGGTGCGGCTCAATTGCAAGCATGCATTGGCCCTGACCCTGAAGGCAGCCTACACAACCGGTGCCAGCGCGTCTGGCGCTGCCTTACGCGCGTCGCCCGACGTGCCGCCGCCTGAGCGCACGTCCACAGCATCTTTGCAAGCACGCCACGCGTGGCCCGGCCCGGCCGCAGACAAGCCGCCGCAACCGGCCCAGGCTGCGCAGTGGCTTGACCTGTTTGGCGAGCCCGCAGCAGCAGCCAGTTTGCAGCCCGCATCCGATTCGCTGACGCCGGCAACGGCGGCCACCGACCTGATCGTCTACATGCTCAGCCCGGCCCAGCAGGGCGGGCAGGCGGTGTTGCAGCTTGGGTTCGGCCTGTCGCGCAGGCTGCGCAACGGCACCTGGGCCAAGGTCCGTCTGCCGCGCCATGTGCATGCCGAGGCGGGGCCCGAAGACCAGGCCTTGATACCGCTGATCCAGACGCTTTCTGCACGCAGCTACAGCTACCCCTTCAGTGAAAATTTCGGCGTGCTGTCGGGCGAGACCGGCCTGCTTGCGCTGCAGCAGGCAGTTGCCACCGGACGACTTTTTTCAGCCAGCGAGGACCGTGCGTTGGGCCTGCCGCTCAGTCTAGGCATGCCCCTGGTGCCTGGCTGGCAGTGGCTGGTAGCCAGCGTCAGCCGGCCCCGACGCGCGGCGAGCACCGAAGAGGCAGAAGCCGTGTGGCGAATTGCCCCGCGCCTGCCGGATGCCGTCAGAGGCGCGCGCTGCTTTGCCAACCAGCCGCCACTGTATCTGCATGAGGGGTCGGGCGTGGTCGGGGTACTGCAGATGCCCGATATTGCCGCCGATCAGCTGCAGCTTTTGATCAAGGCGCCGCCGCTTGCGCAGTCGGCCCTGGCGCTACCGGAAGCCGCGCGCCTGCGCGAGCTGGCCGGACTGCCGCTGCCGCCTTCGCTGCGGCCACCCGAGATATTGCAGGGGCAGGCACCGCTGGCACGTCTTCACATCAGCCCGGTTGAAGCCGGCCAGCAGCCGCGCCTGGGCCTGCTTCGGGCGGTGCTGGCGTTCGACTACGGCGGGCTGCGCCACTATGCGCTGCATGAACTGAACCCGGTGCTGATCGAGCAAAGTACGCCCGAGCTGGTGCCAGATCGCACCGCGCCCACATCTGGCGGCACTGCAGAAGCTGCGCAGCCCGACAGCCTGCGGCGCGTGCAATTGCACCGGGATCTGCCCGCCGAAAGGGCAGCGCATCAGGCGCTGCATGCGCTGGGCTTGGCGGGCGACAGCACTGGCCAGTTCTACCTGCCTTTTTCATCGCCTGACCAGCGTGGCCAGTGGCTGGCCTGGCTGGATGACGGTTTCTCCCCTTTCATCAGCGCCGGCTTCAGCGTCAGTACGGCGCCCGGCTTGTCGCAATGGATCTTGCGAGCCGACGATCTGCAGGTGAACATGGCGCCCGCCGCCGCGTTGCTTGCACCGTCGGGCGAGGCACTGGCGCGCGAGGATGAGGGCCGCTCAGCTTGGTTCGATTTGTCGCTGGGCATGTCGATTGACGGGCAACGCCAGAACATCCTGCCGCTGTTGCCCGAACTGCTGGCCCAGCTTGCAGCCGTCACGCATTCCAGCGCGGCTGGCACTGCGGGCGGCGAGCGCGGGAGCACCCTGCAGCTGCCGGACTATGTGTATATCCACCAGCCTGATGGACGCTATGTCCGTCTGCCCTGCGCGCCGCTCAGGCCCTGGCTGCAAGCCTTGCTGGACCTGCTCGGAGAACGCGGCCATTCGAGAACCGCCGATCTCAAGGGCGAGGTGCTGCGCCTGTCGCGCATGGAAGCCCTGCGCATGGGCGGTGCGCTGAGTGAGGGCGTAGCCTGGCAAGGCGAAGTCCAGCTGCGCCGCATGGTTGATCTGCTGGGCGGGCGGGCCGAGCTGCCGCCGGTGGCGCCGCCCGAAGGCCTGCAGGCCACGTTGCGGCCCTACCAGCTGCACGGGCTGCAATGGCTGCAGTTTTTGCGCGCGAACCGGCTGGCCGGCATTCTGGCGGACGATATGGGCCTGGGAAAAACCTTGCAGACACTGGCCCATATCCTGCTGGAAAAGCAGGCCGGCCGGCTCGACCTGCCGGCCCTCATCATTGCGCCAGTCAGTTTGATGGGCAACTGGCGCCAAGAGGCAGCCCGCTTCACGCCGCAATTGCGCACGCTGGTGCTGCATGGTGCCAACCGGCATGAAGCCGCGGCTGACATTGCCCGGCACGATATCGTGGTCGCGCCCTATTCGCTGTTGCTGCGTGACCGCGAACGCTGGCAGGCACAGGCCTGGCACCTGGTAGTTCTGGACGAGGCGCAGAACATCAAGAATGCCAACAGCCATGCGGCCCAGGTCGCGGGCGAGCTGGACACGCGCCACCGGCTGTGCCTGTCGGGCACGCCCATGGAAAACCACCTGGGCGAGCTGTGGAGCCTTTTCAACTTCCTGATGCCGGGGTTTCTGGGCAGCCAGGCGCGCTTCAAGTCGCTGTACCGCACCCCGATTGAAAAACGGGGCGACGGCGAACGCGCCGCGCAACTGCGCCGCCGTATCGCGCCTTTCATGCTGCGCCGGCACAAGAGCGAAGTCGCCACCGACCTGCCCGAGAAACAAATAACGGTATCCAGCGTTGAACTCGGCTCGGCGCAGGCTGACCTGTACGAAACCATACGCCTGACCACCGAGAAAAGCGTGCGCGATGCACTGGCCAGCAAGGGCCTGGCAACCGCGCATATCCAGATTCTGGATGCGCTGCTCAAGCTGCGTCAGGTCTGCTGCGACCCGCGGCTGGTTTCCATTCCCGCGGCGCAAAAGGTTACCGCATCGGCCAAGCTGGAGTTGCTGATGGAACTGCTGCCCGAGCTGCTGGCCGAGGGCCGCAAGGTGCTGCTGTTTTCGCAGTTCACCAGCATGCTGGAGTTGATCGAGGGGGAACTGGCCAAGCGGGGCATACGCTGGGCAAAACTCACCGGCCAGTCGCAAAAGCGCGACCAGATCATCGAGCGCTTTACTTCGGGCGCGGTGCCGCTTTTCCTGATCAGCCTGAAGGCCGGCGGCGTCGGTCTGAACCTGGTGGAGGCCGACACGGTGATCCACTACGACCCGTGGTGGAACCCGGCAGCCGAAATGCAGGCTACCGACCGGGCTCACCGGATCGGCCAGACCCAGCGTGTGATGGTCTACAAGCTGGTGGCGCAAGGCACGATTGAAGAGCGCATTCTGGCGTTGCAGGAGCGAAAGGCTGCGCTCGCTGACAGCCTGTACACCGATGCAGGGGAACGTACCGGCGGACTGTTCACTGAAAGCGATCTGGAAAACCTGCTGCGGCCGCTGGGCGACGAACGCAGCTGAACCGACTGCTGTGGTGCTTCATGGCAGCCAACCCGGCATTTTTAGGCGTAATATGGCTCTAGCCCTTTAAATACAAGGGATAATAGCTATTAATTCAGTAGCAAGTGTTCTGATGGATCTGCAATTCGCAAGCAGCTGCGTCAGCCCAAGCGGGCATTGGCAAAAGTCATGCGATGCTGCTCACCCATGAGACCCAACCCGTCCGCTCTTTTTTACGCCCTGGCCGCCATCGCACTTTGGTCGACGCTGGCCACCCTGGGTCTGGCGCTGCAGCATGTGCCCGCTTTTCTGCTGACTGGCATGGCACTGGTCACGGGCAGCCTGCCGGCGCTGCCCTTTGTGCTGAAGAACCCGCAGCAGTGGAGGATTCCGCTGTCAACACTGGCCCTCGGTGTGTACGGCCTGTTCGGGTTTCACTTCCTGCTGTTCATGGCCCTGCGCCATGCGCCGGCAGTCGAGGTGAACCTGGTCAACTACCTGTGGCCGCTTTTCATGGTGGTGCTGGCGCCGGTGCTGTTGCCCGGCCTGCACTTGCGGGCGCGTCATGTAGCAGCCGCGCTGCTGGGATTTGCCGGCGCAGCCATTGCCATTCTGGGCGCAGCAGGCGACACCCAGGGCGGCTGGCATTGGGGCTATGTCGCAGCCTTTGCCTCGGCGCTGATCTGGTCCACCTACTCTCTGCTGACCCGCCGCGTGCGCCCTTTTCCAACCGCCGCCATCGGCCTGTTCGGCCTGGTGTCTGGCGTGCTGTCGTTGGCCTGCCACGCTGTGCTGGAGCCAGCAGCGTTGCTGTCAGGCCAGGACTGGCTACTGCTGGCCGTGATGGGCATCGGCCCGCTGGGCGCTGCCTTTTACCTCTGGGACAAAGCGCTCAAAGCGGGCGACGCGCGGCAGATCGGCGTGCTCGGCTACCTGACCCCACTGGGCTCCACCACCCTGCTGATGCTCGCAACCGACCGCCAATTGAGCTGGAGCATAGGCCTGGCGGCGGTGATGATCATCGGCGCGGCAGTGTTGGGGACGCGGGCGAAATAAGCCTGATCGGTGCGCTGCCATCAGATCAGGCAGCAATCAAATTCCTTGTCGATACCCGTATCGGCTTCCTCCCGGTACCTGTGCCCGATCCGGTCCCGCACCCGACAACCCCGTCCTGGCTGGGCCTGCGCAAGGGGCGAAAACCGGGACCAGGGCTGCAGTTGTCCGAGCCGCAAGCGAGTTCTGCAGACCCCGGTTTCGGCCACTTCGCAGGTCGCCGAAGGGCCCCAGACTGCGGGCCGCCTTTCTTTGGGTTCCTTTTCTTTGGTGAAGCAAAGAAAAGGAACTTGCCACCGGGCAACCCCGGCCAGCAGCCTAAAAGACTCAGGAACTACAAGAACGCTACGCTTTCAATAGCTAAACACCCGATATAAGCAAGGCCAAGCGCGCTATTTCATCAGCTATTACCAACAAGCAAACCCACAACCAAACCTCAATCGCTGACCAGAGTCTCCGACCGAACCCAGGAGTAAACCAGCCCAGCCCCAACCGTAGCCCCACCTTTGCGCTGCACCAGCGGACTGCCGGCGTTAGCCGCACCCGACACCGTATCAAACCGCGCAAAACCAAAAAAACGAAGATGCGGCGTGATCTCGCGCGACACATTGGCCCCCAGCCGCCAGGCGATCCGGCCGCCGTCAGCTGCGTAAGCTGGCCGCAGGGCGGTCGCGTATTGCGGCGCCACACCATAGAAAGTCTCGCCCAGGCGCTTGTTGCCCATGACCAGGCCCGCATTGGTGCCCAGTCGCCAGCCGCCCGGCAGCTGCGTTTCGTAAATCAGACGCGGCTCAAAACTGATGCCCTTGTAGCTAAAGCTGTCACTGATGTCGTACACGCCGCGCAGCGCAAACTCGGCCCGTATCCTGCCAGGGTCGGGGCCATCGGCCAGGTTCCACTTCAGCCGCGGGCCAAACTCGACCAGCGTTCCGATGTCCGGCATGCCACGCCGAACGTCGGTATCGTCTGACTTAGAGCCCAGCGCGGCGGCAAAGCCGACGTCCAGTTCCAGCGTGGGCGACTTGTAGGCGCGCAGTCCCACGGTGTCGCGGTCGGCACGCAGCAAGGGCCCGCGGTATACGAGGTAGGGCAGGACCAGGCCCCGATTGACGCGCTGGCTCGAACCCGGATAAGCCTGCTGCGATACCGCCAGGCCTACGCCGCCGATTTCCCACAGCGGGAGCGCCAGCGGCGTGCGATTCTGGGCCTGCGCCTGCACCAGCGCAGGCAGAGCCAACGTCACAAGCAGCCCGGCCAGCCGTGCAGCAGCTGGCAGTCGGTATTGAAAAGGCGTCACGGGAATAAGTCCTTGAAACAAGACACGCTGCAGCATAAAGCCTGTGACAAAAAATGGCCCTGCCCTCGCGCTTACCGGACGTTTCGCTACGGTTTTCGCAGCGGCAGCAAACCCGATCCCTGCCGGCCATTACCCGCTTTTCCCGTCTGCATTTCGACCTGGCAGTGCCGCGTGCCGAGAACACTTACCGGTGCTCTGGCGCGGATTCCACCCTGTTCCAGAAATGCCGCCTGGCACCCATCTGGCAAGCGCTGCTGGAAAAGTATCCCGACCACTTTCTGGCAGCGAGCGATTGGGGGCCACCAGTAGCGCCGCTGTACCGGACCGCCATGGTCCGGCAGCGCGACCAGATCCTGGCACCGCTGGCCCAAGCCGCGCGGCACAGGATTGCTTATGCCAGTGCGTGACGCCTGGTAATGGGTAAAAGCTGGGAGCCTGAACTCAGCTGGTCTGCAGCAGGCTGGCCGGGTCTTCACTGGCCAGCACGTTGGCTGCCCAGGGCTGCAGCTTGCCGGCGTCGGCGCGCACCACCTGCTGCTTGACCGCCAGAATTTGCGACGGGTGCATTGAAAAACTGCGCAGCCCCAGGCCCAGCAACAGCCGCGTCATACCGACATCACCGGCCATTTCACCGCAGACGCTGACGCTTTTGCCGGCGGCATCGCAGGCGGCAATCGTGTCGGCAATCAAGCGCAACACCGCCGGGTGGCAGGGGTCGTACAGGTGCGACACCGCCTCGTCTGCGCGGTCGATCGCCAACGTGTACTGGATCAGGTCGTTGGTGCCGATCGACAAAAAATCGAAGTACTTCAAGAAGAGTTTCAACGTCAGCGCGGCGGCTGGTATTTCAATCATCGCACCAAGCCGCACGGGACCATAAGGTGTGCCCTGGTTGTCAAGCATGGCGCGGGCATGGTCGATCAGCGACAGCGTCTGACGGATTTCGCTGGCGTGCGCCAGCATCGGCACCAGCAAGTTGACCTGCCCATGTGCCGCTGCCCGCAAAATGGCGCGCAGCTGTGTCAAGAACATGGGCGGGTCGGCCAGGCTCCAGCGAATCGCGCGCAGGCCGAGCGCCGGGTTCAGATGGTTTTCCTGGCTACGGTCGGAGCGGTCGAGCGGCTTGTCAGAGCCGATATCTACCGTGCGTATCGTGACCGGCAGGCCATGCATGCCTTCAATCGCCTGGCGGTAGGCCTGGTACTGCTCTTCTTCGTTGGGCAGCCGGGCCAGCCCTTTGGACTCCCGACCCATGAACAAGAATTCGCTCCGGAAAAGCCCGACACCCACCGCGCCGGCCTTGACCGCGCCGCGCGTGTCTTCCGGCATCTCGATGTTGGCCAGCAACTCGACACGCTGGCCATCCAGCGTCAGCGATGGCGTGTTCTTGAGCCGGTTCAGGCGCTCGCGTTCCAGTTCGCCCTGGCGCTGCTTGAAGCCATATTCGGCCAGGATGATGGGTGACGGATCGACGATCAGCACGCCCGCGTCACCGTCGATGATGACCCAGTCGTCCTGGTTGATCAACTGGCTGGCGCTGCGCGCGCCCACCACCGCCGGAATGTCCATGCTGCGCGCGACGATGGCCGTGTGCGACGTCTTGCCACCCACATCGGTGGCGAATCCTGCAAACAGGCTTTGCTTGAACTGCAGCATGTCGGCCGGCGAAATATCGTGCGCAATCAGCACCAGGGGTACATCGGTGGTGTCGTCCAGCAGCAGATCTTGCTGCGACTTGCGGCCGGAGCCTGCCCGGGCCGTGGGCTGCACCGGCGAGCCCACACCCTTCATCGAGCGCAGGATGCGCTCGACCACCTGCTCCAGGTCGGCCTTGCGTTCGCGCAAATAGACATCTTCCATTTCGTCGAACTGGCGCGCGATGATTTCGTACTGCGTGGTCAGCGCCCATTCGGCGTTGTAATGCCGGTCAGTGATCCAGTGCTTGACGCCGCTGATGAGTGACTCGTCCTGCAGCAGCATCAGGTGCACATCCAGCAGCGCGGCCAGCTCATGTGGCGCGTCCTTGGGCAGATCCTTTTGCAGTTTGGTGATCTCTTCCGTCACCGCGTTGCGCGCCACCCGCAGGCGGGAGATTTCCGCGTCGGTTTTGTCGATATCAATAAAGTAGTGCGCCACATCGGCACGACTGGACGCGACCAGCACCGCGCGGCCGATCGAGATGCCGCGCGACACCGCCAGACCGTGGATGGAAAAAGTCACTGACGATCCCCGACGGTCGCTCGCTGCGTGTAGCTTCCTGGCCCCCGAGGGAGTTTCCGTTCGTCCTGACCCTTCGACAAGCTCAGGACACGGTAAGCAAAGCATATCGAAGGATGCGCCTGCGGCCCGGCAAAGCCGGTTCCGCGGCCCTTGCTTGCAAAGAAGCTAAAGGAGGTCACTCTCCTTCTCCAAATTTGTCTTTGATCAGCGCCAATAAAGCATCCATCGCTTTTTGCTCATCGGGGCCGTCGGTCTCGATCTCAACCAGGCTTCCCATGCCGGCGGCCAGCATCATGACGCCCATGATGCTTTTGGCATTGACGCGGCGCTCGCCTCTGGACATCCACACCTCGCAGGCGAAGCCGCCAGCCAGCTTGGTGAGCTTGGCGGAGGCTCTGGCGTGCAACCCCAGCTTATTGCTGATGTTCGTGCTGGTCTTGATCATTGTTTCGGCGAACCTGGTTTTGAGGAGCAGTAATGGCCACCTGCATGACGCCCTGGGTAGCGCCCACCAGCGCCCGTGATACCAGTGCGTCCAGTGGCTCATGCCGGTAGGAGACGGTACGCAGCAGCATGGGCAGGTTGACGCCGGTGACTAGCTTGGAGTGAACGCCATCAACCAGCTTTTGCGCCACATTGCAGGGCGTGGCACCAAACACATCTACCAGCACGAGCGCATGCGAGGTGCCCAGCTGGTTAAGCATGATTTTCGCCTGCGCCAGGGTTTCCTCAGGCGGCACGTTGGGCTGAACATCGAGTGCGGCGATGCCCGCCTGGTTGTCCGGAAAGACATGCAGCACGCACTGCCGCAATGCGGACGCCAGCGGTGCATGCGCGACAACCAGAATGCCGTTCATCGGAAGAAGGCCGCGCTGCCAAAACCGCGCACGCTGCATGACAGCGCTGGTGGGCGGTCAGAGAAAAGCGTGAGCAGATGGGGCATGTTCAAGCGGGTGGAAGACTGAAAAGGCGGCAAACAGCGGCGGCTGTTGATTCAATGATTATCGACGGTGGCGCCGCGCTTGCTCATGAACCACAGGTATGACGCCACACAGCAACACAAGAACACCCCCATGGCCGCCTGAAAAGCCGCGACCCGTGGCAGACCCGCAGCCGCAAAGGCATCAATCAGCAGGCCAATGCCCCACTGCACCATGAACACGCCACCGAAAATCATCAGGTTATAAGCCGACAGGGCCCGGCCTGCCAGCGCTGGTGCGAACGCCATACCCACGGCTGGCTGTGCCAGGCCCATGACGCTGCAGCACACACAAAATAGGGCCCAGCCGAGCCAGCCAGTCGACGAGCCACCCGCAATGTTGACGACCAGCGAAAGCAGCGACAGCGGGATGCCCCAGGCCATCAGCCGGTTGGCGGGCCAGCCATGGCGCGACAGCCAGGGGTTGACCATTCCCCATGTCCAGAAGGTCGCCAGCATGCAGGCATTGATATAAAAAAGACCGGTGGCGGCCGCCAGCGGGCTGTAGCCGGCCACCTGCACCATCCAGGGCCCGGCCCACAGCGTCTGCACCGCCACCAGGCCGCCGTAGTTGAAGATGGCAAGCGGGGTCATCCGCTGGAAATAAGCGCTTTTCCAGACCTCGGCATAGCCGGTTGATGGCGATGTCGCAGGTGCTTCGACTGAGGCCGGCGCAACCGGCCTGACCGTCCAGCGCGGCACGCCCCGGGCGATAGCCGCCATCGACAGCATGATCAGCACAGCCAGTATCCAGAACAAGGGCCGCCATCCGGTGACGGGCATCAGCCACTGCACCGGCAGGGTTGACGCCAGCATACCCAGTGAGCCGGTCATGAGCATCCAGGAGTTGGCGCGCAGCAGGGTGCCGGGATCAAACCAGCGCCTGAACCCGGTCAGTGGGGCCATCAGGCAGGCGCTGACCCCCATGCCGACCAGCACCCGCGCCGCCAGCAGCCAGGCAAAGCTGGTGGCCACCGAAAACGCCATGCAGCCCAGGACCGCCACGCCCAGAAAATAAAGGATGACCTGTTTCGGTCCGTGGCGGTCCAGGAATTTGCCCAAGGGAAGTTGCATGGCGGCAAAGCCCAGAAAATACCCGCCCGCCAGCAGCCCCAGGTCGCTGGCGTGCAGCGAAAACTCCTGCGTCAGGACGGGCGACAGCGTTGCCGTGATCGCCCGGAGCAATGCCGAGCAAAAATACGCAGCGGCAAATGCCAGAAACACGATAGCGCCGGATTTTTTATCCAGTCGGTCAGCAAGAAGGTTCGGCATGGCAACAGTTATTCGAACTTCAGGCTGCCAAAAAAGGTATCAGCCAGCTCAGGCGGGATTTTCTCGCCATAAATAACCGCCTGGAAGACCTGGGTACCCTGCGCAAAATACGCTGCCTGGCCCTGCACCGGCTTGCCGTCCGGACGGGTGCCTGCGGCCTTGACCAGCACGGGAACAGGCGCTGGCGCGGCACCTGCCAGCTGGAGGGGTGTGGCCTGGCTTGCCATTCCCGGCGGCGCAGGCTGGCCGACACCAGGCGCCGCACCCACCGGTGGCGCTTTCATGTTGGCAAGTGTGGCAGCCTGCCACTGCGCCAGCACAGGACTCGCCCTGGTCGCATCGCCCACGTCAGCAACCGAAACCGCAAAGGTCAGGTCCCCGACATCACAGCCTGCCATGCGCAGTTCAACCGGCTGCCCACCAAGCGGCACGGTCTTGGCAGCCTTGTCCGGCTTGCAGGGCAGCAGAAGCAACAGCCGCGCACCTTCAGGGCGAACATCGCGCCAGTTGAAGGCAGGGCTGCAACCCGTAGCCATGGCAAGGGCCAGCAGGCTGGCCGCAGCAAAAGCTGGTTTTATGGTGGAGCGCATGTGGCAGGTGCAGCGGGGCTATTGGTAAGCAGGCTTACGACTTTACAGGCAAAAAGGCGCCAGGCTGGTGCCTGCAGCTGGCAGCTACAGACGTGACGGCACCGGAATACAGGAATGCAGGCCACAACGCACCAGCCTGCACATTTGCCTGGCGGCATCGGCAAACCCGCCACCCGGGGGCCGCACCAAAGTGGGCACGATGCTTGCTGAGCCAGAACCCATGACAGTTTCCGACTTGATAGCAGGCACCTCGAAGGCCGGGCAGCCGCTTCTGGCGGGCGGGGACAAGGCGGTGTGGCGCGACCGGCTTTCCCAGTTGCTCGAATCCACCGGCGAAGGCATCTTCGGGATCGACATGCAGGGCTGCTGCACCTTCATCAACCGGGCCGGCGCAGAGCAGTTGGGCTGGCAGGCAGACGAGGTGCTGGGCCGCAACATGCACGAGCTTGCGCACCACACCCATGCCTGCGGAGACCACTACCCGGAGCAGGTCTGCCCGATCTTCAATGCTTTCCGGGTGGGATTGCCATGCCGAATAGAAACCGAGGTTTTCTGGCGCCGGGACGGTTTCTTTTTTGCAGTCGAGTATTCGTCCTACCCCATCATCGAGGACGGCCAGGTGCAGGGGGCGGTTATCACCTTTGTAGACATTTCTGCGCGCAAGCGTGCGGAAGAGGCCTTGCGCCAGGCGAATGAAGTACTGGAACACCGCGTTCAGGAACGCACCGGCGAACTCTCCAGCGCCTTGCAGCAACTGCGTGAACTGTCAGCCTACGCACACACCGTACGAGAAGAGGAACGCACCCGCATTGCGCGCGAGGTGCATGACGAACTGGGCAGCTTGCTGGTGGCGCTCAAGATGGATGTGGGCTGGCTCGACAAGCGGCTTGCCGAGCAGGAGCAGCGCGACGCCTGTGCCGCACAGGCCATGCGCAGCACCATGCGCGGCAAGTGCCAAAACATGGGCCGGCTGATTGAAACCGCTGTCGACAATGTCGGCCGCATCATCACCGACCTGCGCCCCAGCATCCTGGACCATCAGGGTTTGTGGGCTGCGCTGGACTGGCAGGCCCATGAGTTCGTGCAGTCTGCCGAGCTTGATCTGGACTGGACCATGACCGTTGATATGGACCTTGCCCATCCGCAGCAGCTATCGGGTCAGCAAACCATCGGTATTTTTCGCATCTTCCAGGAAATGCTCAGCAATGTGGGCCGGCATGCAGCCGCCAGCCGGATAGCCATATCGATCAGCGCTTGCGCCACCGGCGTTGACATCACGGTTGAAGACAACGGGCGTGGCGCAGACCCTGCTGCCTTTGAGGCGACCGATGCTTATGGCGTCATGGGCATGCGCGAGCGGGCGCGGCACCTGGGCGGCCGCATCGATATTTCAAGCGAAATCGGGCTGGGGACCAGATTGCACCTTGGCATATCGCTACTAAAAGCATAGCGATACAACCATGATCAATATTCTGATCGGCGACGACCATCGCATCGTGCGCGAAGGCATCAAGCAGGTGCTGGCGGACGCGCCTGACATCCGGGTGGTCGCCGAGGCCGAGACCGGCCTGGGCGTGCTGCAGCAGGCCGATGCGCTGGCGGGCGGTGGCGGGCTGCATGCGGTGCTGCTGGACATCGCCCTGCCCGGCCGTGACGGCATGGACGTGTTGCAGGCCCTGCGCCTACGCTGGCCGCAGCTACCGGTATTGATGCTAAGCACTTATCCTGAAAAGCAGTACGCCGTGCGCTGCATCCGTCTGGGTGCCGCGGGCTACCTCAACAAAAGCGCCGACTCTGACGACATGATCGCTGCGGTGCGCAAGGTGGCTGCTGGCGGAAGGTATGTGTCAGCGGTTACTGCCGAAGCCATGGCCAGCGCGCTGTCCGGCGGCACCGGCAAGGGCGGGACAGGCAACGCGGTGGATTCGCTGTCGCACCGTGAACACCAGGTGTACCGGCTGTTGACGGCTGGCAGATCGGTGGGTGAGATCGGCACTGAACTGGGCCTGGCATCCAACACCGTCAGCACCTACCGCTTGCGCATTTTCGAGAAAACCGGCGCGCGCAATGATGTCGAACTGGCTCTGTACGCGCAGCGCACTGCCAGGCCCTAGACCAGCGCCCTTGTCCTACGGCCGGGTGGGAGGGCACCGGTCATCTTCGTCAACGCCGGGCACTAGGCTCAACCCCAACTAAAGGAGTTTCGCCATGACAACCGTCGCTGACGTGATGACCCGCGGGGTGCACGCGCTTTCGCCTGCCGACACCGTTACCACTGCCGCGCGCGCCATGGATGAGCTAAATGTGGGCGTGATACCGGTGTGTGAGGGCGGCAAGCTGCTCGGCATGGTCACCGACCGCGACATTGTGGTGCGCGGCATGGCGCAGGGGCTGGACGGCAACAGCACCCCGCTGGTGGATGTAATGAGCACCAGCTTGCGTACCGCCCATGAAGACGACGATGTGGGCGACGTGCTCACCCTGATGGCTGAAAGCCAGATCAGACGGCTGCCGGTAGTTGATGCGGACGACCGGCTGATTGGCATCGTCTCCCTGGGCGACATCGCGGCAAAAGGCATGGACGGAGATATCGATGTCGGCGAATCCTTGGGGGCGATTTCGTCGCCGGCAGAGCCTGACCGGTCAAGTCTTCCTGCAGCGGCCAACAGCGCCAGCGCCAGCGCCAAGCACGCCTGAAGAAGGCATGGCCCCGCTCGGCCAGTAGCGACTCCGTCAGCACCGGCAGCACCGGCAGCCTGACAGCGCCGACCCCCGCGCAGGCAGGCCTTGCAGGTAGTGCCAGCCCTACAGACTGTCATTCAAATCCCGGCGAAATGCGCCTGACGTTGCCGCCAGCGCGCAGGGTGGCGCGCCCCTTGCATGGCATGAGGCATCTTCTTTTGAAAGGTGCCCGCCATGACCGACCGCTTTTCCCCGTACGACGCCGACCGTCCGCTGATGCTCAAGTGCAGCTGCGGCGGTGACCATGCGCCGGCCGATCACCACCCGGAGCTGAACGCCGACAGCGCCGCTGCGGAGCTGCGCCGGCGCAGCCTGACCAGCGAATTCGAGTCTTACTCCAACGACTTCATTGAAGCCACGCTGGTCAAGGCTCTCTTTCCGCAGGATGAAGTGCGTCGCCGCTTCCTGCGCGCCGTCGGCAAGGGGACGGCAATGGCGGCTATTGCCAGCGTGCTGCCGGTGGGCACGATGCAGGCGATGGCGCAGGACAAAGGCAAGCTGGAAAAAACCAACCTGAAAATCGGCTTCATCCCGATCACCTGCGCCACGCCGCTGATCATGGCGCATCCGCTGGGTTTTTACAGCAAGGAAGGGCTGAATGTCGAGGTCGTCAAAACGGCTGGATGGGCACTGATACGCGACAAGATGATCAACAAGGAATACGACGCCACCCACTTCCTGAGCCCCATGCCGCTGGCGATTTCGATGGGTGTGGGCTCCAACCCGGTGCCCATGAATGTGGCCACCATCCAGAACACCAACGGCCAGGCCATCACGCTGGCCAACAAGCACAAGGACAAGCGCGACCCCAAGATGTGGAAGGGTTTCAAGTTTGCGGTGCCCTTCGAGTTCAGCATGCACAACTTCTTGCTGCGCTATTACGTGGCCGAGGCTGGCCTCAACCCTGACACCGACATCCAGATCCGCGTGGTGCCGCCGCCCGAGATGGTGGCCAATCTGCGTGCCGGCAATATTGACGGTTACCTTGGCCCTGACCCTTTCAACCAGCGCGCGGTGTACGAGGAAATCGGTTTTCTGCACTTGCTGACCAAGGACCTGTGGAACGGTCACCCCTGCTGTGCGTTTGGCACCAGCACCGAGTTCATCGAAAAGAACCCCAACACCTTTGCTGCGCTTTACCGCTCGGTGCTCACAGCCGCCGCCATGGCGCGCGACCCGAAAAACCGCGAGCTGATCGCCAAGGTGATTGCGCCACAGGCCTATCTGAACCAGCCTGAAACCGTGCTTTCACAGGTGCTGACCG
>JAQGNE010000007.1 GCA_028291985.1 Polaromonas sp. | reverse complement strand
TGCCCAGCCCATCGGCCTGCTGTTGTAAAGCTCACTGGCAATTAAGCAGCGAGTGCGAAACGTTCGTCGTTTGCAGTTAGTTTGTTTGAATCAGTTTTACGAGCACACTCAGCTCGACATGCACCACACCGCGTCCGAACCCACGTCGAAACCAATGCAGCCCCAAGAGGTCTATCTTAAGCCATTCGCAGCAAATTCAAGAGCGACGAGGGCGAGCAAATGGTGGCATCTGCTTTCCACGTCGTTGTATCAGCAGAGGCGCCCAAATATCCATATGCCGCCGCTACCGTTCTCATCCCGGCAGCGCATCCTGCGATGATGTCGCGCTCATCGTCTCCCACATAAACGCACCGATTCGGCAGCAGGCTTAACCGGCGCGCCGCTTCCAGAAGAGGCTCTGGATGAGGCTTGGCAAACGGCGTTGTGTCACCGCAAACGATAACACCGGCGGTCTGGAACATCGGCATCGCAGCAGTCAAGGGCAGCGTAAACCGCTCAGACTTGTTGGTCACCACGCCCCACTGAAGGCCTGCCGAGACGATACTGTCGATCACACTCACTACACCGTCGAAGGCGAACGTTCGCTCGGACATGCAACGTTCATAGTTCTGAAAAAACTCTTCCCTCAGCTCTTTGAATGATGGATCCTCAGGCGTCAAACCCAAAGCGACACCGATCATTCCTCTTGCGCCTGCACCGGCCATCGCGCGGTACCTCTCCAAGGCGAGCGGTGACATTCCCCGGTCTGTCCGCATCTTGTCTGCGGCCGCGCCAAGATCAGGCGCACTATCGACTAGCGTTCCATCCAGATCGAACAGAACAGCGTCAATGTCGTCGAACATTACTTATTGCTTTAAAAAAGGCAGAAATCTGCGTCAGGATTTGGTCGTTGCAAAAAGGTAGTTCACGCTCGTATCAGTGTCGAGCCAATAGTTTCTTGTTAACGGGTTGTACTGCATGCCTTTGGTTTGATCCAAAATAAGGCCTGATGCGCGGCAATAGCCAGCCAGTTCGCTCGGCTTGATCAGTTTGGCGTATTCATGTGTGCCTCGTGGCAGAAGGTTCAACACATACTCGGCACCGACGATCGCAAACAAAAAAGCCTTGGCGTTTCTGTTGATCGTCGAAAAAAAGACATGACCGCCGGGTTTCACCAACGTCGAGCAGGCTCTAACCACGGAGCCGGGATTGGGCACGTGTTCCAGCATTTCCATACAGGTAACCACATCGAAACTTCCGGGCTGTTCTGCCGCTAGACCTTCTGCACTGATTTCACGGTAGTCCACGCCCTGCGTTTGCGCTTCCAACGCATGCAATTTCGCCACCTTTAAGGCTTTGCTGGACAGATCGATGCCCAACACCTCTGCACCGCTACGTGCCATCGCGTCAGACAGTATGCCGCCACCACAACCTATGTCGACCACACGACTGTTCTTCAAGTGGACCAGATTTTCAATCCAGGCCAAGCGTAGCGGATTGATCTGGTGCAGAGGACGAAATTCGCTGTCCGGGTCCCACCAGCGATGCGCAAGATCTGAAAACTTCGATAATTCGACAGGGTCAAAATTCGTGTCAATGGTCATGGCGTCATTATCGGTCGAGACATAAAAAAACCGCGCCAAGGCGCGGTTTTTTCAAAGTAGGATGGACTTAGCGGTTAGCGCGCGTACCAACAACTTCGATCTCTACGCGGCGGTTTTTGGCACGGCCTTCAGCAGTCTTGTTATCTGCTACCGGCTGCTTCTCGCCTTTACCTTCGGTATAAACACGGTTTCTCTCAATGCCCTTGGTCACCAGATAAGCTTTCACGGCTTCGGAGCGGCGAATCGACAGCTTTTGGTTGTAGGCATCGCTACCCACTGAATCAGTGTGACCCACAGCAATGATGACTTCCAGGTTGATGCCCTGGATCTTGCTGATCAAGTCGTCAAGCTTTGCGCGGCCTTCAGGCTTCAGAACGGATTTGTCAAAATCGAAAAACGCATCAGCGGCATAAGTCACCTTCGTGGCGACTGGAGGAGCAACTACTGCTGGTGCTGCGGCTTGCGGGGCAGGAGTAGGTGCAACGACGGCAGGCGCAGGAGCGGCAACAACTGGCTTGATTGCGCCATCGCAATCAGGAGCTGCAGTCGCAGGCGTCCAGTTGGAATTACGCCAGCACAGTTCATTTGTACCGTTCTTCCAGACCAGCTCGTTGGTACCGTTTTTCCAGTTGTCGATTGTTTGTGCACCAGCGGCGGTAGCAAGCGCTGCGGAAGCAAACAACATTGCCACTTTGTTGAGTTTCTTCATAGTTCTCCTCTAGAGAAAAGCCGCAGACTGGCTGCGATTGATAAGTTACACGCTCTGAATGACCATCACCCGAAGCGTTGATGCAATTGTGCCACAGCTGCTTACGTGTACAAGGTTGCTATCCATATCGTCCCACATGGACTCCAGATTCTTTAACGTTTGTTGCGACGTTGCCACAAACACTACACTGCAGCGCCCGTCTTAAAATAGCCGCGTTCCATCGACGCAACCGCGTTCCCCACCCAGGCCTCTATGACCCAGTTTGCAAAAGAAACCCTGCCCATCAGCCTAGAAGAGGAAATGAGGCGAAGTTACCTCGACTATGCGATGAGCGTGATTGTCGGACGGGCACTTCCAGACGCCAGAGACGGATTAAAACCAGTGCATCGTCGCGTGCTGTTTGCGATGCACGAGCTCAATAACGACTGGAACAGGCCCTACAAAAAATCGGCCCGCATTGTTGGCGACGTTATCGGAAAGTACCATCCTCACGGCGATCAATCGGTCTACGACACCATCGTCCGTATGGCGCAGGACTTCTCAATGCGCCACTTATTAGTTGACGGTCAGGGAAATTTCGGGTCTGTCGATGGTGACAACGCTGCAGCTATGCGGTATACGGAAATCCGGCTCGCAAAAATTGCCCATGAGCTTCTTGCCGATCTGGACAAGGAAACGGTCGACTTTGGGCCCAACTACGACGGCAGCGAGCAGGAACCGCTTGTCATGCCGACGCGGTTGCCCAATCTTCTTGTCAACGGTTCTGGCGGCATCGCGGTCGGAATGGCGACCAACATACCGCCGCACAACCTGAATGAAGTGGTCGACGCCTGCCTGCATTTGCTAAGGACGCCGGACGCGACGATCGACGACCTGATGGAGATTGTTCCTGCCCCGGACTTTCCTACAGCCGGCATTATTTATGGCATCAACGGCGTCAAGGACGGGTACCGCACCGGGCGCGGCAAAGTCGTTATGCGTGCGAAATGCCATTTTGAAGATATCGACAAGGGCCAGAGACAGTCGATCATTGTGGACGAACTGCCTTATCAGGTTAACAAGAAGACGCTGCAGGAGCGGATGGCAGAGCTGGTCCATGAAAAGAAGATTGAAGGCATCAGCCATATTCAGGACGAAAGCGATAAGTCCGGCATGCGTCTGGTGATCGAGCTGAAGCGTGGAGAAGTTCCGGAGGTCGTGTTAAACAATCTCTATAAGCAAACCCAGCTTCAGGACACTTTCGGTATCAACATGGTAGCCCTGGTCAACGGCCAGCCAAAGCTATGCAACCTGAAAGAGCTGATTCAGGTATTTCTTTCCCACCGCCGGGAAGTCGTTACCCGTCGCACTGTCTTCACCCTCCGAAAGGCCCGTGAGCGAGGCCATGTTCTCGAGGGTCTGGCGATAGCGTTGGCCAATATCGACGAATTTATCGCCATCATTCGAAATGCGCCCACGCCGCCAGTCGCGAAATCCGAATTGATGGGCCGGCCCTGGGACAGCCAATTGGTACGCGAGATGCTGACCCGATCCCGCGCCGATGGGGGCGTCGTGAATGCCGATGATTACCGGCCTGATGGCCTGGAAAAGTCTTATGGAATGGGTGGAGACGGCTTGTACCGCCTGTCCGATACGCAGGCGCAAGAAATTCTGCAAATGCGTCTTCAAAGGCTCACAGGTTTGGAGCAAGACAAGATCGTGGCCGAGTACCGGGAAGTCATGGCCGAGATTGACGACCTGCTGGATATTCTTTCCAAGCCCGAGCGAGTATCCATCATCATCGGCGAAGAACTTGCGACCATCAAACAGGAGTTTGGCCAGACCAAGCTGGGCGCGCGCCGCAGCCTGATTGAGCACAGCTCATTTGATCTCAGTACTGAAGACCTGATAACGCCTACCGACATGGTGGTCACGCTGTCTCATACCGGATATATCAAAAGCCAGCCTCTTTCAGAATATCGCGCTCAAAAGCGGGGCGGCCGCGGCAAACAGGCGACGGCCACGAAAGAAGATGACTGGGTAGATCAGTTATTCATTTCCAACACGCACGATTACATCCTCTGCTTTTCAAACAGAGGCCGACTGTACTGGCTCAAGGTTTGGGAAGTGCCCGCCGGCTCACGTGGGTCCCGGGGTCGTCCAATCGTCAATATGTTTCCCTTGCAGGAAGGAGAAAAAATTACCGTCGTGCTGCCATTGACCGGCGAGAAACGGAGCTTCCCAGCTGATCAGTATGTGTTCATGGCGACATCAATGGGCACGGTGAAGAAAACGCCCTTAAATGACTTTAACAATCCCCGGAAGGCCGGCATTATTGCAGTGGATCTGGACGACGGTGACTACCTGATCGGGGCATCGCTCACAGATGGCAGCCATGATGTGATGCTGTTTTCGGATGGCGGCAAAGCTGTCAGGTTCGACGAAAATGATGTCAGACCCATGGGTCGCACTGCGCGCGGCGTTCGCGGCATGATGCTGGAGGAGGGACAGAACGTCATCGCCATGCTGGTGGCCGAAGACGAAGAGCAAAGTGTGCTGACCGCCACCCAACACGGATATGGCAAACGCACATCCATTTCCGAGTACACCCGTCACGGACGCGGAACCAAAGGGATGATCGCAATCCAGCAGAGCGAACGCAACGGCAAAGTGGTTGCTGCAACGCTGGTGCATGTCGACGACGAAATCATGCTGATCACCGACAAGGGTGTACTGGTACGTACACGCGTAAGTGAAATTCGCGAGATGGGCAGAGCGACACAAGGCGTAACGCTCATCGGCTTGGATCCTGGTTCGCAGTTGAGCGGCCTGCAGCGCATTGTGGAAAATGATGCAACACTGGACGATACCGCCGACGACGTCGTCAGCGACGTGTCATCTGCAACGCCGCTGAACCCGAACCCCCTTAACCCGGAAACCGACGAATGAAAAACGCATTGACGGCTGTCACTTTGGCAGCCCTTGTTACCCTGGCAGGCGTGTCTGCCAAGCCGAGCCACGCACAGAATGCAAATGCCAAGCAGGAGCTTGCTGCCAAGGTTGTCAACCTTCAACAGGGTCCCGAACTCGATCGCCTTGTCGAGCAGCTGGCTGCAGGCACCACGCAGGAGCTGCTGCAAAACTGGGGCCCCAAGGTTGATGCCGCTCCCGCAGCCCGGCAAACGCAAATCAAGGAAGCGCTGAACGCCGAGTTGCAGAAGTATTCGGATGATGTGATCAAAGTCATCGGCAGCAAGGTCGCCAAGTCCAGTACCGAGGCTTTGGTTCCCGCCTACGCAGAGCGGTTTACCACCGAAGAACTTCAGCAGATTGCCGCGTTCTTTGAATCACCCGCCATCAAAAAATACCAGTCTGTCGCGCCTGAGCTGGGCAATGTATTCGTGCAAAAGCTTGTCGAGTCGACACGGGCAGACGTAGCAACCCGCGTTGAGCAATTCAATACCGCAGCCACCAAAATTGTGGGCACATCCGCTACATCAAAAGCCGCGCCGTCTGCGAAAGACAAACCCGCCGCGAAGCGATGAATCGGCCGTTTAATTTTTCAGCTGGGCCTGCGGTACTTCCAGAAGAGGTATTGCGACAGGCAGCAGTGGAAATGCTGGACTGGAACGGTAGCGGAATGAGCGTGATGGAAATGAGCCATCGCGGCAAGGAATTCATATCGATTTACGAGCACGCGATCAAGGATGTACGAGAGCTGCTTTCGGTACCGCCCGAGTTCAGCATTTTGTTCATGCAGGGCGGTGGCATAGCCGAAAACGCGATCGTTCCGCTTAATCTGTCCGAGGCAGGGCAAACCGACTATGTGGTGACAGGTAACTGGAGCGAGCGCTCGCAAAAAGAAGCGCAGAAGTACTGTACCGTCAACGTAGCGGCATCCAACCGGGAAAGCGGACACACGTGTCTGCCATCGCCGGCCAGCTGGAAGCTGAATGACGCCGCAAAATATGTGCATCTATGCACCAACGAAACCGTGCACGGCGTTGAGATGCATGAGATTCCCGATCTCAAGGCGTTAGGCAGCAATGCGCCCCTGGTGATCGATTTTTCGTCGCATATGGCCTCGCGTCCAGTAGACTGGTCGCGTGTCGGGCTGGCCTACGGCGGCGCACAAAAAAACGTAGGGCCCGCTGGCGTCACCTTGGTGTTTGTTAGAAATGAGCTGCTCGGACGCGCCCTGCCACACTGCCCGACTGCGTTCGACTACAAGACAGTGGCAGACAACCAGTCGATGTACAACACACCGCCCACTTATGCGATCTACATCGCTGGACTGACCTTCAAGTGGTTAAAAAAACAGGGCGGGATCAATGCTATTGAAGAACGCAACATCGCCAAGGCAAAGCTGCTTTATGACTATATCGATGCTTCACAGCTTTATAGCAGCCGCGTGGCTCCCGCTTGCCGCTCGCGCATGAACATACCGTTTTTCCTGAATGACGCCAGCCTTGACGAACGGTTTCTGGCGGGCGCCAAAGAGTATGGCTTGTTGCAACTCAAGGGTTACAAGACGCTGGGCGGCATGAGGGCAAGCCTGTACAACGCCATGCCATTTGAAGGTGTGCAAGCCCTCGTCAGCTACATGCGAGAATTTGAACAAACAAAAGCCTGATCGACTTCCAAGCTTATCCGACGACGCGCACTTCACCATGACATTGAATCTAGCCGACCTGCGCGTTCAAATTGACGCTATTGACGACGAACTGCTTGCGTTACTGAACCGCAGGGCGAAGGTGGCCGAACTGGTGGGCGAGGTCAAGAAGCGTGAGGGCTCTCCCTTCTTGCGACCAGACAGGGTTGCGCAAGTCATACAGAACCTGCAGCAGGCCAACGGCGGACCTTTGAAGGGCGTGCATGTCGCAGCAATCTGGCGCGAAATCATGTCGGCTTGCCTGTCGCTTGAAGCTCCGGTAAGAGTCGCTTATCTCGGACCCGCCGGCACCTTCAGCGAACAAGCTACCTTGCAATTTTTTGGCAACAGCATCGAGCATGTGGCATGCGCAAGCATCGACGAGGTGTTTCGCGCAACGGCGTCCGGAGGTGCAGGCTATGGTGTGGTGCCTGTTGAAAACTCGACAGAAGGTGTAGTTTCCCGATCGCTGGACCTGCTCTTGCACTCCCCCTTGCACATCATCGGCGAGACCAGTTTGATGGTACGGCATAACCTTTTGCGCCTTTCCGGGTCGATGGACGGCATCGAAGCTGTCTACGCACATCCACAGGCGCTGGCTCAATGCCAGGGCTGGCTGACTGCGCACCTGCCGCAGGCCGAGAGGCACGCAGCATCCAGCAATGCCGAAGGCGCACGCCTCGCTTCCACGAATCCGGCATGGGCTGCCATCGCCAGTGACAAGGCTGCCTCCCACTTTGGCCTGCACATGCCTGCGCAGGGAGTCCAGGACGATGCGTTCAACCGTACGCGATTTGCGGTGTTATGTCTGCCTCAAACCCTGGCTTTACCGCCAGCGTCGGGTACCGACCGCGTCAGCCTTGTGGTGTCGGTGGCCAACAGGCCTGGCGCGGTCCACGACATACTTGTCCCGTTGAAGCACCACGGCGTATCCATGACGCGTTTTGAGTCAAGACCGGCGCGCTCGGGTCAGTGGGAATATTACTTTTACATTGACCTGCTGGGACATCCGTCGCAAAACCACGTCAAGGCAGCACTGGACGACTTGCAGCAACTTTGTGCCTATTACAAAGTGCTGGGAAGTTACCCAGCCTGCGAATAATCGCATTCGACACCTCATGCCGTACGCATCTAACCACCCGCTTTCCTTCCATGTTTGAACAGTTGGGCCTTATTGGCTGCGGACTCATGGGTGGATCGTTCGCTCTCGCCCTTAAAAAAGCCGGACTGGTCAAACGCGTCGTTGGTTACAGTAAGTCTCCGTCAACTACCGAGCGCGCCCGGCAGATGGGCGTTATAGACGTCGAGGCACCTTCTGCGCTGCTGGCTGTTTCCGGGGCTGACATTGTCCTGATAGCCGTTCCGGTGTCCGCCACCGAGGCAACCTTCAAGGCAATTCGCCATCTGGTTACGCCCAACACTCTCATCATGGATGTGGGCTCGACCAAACGGGATGTGGTGGACGCTGCAAGGCGAGTCCTGCGCGACCATGTCGGATGTTTCGTACCTGCTCATCCCATCACTGGCAAGGAGGTTTCTGGCGTTGAACATGCCGACGCGAATCTTTACGCCGGCAAACAGGTGATTCTTACGCCCATTGAGCGTACCTACACGGTTCAGCTGCTCAAAGCAAGCAAGCTCTGGACGGCGCTGGGCTGCAGCGTGGTTCAAATGTCGCCGCAAGCGCATGATGCTGCGTATGCGGCGGTCAGTCATTTGCCGCACCTGATTGCATTTGCGTTGATGAACGGCATAACAGGTCAGCAGCAGGGCAAGGATTACCTGGCGCTGGCCGGCCCGGGTTTCAGGGACTTCACCAGAATCGCTGCAAGCGAACCCAAAATGTGGCGAGATATTTTGATCGCCAACCGAGAAGAGTTGCTGGAGCAATCGCAAATTTTTCAGCGGAGCTTGCAAGCCCTTGAAAAACTCATTGCCGCCAATGAAGGTGATGCGCTTGAGCAATCCATCGACCAGGCCAGCCATACGCGCGCGAACTGGCGAATTTCGTCACCCAAAAACCATAAGTAAGTTTCCGACATGTTCGACGTTGCGCATCTGGACATACCGCCCCTTGTCGCTGCAGGCGGCGATGTCTACCTGCCCGGATCCAAAAGTATTTCCAATCGCGTGCTGCTGCTGGCAGCGCTGAGCCACGGCCGCACAACCGTTCGCGATCTGCTGGCGTCCGACGACACCGCAGTGATGCTTGCGGCACTAGGTCAGTTAGGTTGCACGATAGAGGAGATCGACAGCAAGACCATTGTCATTGGCGGGCTGGGGGGGCAACTGGGCGTTCGTCAAGCAAGTCTTTTTCTCGGCAATGCGGGTACGGCCATGCGCCCTTTGACTGCGGCTCTCGCCTTGTTAGGCGGCGATTTTGAACTGTCCGGCGTCGCCCGGATGCATGAGCGGCCAATTGGTGACCTGGTTGATGCGCTGCGGCAGCTGGGCTGCCACATTGATTACACCGGCAACAATGGCTACCCGCCCCTGCGCCTGGGCACCCCAAGCCTGACGCTGGACGCGCCCATCACGGTCAGGGGCGATGTCTCCAGCCAGTTTCTTACTGCGCTACTGATCGCGCTACCGCTGGTGGCAAAGCAGGATATCCATATTGAAGTGGCCGGAGAGCTGATTTCGCGGCCTTATGTCGAGATAACGCTCAACCTCCTGGCCCGGTTTGGCATCGATGTGCAGCGTGATGGCTGGCAGCGCTTCACGATTCCGAAAGGCAGCCGCTACCTGTCACCTGGCGAGATCCATGTCGAGGGCGACGCATCTTCCGCTAGCTACTTCATAGCATTAGGCGCAATAGCTGTGAGGGATAGAGCGCTAAAACCCTTAAGAATTCACGGCGTCGGCCTTGACTCTATTCAGGGCGACATCCGCTTCGTCGACGCAGCCCGCTTGATGGGCGCGCGCATCGAAGGATCGGCAAACAGCCTTCAGGTCTCGCGCGGCGAACCCGGAACGGGCTGGCCTCTCAAGGCAATCGACCTGGATTGCAACCACATCCCCGATGCGGCCATGACACTTGCCGTCATGGCGTTGTATGCCGAAGGCACCACTGTGCTGCGCAACATTGCCAGTTGGCGCGTCAAGGAAACCGACCGCATTTTCGCCATGGCGACAGAACTGAGAAAGTTGGGCGCCATCGTGGAAGAAGGCGCGGATTACCTGAAGATCACACCGCCGCATCAATGGCGCGCCGGTTCGATCCACACCTATGACGACCATCGCGTTGCCATGTGTTTTTCGCTTGCAGCATTCAACCCGGCTGGCCTGCCGGTACGCATCCTCGACCCTAAATGTGTCGCCAAGACCTATCCGGATTACTTTGAGGCGCTGTTTGCTGCTTGCGAGGCATCGCCAGAAACCATTCCCGTCATCTGCATTGATGGGCCTACCGCCTCAGGAAAAGGAACGCTGGCTGCAGCGCTTGCTGTCCAGTTGGGCTACCACTACCTCGACTCTGGCGCCCTGTACCGCTTGACTGCCTTCGCCGCCGAACAGGCGGGCGCCAACTTGGATGACGGGCATGCTGTGGCGAAAATAGCCGCGACGCTGCCAATATCTTTTGCGGGCAGCCATATTTTCTTAGCAGGCATGGACGTCACCGACGCCATTCGAAGCGAGTCCGCCGGCATGGCCGCGTCGAAAGTATCCGCGCATGCCCAGGTTCGGCAGGCCCTGCTGCTGCTGCAGCGCGGTTTCCGCAAGCTGCCAGGACTGGTTGCCGATGGCAGGGACATGGGAACAGTCGTGTTTACGGACGCCCCCTTGAAGGTTTACCTCACGGCTAGCGCGAGACACCGGGCCGAGCGTCGCCATAACCAGTTGATTTCAAAGGGAAATCGGGCTACACTAGCAGACATTCAACAGGATCTGGAAGCCCGGGACGCGCGTGACATGTCACGACAGGCGGCCCCGCTCAAACCTGCTGATGACGCCCGAATGCTGGACAACTCTGATATGTCGATTGAAAAGTCGGTTGATCAGGTGCTTGACTGGTGGCAAGGCACCCGGCCCTTCTGACTTTCGATGGATGCCCTTACGGGGCAATTTCAAGTCTGCAGGAATTGCAACGAAACCCGCGGTCTGCATGGACCGCATCACAAGCCACAAACAGACTGCAACTTTTAGCAATTCCGCTAATTGAACCCCGTGTTGTGGACAGGAAACTTAATGTCTGAATCTTTTGCCGATCTATTTAACGAATCGCTGCAGCGCTCTGAAATGCGCACCGGTGAAGTCATCACCGCTGAAGTCGTGCGCATCGACCACAACCATGTGGTCGTCAATGCAGGGCTGAAATCCGAGGCATATGTGCCTCTCGAAGAATTCAAAAACGACCAGGGCGAAATCGAAGTCCAGGTCGGCGACTTTGTGTCGGTGGCCATTGACTCTGTCGAAAACGGCTACGGCGACACCCTGCTCTCACGTGACAAAGCCAAGCGCCTGGCATCATGGATGAGCCTGGAAAAGGCCCTTGAGTCCGGCGAATTTGTCACTGGCCAGACCAGCGGCAAGGTCAAAGGCGGCCTGACTGTTCTCGTCAACGGCATCCGCGCTTTCCTGCCCGGCTCGCTGATCGACACCCGCCCCATCAAGGACTTGACTCCCTACGAGAACAAGACAATGGAGTTCAAGGTCATCAAGCTGGACCGCAAGCGCAACAACGTGGTGCTGAGCCGCCGTGCCGTGGTCGAAGCCAGCATGGGCGAAGAGCGTGCCAAGCTGATGGAAACGCTCAAGGAAGGTTCTTCTGTCAAGGGCGTGGTCAAGAACATCACCGAGTACGGCGCCTTCGTTGACCTCGGCGGTATCGACGGCCTGCTGCACATCACCGACATGGCCTGGCGCCGCGTGCGTCACCCAAGCGAAGTGGTGACGGCTGGCCAGGAAATCGTGGCCAAGATCCTGAAATTCGACACCGAAAAGAACCGTGTGTCACTGGGTCTGAAGCAAATGGGCGACGACCCATGGATGGGCGTAAACCGCCGCTACCCACAGGGCACGCGCCTGTTCGGCAAGATCACCAACATCGCCGACTACGGCGCGTTCGTTGAACTCGAGCCGGGCATTGAGGGCCTCGTCCACGTTTCCGAGATGGACTGGACCAACAAGAACGTGGCACCGAGCAAGCTCGTAGCCCTTGGCGACGAAGTCGAAGTCATGGTCCTCGAGATCGACGAAGACAAGCGCCGCATCAGCCTGGGCATGAAGCAGTGCAAGGCCAACCCGTGGCAGGAATTCGCGCAGGAAACCAAGCGCGGCGACCGCGTCAAGGGCCCGATCAAGTCGATCACCGACTTCGGCGTGTTCGTCGGCCTGGCCGCCGGCATCGACGGCCTGGTGCACCTGTCCGACCTGTCCTGGAACGAGACCGGCGAAGCCGCCGTTCGCAACTACAAGAAGGGCCAGGAAGTCGACGCCATCGTGTTGGCTGTCGATGTGGACCGCGAGCGCATCAGCCTGGGCATCAAGCAGCTGGACTCCGACCCATTCACCACCTTCGTGTCCATCCACGACAAGGGATCGCATGTGTCGGGCAAGGTCAAGACCGTCGACCCCAAGGGCGCCGAGATCGACCTGGGCAACGAAATCCTGGGCTACCTGCGTGCCAGCGAAATCTCGCGCGACCGTGTGGAAGATGCGCGCAATGTGCTCAAGGAAGGCGACGAGGTCAACGTGGTGGTGGTCAACATCGACCGCAAGACCCGCAACATCCAGCTGTCGATCAAGGCCAAGGACATGGCCGACCAGCAAGAGCAGATGAACACCCTGTCGCAGCAGTCGTCGCGCGAAAATGCCGGCACGACCAGCCTGGGTGCGCTGCTCCGCGCCAAGCTCGAGAAGTAAGGAAGATGTCATTGCGGGCTTGACCCGCAATCCATGGCGCGCCGGGAGCAGCATCTCCGGCGCGAGATGGATCCCGGGTCGCCCTCGGGATGACTCAACTTAAAACAATGACACGCAGCGATCTCGTCGAAGAGCTGGCTGCTCGTTTCAGCCAGCTCACCCACCGCGATGCGGAGTACGCGGTCAAGTCCATTCTCGACGCCATGGGTGAAGCGCTGGTGCGGGGGCACCGCATCGAGATTCGCGGCTTCGGCAGCTTTTCGATCAATCGGCGCCCGCCACGCCTGGGGCGCAACCCGCGTTCCGGTGAGAGTGTGCAGATTCCGGAAAAGCGCGTTCCTCACTTCAAACCAGGCAAAGCCCTGCGCGAAGCAGTGGACCAGCGCACGGCCGAAATCGAGGCCGGCGGCGCCGGCGCCTAGAATTCCTCGAGTTCGAGGAGCGCTATGAAATACTTGCTGTGGCTGCTCAAGGCAGCCATTTTTTTTACGCTGTTCGCTTTCGCGCTGAACAACCAGCAGGACGCGACGGTGCACTTCTTCTTCGGCACCTACTGGCGCGCGCCCATGGTGCTGGTGGTGCTGGCTGCGTTCGCCGCCGGCCTCGTGATCGGC
>JAQGNE010000094.1 GCA_028291985.1 Polaromonas sp. | reverse complement strand
AAACCGTTCAGATGCTGCATGGCCACGTCGCTGGCCTGGCGCGCTCGAGATGCAATACCTACGGCAGCGCGGCAAGAGCTATACGTCAGGATTTATTGGGTCTGGGTCTGGGTCTGGGTCTGGGTCTGGGTCTGGGTCTACGGCTTGGCCGAAAAGAATTTCACTACGCCGTGTCGATCCAAATCCGAAATCCTGAGCGCTGTCACCTGCACTGCTGCCGGCAGAGGTGGCGCCGGTACCGGCAGCACCACTGCCACCATCCGTGCATCCTGCAGCGTGGAGCTCGCCCAGCCGGGAAGGTGGGCCGGCACTAGCGCGCAAGCGGCCAGCCACAGCATCAAGAGGCTACTGGTTCGGAGCATGGCCTTGGTCCTCGTAAAGTTTAAAAGCATTGAACGCCTGGATGACGGCGTTGGTTTTGGCGGCTCCAGCGGCCGTAAGGCGCCGGCGCAAAGTCGCACGGGCTTGGAACAGGCTGAACGGCGCACCATTCACATCAAAGTTCCCGGTCAGGGGAAAAGCAGGGTTTCGGTTGACGACGGCTGATGCTGCGGCGCTGACCCACAGCTGGCGGGCGTTCATCCAAGCACGCGGCCAAGCCCCTTGAAAACCGCATTTCACCGGTTGGTGTCGGCTGCAGCGCACTTGGATGAAGGCGGCCGAACTAAGCAAGGTATGCATTACTTGTTGTTTCTTAGAAAAGCATTATTTGTCTTAATGTTACTTAATTTTGCTGATTTAGTGATGAAATTTTTTCAACTTTCTCAAATTCATGGGTTTGAGTGTTGCTGGGCGGATAAACCCCGCGGTGCCGGTTGGGATGGCTAGCACTGAAGCGGTGCTTTGCCGCCCTGGCGAGGGGCAAGACCTCCCAAATCCCATAATCCGATCATTTGCCAGCCGTGTAACACCGTCATGAAAACATTTTCGGCATGTTCCCTATTGGAACAAGGTGTTTGCACGCCATGGCGCGCTTGGTGCTGGTCCCGCTCAGATCAGCCCGAACCAGCAAGCGCGCTGCACGGCCGCGAGCTTGTTGTCGACATGGAGCTTGCCCATGGCATTGGCCAGGTGAAAGTTGACGGTGCGCTCGCTGCACTTCAACGCGTCGCTGGTTTTGCGCGCCGTCAGGCCCTCAAAAGCCAGCCCCAGGCATTCGAGCTCTCGCTCGGTCAAGGGGTTGCGGGACTGGGCCAGCGAGCGCTTGAGCACAGGCCAGATGTTGAATGCGGACCAGGCGACTTCCATCGGCTCGGTGCGGTCAAGCCAGAGGTGAAGACTGAACAGGTAGCATTCAAAAGCGCGCGCTGCCGGGAGTGGAAAAGCAATTCGCACGATACTCTGAAAGCCCTGGGCCCGCCACAGCTGGCGCCACGGGCTCGTGTCCACTAAAGCCGATCTGGAAATATCCTGCCAGGCGACCAGAGGCGCATCGGAGTTTTGCCAGGGCACGCCGAACTCCTCGCTGGCCGCCAGCGCATGGGCCGCGTTGAGCAGGTGCGGCGGGTGCACCGCGAGCACCAGGCGCGCTTCCTGCCCGGCAAACGGATCAGGCCCCAAGACGACCAGCGCCTGGACCGAGAAGCTGCGCAGGCTGGTCAGCCACTCGCCCATGATGCCGTGCTGGCCGGGCGGGTCAAAGTAAGCAGGGTCTTTTATCGACACGCCTCAAAATAGCACTGATTGACGAACCGTTGGTTAGGAAAAGGTACCTATTGCCCGTGCCGCGCCACTCAGCGTTTGCTGCTGACAGTAAAGAAATAGTACAAATAGTGAAGTAGTGGGTATGAAGGTCTCATGCGGTTTTGGCACTGCCCAAGAGCACGCACTGCCGAATTGTTGTTTGTCGGCCTGCTTGGCGTTTGGTGGCAGCGGACTCGACGGCCGATGCCCCCATACCTGCCTGCGCCCGCAGCGCACGACAATGCCGGGTTTGAGCCTTGCACCCGCCCATGACCCAACGCAAACCCACCCGGCGCCCGCGCCCCCGCCGCACGGCCCGCCTGGCCGGCCTCGCGCTGACCCTGGCCGCAGGCGTGTCGCTGCATTCGTGCGCCGAGCTTCCCGCCCGGCGCGAGTTGCTGGCCGCCGGCGCCCAGCTGCAGGCGCTCCTCACCGGCCTGGGCACGGCCGTGCGCCAGCAGGTCGGCCAGCCGAGCGGGCTTGAGGCGGCTTCGGGCCTTGGTAGCGTTCCTGCGCCTGCCGGCCCACCGCGTTCGGCCAGCACAGCCAGCACGGCCAGCACGGACGGGGCATTTGCGGTGTGCTCGCAGTTCTTCGCAGGCGGCAAGCCGCCCGTGGTCAAACCTCAGCCGAGCCTGAGGGCACTGTGCTACGACGCCTTTGCCATCCTGCATTCGGGCCAGAGCAAGACGGCCGTCTATGTCGCGCAAAAGCTCAACCGCGCAGCTATCCAAGACGCTGACGAAAAGCGCACCGACAAGTTCTTTGCCGATGCGCGCCTGCGTGCAGCCGAACGCGCCCAGTTGGAGGACTACCGCGGCAGCGGCTATGACCGGGGCCATCTAGCGCCTGCCGGCCAGATGCCGACACCGGCAGCGATGGCCCAA
>JAQGNE010000093.1 GCA_028291985.1 Polaromonas sp. | reverse complement strand
CTCGGGAGCGGGGAGGCTCGCTTCGCATCGGACGCGAGCCTAAACCCGAATCCGATCCCGAACTCGAATCTTTTCCCAGCCCCCTTCTGTATGCGCCGAGGAGCGCAAGGCCAAACGGATCAGGGCCGGCGATTGTCTGAGCCGAAGGCGAGTTCGAGCGGGACCCCGTTTGGCCTGAGCACCGCGGGTTGCGCCGAAGCGGAGCGCAGGGGACGCAGACAGCAGGCTCGCCTTCTCTTGGCGAAGCAAGAGAAAGTGACTTGCCGCCGGGCAACCCCGGCCAGCGGCATCAAAACAATCGACAACCCATGAACAACGAAAACGCTACGCTTTCAATAGCTATAACCTGAGAAAATACAAGGGCTAAAACAAGATTTCGTCAACAATCCAGCGCCACAACGCCTGCCGCCGAAACCCGCTCAGTTATGCTGCAGCCCTGACCGATCTGCCCACCCCATGCCACCCCTTTCCCTACCCGCCCCGATCCGGCTGATGCGGCCGCACCAATGGGTCAAAAACGTTTTCGTTTTTGCCGGCCTGGTGTTCAGCCAGAGCTGGGACGACGGCGCTACTGTCCAGCGGGTGCTGATGGCGTTTGCCGCTTTCTGCTGCGTGTCAAGCGTGGTCTATATCGTCAATGACTGGCATGACCGTGCAACCGATGCGTTGCATCCGGTCAAGCGGCGTCGGCCTTTGGCCAGCGGTGCGGTATCGCCCGCGCTGGGCCTCCTGATTGCAGGCCTTTTGCTGGTGGGCGGAGTCGCGCTGGCTGCCGGCAACCCGGTGCTGATAGTCCTGCTGGCAATTTACGTGGTGTTGAACCTCGCTTATTCGTGGCGGCTGAAGCAGGTTCCGGTGGTAGATGTATCCATCATTGCAGCGGGTTTTATGCTGCGCCTGCTGGCGGGCACGGTGGCGGTAGGCATTCCGCCCTCGCGCTGGCTGCTGCTGACCGGCATTTTCATCGCGCTGTTCCTGGGTTTCTCAAAACGCAAGGCAGAGAGCTTTCATGACGAGTCCAGCCACCGCGCGGTAATGGCGCATTACCCGCCGGCGCTGCTGGACACCTTCATGGCGGTCACGATGACGGCCACGCTGACGACCTACAGCCTGTATGCCACCAGCCCTGAAGCGCAGATGCAGCACGGCGAGCGCCTGCTCTACACCGTGCCGGTCGTGATTTTCGGCATGCTGCGTTATGCCTACCAGGTGCACCGTGGCCGAGGCGAGGATGTGGCGCGCGACCTCATACGCGACCCCTGGATTCTGCTGGCCGGCGCCGGCTGGGCGACGATCTTTTTAAGCCGCTGGCTGTGAAGCCCGCCAGGCCTTCGCCGGGCTGGCGCAACGGTATGCGCGGTTTTCCGGTCAGGAAGCTGCTGCTGGTGCTCGGTATTTCAGCCACTGCATATGCCGCTGTCATGCTGGCTTGGGGCGGTAGCAATGCCATCCACTCGTTCTCGGTGCTGCTGTCATGGGCCGGCGTCCAGGCAGCCCTGTTGTGTCTGGCCAGCTACGTACTGCGCGGTCTGCGGTGGCGCCTGTGGATGGCGCACTATGGCCGCAGCTTCGGGCTGGTTGAAGGGCTGCGGCTGTATTGCGCGGGATACGCCTTCACGCCCACGCCAGGCAATGTGGGCGAGGCGGTGCGCGGCCTGATGCTGGCGCGCCAGCCCCTGGGCGCGGCGCAGAGCCTGGCGATTTTTGGTGCCGAGCGGCTGGCTGACCTTTTGTGTCTGCTGCTGCTGTGCCTGCCAGCTGCAGCATGGGTGATGGGTCATGCCCGTGTGCAGGAGATGGAGCTGGACTCGCCTGATCTGTTGTGGTGCCTGACCTGGGCTGCAGTTGGTTTTGGTGTGCTTGCCCTGGTGCTGGCGGTCCGGTTCGGCGGCCGGCTGCTGCGGCGTTTGCCATGGTTGCGGGAAGCCTGGCATTGTCTGGCACTGCGTCCCTGGCTGTGGCTGGGCCTGACGCTGGCTGCCTGGACCGCGCAGGGCCTGGCCTTCTGGCTGCTGTGCCGGGCGGTTGAAACCCCTGTGCTACTCGCTACTGCCATCGGTTTTTACGCGGTGGCGATGGTGGCGGGCGCCCTGTCGGCCCTGCCGGCCGGACTCGGCGGCATGGAAGCCGTGCTGGTCGGCTTGCTGGTGGCGCAGGGCGCCAGCGGCGCCAGTGCGCTGACGATCACCCTGCTGACGCGACTGGTGACGCTGTGGCTGGCGGTGCTGATCGGCGTGGCCTGCCTCATTTACAGTGTCGCTCTCAAAAAAGATATCCGTTTTTCATGACACCCCACCCCCACACGCCGGGCGGCGCAGCCGCAACGCACATCTCGACCGATCTGCCCGAACCCGCTGTGCGTGCAAATGCTTGGGCCTCCGCTGCCCGCGATGACGCCGCGCCCCTGCGCTGGCTGCTGGCGGCGGGGTTGCTGTCGCTGCTGCTGCGCCTGTGGATCGGCATCACCTTTCCGATCACCGGTGACGAGGCCTTTTTTTACTGGTGGGGCGTGTATCCGGACTGGGGCTATTCCGACCATCCGCCGATGGTGGGCTGGCTGATCGCGCTGATGCGCGCGGTGCTGGGTGACAGCCTGTGGGCCATCCGCCTGCCGGTAATGCTGTTGCCACTGGGTCTGGGTGCGGCGCTGTGGTGGGGGCTCAGGGCGATTGATCCGAAGCGGGCTGCCTGGGCGGTGCTGTTTTTCTGGCTGGCGCCCATCAACTGGCTCAACGTGCTCATCACCACTGACACGCCGCTGATTTTCTGGTCGGTCATGTCGGTTGCCGCGCTGCTGCGGGCTGAAGGACGGCAGCGGCTGGATGGCAAAACCTATGGCTGGTATGCGCTGTCGGGTGTGTTTCTGGGCTGTGCGTTCCTGTCCAAGTATTTCTCGGTGGTGATGGGTTTTGCCTACCTGGTCTACTTTGTGGCGTACCGGCGGGATCGGCTGGCTGGCCTGGGCCTGCTGGTGGTGTGCGCCTTGCCCGGCCCGGCGATCAACATCGCCTACAACATGTCGCATGGCTGGTCGAACATCATGTTCAACCTGTACAACCGCAATGAGGCCGAGGTGTTCGAGTGGCGCAAGCCGATGCTGTACATCGCCATGATGGCCTACCTGATCACGCCGGCTGCGTTGTGGCTTGCCATCAGATATCGCAGGGCACTGGCTGCTTTTGCCAAGGTGTCGCCATCGCATCGCCTGCTGGCCTGCCTGGTGGTGGTTCCGCTCGTGTTTTTCGCACTGCTGTCCGTCAAAAAAGTGATCGGCCTGCACTGGGTGCTGTCGTTTTACCCGTTCGGGTTTGTCCTGCTGGCCTTTGCCCTGCCAGCGGAAAAATTGAAGGCCTGTGCCAGGGGCCTGGCCGTTTTTGCAGGCCTGCATGTGCTCATCGTGGCCGGTCTTTACATGACATCGCTGGACACCTGGCGCAGCACCAAGCTGTACCCGCAGATCATCCGCAGCTACAAGGCTGCCGAGATCCTGCAGCAGGCGAGCAGCCCGGGCATCGTGCTGATGGCCGAGGCGTACACCGCCGCATCCCTTTACGGGTTTGAGCGCCGCGCCTACATGCCGGTGTTCGGCGTGGGCCGGTTTCATGCGCGGCAGGACGACATGCTGGTTGATTTTTCGGTCTACCAGGGCCGGGCGATACGTATCCTGACCTCGGGCAAACCAAGGCTGGACGAATTTCAGCCTTACTTCAAGTCGGTGCGTCAGCTCGAGTTTGTTCAGAACGGCGTGACCTTCCATGCAGTCGAAGGCGTCGACTTCAATTACGCCGCCTACCGCGAAGGCGTGCTGGGCACGATCTACAGACGCTTCTACAACATCCCCAAGGCCTTGCCGATGACGGGTTGTCCGTTTTGCGAACGCTATTGCGGGCAGGTTCGGTGCAACTGAGCGGCACGCCGGCGCCACCGGTGGTTGCCGCCTTTGATTTTGACGGCACGCTCACGCACCGCGACACGTTGATGCCGTTCCTGCTGCGCGGCGTCGGCTGGCCCCGGTTGCTGCTGGCGATGGTGATTTGCTCGCCGTGGCTGCTGGGCTATGCGCTCGGGCGGGTGGCCAATGATGTTGCCAAGCAAAAGCTGTTGCTGGCCACGCTGAAAGGCGCCCCCCTTGAGCAGGTGCGCCAATGGACTGACCTCTGGCTGCGGCATGATTTTCCGGGCCAGCTGCAGGACTGGACGAAGGCGCGCCTCGCCTGGCATCGGCAGCAGGGCCACTGCTGCGTGATCGTCAGCGCCTCGCCGGATATCTACCTCGCACGCGTTGCCAGCGTGCTTGGTTTTGACGGCCTGATCTGCACTGAAATGGAAGTTCGGGGCGATGCGTTGACCGGGATGATGGCCAGCCCCAACTGCCATGGCGAGCAAAAAGTCATTCGGCTGGAAGCCTGGCTGGATGCGCGGTATGGCGGCAGCGAGGTAATGCTGTATGCCTATGGCGACACCTCAGGCGACAAGCCCATGCTGCGCATGGCGGCCCATGCGTGGTACCGGGGCGTTCCCTGGCCGGGAGAAAGCTGAGTCGGTGCGGCCGGTGACAGCCCGCTGCTGCATGCGGCTCTGACAGCGCATTGACCGGCGACGGTCGAGCCAGTATCAACCTCAGCGCCACGCCCCTGCACTCGATATTTCGAATCTTTTAGGCCACAAGCCTTTTCATATAAAGGGCTGACAGCTTTAAAAATATGGCATTACAGCTGGCGACGCGTCCATGGCTCGCCTCGAAAAAGGCGGACCAGCAGCATCAGTCCTCCAGTTCAGCCTTTGCCATCTCCACGTCCAGCCTTTCGGTGGCGTCCCGCGGCGTGCTGGCCGCAGCCTGTTCGTAGAGCCCGGTGGCTTCCTTCATTTTCTTGTCGCCTTCCAGCATGACCATGCCGTTGGCGTATTCAACCATCGCAATAGCCGATTCAGGGTTGAGCTTGAGCGCTTCCCTGAACAGCGTCATGCCGGTGTCTTTTTTGGCGCCGTAGGTCATGCCGCCGATCAGCGCGCCGACCTTGTCGATCACCTCGGCATGGAAGGCGCCCAGCGCCACATGGGCATCGGCATGCTTGGGCTGCAGCTTGATCGCGCGTTCAAGCGCCGTCTTGACCTTGGTGCCCAGGCCTTGCGCCAGCGCTTTGGCCACGCTGATGCCCTGCCCATAACGGCCAAGCGCATAGGCCTGCCAGTAATAGGCATTGGGGTTACTGGCATCGTCCGCCTGCTGCGCTTCTGCGCGGGCCGCCACCTCGGTGAAAAGTTCCAGCTTGGTTTTTTCCTTGGTTTCCAGGTAATTGGCGTAGATGCAGGTTGCCTTGTTGGCCACCGACATCCCGGCGCCGCCTGCTTTCAAACCGGCTTCGGCAGCCTTTTGGAACTCCCCGTTGTGAAACAGCACCCAGGCCTGCAGCACGGCGGCATCTTTGGGAAGCGGCTCGCAATCGCCCTGGTGAAGCCGGGCCCAATCCTTTTTCAGGCTGGCGGCATCAAACGTGTATTCACCTGCATGCGGGAAAGCTGTCCACTTGGCCATGTTGTTGTCTCCTTTGTTTGAATCTGGATGTTGTTGCAGCGATTGCAATCGACGGTGTTGCTGTAGCAGCCTGCCGCAGCCCGCAGTGATCACGCCGCATTGCCGGCGGGCTGGCTGTAGGCCATCACCAATGCTTGCAAGTGGGCGCGCTGGCTTTTTTCAAGATAGGGCACCAGCAGATTGAGCACATGATGCGCGCCGCGAAGCAATGCTGCCTGGGCGTTTTCGGGCTCCAGCGCACGCCGTGGGTCGCGCACATACTCGAAGCTCAGCCAGTAGGTCAGCACCACTACCATGCTGGTGGCTGTTGCCTCAACCTCGCGTGAATCGATCGACACCGATCCCGCGTGGCTCATGCCGTCCAGCAGCGACCTGACGGAACGGGTCTTGTTTTTCAGCACCCACTGGAAATGGGTCTCCAGCCGGCGGTTCTTGCTGAGCAGGTCATTAAGGTCACGGTACAGAAAGCGGTACTGCCAGATCAGCTCGAACAGGGTGTGCATGAAGAACCAGGCGTCTTCGACATCCCGCACGCCATCGCTTGCGTTGAGCAGCTCACTCAGGGATTTTTCGTAGCGGTCAAAAAGCGAGTTGATCAGCTCGTCCTTGGCCGGATAGTGGTAGTACAGGTTGCCTGGGCTGATGCCCAGTTCGGCAGAAATCAGGGTGGTTGAAACATTCGGCTCGCCAAAGCGGTTGAACAGGTCCAGCGTCACCTCCAGAATGCGCTCCGCAGTGCGGCGCGGCGCTTTTTTTGCCATCTTGTCTGCCTGTTGATTTTTGACCGACTCTAACCCAGCGCCAGTGGCCGCGGAAGTAGGGAAGTCCATCAGTGCAGCGCGTGCCATCGGCGAATCAGGCAAGACCCGCGCGCACGGTTTTCTCGTCGATGCAGTGGCTCAGGTCTTCCATGACTTCTTCGAGCCGGGCCATGGCGCGTCCGATCCGGGTTGCGGTGAGACGCTGGCTGACCAGAGGCTTTCGCGGGTCGTCCAGCACGTCCATGTTCAGGTTCACCCTGTGGCGGGCCAGCTTGACCGACAGCGTGCTCCTTCGGGAGCGGAGCATCTGCCGCGTCTGCTGGTAGGCGTGTTCGGCCATCTGGCGTCGCTGCCCGTAGCTGAAGGTGTTGGCCAGGTACATTTCGGCATCGCGGTGGTCGGGCTCCAGCAGCACGATGTCCGTGTCGGGATAAGCATGCTCGTAATGCTTCATGCCCAGCTCGAGCCGCAAATGGATCATCACCCGGAAGGTCTGGCTCATCACAGCGGGCAGGCCCCCGTCGATGATGCGGCAGGCCGCGGCGCATGCTGCGCTGGCTCATGGCCAGCTCGGATGGTCGGGTGGCATCAAAAGGCACCAGCGGATTGACGCAGAACATCAGGTCGATGCCCTCGTCCATGGCGACGCCGGCGTGCATGGTTTTTTTAAGCGCACCGTCCACAAAATACTGGCCATCAATATCGACCGGCGGAAAAAGCCCCGGCAGGGCAGAGCTGGCCTGCACGGCTTTGGAGATGGATACATGCTCCCAGCCTGGCCGACCGAAAGGTACGGCGTCGCTGCTGTCCAGATGGGTGGCAACCAGCGTCAGGCGGGTGGCGAGCTCACGAAAATCGTTGGTACGGCCCGGTTTTGAGAACAGCCAGGTCAGCCTTGCATCGGTTTCATCGTTGGAGAAAATGCCTGGCGGCAAGCCAGGGCCCATCGCTTCGGCGGCATTGAGCATTGACTTGCGACCCCCACTTGCACGCCACAGGGCAGAAGCCGCCAGGCCGGGAAGCATCAGGCTGCGCCGAAACAATTCGCCATACGCAGGCACCATCAACCAGGCCGGGTCAAAAAACTTCCGACACCTCACTGTCGTTTTCAATGAAGACCGCGCACAGCTCGCGCGGCGTCATGCCATTGGCCAAACCCGCAGCCATGAAGCCGCCTGCCGATACCCCCACGTAATGGTGAAGTCCGTTCATCGACATGCCCAGCAATGCCTCGTCCGGCGCACACAGCGCGCCGATTTCATAAATAGCCCCCAACGGCCCGCCGCCCGCAAGCGCCAGGCCAATTCGAGGCTTTGAAGCGGCGGGACGTTGCTTCATATGTGCCGAGTCGGCTGGCTGCGAAGCGGCAAGATGAGCGCCGCCCGCAAGCGCCAGGCGAATGCGGGGCTTCGAAGCGGCGGGCCGCTGGCGTTTTGAACCGCTGATCGTTTCAGAAGTGCTCATGTGTCGTTGTTGAATGCGGCGTCAGTCCAGAGAAGCCACCATCGGTATGGATGAGTTTCGATCACGGGCGAAAAAAAAGGGACGAGAAGTCCCTTTTTTCAGCAGCCGGAAACCTTTCAGGCGGCAGAGGTGTCAGCTGCTGCGCTTTTGGCTGCGGGCGTTTTGGCCGGAGCGCGCTTGGGGGGGGCTTTCTTGGCGGTTGCAGGTTTGGCGGCCACAGGCTTCCTTGCTGCCGGTTTAGCGGCCGGCGTTGCAGCGGTTCTGGCAGCAGGGCCTTTAGCGCTCAGTTTTTGAACGCTCTTGCTCAGATCGTCAATACGGGCGATCAGCGCGTCAACATCTTTTGCAGACGGAACGCCCAGCTTGTTCAGAGCTTTGGCAACACGGTCTTCGAAAATGTTTTCAAGCTTGTCCCAGCGTGTGCCGGCCTTTGACTGGATGTCAGTAGCCATGGTGGCCATCTTGCTGGTGGCTTCCGAAATTTTTTCTTCTGCAACAGCCTGGGTCTTGCGCTGGATGGACAGGCCTTCCTTGACCAGGGTATCGAAAACCTTGCTGCCTTCTTCCTGGGCCTTGGAAAAGGCACCTAGGCCTGCAAGCCAGATCTGCTGGGCTGATTCCTTGACAGCGCCCGCCAGCGGGGTGGACGATTTTTTGTCGGCGCTCATTTTTTGCAACTTCTTGACCATGGGTACTCCAGTCGGATAAGGGGGATAAGGGGGATAAGCGGGATAAGCGGGATAAGCGGGATAAGCGGGATAAGCGGGATAAGCGGGATAAATTGTTGCAGACACAAGGTGTACGCATAGGCTGCACTGTATGCGGATGAGGCAACAGCGTTTAGGTGTGGCGTTCTACAGGACTAGGGACTTCGCTCTATGGAAAAGCAGATGCAAGGGCTTCAAGCGCGGGTTTCTGCTGAATAGACAGCGCAACGGTTTGGGCAAGAATCGGGCTCCAGTAAAAAGTCACCCGGCCCCTAGCGGAAACACCCATGACAACAACACAATATTTCGTGACCGGAGCCACCGGTTTTATTGGCAAGCGCCTGGTCAAGAAACTGCTGGAGCGAAAAGGCTCTGTGGTGCATTTTCTGGTTCGCAAGGAGAGCGCTGGCAAGGTGGCGGCGCTCAGGGAATATTGGGGTGTCAGCGCTGCCCGCGCGGTTGCGGTGCATGGGGATCTGACCAGCAGGAAACTGGGCGTCAGTGCTGACGACATCAAAAAGCTCAAAGGGCAGGTTGGTAACTTCTATCACTTGGCAGCAATATATGACCTGAGTGCCGACGAGGAGAGCCAGACGGCCGTCAACATTGATGGCACCCGAAACACCGTCGAATTTGCCAAGGCAATTGACGCCGGGCATTTTCATCATGTCAGTTCCATCGCGGCTGCCGGACTTTATGAAGGCGTGTTTCGTGAGGACATGTTCGAGGAGGCTGAAAACTACGACCATCCTTACTTCAGGACCAAGCACGACAGCGAGAAGATTGTTCGCAAGGAGTGCAAGGTGCCGTGGACCGTGTTCAGGCCAGCCATGGTGGTTGGCGACAGCACCACCGGCGAAATGGACAAGATCGACGGGCCGTACTACTTCTTCAAGCTGATTCAGCGCATGCGTCAGCTGTTGCCGCCCTGGATGCCGGCCATTGGCCTTGAAGGCGGGCGCGTGAATATCGTGCCGGTGGATTTCGTCGTCAATGCGTTGGACCACATCAGCCACACCGCCAACATCAGCAAGCGCTGTTTTCACCTGGTGGACCCGGTGGGCTACCGCGTGGGCGATGTACTTGATATTTTCAGCCGGGCTGCGCATGCGCCCAAGATGAATGTGTTTGTCAATGCCGCGCTGTTGGGCTTCATTCCCCGCGGTGTGAAGAAAAGCCTGATGGCGCTGGCACCCGTAAGGCGTATACGCAATTCCGTGCTGGCTGACCTGGGCCTGCCGGAAGACATGCTCACATTCGTCAACTACCCCACGCGCTTTGACAGCCGGGACATGACGGCCGCGCTGAAAGGCTCAAACATTGCCTGCCCCAATCTGAAAGACTACGCTTGGCGGCTGTGGGACTACTGGGAGCGCAACCTCGATCCCGATTTGCATATTGACCGGTCATTGCGCGGCACCGTGGACGGCAAGGTGGTTCTGGTCACCGGCGGTTCGTCCGGCATCGGACTGGCAGCAGCGCACAAATTTGCCGAGGCTGGCGCCGTCACCATCATTTGCGGCCGCGACAAGGACAAGCTGGACGAAGCCTGCAAGGAAGCCAAGGCAAAGGGCTATGCATTTGTCGCCTACCCCGCGGACATTGCCGACATGGCGGATTGCGACCGATTCATCCAGGAGCTGATCTCCAACCACGGTGGGGTGGATTTCCTGATCAACAACGCCGGTCGATCCATTCGCCGTGCGATCGAGGCCAGCTACGACCGCTTTCATGACTACGAGCGCACCATGCAGCTCAACTACTTTGGCTGCTTGCGGGTCACCATGGGGCTGTTGCCAGGCATGGCCACCAAGCGCAAGGGTCATGTGGTCAATATCAGCTCAATCGGGGTTCTGACGAACGCGCCGCGCTTTTCCGCCTATGTGGCGTCCAAAGCCGCGTTGGACGCCTGGACCCGCTGTGCGTCCAGTGAATACGCCGACGTCGGCATCAGCTTTACAACCATCAACATGCCACTGGTGCGCACCCCGATGATTGCGCCGACCAACCTTTACAACAATGTGCCGACGCTGGCACCTGAAGAAGCAGCCGACATGATTGCCCAGGCCTGCATCTTCAAACCGGTGCGTATCGCCACCCGCCTGGGCATCACTGGCCAGGTCATGCACGCCCTGGTTCCGCGCATCGCCCAGATTGCCATGAATACCAGTTTCAGGATGTTCCCGGATTCGTCGGCTGCCAAGGGCGCTAAGCCTGGCGACAAGGCAGCCAAGCCGCAGTTGTCGGCAGAAGCGGTGGCGATGCAGCAGATGATGCGCGGGATTCATTTCTAGGCAAAAAGCGGATTCGCACGAGATGCCCGTTATCGTTTGAGCCAACCGTTCACTTCTTCTATGACGACGGTCTTCGGGCCGCCGGCGAGCGCGTTTAGTCGCACCTTGGAAATCAGGTACAGAAACCGTGCCTGTGCCAGATCGCGCTGCGCCGAGACTTTTTGCTGTTCTGCGTTCAAGGTATCGACAAGTGTGCGACTTCCCGCTTCAAAGGACCGCCGGTTCGACAGCGCAACCTGCTCCGTAGAACGAACGGCCTGCTCGAGTGCGCGAATCCGCAGTCTTCCTTCGGTAACACCGCGAAACTCGCGATGCAGGCGAACGCCCAGGTCTCGCCGGGTCGCTTCAAGCGCCGCATTCGCGCGCTCCTGGTCGGCAAGGGCTTGCCGGATCTGGGAATTGACATAGCCACCGGTAAAAAGGGGCACATTCAACTGCAAGCCGACCGACTTGTTGGTGTAGCGGTTATTGACAGTGGTGACGGAATCACTGTCGGTGCGCGACCACTGCGCAACGGCATCCAGCGTAGGATAGTGCCCGGCCTTGGCCTTCTCGATTTCATAGCGAGATACCTCTACCTGGGCTTTCAAGGACTGAATTTCTGGACTGTTCAACTCAGCAAGTTCGATCCAGTCTTCGACAAGCGCGGGGGTAGGGTCGGTGAGTACCAGTTTTGACGGGTCGAGCGTCGCTACGTTGTCAACCGGTCGATTGATCAGAGTCTGCAGCTGGCGCTGAGTAAATATCACGTTCTGCCGTGCCTCAAGCTCCTCGGCGACATTCAAGTCCATGGCGGCCTGGGCTTCGTCAATATCGGTCCTCGTGCCGGTGCCGGCCGCAAACCGCTTGCGCGCTGCATCGAACTGCGTGGTGAAAGCGGTCTTCTGCGCCAGCACCAAAGCCAGCTGCTCGGCAGTCAACAGTGTCTCGAAGTAAGCGCTGCTGACCCTGACGGCAACGTTTTGAATCTCACGCTCCAAAATCGCGTTGGCGTCGTCAACCTGTGCATTGGCCTGGCGGTAGTCAGCCGCCAATAGTTTGCGAAACAGCGGTTGCCTCAAAGTCAGCGCTTCGCTGCTGCTTCCATAACGGGTGTTGTTGGTGGCAGGTATGCCGCGGAAATCCGCCGTCGTACTCTCTAGGGAGTTTCGGTTACGCGAGGCATTGGCCGACAGGTTGGGTAGCAGCAATGCCCTGGCTTGCGGTATTCGTTCGCGCCGGGCGTCCGTTGCTGCTCGCGTCGCCCTGATAGAGGCGTCTTCGGCCATCGCGGCAGAGTAGGCTTCCATAAGGTCGAGTGACCACGCCGGCGTGGCGACGGTCAAGCAAACCAGTGTCGCCCCGACAAGAACTTGCCTTAGCCTGATTCGGGACGGAAGGTTGAGGGTTGTTTTCACGGTTTATTCCTCATTCATCGACGCAGCGATGCGCTTGGTGAGTGGATGGAGCAGGTAAGTCAGCATCGAGCGCTCGCCAGTTCTTAGGACTACCTCAACCGGCATGCCGGGCTGCATCTGACGCTTGCCCAGTTTTTTGATGCCTTCAGGCGTAAGGGCCACACGTGCAAGGTAGTAGGTCATCCCCGTTTGCGGATCGGTCAGCAAGTCCCCTGAGACCGACGTGACCTTGCCTTCAACCACCAACTGCGGCGACCGTGCAAATGACGAAAAGCGCACATCTACAGGCATGCCGGACTGAACGCTGTCAATAAGGTGGGGTAAAACCCGCGTCTCGAGCAGCAATGCTTCGTTGGCGGGCACGATATCCATCAGCTTTTGACCGGGTGTGATAACGCCGCCCACCGTCTGTGCAGCCAACGCAACGACCTGTCCTGACGCGGGTGACACTATTTGAGTACGTGCCAGTTCATCCTGCAGGGCTGAGAATTTTCCGGCGTCGCTTAATACCTCGCGTGTCACCTCGCCCAACTGCGTCTCAACCTCCTTGCGATACTCCTGTTGCCGTGCGATGGCACGCTGACGAAGTTCGCCAATGGATCGCAGCGCCCGAATGCTATTGCCCTGAAGCTCGGCTATGGATGAGCTGGTTTCTGATACCTGCCGCTCAAGCTCCAGTTGCCGGTTGCGCGGAACATAACCATCTTTGACCAGGCCACGGGTATTTACAAGTTCCTCGGTCAACAACGACAGCTGGTTCTTCCGGCTACTCATCATGCCGGTGTACGACTCTGAGAGGCCACGCTGACCCTGAATGCTTTCTTCGATTCCCTGCAAATCTGCCCGTAACGCTGATTTTCGCGATTGAAACAGCAACTCCTGATTCGACATTTGCTGCCTGATCAACGGATCGCTTGCAGCTGCAGTAAGGTCAGAGTGGTACTTGATGGTTGACTGGCCCATCTGTTCTGCCAACAAACGGCCTTGAACCGCACGGTAGCCCAGGTACCGCTGGCGGACGGCTTCAAAGGTAGCCTTGGCAGCAGCATCGTCAAGTTTCATCAGAAGCTGCCCTTCTTTCACGGTGTCGCCTTCACCGACCAGCACCTCTTTTATGATGCCGCCACTCAAGTGCTGAACCGTTTTTCTTTTGGTGTCGAGGGCGACATGGCCTTGGCTTGGAACTCCTTCATCCAGGGGAGCGAGAGACGCCCACAGCAAAAAGCCGCCGAATCCGATGGCCAGCGCCCACAGTCCGATGCGCCCAGCGCGGCCAGGATCGAAAGCAGAATCAAGCTCAGGCGATTTTTTTTCCTCGGTGGGTGCAAGAGATGGATTTGACATGAGAGGTAATGATTCGGAATTAGCCATGGCGTACTCAGGTAAATAAGGGGGTAACAGCGTGCAGGGCGTCAGGCGACCTGGGGCGATGATTCGAAAGGGGGCTGCGGTCGGGATGCCTGAGTCGCCTGGGGTCGCAGCGCCGCAAGTACGCCATCCTTAGGACCTTCGACCATGACTTTTCCGTCTTGAAGAACGACGAGTCTGTCGGCTACCGCAATCGCGCCAGGTCTGTGGGTGATCAGGATGACGGTTTTGCCTTTTGCCTTCAACTGCCGAACGGTGTTCAGTAGCGCAACTTCGCCAGCATCATCAAGATTGGCGTTGGGTTCATCGAGAACGACAAGTGCAGGGTCACCATATATAGCCCGCGCCAGGCCTATACGTTGCCTCTGACCGCCTGAAAGCAAATTTCCGGCCTCGCCAATCGGCGTGTCGTAACCTTTCGGATACCGCAAAATCATCTCGTGCATGCCGGATGACCGGGCAGCCTCGATAACCAGTCTCGAGTCAACCTCGCCAAGACGCGCAATGTTCTCAGCAATGGTTCCCTCGAACAACTCGACGTCCTGCGGCAGGTAGCCTAGGTGAGGGCCAAGATCCATCCGGTTCCAGGAGCTGATCGGAAGTCCGTCAAGGTGAACATCACCGGTGACGTCGAACCATATACCGACCATCACACGTGCCAGCGTTGACTTTCCTGAGCCCGAAGGGCCTAGCACCGCCAAAACGGTGCCTGCGGGTACAGTGAGTGAGACGTCTTTCAGGATCGGACTGGTTCTTCCGGGCGCGTCAGCAAATACATTTCGCAGGGTGATAGCGCCTGACGGGCCAACGCGCTTTAACGCCATGTCGCGCACAGGGTGTTCGGACAGCAACGCGTCAAGGCGCCCAAAGGCGCTCTTGCAAGCCGCGAAACCCTTCCATGTGCTCACGAGCTGATCTATAGGAGCCAGTGCTCTGCCCATGAGAACGTTTGCCGCAATCATGGCACCTGGAGACATCTGGCCGTCAATCACAAGCAGAGCGCCCGCGCCCAACGACAGCGACTGTTGGCTGTAACGAATGAATTTACTTAAAGAAGTGATGCGATTGGTGAGCGCTTGCGCAGAAGTGTTTTTGGCGGTGGACGCTTCGTGCCGCGTCGCCCACCGGTTCCTGAGATTGCCGATCATGCCCATTGACTCCAGAACTTCCGCGTTACGCAGTTTTCCTTGCAGATAGCTGTTGGTCTCTGTAATTGCTTTCATGGCGTCTTCTGCTGGAGCTACCGTGCGCCGATGTCCAAACCAAGCCAGCGCTGCCTGAATCAGTGCAAATATCAGAGCAAGGACGCCGAGCCAGGGATGAAGCAGGAAGGTGACAGCGATGTATATCGGCGCCCATGGCGCGTCGAAAATGGCAAATATTCCGCTGCCCGTCATAAACTGGCGGATCTGCATGAGATCGCCGAATGCCCGTGATGGCGACGTCGAAGATTGTCCGAGCCGCGCTTCAAAGCTGGCGTTAAAAACACGGGTGCTCAAGCGCTCGTCGAACCTCATACCGGTTCGCACAAGAACCCGTGAGCGCAACCATTCTGAACACGCCATCACGCCGAAAAGGAAAAGCGTGATGAGCGAAATAGCAAGCAGAGTTAGCTCGCTGCGACTGACCAGTACACGATCAAACACCTGCAACATATAGATGGTCGGCGCCAGCATGAGCAGGTTACTTAAAAAACTCAAAATACCGACCACCGCAAACTCTTTGCGAAACACCCACAGTGTGGCGGCTAGCTCGCTGCGGTCGATGAATGCTGGATTTTTCATGGCAAATCTATTTTTGGTTTCAGGCTTGGGCAACAGCGGGATCGCTAACCTTGTTAAGGGTACGGGGCACAGCAGCCACCGCTGTCGCTCGGGATGACTGAGTAGCCTTTTCGTTCGCTTCTTTGAGCGCTGCAAGCACGTCATCGCGCGGTCCGAACGCCTGCGCAACGCCTTCATGCATGACCAGCATCTTGTCGGCGACCGCTAAAATACTCGTCCGGTGAGTCATCACAACAAACGTGGTGCCCCTTGCCTTCAGCTCAAGGATCGCAGTGGCCAGCGCCGCATCTCCCAATTCGTCAAGACTGGAGTTCGGCTCGTCGAGTACGACAAGCACCGGGTCCCCGTAGATGGCCCTAGCCAACGCGACCCTTTGGCGCTGGCCGCCAGACAGCATGGCTCCCTCCTGTCCGACGGGGCTGTCGTATCCCTGGGGTAAGCCAGCAATCAGCTCATGCAACCCTACTGCCTGGGCAGCTGCTCTTACCTTGGCTGGCTGAGGTTCGCCAAAGCGGGAAATGTTTTCCGCAAGGGTGCCATCCAATAGCTCTACGCCCTGCGGTAGATAACCGACATGAGGGCCCAGTTCCTCCTTGTCCCAGGTGTACATGTCTACGCCGTCGAGTCGCACTTTGCCGCCCACCGTAGGCCATATGCCTACCAGCAGCCTTGCGAGGGTCGACTTGCCTGACGCAGACGGTCCAACTACTGCCAGTACCTCACCGATAGGAAGGGTGAACGACAGGTTCTTGATGATGGGTGGGCCGCCTCCGGGGGCTCCTGCGATAAGGCTGTCAACCTGCAAGAGACCACGCGGCGCGGGCAGGGGCATAGCTTGTGCTTTTGTAGGTACCGAGGCCAGCAGGTTGTCCAGGCGCTGCCACGCATCACGGAAATTGATGACTTGACGCCACTGCGTAACGATCTGGACCAGCGGAGCAAGCACCCTGCCACCCAGCACCGATCCGATGATCATCATTCCGGCGCCGCCATTGAGCGAATCGTGCAGCAACAACCATGCGCCCAGCCCGAGCAAAAGCGATCCCATCGTGACTTGAAGAAATTTGGTTGCGGCTTGGAAAGCGCCAGCTTTGTCAGATGCCAAGGCCTGAAGATTCAGGAATTCTTTCTGTTTGGCCATCCAGCGCCGGTGAATGTCACGCAACATTCCCATCGATTCGATCACTTCCGAGTTTCTCAGCGAACCGTCAACATATTGCTGTGCAGCCAGTGAGCTGCGATTGGCGGCTATCAGCGGCGGCTGCGTACTTTTTTCGTTGAGCCAGCCCAGGAAGACCTGCAATACGGATCCGATAACTGCTGACCATCCCAGGACCGGACTGATGGCAAATACCAGTCCCAGAAACACGAGGGATACCGGAGCTTCCATAACGGCAAGCGCAGGTGGGGAGCCGAAGAAGTCTCTAATGGCTCGAAGATCGCTCAAAGGCTGTGTGGTGCCTCCGGCAACCCGTTTGAGATTGGCATCAAAAATCGCAGAGAAAATCCGGTTGCGAATGAGCTTGTCCAGATGCAACCCGGCTCCTTGCATGATTTCCGCTCGCGCCCACTCCAGGATTTCCATCACGATATAAGCTGCAAGTACAACGAGCGTTAGCATCGCAAGTGTCTGGTGGCTGCGGCTATTGATCACCCGGTCATACACCTCGAGCATGTACACGCTAGGCGCGAGGATCAACAGGCACGAGCAAACGCTGAACCATGCTGCGCGAACAAAGTAGGGCTTCAGTGTGGAAACCGCGGTACGCAGTTCGGAATCAATTTTTCTGGACATCAAGTGGTCTCCTCAACCATCACATATTCGGGAATTTCGCCATCGTTTTTCTCTGGCGCGGATTCGACGGAATCGTCATCCGCAGAAAAAGTAAAAGCCAGCACGAAGCGGCTCGCGGAAGCGCGTGAGAGCACTATTTCCCTCAACTTTTTTTCATGAAACTGGGCCTCATCGACCGCCCTTAGCGCGAGATGAAATCTGATCCGGCCTTCCAGGGTGTACATGGACAGCAGTCCATCCTTCACGCTGAGCGTGTGACGATCAAAATAAACAGGGCAGGTCGAAGAGAAGCGCAGAAGTGGCAGCGGCTTGTTTCCAAGGCGGGTCAAGTTGAAAGGGCTTTGCGGGTGCTGATAGACCAGACGGCTTGTTCTGGACGCTGAATAAATGGCGTTGCAGACCATTTGCGATCCCATCGCAGGAAACCGCTCGCGCAGTTGCTTGTAAGCCAGATGATGCAAGGCGACGCGATTCCAGCAACGTGAGCTTTGGATGATGGGGGCCAATGCGTTGCACACCTCTGAAAATGCCAACTGAAGAGCCGCCAGATTGGCGAGTTGCCCTGGGTCGGTGTTCAGCGATATTTGCAGCGTCGAATTCATATAGGAAGATTGTAGCTCTTCCATGATGTCCTATATGAACTTTTATCTGGCGATGTTCCGATGCAGATACACTTTCGTGCTGCGCAACGGGTCCAAGGCTACGAGCGCTTTTCGCCTTTGACCGGTCCAACAGTAGGATTTGATGAACCAGCGCCCGCCCGCATTTGTGCCTCCAAAAGTGTCAGTCCTGATTCGCACGACAGGCCGTGGCAGTCTGATTAAGGCCATAGAGTCAGTCCATCTGCAAAATTGCGGCAGTTTGGAGCTTTTGGTCCTCAACGCAAGCACAAACCCCCTTCCGTCTTTGCCAGGCGCTGTAGCGGGCGTCACTTGTCGGGTGATCGAAGCGGGGAAAGTGCTGGACCGCGCAAGTGCCGCCCAGGTCCTGATCGAGACGGCCAGCGCTCCGTATGGCATTTTTCTTGATGACGACGATTGGTGGCTGGCAGGGCATCTGGCCAAACTGACGCAGGCATTGGACGCAGATGAGAGTTTGGTAGCCGCTTACGCTGACGTCCAGTGTTTGACAGATATCGGATACCCCACAGAGCGGACGGACCACATCTTCCAGCGGGAATTTGATAGAACTGCGCTTCAGCTCTCCAATTACTTACCGATCCACTCCGTGCTGTTCCGCATGCAGCATGTCCGGATGGCGCCTGTCAGTTTTTTTGATCCTGCTCTCAAACTTTTCGAGGACTGGGACTTTTGGCTTCAGTTATCGCAGAAGGGCAGTTTCGCTCGCGTGCCAGGCGTGTCGGCGGTCTATGCTTTGAACACCAGTCAGGGATCGGGACACACAAACGCTGCCGGATCACAGCGTACTGCAATGCTTGCCTTGCTGAGCGAACGACAACTCAGGCGCTGGCGCGGAGCGGATGTTGTCGAATTGATGTCGTTTCAGGGGACTCAAGCCAACCTGATCAACCATCTCTCACAACTTAGCGCGCTAAACGCGAGTCGGGCTGATGAGCTCGAAAAAACGGTTGAATTGCTCAAGCTCAGGTCGAACGACCTGGCGGCTATCGCCAAACTTGGTGAAGAGCGCTGTTCAGATCTGGAACTCATAGCTAAGCTGATGCGTGAGCGGGCTGAAAAGCTAGTTGAAAATTCGACAATACGAGAGCAAGAACTGGGTCACGTCAAGCAGGAGCTGACCCTCGTAAATCAGCGTGCAGACGCCTTGGACGCAACCGCCACCCATGCCGGGCAAAAAGTCGCCGAGTTGGAATCGGTTTTGGCGGTCAATTCACAGGCGTTGGATAAAGTACGGCAATACTCGGCGCTCCAACAAGCCGAAATTGACAAGCTATCAGAGCTGAGGCGTATTCACCTTGCGCAGATCGAGGGGTTATACCGATCTACATCATGGCGCGTTACTTATCCCCTACGTCTGGCCTCACGGACAATTTCGGCATTGACTCAACGCTCGTCTATTGGGCTGGTCCGCAACGTGGCCAATGCTGCCAAAGTTGCCGTCAGGCGACACGGGGTTCGAGGGTTTGTCAGCCGACTGCCTTATTACCTTAGGCGCCGCCGCACATACGTCGATTTGCTTCGCAGCCCTGTTGCGCGCGGACACTTTGATGCGTTCGTGGCGCCCACGCCAGAGCTACGAGACATACGGCTACATCCGGACCTGACTGGCGGCGGCGAAACGATTGACGCAAAAATATCGGTCGTCATACCAACGCTAAACGCCGGACCGGAATTCGCTTTGATGCTGCGCAAGCTGCGTTCACAAAAATCGATCAAGCAAATTGAAATTGTCGTTGTCGACTCCGGTTCGCGCGACGCAACCGTACGGATGGCTCTTGATGCCGATGCCAAAGTAGTGGAGATCACGCCAGCAGAATTTACGCATAGCTACGCCCGCAATCTTGGTGCCGATCACGCGACTGGTGATTACATCCTTTTCATGGTGCAGGACGCTTATCCGATCGGCAGCCACTGGATGTACGGCATGCTGCGGTTCTTGCTTGATCATGCAGACCGAAAACTGGTTGCTGTCTCCTGTTCCGAATACAGCCGCAGCGACAGCGACATGATGTATGACTCCATGATCAACACCCATTACCGGTTTCTGGGATGTCTTGAATTCGATCGCATTGGAGAATTCAGTGGTGATGACCATATGTCGTTACGGTCCAGAGGCCAGCTAAGCGACGTCTCCTGCCTGATATCGCGGGATCGCTTTCAGGAGTTCCGCTATCGCGGCAATTATGCTGAAGATCTCGATCTTGGCATCAGACTCATCAAAAGCGGCATGAAGGTAGGGATGCTGGCTTCCGTCAAAGTCATTCATTCTCATAATCGGCCCGCCTTTTATTATTTGAAGAGGTCATACGTGGATGTGATCTTTCTGGTGGGGCTTTTCGATGACTTCGTGGTTCCGCCATGCCAATCACTTCCTGGACTGTTGGCCGGCATTCTGTCGACCGCCGGTCATATTTCAGGCTGGCTAAGGCAGCTCGAAAACCAATCGGCAACCTCAAGCCTGGGCGACCAGCTGCTCGAATGGATCGTGGCAGCGCGGACAGAATTCGTGACGTTGAACACCGGCCTTCCGGTTGAGCTTGGCGACACGCGTTTGAACGAGTTTGTTGCTTCCATGTCGGGTCGATTTCTCGATATGGCGGTACCAAGCCTCAACACTGCGGAAGATCATGATGAAGCGCGCCGGTTTGGTGACAGCTTTATTGCCCGGCTCGATCATTTCAGATTGTTCGCTAATGAGGTCTATGGCGGCCAGGACGACCTTCTTCGGACTGAGCTGGGCGAGGTGGTCCGCAAAACCTTTGCTGCTGCGGCCGGCTCTGCGCTGGCCTTCTATTACCTCGATCACACGGCTGCGCATGAGACCGGGTCAGCACCCGCCAGGCGCATCCACGACGAATTGGCGGCGGGCGTCTGATGCGAATACTCATGGTTGTACACCAGTTCTTTCCTGAGTTTGCAGGGGGAACAGAGCGAGTCACCTTGAATCTTGCCCGCATGGCCCAGCGTGCCGGACACCACGTACGCATACTCGCATGCACGGTAGAGCCTCAAAAATTTGCCGGTATGCCGGGGCTGGTAGAGGTCTCAGGAATGCTTGAGACGGTCTATCAGGGCGTTCCTGTATCGCTGCTAAAACGGTCTGACCTTCCGGCAGCAGCTGACATCAGCCTACTGTCTGAACCCGGCGTCACCCGGAACCTTGTCGAATGGATCGGCCAGCAGCGTTTTGACGTAGCGCACATCATGCACAGCATGCGCATGGGAAGTGCCATCATGGCCTTGCAAAATTGCCTGGTTCCGTATGTGGTGCACCTCACCGACTTCTACTTGCCATGCGCCCGAATCAATCTTATCGACCTGGAAAATCAACTTTGCCCGGGTCCTGACGAGGGGCGGCGTTGTGCCCTTCAGTGCGCGGTGCCGCCATGGACAACCGAGGCCTATGCCGAGCGATATGTCCAGTCCAAGTCAGTTCTAGATGCTGCTGGCGCGAGGATCGCGCCTTCAGAGTACGTCGCCGACTGTTACCGTAGAGCCTATCCTGGCATGAACATTCAGGTCATTCCCCATGGTATCGACCTGTTGGCCATGAGCGCCGCGCTTGACCCGGGTGCCGGGCCGACTGACGGCCCACTCAGGCTGATCTATGTAGGCTCGCTTGTGCCTCAAAAGGGCATTGATGTTTTGCTCAGGGCGTTGGCATTGATGCCAGGCACCAATCTTGAACTCAAAATTGTGGGCGGCTTTTACGGTAATACGGTTTACCAGCAGGAAATCAGGCAACTTGCCGCAAATGATCCGCGTATCGAGTTTTGCGGGGTACTCGACGCCGCTGACGTGTTTCGCAGATTAGGCAAGTCCGATGTGCTCTGCCTGCCATCCCAAGTGCCTGAAAGCTTTTCCCTGGTATTGCATGAAAGCGCAGCCGCCGCTGTTCCGATGTTCGTCTCCAATTTGGGCGCCCCGGCTCAACAGGTGTCCTCCAGCGGGTGCGGGCTAGTCTTGCCGAGTGGCGACGTAAAAGCCTGGGCGGATGCCGTGCGCAGCGTGGTTGACGATCGATCGCTGTTGGCAGCCTGGAAAAAGAATTTGTTTTTGCCACTTCGGATAGAAGAAGAGGCCTTTTTCATCAACTCGCTTTACCTTCGCGTGCACAAGGCTCAAGCCTGATTCTTCGTGCGCGCGGCATCGACAATACGCGCAAAGCTTGAATTTATGACAGGAATGATTTGACCTCCCTGCCTATCGCCATCCATGCCCACGATCTCGGCAAGGCCTATCCTGGCGAATCGACGCCGGGGCAAAGGCTTCGCGCCGCACTCTTTCACAAGAAAGTTGAGGTTGATGCATTCTGGGCATTGCGGAATCTTTCCGTGAAAATTCCGCGCGGGGAGGTGCTGGGTGTTGTAGGGCGAAACGGCGCTGGCAAGTCAACCTTGCTGCAACTGCTGTGTGGCACCGTACATCCCAGTGCGGGTTCAGTCAAGGTCAATGGGCGAATCGCAGCGCTTCTCGAGCTCGGCGCTGGGTTTAATCCGGATTTTTCTGGCCGCGACAACGTCATGCTCAACGGACCTTTGCTGGGCATCAGCAGGGAATATCTGCTCGAAAAAATCGACGAAATCATTGCCTTCGCCGATATCGGCCATTTCATTGACCAACCGGTCAAGACCTATTCCAGCGGCATGTTCGTGCGCTTGGCCTTTGCGCTGGCGACCAGCGTTGACCCAGACATTCTGATCATCGATGAAGCGCTATCGGTAGGCGACGGGGAATTTTCGCGTAAATCGTTTGACCGGATTTTTGCGATGAAGGAAAGGGGAACCACAATTCTTTTTTGCTCCCACGCGCTCTACCAGGTCGAGGCTTTTTGCACCAGGGTCATGTGGCTGAACGACGGGCGGCTCCAGTCCATCGGGGAACCGCATGCCGTTATACGGGAATATGACTTGTTTTTGGCCGGAGGGCCAAAGATATCTCTGGTCACGAGCCACAACGACGACGCCGTACTCGAATCCGCTCCGGCCAACCATGGCAACCAAAGCGATGAGGCTGTAGGCACAGCCACGGTGGCATCCGTCAACGAGTCGATTGGCGAGTCGCAAGGGGTGGTAACGACCCCGGGCTATGCCCGAATTTCCCGGGCAAGGGTAGGCGTTGATGGCTTGTGGACAAAGCGATTGCACCTCCGTCCGGGCGAGTCCAGTCTGAGTATTGAAATAGAGTTTGAATCCGATCCCGCATTGCCTGCTCCTACTGCCGGCATCACCATCGACCTGCCCAATAACATGGCTTTAACTTGTGCAGTTGCCCGCTCCGACGGTCATGTGCTCGAACGAGATCAGTATGGGCGCGGCATTGCCACGATCGAATACCCGCGCATTCCCTTGCGCAAGGGTGAGTACCATGTTGGCGTGTATCTGGGCAGTGAAAACGCCATACACATCTATGACAGCGCGCTTTCAATTGCGTACCTGTCCGTCAGTGATCTCATGCCTGAGCCGGGCTTTGTTACTTTGCCTCACCACTGGCATAGCAGACCAGGCTTGCGCAGCGAGCAGTCCGCACAGCCCTAAACGCGATGATCGTTGAGCCATCCCACCGGTGGTCCGTTTGCCACGCCACCGCAGTTGATGATGCTGACATCCTGCAGCTTTTTGAGCAGGTTTTTGGGCATCCCATGCCGCTTTCTCAGTGGCACTGGAAGTATGCGGGGTCGCCTGTCAGGGGCATAGTGCTTCGGCGCGATGAAAAGGCAGTTGCTTTTTTTGGAGGCATGCCGCGAAGCCTGCAAGGGCCTTCCGGCACGGTGGAGGCGGTACAAAACGGCGATGTCATGGTGCTCCCCAGTGAGCGTGGCGTTTTTACGCGGCAGGGCGCCCTCTATCGAGCAGCATCCGCCTTCTTTCATGAGCTGGTCGGGCCCGACAAGCTTTATCAGTTTGCATTCGGCTTTCCCAACGAGCGGCATTTCAGGCTTGGCATCAAGCTCGGCCTGTACGAAGATTCGGGCCGGATGGTTGAGCTGAGCTGGTCAGCACAGGCCGCTCCGGTCCGAAAGCTCACGGTCATATCCCGCTTCGACAGCGTTGAAATGACTACGGTCGTCAGTACGCTCTGGCGCAGTATGCAGCGCAGCTGGCCCAAGCACTTCATACCCAAGCGGGACCCCCAGCGGTGGACGGCGCGATTTGCTAGTCATCCTGTACACCGGTACGAACTTCTGGTGGTGCGCCGGCGGTTTTTACGTAAACCTCTATGTGCAATCGTGTTGCGCGAGCATGCCGGACATATCGATTGGCTTGACTTCGTTGGCTCAGCGGCATCCGTAGGTCTGGCGATAACAGCGGCCCGCCACTTTGCCAGCGAGCATCAGAACAAGCCGGTAATTGCCATGTTCAGCCAAAGTATCGCTGCCGGATTTTCCCAAAATGCCACCAGCGTGCTTTCGGATATCTGCATGCCAGTCAATGCGCGCCCCTCGGGCGAGTCCAGGCCCTATATCAACAACCTGTGGTGTATGGGCGGAGACACGGACTTTCTTTGACGCGTCAGTCGACAAGCTCCTTGCCCGTCTATAACCAAACTTCAACCATGTCAGAAGGTCAACGCATTCCCTATCATGCCTCGGCGTTACCGGTGACCGGTGCACGGTCCGTGCTCGTGCTGGCCCCCCACCCCGATGATGAGGTTTTTGGTTGCGGCGGATGTGCAGCGCTCTATGCAATGACGGGAGTTCCGGTACATGCCCTGATCCTGACCGATGGTGGGCTGGGCGGCGTGGCGGCGCCAAACCGCGATCTGGCAGCTACGCGACGTGATGAGGTTTTGCGGGCTGCCGATATCCTGGGCTTCGGAACTCCATTGTTTGCTGAGTTTCCGGACCGTTCACTCGGGGATTCAAGCGCACGTATCGTTGACCTTGTCGTACGGCGCATGAAGCACCTTGGCGCAGATGTTCTTTTTGCGCCGTCGTTTTGGGAAATCCATCCTGATCACCTTGCCACTGCGCAAATAGCCCTGAACGCGATACAGCGACTCGGCGAAGGCTATACCCTGGTGCAATACGAAGTAGGTGTGCCGTTAATGCCCAGCCACCTGATTGACATCACGGCGGTGCTGCAGCGCAAGCATGCCGCCATGCAGTGCTTCGGTTCGCAACTGGCTGTGCAGGCCTACGACAAGCATATAAACGCGTTGAATGTGTTCCGTACCTACACCTTGCAGCCCGGGGTCGATGCTGCAGAAGGGGTAAGGGTTGCCACCGTAAAGCAAGCTACAGAAGACCCTTTCGGCCTCGTATTCCAGGGCACACCTCACCCACTGCGCGTTACAAGCCAGCCAGAGCGTGGCTGGGCGTCGTGGCGCAAACGCTGGTCAAACCTCGTCTGAAAACGCTGGACGGAGGCGATTGAAAAATCGAAACGCCAGATACGCAAAGACAAGGCCTACCAATGTGTAGACCAACAACCCTTCCCAATGCGGTGGTTGATTTTTCAGCAACACATTGCGAAGGTTCTCTATAGGAAGCGTGAGCGGGTTCAGCCAAAGCCAGCCTCTCATGTGGGACGGTAATGCCTCTGCAGGGTAAAGCACAGGCGACATGAACATCAACATGGTTACGGCCGGGCCCATTGCATGGCTGATATCCCGTATGAAAACGCCGAGTGCCGACAGCAGCCACGCAAGTCCCAGGAGCGTGGGTAACGCAGCCATGAATACCAGCGGCGCCGTCAGCGCCCAGGGCGTTAGACCCGGCCCCACGATCATCACTGCCAGCAACAAGATGATCAAACCCAGCGACGCGTGAAAAAGGCCGCTGCACAACGCCACCCAGGGCAAAATCTCAAGCGGAAAGACGACTCGTTTGACAAGATTGGGTTGCTCCAGTATCAAGCGCGGCGCACGGTTCAGCAGGTCTGAAAACAAATTGAAAACGACCAGTCCGGCAAATACCTGCAGCGCAAACTCGGACGTGCTATCGCCACCTCCCGGCCATCGCGCCTTGAACACCGTGCGAAACACAAAGGTGTAGGCCATAAGGATTAGCAGCGGAAAAAGCAAACCCCAGCCAAGACCTAGAACCGAGCCTTTGTACCGCGCCAGGACATCGCGACGCGCCAATTGCTTGATGAGGTACTGATGTCCCCATGGCAGTAGCGGATGCATTTTGCCGACGTAGGTCATCACGCCGGGCCGGGCTGTGGTGTTCATAAAGCAGCCAATGGCTGACCGGAAGCCGTGTTCCGCAAGACGTCTGGCTCGTCTATACGCAGGTCGTTTCCGTCTCGTTCAACGATGCCCCGGCCTTGCAACAGCTGAAACACCCGGGTTACGGTTTCACGGCTTACATTGATCATGATGGCGAGTTCTTGGTGTGTGGGGGCATTTCTAACCTTGACTTGCCCGGCAACGGAGGCGCTAAGTAAATCAAGTTGAGCGCAGACGCGCTGCAGCGGATTGGCAAGACCCAGGATACGGCGCTGCGCTGCAACCTCGCGTAAGCGTACCGCCAGACGCAGGCAAAGCAATTCTGCCAGTTTGGGTGAGCCGAACAATATAGGTTTTATCAGCGCCCTCGAAATCAGAACAACCTTCGATTTGGCTACTGCGGTGACAAATTCAGGCTGCGTGCTCCCGTCAATGACAGCAACTTCGCCGAAGTAGTCACCCGGGTTTATAAAATACAAGCCGACTTCACGGTCGTCCATCGTGAAATCTACGCCTTGCAAGCGGCCCTCCAGCAGAAAACACAGCGAACTGGGAACTGATGCCTTGTGCAGCACCACCTCGCGCTTGGCAAAACTGACCTCGACAGCCTGTTGCGCCAGATGCGCAATCGTCACCTGCGGCAGGCTCGCCAGCAAGGGCAGACTCTGCAAAACGCTTAACGGTACCGGCATGTTACGAGAAGACTTGCAATCGGGCGTAGAGCCGCATTAATGCCAACACCGGGGCTGCAGCGGCCATAGCGGGGCGAAAAATAACAAGATGTCTGCAGAGGGTGTTTGATACGGTATTTTTGATGGTTCAGCTTGGCCGTTATTGTGCATGACGCTACAGTTTTTGCATCGCGATTGTTTGACGGGTTGTGATGCGCGTCACAGTCAAAGCGCGACCGTTGTGGCCTAATGTTTCCATGATGCCCACACCTCCACTATCCCCCGTGCGTTCAGCAATTGTGTTGTTTGCACGACTTGCGGCGTTGGCTGCGGTTGTGGGTGCAAGTATTCCCGCGCACGCTCAAAAGGTGGGCGAAGCCACCATGACTATCGGGCAAGCCATGGTTGTCTCTGCCACAGGCGAATCATCACCCGTCCAGCGCGGCAGCAAAATCCAGGTCGGAGACCGTATTGAAACGTCCGCCGGCGGCCATGTGCACATCCGTTTCGTTGACGGGGCCCTGGTCAGCTTGCGGCCTACAAGCCGCCTCCTCGTCGAGGATTACCAGTACGACCCGGCTAAAGCCTCTCAATCTCTGGTGCGTTTTCGCCTGGAAAAGGGTGTCACCCGTGCGATCTCTGGGGCTGCTGCTGAAGGCGCACGGGAACGTTTCCGCCTGAATACGCCGTTGGTTGCCATCGGGGTGCGGGGAACAGACTTTGTGGTCAGCACCGGCCCTGGCCGAACCGTTGCTGCCGTCAATCAAGGCGCCATCGTCATGGCCCCGTTCGGAGAAGGCTGTTCTGCCCAAGCCCTCGGTCCTTGCGGCTCTCCGGCGGCCAAGCTGCTCAGCGCTGACATGAGTAACACCCTGGTCGAGTTTAAAAATACGCTGGCGCAGGTCGAATTCAAGCTGTTCAATGGCGGCAAGTCACCTGAAACGATGCTGGCTTCTGTCGAGCGGCCTGCAAGAGAAAGAGAGTCCAATGTCGCGCTGGATCTCGGGGGCAGGGCATCAGCAAGTTCTGGCAGTGACGCGCTGACGTCGGGCCTGGTGAGTGAAGCCGTGCAAATCGGCTCGACGATACGTGTTGTTGCGCCTCCCGTTGAAAAGATTCCCGTCCCTGACGCCATGCCGTTTTTGCCCATCGAGCCGGTAGTCGTTGTGCCTCCGGTCGTAACCCCGCTGCCGCCTCCGGTGGTAGCAGAGCCAACGCCCGCTCCACCAACGGCGCCACTTCCTCCCGCGCAGTTGGCTTGGGGACGATGGTCGGCAGAGGCGCTTGCCGCCACCGATTTTTCGCAGCAACGGCTTTTGGTGCGCGAAGGACGCAACATCACCGTCGGCGACGACAGCTTTTTGCTGTATCGCATCGAAAACTCGAACAACAACTTTGGGCCGACCGCCAACCACCTGAGTTTTGCCCTTGACCAGGGGTACGCGCAGTTCACCTCGTCAGCCCGGCAGGTGCTTCCGGCCGCGGTCAACAATGGCTCGCTTTCCGTCAATTTTGCCGAGCGGCTTTTCAACACATCGCTGAATTTGTCGTCAGTCCCCACCGGCAACGTATTGCTGCAGGCGACCGGTTCGGTTCGCAGCGACGGTATTTTTACGGCACGCAGCAGTACCCAGGCAGTTGCCGGCGCACTTGCGCTTGATGGGCAGTCTGCTGGTTACCTGTTTGAAAAAGCGGCCGCCGGCGGTACGCTGTCGGGTATTACTCTCTGGTCCAGGTAAATGACTCCCCTTGCCGGTCGCTGGTTGATGCATCCCTGGCGCGGCCGTGTGGCGGTGTTGGTGCTGGCGGCGTGCGCGTGGCTGGCCTGGGTGGTGATTGCGCCGAATTCACTGACGCAACTCGACGAGCGCAGCAGTGATTTTGTCTGGCGCTTAACCGCCAGCGCGCAACCTGAGCGGCGGGTCATTCTGGTCGATATTGACGACAGCAGCCTGACGCGAATCGGGGCATGGCCCTGGTCCCGGGAAGCCATAGCCGAGCTCACCAGCCAACTTGATCAGCAAGGCGTCGGCTTGAAGCTCTTCGATATCGTGTTTCCCGACAGCCGCGCGGGTGGAGAAGCGCTCACCCGCGCATTACGTGCCCGCGACGCTGAAGCGCCATCCCTATTGGCGCAGGTATTTGCCCTCAGAAACGAAAGCCAGCTGCAATCCGGGGTGTTGGCTGGAGCTCTTCCAGGGGCTGGGTGTCAGGCGCCAGCGGTAGCGGCGCAAGGGTTTATCGGCAACGCTGGCGGGCTGCACAGCAGGGCGGGCCATATCACGCCTGTACTGGACGCAGACGGAGCGGTCCGGCGGTTGCCGGGTTTCGTCTGCTTCGGCGATCGCACCTACCCCAGTCTGGTCCTGGCGGGATTAAGCGCCCTGGGTGCGCCATTGGCGGCCGGACAGCTTCCGCCGGAGGCTTCCCTGCTGGCCGTTCCTGGTGCGGGTCTTTGGCAACCAGCGTGGCAGTTGGCATTGCCTGGCCTGGGCAGCCGCGTGCCCATGGATGCAAAAGGGCATATCCGCGTACCTTACCGGATCTCGCGGGAGGCGATGGCCGCAGTTTCAGCCGCTGATGTGATGGAAGGACGCGTGCCCGCCGGCATGCTCAAGGGAGCCGTTGTCGTCATTGGTGCGTCGGCGTTCGGTCTGGCCGACATCGTCCCAACTGCGCTCGGCAGCGCGGTATCAGGGTCCGAGGTGCACGCCCAGCTGTTTGCCGCAGCGCTTGATGATGCCGTGCCGTACACACCTCAAGGCGCTGTCTGGCTACAGCTCGCGTTTGCTGCATTTGCCGTCCTTGCCCTGTTAAAACTCGCTGGCAACCGCGGATTGCGGCAATACCGTGCGGTCGTGCTGCTGCCCGTGCTGGCAGTAGTTCTGGCTGCAATGGCGTTCGTCCTGCAAGCTATTTTGCTGGTCAATTCCGCCCTGTTCGTAGGTTGGGCGGCCCCGGCTCTGGCGGTGGGGCTGGCCGGGCTGGGCCTGGCCTTGGCAGAGCATGCACGCAGCCTGGCCGAAAAAAGCCTGGTTTACCGTAATTTGTCCAGCTATGTCTCCAGTCCGGTGGCTGAGCAGATAGCCTTGACCGAACCCACCGGCAACATCGAGGCCAACCGGGACGACGTCACAGTGCTGGTGGCGGATCTTCAAAACTTCTCACGTTACTGCGAGGCCCGAAGCCCCGAAGACGCGGCCCGCGTGCTGCACCGCTTTTTTATTACCGCTGAAACCGTCATTGGTGAACACGGCGGTGTTGTGCGCGAGATGGTTGGCGACAACCTTCTGGCTGTTTTCAACGGCCCGTTGGCTTGCACGGATCACCCTGCCAAGGCCCTGGCTGCCAGCCGCGAACTCTGGTTGCGCTGCACCGAAGAGCTCCCCAATACGACGGGAACCGGCCTTGAACCCCTCAGCGTCTGCATAGGCATCGAAAGCGGCATGGCACTGGTGGGCTCTTTTGGGCCCGCCCGGCGCCGGGTGCATGCCGTACTCGGAATCCCGGTAACGGTTGCGGTCGGCCTCCGCGATATGACAGCCGATCTCGCGTATCCAGTCCTCATTGGCCAAGAAGCGGCAGAGCGATGCCTTCACGCGGTTCAGCCCGCCCAGGGGCCGGACATTGCTGTCAAAACCTTGGGCAGCTTTTTGTTGCCCGGCTTGCAGCGCAGCTGCAAAGTATTTACACTTCGCACGCTCTTGCAGCCCGGCGGAGCTGCTGAACAAAGTAACCTTCTTTACCTCCATCAACTGCAGAAAAATTCCGCCGCGTGACATTTCAGCTTGACCCCCCGCGCCTCCATGGGTGGCTTGCAGGGTTCGGCTTCGTCGTATGTACTGCAGCTGGCTCTGCGTATGCCCAGTCGCTTGCGGAAAGCCCATCCGGCTTTGCCGTCTCCAAACCCGACACGGTTTTGGTCAGTCCCTCTTCGGCTCCGACTCTCCTACCGCCTACAGCGGCAGCCAAAAATGCAGACGCGCCTGACGCTGCTCTGACAAAAATTTGCCCGGTTCAGCCGGTTTACCCGTTGCCCAGCGCGACGGCAGAGCTTGAAGCACTGCTGGCCAGGCTTGATGCGAATGCCCCGTTCTGCCTGAACAGTGCACCGTTTCACGCATGGCGCGGCGCTACGCTGTTGAGTCAGGGCCGGCCGGCACCCGCCATCGAATCACTGGAAAGAGCGCTCCTCATCAATCCTGATTTGCCTGGCGCACAGTTTGACTACGCCTCCGCCCTGATAGGCGTCGGCGACACCCGCTCTGCGCGCGAGCTCTTGTTGCAATTAAGCAACCGACAGGATTTGACCCCTGGTTTACGCCAGTTGCTCGACAAGGAACTCGCCGCAAGCAACCCTGACATCCTGCGCTCCCGCTGGTTGCTCACCACCGCTGCGGGTGTCGACAGCAACCTCAACAACGCGCCGTCTGCATCGGAGTTGACGCTCACTTTCCCCCAGGGTTCACTGACCTTGCCGCTGCTGGAAAGCTCCCGCCCGCGTCGTGGACTGGCGGCGCTGGGTATCGCCCAGTGGCAGGGCTTGAAGCCCCAGGGCAGCCAGCTATGGTTGTTTCAGGCTGATTTGCGCGCACGCCACACCGGCGATGCCGAAACCCGGTACCAGCAGGCCGACGTAGCGGCCACCTGGTTGCAGGCACAAGACGCACCCCGCCAATGGATTGCCCGGGTTGGTGGCACGCAGGTCGTTTTTGGCGGCCAGCAGCTGCTCAGGACCTTTCGCGCCAGCCTGCAGCATCAGTGGCAAGCCAGCGGCAATGCCGCGTTTGGCCGCGATGTGTGGGCGGGGCAGTGTCGGCCCAGTGCCGGCCTGGAGTTTGAAAACCGGCTGTATCCCTCCAGCCGCACGCTCGATGGCCGTTATGTTGGTGCGCTGGCTGCCGTTGTCTGCACCATGGACGCGACGGAAACGCCCGGCGGGCTGGCCTCGCAACTGGTCAACCTGCAGGCGCGCACCGGTACTGACCGGGCCAGCGCGGCAGACAGACCGGGCGCAAACTTCACCCGCTCCGAGGTGCGCGCCGGCTGGGAAGGCCGCTACGCCAGCTACAAACTGAGCAGCGACTACGGCTTTAGCCGACAAACCGACGCTGCAGGTTACAGCCCGCTACTGGCAGACAACCTCAAGCGCAACATCAAACGCCATACCCTGCGCGCAGAGCTTTCCAGGCCTTTTTCGGCTTGGCCGAATGCTGATTGGTTTTTAAGTGCAGAAATCAATGTTCAGCACAGCAATCTGGAGGCTTTTCGCAGCCGCCAGACCGGTTTCTATAGCGGAATTCGCTGGTCTCTGCAGTAAGACAACACCGACTGTTGTTGAAAATCAAATTTACCGATTTTGTTGATGAGCGTGTGACTGCAATCACAGCAGTGCCGAAACTGCTGTGTTTATACTTCTTTCGTCGCTAGGTGCAATGGGTACCTGGATACACCTCTCACACTTTTGGAGAAACTTTCAATGGCTATTACAACTGCAGAGCGCACCAACATCCTGAAATTGGTGGTCGCAATGTTCAATGCCCCTGCCGGCAGCACGTACCTGAGCGAGATCACCAGCGTTTTTGAAGCCAACGGCCGCAGCCTGTCTGCACTGGCACAAACGCTGTCCACCACGGGCGCATTCAAAGCCCTCCACCCAAATTTCCAATCGTCATCGGAATTTGCCGCCAAGTTCCTCACGCCTTACGGCCTGCAGAACAACGCTATTGCTGTTGACTGGGTTATTTCCAAGCTCAACGCTGGTGTTAACAAGGGCCAGATCGCCCTTGAGGCAGCCACCGCTATTGACGCTTACACCGGTACCGACGCAGGCCTCATCGCCGCCAAGTCCATCCAGAACAACAAAACCGCAGTTGCTGAGTACTACTC
>JAQGNE010000059.1 GCA_028291985.1 Polaromonas sp. | reverse complement strand
TCAGGTGTTTGCCCACAATCCCGGCCAGCTCAAACATTGTCACCTGCGGTTTGCCGAACACCGGTAGCAGCTTGGCATCGGCATTGATGGCGCGCTTGTTGGCCGCATCCTGCAGGCCTTCTGCCTTGATGTAGTCCCAGAGCTTTTTGATGACCTGCGTGCGGGCGACGGGTTCGGCGCCGATGACGGCTGCCAGTGACTCGCTGGGCTTCAGGCCGGTACCGGGCGTGGTCTTGCGGGGCGCCTTGGGCTTTGCCACCTTGACTGCTGCCGATTTGGCGGCAGTCTTGGCGGTTGACTTGGCACCCGCCTTCTTGACAGCTGCGGTGGTGACTGCGGCCTTGGCCACAACGGTCTTGCCGAAAGGCGTTTTCACGGCGCGCGCCGGGCCAGCGCCAGCGGTTTTGCGCGGCGGAAACTTCGACGGCGCAAATTCAAAATTGACCTTGCCAGCCTCGGCATCCCAGGCCAGCATCGCCTTGAAGGGGCGCCGGGTCCGCATTGACACAAACTTGTCGAGCAGGTCAGTCTTGCCACTTTCCAGCAGCTTGACCATCTGCTCGCGCTCTATCGGCTGCTGCAGGATGACCTGGCCGGTTTTGAAGTCACAGCTGGGTGTGGGTTGCTCCGGCGTTGGCACTGATTTTTCACAGACGTAGTTCTTGGCGTGTTCAAAAACGCCGCCGCTGCATTTGGGGCAGGGTCCAAGTGACTGCTGGCCCTCAAAGCTGACGATCTCGCCGGTCTCTGCGTTCTTGTCGTCGCCAAAATCAAACTCAAGTTTGTAGTTTTTGGTTTCCTCGTCAAACTTGATGACCATCTCGGCAGTAAACGGCCAACCGGCCTTGGACCTGAAGCCCTCCAACGGTCCGATCTTTTTGTCGCGCAGGAATTGCTCCACCTCGGCCAGCTCGAACGTGCGGCCCGCCGGTGTCTTGCCGAAAGAAAACCCACAACCTTCACCGTTTTTGCCCGTGCAGGTGTAACGCCGGTAGTTTTCCTTGATGACACCGCCGCAGTTCGGGCAGGGCGCGCTCAAGGTGGCGTAGTCGCCCGGAATGCTGTCCTTGTCGTACCCCTTGGCCTTGGCCACAAGGCGCTCGGTCATGGTCGCGATCTCTGCCATGAAGGTCTCGCGGCTCAGCTTACCCTGCTCCATCTGGGCCAGCTTGTATTCCCATTCGCCGGTGAGCTCTGCCTTCGACAGCTCCTGCACATCCAGGCCGCGCAGCAGCGTCATCAGCTGAAACGCCTTCGCGGTCGGTATCAGCTCTCGCCCTTCGCGCAACATGTATTTTTCAGCGATCAGGCCCTCGATGGTGGCTGCGCGCGTGGCGGGCGTGCCCAGGCCTTTTTCCTGCATGGCTTCGCGCAACTCGTCATCGTCGATGGTTTTGCCGGCGCCTTCCATCGCGCCCAGCAAGGTCGCTTCTGTGTAGCGTGCCGGTGGCCGGGTTTTCAGCCCTTTGGCATCGGCAGTTTCGGTGCGTACCATTTCACCCGGCTTGACTGGCACCAGCGTCTTGCTGTCCTTGTCGTCGGTGGCTTCGCTTTCGGCTTCCTTGCCATAAATCGCCAGCCAGCCAGGCTTGACCAGAACCTTGCCCTCGGTCTTGAAACTGTGGTTCACCACCAGCGATATGCGTGTCGTCACCAGGTATTCAGCGCTTGGGAAAAACACCGCCATGAAGCGGCGCACGACCAGGTCGTAAAGCTTTTGCTCGGCCTCGCTCAGGCCGCTGGGCGCCTGCAACGTGGGGATGATGGCAAAGTGGTCGCTGACCTTGGCGTTGTCAAAGATGCGCTTGTTGGGCTTGATGTAGTTGCCATTGAGCGCTGTCAGCGCATGCGGCGCCAGGTGCCGCATGCCGCTATCGGCCAGCATTTCGAATGTTTTCTTGACAACGGGCAGGTAATCTTCAGGCAGCGCGCGCGAATCTGTACGCGGATAGGTCAGGGCTTTGTGCCGCTCGTAGAGGCTTTGCGCAATCGACAGCGTGGTCTTGGCTGAGAAACCGAACTTGCCGTTGGCCTCGCGCTGCAGCGATGTCAGATCGAACAGCTGGCCGGGCGCTTGCGTCGTGGGTTTGCTTTCTTCCGTCACCGTTGCGGGCTTACCGCGCACCGCTTCGGCAATCTCACGCGCTTCGCGTTCGGACCACAGACGGTCGGATTTCAGTTCCGGGTCGGACTCGGCACCGTCTGTGTAGCCTGGCGCTGCGGCATTGGCAGCGGCCTTCTTCCATTTGGGATCGAACCACTTGCCGGGGTATTCGCCCGCTTCGGCCACGAAAGACGCATGGATCTCCCAGTAATCTCGAGACACGAACTTGCGGATTTTTTCCTCACGCTCCACTACCACGGACAGCGTCGGCGTCTGCACCCTGCCGACGGTCGTCAGAAAAAACCCGCCATCGCGTGAATTAAAAGCCGTCATGGCACGCGTGCCGTTGATGCCGACCATCCAGTCGGCCTCGGAGCGGCAGCGCGCGGCATCGGCCAGCGGCAGCATCTGCTGGTCCGAGCGCAACGAGGCAAAACCTTCGCGGATGGCCGCTGGCGTCATCGACTGCAACCACAACCGTTTGACTGGATGCGCGCTCTTGGCGTACTGCTGGATGAGCCGGAAGATCAGCTCGCCCTCGCGCCCAGCGTCACACGCGTTGACGAGCGCGCCAACGTCCTTGCGCTTGGTCAGCTTGACGATGGCGTTGAGCCGCGTCTTGGTCTTGTCCATCGGCTTCAGGTCAAAGTACGGAGGAATCACCGGCAGGTTGGCAAAGCTCCACTTGCCACGCTTGACATCGAATTCTTCCGGTGCCTGTATCTCGACCAGATGTCCGACCGCGGACGTGACAAGCCATTCATCGCTCTCGAAGTACTCGTCATGCTTTTCAAATTTTCCGGCCATCGGTGTGATGGCGCGGACGATGTCCTGCGCCACCGAAGGCTTCTCTGCAATCACCAAAGTTTTCATATTCACTTTTCAAATCCTCACGGCTGACAAGCCTCGCTGCGTCGCATCCGGGCCCAACCCGGCGCTTCACAGCCTCGTCACACAACTTGTTATCAGTATGCGCAGCTGGCGTCTCTTCGCCTGCAAAAAATGCTGCCAGTACACCACAAGCCGCCCGCCCGGCCTGCGCCAGGGCGCTCAATAGGCTCTGCGCAGGCTGGCTACCTGTCGCCTTTGCTGGCAGAAATGCATGGGCGCCAGGTCAGGCTGGAACCATCCCGCAGGCATGGCAAGACGGTCAGGCCAGCAGCCTGGTGACGGCTGGCGCTCACTACAATACGGGCTTCTCGCGCACCTGCGCGCCCACGCACCTGCGCGCCTGGGCATGAATTAACCATACCAAAAAATCGTCGTGTCAAAAAAACAGGCCTCTTCCACGCGTGCCGAGCCGGCTCCCGTTTCAGCCGTCAAGTCACGTGAGCCGAAGGCGGCAACAGTGCCCACCGCGGGCGACAAGCGCCGGTTGCAGACCCGCCGATCTGACGTGCATGGCAAGGGCGTGTTTGCGCTTCAGGACCTGGCAGAGGGCGAGACGCTGATTGAATATGCGGGCGAGGTCATCACCTGGCCCGAAGCCCTGCGCCGGCACCCGCACGACCCATCCAATCCCAACCACACCTTCTACTTTCATATTGACGAGAAGCACGTCATTGATGGCAAGCACGGGGGCAATTCCTCGCGCTGGATCAACCACAGCTGCCAGCCCAACTGCGAAGCAGAAGATGATGAGGGCCGCATTTTCATCAAGGCCCTGCGCAACATCAAGGCGGGTGAAGAGCTCTTTTTCGACTACGGCTTGGTCATTGATGCGCGGCATACGAAAAAGTTGCTGGCTGAATACCCCTGCTGGTGTGGCGCCAAAAACTGCCGCGGCACGCTGCTGGCTACGCGTGAGAAAAAGCCCGCCAAGCCGGCAAAGGCAGCAAAGGCAGCCCAAGCGGTAAAGCCTGCGCAAACCGCTGCCAACAAGGCGGCCAGCCAAAAAACCGCCAAGCGCGCGAAGCAATAAGCACGCACGCCCAAGGTCCCTCATGCGTGCTGCATCGCCCGCCAGTTCTCCAGCGCCCATCCGGTGGCCTGCCGAAGCCATTTGGCAGGCTGTCGAGCCCCATCTGCCGGGCTTTACCGTTGAGGTGTTGCCGGAGATTGATTCCAGCAACTCCGAGCTGATGCGGCGCTTTCGCGCCACGCCCTGCCAGAACGATCCGGTGTTGCTGGTCGCCGAGCAGCAAAACGCGGGACGGGGCCGGCTCGGCCGTCAGTGGCAAAGCCAACGCGGCGCTAGCCTGACGTTTTCGCTGGGTCTGCCGTTTGCGCCCGTCGATTGGTCGGGGCTGTCGCTGGCTGTCGGCATCAGCGTGGCCGAAAGCCTGGACGCCAGCGGCAACGCCGTGGGCCTGAAGTGGCCCAACGACCTGTGGCTCCAGCGCCCGGGCCAGGCGGCCAATGGCCGCAAGCTTGCCGGCATTCTGGTCGAGACGGCCAACCGGGACGAGCTGCGCTATGTGGTGATCGGCGTCGGTATCAATATCCGCCCGGTTGATCTGGCAGCTGATGCCGGCACGGCAAGTGTTGCACCGTCGAATGTGCCCGGCTGCCTGGAAGAGATCGATCACGAGGCAGATGCTGCCGCCACCTTGCTGCGCATCGTGCCCGCACTGGTGCAAAACCTGCAGGCTTTCGAGCGCTTCGGCTTTGCGCCGTTTCAAGCGCGTTTTGCCCGACGCGATGTGCTTGCCGACCAGGCGGTGGCGGTGCATGGCGCGCAAGGCATCACCCACGGAACAGCCCACGGCGTAGGTGAAAACGGAGCTCTGCTGGTGCATACTGCGGCTGGCATGAAGGAAATCACCAGTTCGGAAGTCAGCATAAGGCCCCTGTCTGGCGGGTTTGGCAGCGTGGCCGGCAGCCGGCCAGATGCCGCTTCGTGGGGAGAAGAGCCTGTATGTTGAGGCTGCTGGTTCTGGCACTGCTGCTGGCCAATGCCGCCTACTTGGCGTGGGCCAAGGGGTCGCTGGCAGCGCTGGGCTTTGCCCCTGCTGCACAGACCGAGCCGCATCGGCTGGGCCAGCAGATCAGGCCGGAAGTTCTGCGGCTGCAGCCGGCGGCGGGGCAGCAACCGGGCCCTGCAGGTGGCAGCAGGCTCTCGCCAGCACCTTCAGCGCCTGGGGCAAGCTCGCCCGCCTCGTCGCTGACACCGGCATTGCTGGCCGCATCAACTCAGGCGCCAGCCACGTCCTGCCTGCAGGCAGGCCTCTACAACGAAGAACAAACCGCTGCGCTGCGCAGCCGGCTGCAGGGCACGTTGCCGCCAGGCAGCTGGCTTATCGAGAGCAGCGTCGAGCCGGTCCGCTGGCTGGTTTATATGGGCCGCTATGCGGACATGGAAGCGCTGGACAAGAAAAAAGCCGAGCTTCGTCAGCGCCAGGTTGCGTTTCAAGCGCTGGGCAATCCCGCGCTGGAGCCTGGCCTGTCGCTCGGCAACTTTGCCACGCAGCCGGAGGCAGAGGCAGAGCTTGCGCGCATCAGCCAGCAGGGCGTGCGCACGGCAAGGGTGGTACAGGGCAACGCCGAGGTACGGGGTCAGCGGGTAAAGTTCCCCGCAGCGGACGCCGCATTGCAAGCCCAGCTCAATGGCATGAAAAGCCAGCTGTTCGCCAAGCCCCTGCTTGCCTGCCGCTGAGTGGTATTGCCGGCAAAGCTTTTTGCTACGTTTTTAGTAGCTAAAAACCCTTATATCTATTGGGCTAGAGCCTTATTTGATTAATATTTTACTCAAGCAGCGCGCCAGTGGCGCAAGGGCACGCAGGTCTGCAGCCGGTTGACGGCCTGGTCCATCAGCGCGGGGTGCAGCTCATGGCCCAAGGTTGCCGCGACGTCCAGGGTGGCATCGGCGCCCAGTTCCATCAGGTGCTCAAAATCCCTGCGGGTGCGGGCCACTGGCACAACCCGGTCATTCTGGCCGTGCAGCAGGTGTAGCGTCGTCAGCGCCGGTGCCCTCGCCGGCCAGATCTGGTAACCCCCACCAAACGACAGCAGGCGGCCGACCAGACCGTCATGCGCATCGCTCAGGGCAAGCGCCAGGCTGGCGCCGGCGCCCAGCCCCGCCAGCGCGGTGTCGGACTGCAGCACATCAAAGCGCTGCTGCTGAAGACGCACAAAGGCTGCCAGTGCCTCAACCCGCAAGGCCAGCGCGGCCGCGTCATCCTGCCCTGACGCGGCGGCGCCTGCGGCATCGGCATGCGGCCCTGAAAACCCTTCGGGAATCAGTACCGCGGCCTGCGCAAACGCATCGCCGAGCAGTCCGCCCAGCTCCAGCATGTCGGCTGCAGTACCGCCCGCATCATGCAGCAGCACAAACAGCTGACGCGGTGTCACACCGGGCGACAGCAGCTCGATGGTTTCGGTAGCAGCCGGTTGCACCGGCGGCGCAGCGGCTGCACCGGAAAAAGGGTCAGGAATGATGGGAATGGCCTGTGACATAGGACAGAAGTGGGGGCGGCAAACACCTGTTCAAGAACTTACTGTGGGGGCAGGTTGAGGCCAGCGGTGTAGGCGGCTATCCTTCAAGCCTGCCCGATGCGGCTCACGTCAGGACGGGCAGCGGGCAACGCGTGCGGCTGCTGCTGCATTGCTAAGATCGACAGCCCCCAAAATTTTGGCGCGCGCCAGCTGCATCCCTGGCAGCCGATGAACGCCGACGAAAGCCAACTCCATGAAAATCGACAAAGACACCGCCGTCACCCTGAGCTACAAGGTGGCCGACGCACAAGGAAAACTGGTAGAGCAAAGCACCGCGCCGATGGTGTACCTGCACGGAGGATATGGCAACACACTGCCCAAGATAGAGGAAGCCCTGAACGGCCAGGAGCGCGGCTTTCAGACCGTGCTGGCGCTGTCTGCGGAAGACGCTTTTGGCCTGCGCGATGAAGACCTGGTGCGCACCATTCCGCGCAGCCAGTTTCCGCCCGGCGTCAAGGTGGGCGGCCAGCTGGAAGGGCGCGGCGCCGACGGGCGCGAGCAGGTCTTCAATGTCGTCAAGATCAAGGGCGATACCGTCATCCTGGACGCCAACCATCCGCTGGCCGGCAAAGCCTTGCGCTTTACTTTGAAGGTGACGGACGTACGCGCCGCGACGGAAGAAGAGATTGCCCACCGCCATGTGCATGGCGAGCATGGACATCATCATTGAGCCCCATTAGATGCGGCCCCCACGGTTGCACATTGCGTGTCGCGCCCTGCCACGGGGAGTGCCGTTCGTCCTGAGGCATCGAAGGATGCGCCTGTGGTCCGGCGAAGCCGGTTCCACGGCCCCTGCTTGCACAGAGGGAATCTCCTCGGTTACGTACTTCGTATCGTGTTCTCCGACGTGAATTGCGTTCGTCCTGAAGTGTCGAGGGCTGTACCTTTTAGGCGTTCTGATTGCCAAAGCTGCCAGACGCCTCCGTGACCCGTGTCCGCTCCCCGTGGGTGATGCTGCTGGCGCTGACCACCGCGTTTGCGCTGAGCCAGGCCTGGCGTACGGTGGCGGCCATCATGGCGGTGCCGCTGCAGGCGGAATTTGCGCTGGATGCCAGTGCACTGGGCCTGTATGCGGGCGCTTTTCATTTTGCTTTTGGTGCGATGCAGATCTTTATGGGTATCGGCATCGACCTGCATGGCGTGCGCCGTACGGTGCTGGTGGCTTTTCCGGTGGCGATTGCCGGCTCTGCACTGTCGGCGCTGGCCACCAGCTACAGCATGCTGGTGCTGGGCCAGGTGCTCATCGGCATTGGCTGCGCGCCCGCGTTTCTGGTGTGCACCGTGTTTATTGCGCGCCACTTTCCGGCCAGCCGGTTTGCCGCTGTTTCCGGCCTCACGCTGGGGCTGGGCGGCATCGGCATGCTGCTGACCGGAACGCCCCTGGCATGGCTGATCCAGGCGACGTCCTGGCGCATGGGTTTTGCGGTGCTGGGTGGCCTGGCGGTGCTGGCATGGCTGCTGCTGGCGCGCCTGGTGCATGAGCCGGCTGCCGCAGCCACGGACGAGCCGAAAGCACCCGAGCGCATGACCGAAGCCCTGCGCCGGTTTGGCGCGCTGTTTTTGCTGCCGCATACCGCTGGCATCGTGCTGCTGGGCTGCGTGAGCTATGCGTCCTTCATCACACTGCGCGGCTTGTGGCTGGGCCCGCTGCTGACCGAGCGGCACGGGTTCTCGCTGGTGCAAAGCGGCAACGTAGCGCTGGCGATGTCGCTGGTGTCCCTGGCCGGGCCGCCGCTCTTTGGACGCTTTGATCCGGGCCCGGCGACCCGACGCCGCTGGATCATCGGCTTTACGCTGCTGCTGGCCGGTCTGTTTGGCGTTTTTGCGCTGCTGCACAACACCGTGGTGGACGTGGCGGCACCTATTTTGATCGGCCTGCTGTCGGGCTACTTCGTGTTGCAGTACGCCGATGTGCGCTCGTCCTATCCGACAGCCATCACCGGCCGCGCGATGGCGCTGTTCACGATGTCGATGTTTCTGGGTATCGCGGCGATGCAGTGGCTGACGGGGGTAGTGGCATCAGCCGCCACCGCCCGGGGCCTTGAGCCTTTTACGGCCGTGCTCGGCAGCATTGCAGTGCTGCTGGCGCTGGGTGCTGCCGGCTTTGCCGCACTGCCCCAGCCTCGGCTAACCACACCGGTCACCTGACCGGCCAGCTGACGGGCAGGCTTGCCGCTCAGTGCGCCGGGCCCAGCCCCATCTGCCTGAGGGCGGCTCGCCCCAGCAAACCGTAAGGGTTGGCCAGCGTTTCCAGAATCTCGAAATGATTGCAGGCGTCGGCCGTCAGCAATTCGACGGGCTTGGCGGCGGCCGCCAGTGCCTGAGCAAATTCGCGCGACTGCCGGATGAATTCAGGCGTTTCCAGCGAACCATGGGCCACGACAAGCGGCGTATGGATGTGGCCCAGATGACGCATCGGGCTGAGCGCCAGCTCGGTCTCGTCCGTCAAGCGGACATAACTGCTGCGTGCCGACAGCCGCACCGGCCGCAGGTCGTAGAGACCGCCGCAGCACACCGCGCCCTTCAGCAGGTTGCCGGGCAAGTCGTGGGATTGTCGCCACGGCGCATACAGCGCCACCGCGGCCAGATGTGCGCCCGACGAGTGGCCGCACACATATATCTGGTCCGCATTGCCGCCAAACCGGCTCGCATGGCGATAAACCCAGGCAATGGCGGCCTGGACCTGTTCGGCCATCGGCAACAGGTCGCCATCGGTTTCCAGCACGGACACGAAGTCCGGCACCACCAGATGCGCGCCCGCGTTCGTGAACAGCTCTGCCAGAAACCCGTAGTTGCGGGCCAGGCCAGAGCGCCATGCGCCGCCGTGGATGAAGACGCATACCGGCGCGTGGGGCTGCTGCGTGGTGTAGACGTCAAGCGCCTCCACCGTACTTTCGCCGTATGCCCAGCGCAGCGGCTGACCCAGCCTGCCCCGCGCCTGTTCGCTGTTACGGGCAAAGCGTTCCAGCACTTGCATCTGGTTGGGGGCGTACTTGAGCTGGTCGTAGGCGGCGTCCAGTTCCTCCTGGCTCATGCCCAGCCACACGGGTGCGTTGTTCATTTCTGTAAGCCCGCGTCGACCGGGCGGCCCGCGGCATGGATCAGGTCAAGATGTGCGTGGAAGCACGCGCTGGCAGGGTCGGCCCACTGCAGGACCGCGTCAAAGTGATGCCGTCCGGCCAGTTCGTGCAGCGTGGCCCTGTTTCCAGCGGCTGCCCAGTGGGTCACTACCTCGCGGCTTTGACTTCGGTAGTCATCGGTCTCGTCTGCGCCCACCAGCACCATCAGCGGGCAACACGCTCGCGGCTCTTGCCGCAGCAGGGAAGCCTTGTGCACCACCTCGGGCGTCAAGTGCAAATTCGCATTGCGAAACGACAGGCGCACCGGCTCAAGATCACCCAGTCCGCTGGCAAAAACCGCGCTTTTGATCGTGTCCGCGGGCAGCCCAAATCGGCCCGCCCAGTCGGTCATCAGCAACTGCCCCACCAGGTTTGCGCCCGACGAATGGCCTGCAACATGCAACCGCCCGGGATCGCCGCCGAACGCTGCGGCGTTGCGCCAGATCCAGGCTACCGCGCGCCGGACCTGCTCGCCCATCTCCAGCAGTCCCACCTGCGGCACCAGGCTGAAGTCGAGCGCAATGAACGTCACACCCGCGTTGACAAACGCGGGGGCGGCAAAACCGCTGTCGGCCTTGGACAGCGCACGCCAGTCGCCTCCATGCAGATAGACCAGCACCGGCGCATCGGGGCCGGTGGCCGGGTAGACGTCCAGGCGCTCGCTGGCGCCGGGGCCGTAAGGCACATCTCGCTGGCAGGACAGCCCTGCCTGAGCCGACCGGGTTGCGTCTGCATAGGCTTTCAGGTACACGCCGACATCAGGCACCGTGGCGCGGCTGTTGTACTGAATGTCGAGTGCGGCCTGGTCGTACTGTCGCCAGACTTTTTTTGCAGCCAAGGTCATTCGACCTTGGCGCCAGATATCTTGACGGCCTGCGCATTGCGCTTGCTGTCGGCGACCAGAAAAACTGCGAACTCTTCCGGCGTACTGGCTACCAGTTCATAACCTTTGGCCAGCAGTTCCTTTTGCACGAACTCCGGATCCTTCAGGATACGGGTCACTTCTGCATGCAGCTTGAGCACAATGGCGCGCGGCGTTCCGGCTGGCGCGAACAGCCCGAACCAGGCGTTGGACGGCACATCCGGAAAGCCGGACTCGCTGAAGGTGGGAACGTCCGGCAACAAAGGCATGCGGTTCTTGCCGCCCACCGCCAACGCTTTCAGCTTGCCAGCCTTCAGATGCGCCTGCGAGGACGCCGCGCCAGAAAACGTCATCTGCACCTCGTTGGCCAAAACTGCCGGCACGGCTTGTGGAATGCCTTTGTAGGGCACATGAACGATGTCAACGCCGGCCTGGCTCTTGAGCATTTCCATGGCCAGATGCGGCTGGCTGCCACTGCCGTAAGACGCGTAATTCAGCTTGCCGGGGTTGGCCTTGGCATAAACCACCAGCTCTTTGAGGTTGTCGGCAGGTACGGCAGGGTTGGCCAGCAGCAACTGATTCAAGAGCACCAGCTGCGTGATGGGCGCGAAGTCCTTGACCGGGTCATAGGGCAGGCGGGCGTACAGATGCGGGTTGATCGTTACCGTGGCATCGGTGGTGATCATCAGCGTGTGGCCATCCGCAGGTGACCTAGCGACCAGCTCGGCGGCCAGAATCGTCCCCGCGCCAGGCTTGTTGTCAATCACCACCGGCTGCCCCAGGCTCTGGCTGAGCCGGTCGCCAAGCAGGCGTGACATCACATCAAGGCCGCCGCCAGCAGGATATGGAACCACCAGCCGTATCGGCCTGGACGGGTAGCTTGAAGCCGCCTGGTTCGCACTTGACTGGGCGTGCACCAGCGTTGTCCCCAGGCCGGACGCCAGCAAAGCAGCCGCGATAGCTTTAGACCAGTTCATTGATTTTCCAGTCAGGCCCTTGAGCCCAGGTTGTCAGACTTTTGAGAAAAGATAGAAGCGATTGCGATCGCCAGCGACTGCTACTTTCGATCACTGCCGCTGGTTCCGGCCGCCCTACTGCGGACATGTTTTCATTGATTACTTTCAAATTTTAATTGTTGATGGTTCAACCATCAAACAGTTGCTGATAACAACCCTCCCTTCGTCAACTGCAATGCCGGTACGAACCATAAATTAAATTTTTCATTTCCATAAATCATTCAATTGTTAAAACGCCTCTTGCAAGGGGAAACCCGCGTCTTCAATCTGGAGGGCAAAAATAACATTGCCTTTTAAGCAAATGATGAGGAAAACATGTTCGGGTTCAGTATCCATAAAAACGAAGTAAGAGTCAGCAAGGACATCGTCGAAAAGTTCAGGGCGATCCCTGTTGCCAATGTGAGCGACTGCATGTCGCGAATCAGCGCCGGCGGGCCTATGCTGAGGCCAATGCACAAAAGTGGGGTTCTTGCAGGTCCGGCGTTCACCGTCAAGACCCGCCCCGGTGACAACCTGATGATCCATAAGGCACTTGACATGGCCCGGCCGGGAGATGTGATCGTGGTCGATGGGGGTGCCGACCTGACCAATGCACTGATTGGCGAAATCATGGTGTCCTATGCGCAGAGCAGAGGTGCTGCTGGCATCGTCATCAACGGCGCCATACGAGACTACGACATGATCTCGCAGGGCCACTTCCCCGTTTTTGCCAAGGGTGTTACGCACAGGGGCCCTTACAAAGATGGTCCGGGTGAAATCAACGGCATCATTTCCATTGACGGCATGGTGATCTGCCCCGGTGACCTCATCGTTGGTGACGCTGATGGGCTGTTGTGCGTACCGTACGCCGCTGCCGACGAGATCTACGCAGCCGCAAACGCCAAGCATGCTGCGGAGACCGTCACGATTGAGCAGATCAGGGACGGCACCCTGGACACATCCTGGGTCGACAAGGCGCTGGCGCGTCTCAACTGCGAAATAGTGTGACAGCCTTGTCCCAACAACCTCTTACGACCTCAGTACCAAATGACCACGAACACGCTCAGGATTACAGGTGAAAAAACAATGAACCGTTCTTTTCCCACGATGAATAAACCAATCAGCCGCCGCCTGTTGTTGAGCGCGGGCGGAGCCGCTGTCATTGGCGCTGCCACAGGCCGGGCGAGCGCAGCCGATTTGCCCTCCGTTATCACCATGATCGTGGGTTATGCCCCAGGCGGCGGAACCGATATGACGGCTCGCGTCATTGCACCTTATATTGAGAAGTACCTTGGTGGCGGATCGCGCATCGCCGTCGTCAACCGCACTGGCGCAGGCGGCGCAATCGCTTTCCAGGCGATTGCCAGCGCAGCACCTAACGGAAGCACTATCGGCTTTGTGAACACGCCCAATCTGCTGACAGTGCCGTTGGAGCGCAAGGTCGGATTTACATGGGAGAGTTTTGATCTATTGGGCAATGTGGTCGATGACCCCAGCAATTTTTCCGTCCATTCAGACACGCCCATCCACAGCATGGCCGAACTGGTGGCCTACGCCAAAAACAATCCTGGCACCGTGACCGTTGGCAGCACCGGGATCGGCTCGGACGATCACCTTGCGATGCTGATGCTGGAACGAGCGACAGGCATCAAGATGACACATGTGCCGTATCGCGGCTCAGGCGAAGTGCATGCGGCAGTGGCCTCGAAGTCGCTAATGGTTGCGGGCATCAACGTCGGTGAAGCGCTGTCCTATTCGAAGGGCGGCACGCCTTTGCGGCACCTGGGTCAGATGAGCCAGGAGCGTTCTGTCATTGCTCCCGACCTGCCGACGTTCAAAGAACAGGGTTACAACATCGTCATGGCGTCGTTGCGCGGGATGGCTGCTCCGAAGGGCATGCCGCCGGAGATGCTGGCCAAGCTCGTCAAGGCGATTGACCAAGCGGTTCAGGACCCCGCCTTCAAGGAGCAGTCCGCCAAGTCTTTTACACCCTTACGCTATCTTGGGCCCGCGGCCTTCCGCAAGGAACTCTCGGAGACCGAACGCGGATTCAAAAAACTCTGGCAGGAGCTGCCATGGACAGAGGCCAAGGCGTAAACACCGAATTTGCCCCATTACAAGCATGAAAATTTCATTTATCGGCCTCGGCGAAGTCGGCCGTTGTTTTGCAAAAGTTTTTGCGCAAGCGGGATTTGAGGTCCACGCCTGCGAGCCATTCCTCTCGGCTGCAGCAGCAAACCTTGTCAAGGAATGCTGCATCACCCTGCACGCCCGCATGGAAGACTGCGTCAATTCGGCAGACTGGGTCCTGCTGTGCACCACTGGCGAGGAGGCTTTAGCGCTCTGCGAAGCGGTTGCGCCGCTACTCAAAGCTGGTGCGTGTGTCGCAGACCTGACCACGGCCAGCCCGGATGACAAGCGCCAGGCGCATCGGCTTGCCCGCTCATCGGGGACCGACTACCTCGATGTGGCCATCATGGGCGGCGTTTCGCTGACGCTGGAAAAAACGCCGCTTCTGGTTGCGGGTAACCGGGGCAACGATTTTCTGCGCTTGACGGCACCGATGGGCTGCAAGGTCACCGCGCTTGCGTCCGAGCCTGGTGACGCCATTGCCCTGAAGCTATTGCGCAGTGTTTTCACCAAAGGCGTGGAAGGCCTGTGCGTGGAGATGCTGGTAGCAGCGGACCGGCAAGGCGTCAGGACGCAGCTCTACGATGTGCTGTCGGATATTGACCGCTCTTCGTTGCAAGACTTCATGGAGATGATCGTGCGCACTCATGTGATTCACGCTGCACGGCGCGCGCATGAAGTGCACCACGCAAGTGATCAGTTGCGTCAAATGGGATTGCCGTCGGAGATTTTGAACGGCGTTGAACGCCGCTTCAGGGTGACCGCCGAAGGACTCCAAAAAACGCCGTTGGCGACACCCAATCCAACGATTGAGCAGGCACTTCAATGGCTTGATGCGCAGTCACTGCAAACTCCGCTAACGCTGCAGGACGTGTCGTGAGGTGACCGTGAAGCGGGCTTGGCTCTGAACGCAAGCCCGTTAGGCTTGCGTATTGGCGGATGAAGACCCAAGTTCTGAAAAAATACCGATGACACGCTCTGCCGCCGGACTCAAATAGCGCTCCTGAACATACGACACCGCAAATCTGCGGGACATGGTCACTGCTGCCAGGCGAAATTCCTTCAGCGCCTTTCTGTCTTCAAAGGATTTCAGGTGGCGGCGTGAAATAAAACCAAGGTGGGGCGTTCCTTGAATCAACCGTGGCAGCACGGTAGGCATGTTGATTTCCATCTGCACTTTCAGCGGACCCAGAAGATGCTTTTTGAAGCAAGCTTCCAACCAAATACGCGCGGGAGATTCTTCGGCCTCCACCACCCACCGGTACTTGCTCAGATTGCGAATATCCGCAAGGCCGGCAAAGATCGGGTGGCTTTTGCAGGCCACGACCACGATCTGGTCGTCAAGGATCGGATGAGTCACCAGGTTGGAGGAAGAGGGTCTTTCCGTCGCTACCATGATGTCAATCGCCCCGGCTGTCAGCAACGTTGTAAGGCTGTCGACGACGCCGACGGTGACCTGCAGCTTGATCTCGGGCATTTCTTCAAACAATCTGGCAACAACATTGGGCAGAGAGATATAGGCAGAGGTCGGCGCGATGCCGAGTTTCACGGTGCCGGTAAGCCCCTTGCCGACCTGCGCGATTTCACGCTGCGCATCGCCGACCACCAGCCGGATGTGGCTGGCCCAGCGCAACAAGGTGCGGCCCGCATCTGTGAGCTTGATACCCCGACCAGAACGCTCCAGCAAACGAGCGCCGCAATCTTCCTCCAGTCGTCGGATGCAACTGGTTAGCGCGGGCTGGGTCCTGTGCACAACAAGCGCTGCGGCGCCGACACTTTCGAGGTCGGCGATCTTTTCAAAATATTCAAGGTCTCGAAGGTTCATCGCATTGAGCCAGCCTAGAAAGACTGCTTAAAAATTAAATTTATGGCGGGGAAAAAATTATGGAATAGACAGCCTGCTGGAGGCAGGGGATAGTCATCCTAACCCTTCCAAAGAGACAGAAGGGCTTCATTAACAAAAGGCCACGCCACACATGCAAAAACTTTCAAGCCGTTCACTTGCACCCGATTTCGGAATGGAAATTTCTGGTATCGATTTTTCCAAGCCCCTCGAAAGCGATGACATCAACTTCATCCGGAATGCCTGGGTGAAGGCCAGCGGCGTGCTTCTTTTTCGCGGCCAGGACATTACGCCGCAAGACCACGTCCGGCTGACCTCATATTTCGGTGGTGTGTATGACAAGGGGGCCACCGCGAACCCGGTGCTGGCTCACTACTACGCCGACGGTTTCCCGCAGATATACCGTGTTTCCAACAAAAAGATCAACGGCAAGCCCCTGGGCCGGGAAGACGCTGGAACCTACTGGCATTCGGACAGCGCTTGGGATCCCGCTCAACCCCGCGGCTCTATCCTTCATGCGATCGAAATTCCGTCTGCCGGCGGCGACACCATGTTTGCAAACATGTACCAGGCTTACGACGCGCTGTCCGAACCCATGAAAAAAATGCTTGACGGTCTGACGGCTGAACACAGCCTCGCAGCTGCCGTTTTACGGACCAGCTATGCCAAGGAATTTTCGGGAAAGCTGGACGAAGCCTCGAAGAAAAACGCGATTTGGCCCGTAGTTCGGACACATCCGTATAGCGGACGAAAAGCGCTTTTTGTGAATCCCGGATTCACAGCGCGCATCCTTGAGTTGTCTCAAACAGAAAGTGACGTGGTGCTGGAGCTGTTATTCAAGCACTCGACCTCACCGGAATTCATCTATCGCCACAGCTGGCAACTGCATGACGTGCTGATGTGGGACAACTATTGCAATATGCATTACGCGGTCGCCAATTACAAGGCGCACGGCGACCGATTTCTGCATCGCACGACGGTCCTGCCAGACTGAGTCCATGCCGGCTATCAGCCCATCAGGAAAGCGACTTGTGATCTCGCAGACGCAATGCTTGCACCCGACCGCTCAGCCAGCGGCATGCCGATCCGCTTTCCTTTTGAGTGGTCGCTGACAGCGCCGTCACGACATCTACATCCGCCAGCACAAAAGAAAAAGCCCCGGCGCATACGCGTCGGGGCAGTAGCGGCACGCCATCGGCCTGCCTTGTCACGTACAAGCCGCTCAGTCGGCGATCACCACCACGTTGTTGCTGAAGGTGATCTGGTCTGCCGCAGCAGCGGTGGTCTTGATCAGCGGCACATTGGCCGCCGTGATCGGATTGGCCACAGCGCCTGTCAGACCGCGCGGCACGGCGCGCACCACCTGGCTCTGCGGCAGTGCCGTGCCCGATTTCAGGTTGGCATACATCAGGTCCATCGCCTGAATGAAGTAGCTGTGCAGCGGCACAAAACGGTTGGCATAACCCGGAAAGCCCAGGAAGGCATCAAAGTGCTGTGCATTCGTCACCTCGATGTACGACAGCTTGCTGTTGGCGCCCTCGACGATCTTGTTCAGGCCGAAGTAAGGCCGCGAGGTGTGGGCGGTAGGCACCAGCGTGTCAGACCGGCCATGCACGATGAGCGCCGGCTTGCCGCGCAGGTTGGCAGTACGCAGGACTTCGCCAACACCTTGCTGCACGCGCCTTGCGTTGGGGCTGGTGCCCACGGCCAGCTCGCGCAGGCACAGCGCTCCGGGCGTGTTGTAGTCAGCAATGCCTGTGCCCGAAAGCGAGGTCGCATCAACCAATGGCCCGCCCACGCTGGCGTTGTTGATGATGTTGATGCCTGCGGTAGGCGGCACGCCGTTGCCGGTGCCGAAGGTAGTGGCCAGTGCGGCCGCGGCCAGTGGCGCGGGCGCACCGGTTGCTGCAGCGGCCGCGTAGCTGTAGTTGCACAGGTTGTCGGCCACGCTGAAACGGCCATAGGTATTGGCATACGTCAGCGTCACGGGCAGGGTTGCAAAGGAATAGTGCGACGCCTGCAGGTCATTGCTTTCAGGCTGCCAGCCCGCTGCCTGCAGCGTGGCCATGGCGCTGGCGGCCTGCTCGGCGGTGGTGGCGCCGGTGATAAGGCCGTTGGCCTGCAGCGCGCTGCAGCGGTTGGCAGCAATCGCAACACCGGCAGGCGTGCCGACCGTCGTGTTGAAGGCATTGGTGGCCGGCGACACCAGGCCCGCACACGGCTGCAGCAAGTTGGCCAGGGTCGAGTAGTCATAGAGTGACCGGCCGGTGCCGGCCTGTATGACCGCACCACGCCTGACGCTCAGGCGGGAGTCAGGCACCAGCTGCATTTGCGGCTCGGCAACGGCGACGCCGCTGATCAGGCCTTGCGTGTCCTGCTCGGCCGCAGCGAGTGCCGCACCTGCGCCGTTGGAGACGCTGGATGCGATCACGATGGTGTTGCCGGGCACCAGGCGCTTGAGCCGCGTGGTGCCGTCAAACGACGTCGCGCCATAGCGCTCGTTGAGCACGAAGTAGGCGAACTCGATCGACTGCAGCGTCCATTTGCCCCAGTCTTTTTCGGGGTTTTGCTGCGAGTGCGCATGCTTGATGGCAAAGCGGTTGGGCGTGAGCGCATTGAAGGCATTGCGCGCGGCGTCCGTCAGGCTGGCGGTAAAGATCGACAGCCTGCCTGCGGCGGCGGCATCGGCACGCGTGCCGTTCTGCACGCTGACGGTGTTGTTCTGCAAATCATGGATACCGTTGCCGGTGCCCTTGTCGGTGTAGGCCACCGCGCAGTTGTTTTTCAGGCCCCACTCACCGGACGACCCGATGGCGCCGTACACGCCGCGCGATCCGCTGGACGTCGCGGTCACGATGCAGGGGTTGTCCGGGTTGAAGCTGGCCGGGACCTGCACCAGCATCGTGATGTTTTGCTGGCCCGTGCCGTCGTCCGAATAGGCGATGTACTCGCTGCCGGCAATCTTGCCTTCATTGGCGGTGACCACGCCCCTGGCATCCACATTGGGGCCGTACAGCGTGCCGTAGCCGCCGGCGGCGGTGATATCCAGAATGGCGCGGTAGTTGTTGAAGATGGCGATCTTGCGCAACTCGGGGCCGGTCGGGCTCAAGGGGTTGGCCGACACTGGCGCTGCCGCACCGCCCAGACCGGTCTTGCCAAGGCCTGCGGTCAACAGGTCGTCGGTATTGCCGTCGTAGTCGGCCCTGACCACGGCGCCCAGATAGGCTGGCTTCACATTGCGGGCTTCGGCGGAGGTGCCGCCGCTGCCGCTGCCGCTGCCGCCTCCGCATCCGCTGACCAGCAGCACAGCCGCGGCAACAGCCGTGAGGCTCAAGGTTTCAATGATGTCGAATTTCAAAATTGTCTCCTGATGAAAAGTAATCGTTCTTTGGGAACCCAGCACCCACGTCTGCCCGTCCGTGTCTCTTAAAACCCATGAAACCGGTACATGCAGCCCGGTATGGTCTGCCCATACTGAAGCGCTTCACAGCGGACATGTACTTGGGTACAACTACGTAAGGCCCCTGGCCACAAGCTGATCAATTTGCCGTGCGGCGGGATACCTGGTCAGTTCATCCCGACTGTTGAGCGAGCGTTTGGCCCACGTCGGTTCGTCCGGCGGGCCGCTAGACTGCAGACAATGAAAGAGCTTCTCGCCTGGTCGAATTCCACAGCCGTGATGGGCACGTCTGTCAGCAGCCTGATGCTGGCGCTGGTTTCAGTCCTGGTGTCCTACTTTTTGATGAGTAGCGCGCTGAAGTTTGCGGTGGGACGCATGCAGCGGGTGGCGATACGCACCACCAACCGCATTGACGACACGGTGGTCGAGGTGCTCAGCAGCACCAGCAGCTGGCTGATGGTGCTGGCCGCACTGTTGATCGGGCTGGGCATGCTAGACCTCAACGACCGTTGGAACGAGCGGGTCGAGCAGCTGTGGTTTGTGGCAGTGGCGGTGCAGTTCGGCCTGTGGCTGACACGCGCCATCAGCATGGGTATGCGCCGCTATGAAGAGCGGCACACCGTTGCAGGCGTGGCGCAGGTCAGCGCTTCGGCTACCCTGCTGTCCTGGATGCTGCGCACGCTGCTGTGGGCGGTGGTGTTGCTGGCGGTGCTTTCCAACCTGGGCGTGAACATCACTGCCTTCGTGGCCAGCCTGGGCGTGGGCGGCATTGCGATTGCGCTGGCGGTGCAGAACATTCTGGGTGATCTGTTCGCATCGCTGTCGATCGCAGTGGACAAGCCCTTCGAGCAGGGCGACTTCATCGGCGTTGGTGCGGTGGTCGGCACGGTGCAGTACATCGGGCTGAAGACCACCCGGCTGCGCAGCCTGGATGGCGAACAGATTATCATCAGCAACACCGAACTGCTCAAGCAGATGGTGAAGAACTACAAGCGCATGGAAGAGCGCCGGGTGGTGTTCAAGTTCGGCGTGACCTATAACACCAGCGCCGAACAGGCTGAAGCGATTGCGCCTATCGTCAAGCGGCTCGTCGACGCGATGCCGGCGCTGCGTTTTGACCGCGCCCATCTGCTGGGCTTTGGCGAAAGCGCGCTCGACTATGAGGTGGTGTACATCGTCAACAGCGCTGACTACAACCTGTACATGGACTGCCAGCAGGCGCTGAACCTGCAGCTGATCCGCGAGCTGTCGGCGCTGGGCGTGGAATTTGCACATCCGACCCGCACGGTGTACCTGGCGTCCAGCGGCGCTGCCGAACGCATCTCCGGAGCAGAGCCGGCACCGCATGAAATCAACCGGCCCAACGATTACGTCAACCCCAAGGAGAAAACCGCATGAAGATTCTGGTACCTGTCGATGGAAGCCAATACACCCAGCGCATGCTCGATTACATCGAGCGGCATGAGGAACTGTTCGGCCCCAGCCATCAATACACCCTGTGCACGGTCGTGCCACCGGTCACTTCACGGGCGTCATCGTTTTTGAGCCACGAGAATGTTGAGAGCTACTACCAGGACGAGGCAGCTACCGTGCTGCGGCCGCTGCAGGCCTTTATCGAGCAGCCAGGCTGGTCAGTAAAGGCGATGCACCTGGTCGGCAGCCCTGCAGCGGCCATTGCCGAGCTGGCTGGCAAGGAAGGCTTTGACCTGATCGTGATGGGCACGCATGGCCACACCGTTTTTGGCAGCGTGGTGATGGGTTCGGTCACCACCGGTGTGATCGGCCGCTGCAAGCTGCCAGTGCTGCTCATCCAGTAAGCGCCAGCCCGCAGCAGGTGGCGAAAACCGCAGGCGTGTCTTGCGCCTGCCGCTGTAAATGCTATGCAAATAATAGCTGCTCACCCTTATAAAATAAGGGCTATGGTTATGATTTACTTGAATTCTCCAACACTGCCTGGCACGCCCGTGTTGCGCGTTCCCCAGACCCGGATGGCGCTACCGCCCGCATGAACACGCTAGCCCCCTTGCGCAGTGGCAAGCTGGCAGGCAGCAGGCGCCTGAGCCTGTCATGCGGGCTTGAGTCTTTTCCACCCGAGATTTACACGCTGGCCGACACCCTGGAAGTGCTTGACCTGTCAGGCAACCGGCTGTCCGCCCTGCCGCATGACCTGACACGGCTGCGCAAGCTGCGCACGGTGTTTTGCTCCTACAACCGTTTTACAGAGTTGCCCGCCGTCCTTGGCCAGTGCGCCACACTGCACACCATCGGCTTTCGGGCCAACCAGATCAGCAGCGTGGCGGCTGAGGCCCTACCCCTACAACTGCGCTCGCTGGTGCTGACCGACAACCAGCTGCGCACCGTGCCCACCGGCATCGGACGCTGCACCGGCCTGCGAAAACTCATGCTGACCGGCAACCAGCTGCATGACCTTCCGGCTGAGCTCGCGGGCTGCACGCAGCTGGAGTTGCTGCGCATCGCCTCCAACCGTTTCGCGGTGTTGCCCCTGGTGCTGTTTGACCTGCCCCGGCTGGCCTGGCTTGCCTTTGCCGGCAATCCGGTGAGCGACGCGGCACAGCCGGCAGCGGCCACGCCTGCAGGCGCCGGCATTCCGTGGGCCAGCCTGCAGTTGCAGCATCAACTGGGCGAAGGCGCGTCGGGCGTCATTTACCAGGCGCTCTGGCAACAGGCAGGCAACGCTGCCGCGGGTGATGCCGTGCAGCGCGTGGCCGTCAAGATTTTCAAGGGCAACATCAGCAGCGACGGTTTGCCGCGCAGCGAGATGGCCGCCTGCCTCCATGCCGGCAACCACCCGAATCTGATACCTGTGCACGGGCCCGTTATCGACCATCCGGATGGCGCCAGCGGTCTGGTCATGGCGCTGGTGGATACGCGGTTCAAAAACCTCGCTGGCCCGCCCAGCCTGGACAGCTGCACCCGCGATGTGTATGACGCAGACGCGCGCATCAGCCTGGATGCGGTGCTGCGAATTGCCCAGGGCGTTGCGGCGGCTGCCGCCCACCTGCATGCCCGCGGCCTGGTGCACGGTGACCTGTATGCGCACAACATCCTGCACAGCGACGACGGCACCGCGATGCTTGGCGACTTTGGCGCAGCGTCCTTCTTTCCCGCCGGCAACGGGGGTGCAGCGCAGGCACAGGCGCTGCAGCGCATCGAGATGCGGGCCTTTTCACACCTGCTGGGCGAACTGCTCGCGCGCTGCGGCGCACCGGCTGCAAACCGCAGGGCCGCATGGCAGGCGGTGCTTCAGCTTCAGGCCGATTGCGCATCGGGCACCCCGGTAAACGGCTCAGGCCTTGGCGCGATATCGAAGCAGCTGGCAGCCCTGGCCTGAAGCAAAAGCAGGCCCTTTAGCGCCGCGGCAAGGCATAAGCCAGCACATGGTCGCCGGCCTTGGTGCCCAGCGAGCCATGGCCGCCCGCCACCACCAGCAGGTACTGGCGGCCGTCTTCGCCCAGGTAGGTCATGGGCGTGGCCTGTCCGCCCGCCGGCAGGCGTTGCTGCCAGAGTTGCCGACCATTGCTGACGTCATAACCGCGCACATAGTTGTCCAGCGTGCCTGACAGGAAAGCCACCCCACCTGCCGTCATCACCGGCCCGCCCAGGTTGGGAACGCCCATCTTGAAGGGCAGCGGCACCGGTGACTCGTCACGCACCGTTCCATTCTTGTGCTGCCACAGCACCTTGCCGGTGGTGAGGTCGGCGCCGGCCACATAACCCCAGGGCGGTTGCTGGCAGGGTATGCCCAGCGGCGAGACAAAAGCGCTGAGCTTGACCGCAAAGGGCGCACCGAAATTTTCGTTCAGGCTCGGCAGGCTGCCTTCGGGCCGGTTGCCGCCCTGCACCATCAAGGTCTTGTCGTCGGGGCGAGGCACCAGCTGTGACACAAAAGCCAGGTAGGTAGGCGTGGTGAATGCGATTTGCCGCGCCGGGTCTACCGCAATGCCGCCCCAGTTGAAGACGCCAAAGTTGCCAGGGTAGATGAGCGAGCCCTGGGTCGTCGGCGGCGTGAAGCGGCCTTCATAGCGCAAGCGCTGAAAGGCCAGGCGGCAATACAGCTGGTCAAACATCGTGGCGCCCCACATGTCGCGGCCGGTCAGGGGCGGCGGGTCAAACGACAGGGCCGAGCGCGGTTGCGTGGGCGCTGTGAAGTCGCCCTCGGCTGCGCCCTGGGGTGCGGGCAGCTCGGTGACCGGCAGCAGGGGCGTGCCGGTGCGGCGGTCCAGCACGAAAATGTCGCCCTGCTTGGTGGGCTGCACCAGGGCGGGCACGCTGGCCCCGTTGATGGTCAGGTCAATGAGGCTGGGCTGAGCCGGCACATCGTAGTCCCACAGGTCGTGGCGCACCGTCTGGAAATGCCAGCGCGGCTTGCCGGTGGCCAGGTCCAGCGCCACCACCGAGCTCGAATACTTTTCGACCGAAGGACTTCGGTTGCCGCCCCACTGGTCCGGCGGCTGGTTGCCCAGGGGCACATACACCATGCCGAGCTTTTCATCCACGCTGGACACCGACCAGCTGTTGGGCGAGTTGGCGGTATAGGTCTGGCTGGAGGCAATGGGTGTCGTGGCCTCGGGGTTGCCGGAATCCCAGTTCCAGACCAGCGCGCCGGTGTCGATGTCGTAGGCGCGTATCACGCCCGACTGCTCTTTGGTCGAGACGTTGTCCAGCACGGTGCCGCCCACAATGATCAGCCGGCTGGTCAGCACCACTGGTGATGTCGAGTAATACGCGCCCAGCTTGGGGTTGGGCATGTTAGCCCACAGGTCAAGCTCGCCCTGGCTGGCAAAACCGGTACAGACCGCGCCGGTGTCCGGGTTCAGCGCAATCAGCCGGCCGTCCGCCGTGGGCATGAAGAGCCGCGCGGCGCAGCTTGCGGCGGACCGGGCGCCAGGGGCGGCCGCCGCTGCCGTGGTGGTGGCAGCGCCGGTGTCGTCCATCGGCTGGCCGGCCGGGGTACGCAGCACTGGCGGCGCCGATGTCTCGGCAGGCGCGGCAGGCGCATCCCCAGCCGGGGCGGCGCTGGCAGGCGGCTGGTAGGACAGGCCGCGGCACGTCAGGTGCTGCAGCGCCAGCTTGCCCTGGATCTGCGGGTTGTAGCGCCAGACCTCTGCGCCGGTGGTGGCGTCCAGCGCAATCACCGACTGGTGCGGCGTGCACAGAAAAAGCCGGTTACCCACCTTGAGCGGCGTAACCTGAAACGTGGTTTCAACCGGATCACCCGGCCGGCCCCGCACATCGCCGGTCTGGTACTTCCAGGCCAGCTGCAGCCCGGCCACATTGGCGGGCGTGATCTGATCCAGCGGAGAGTAGCGCTGCCCATAGCCGGTGCGGCCATAGGCGCGCCATTCACCGGGCGCAACCGTGGGCTGGCCCGCGGCACCGCCTTCAGCGGCTGCGGTAGCCGCAGGCCCTGCCGCGGCCGTCGTTGCGGCTTCAACCGAATCTGCCGGCAGGAGGCTGTGCGGATCGTTCCGAATCGCCATGACGCCCGCTGCTACAAAAGCCGCCAGCGACAGGCCCAATGCCCACGCACCGCCCCGCGCAAACAGGCCAGGCCGACCGCTGCTCACCCGTCCTTCGGCCAGCTGGGGCCTGAAGAGCGGGCGGTTGATCCAGGGCGTCAGCAGGCATATGCCCAGCACAAACAGCACATCACCGCGTGCTGCCAGCGGCCACCAGTCAAGGCCGGATTCCCACAGCGCCCATGCCAGCGTGCCGGCCACCAGCAGCGCAAACGACCACAGCGCCCATGGGTTCAGCGCCATGAGTAACACGCCGCTCAGTACAAAGCCAACGCCAGCTATCAGGTAGTACCAGGAGCCGCCCAGCCCTGCCAGCCAGGCACCCCCGGCGCACAGGCCCATACCGATCAGCGCCAGCACCAGGCCGAAGACAAGCGATGCGCGCGACGGGGTAGCTGGCGCGGCATGGCGGCTGACGTTCTGCACAATCATTCCTTGGTGTTCTGACGTTTTGGCGATCGGTGCGGCTGCCGGCGCCGCCAGATACTGCAGCGATGAAGCTGCACACAGTTTGCGACAAAAGTAGCATTCACCCCCATTGACACCGTATCAGGACACATGTCGCCATGCAAGCTCGTCAGTCAAGAACGGGCGGCTGCGTAGCCCGATAGCTGAGCTTGCGTCTGCATTCGCCTCGCCGTACCGGGGTACGCGGGCTTAGCGGCAACGGCACCGCTCAAAACCACAGCGCCAATCGGCACAGGAAGAGCCTTGCCAGATTTTTCCGGCGCACCATGGGCGACACGTTAACGCTATCTTTTTTATAGCGTACAACCCCTGCATTACTTGGTCTACAACCTCTTTTTGTGTAATTTTCGCTGTCAACAGCACCGGCATCAGAACCCGCGACTCAAAAACCGCGAACCCGCCAGGCCAAACCGCCAGGGCACATCGGCCGCTTTCGAGATACCCACACGCGGCCCGCTCAGCAGCGCCACAGGTTCGGCATGCGGCCGGCCCAGCAGCTCAAAGGGCGGCTCGTCAAGCCGCAGGTTGTTGAAGCTGCGGTCGATACCCAGCGCCTGCCCGAGACGGCCTGGCCCGGCGCACAGCAGGCGCAGATCGTCCAGCCCCCGGCGCGCCTGCAGACTGGCGATACCGTGCGTGGGCTCCAGCGCGCGGATCAGTACGCCAGCCCCGTAGCCTTCTTCGCGGCAGACAAAATTCAAACACCAGTGAATGCCATACGAGCGGTAGACATACGCACGCCCCGGCGGACCGAACATGGCCGCATTGCGCGGCGTCGCTCCGGCAAAGCTGTGCGATGCCGGGTCGTGCTGGTCATACGCTTCAGTTTCCACGATGCGCCCGCCCGCCCCGTCAATGAGCACTGTCATACCAATCAGCGCTTGCGCCACGGTGTCTGAGGATTGAGAAAAATCGATGCCGCTGGTTGCCATTCAAAAAGCATACCGCGCAAAACCGTGCCCGCCACGCCAACACATGCTGCAGCGGCGGCGATAAGGTTGCGCATCCTGCAGGCGAGGCCCTGTTACCTTTGAAAGCGTACCGGCTTGCCGGGCTTTGCTAACCTGACGGCACGCACTGATTTGTGTGCGCCTGCCCTGTTTCGAAAGGACACTGCCATGACGGTTCAGCGCATCACCCCCTGCCTGTGGTTTGACAGCCAGGCACTTGAAGCAGCAACGTTCTACACCAGCATCTTTGGCAAATCCCGCATCACGCGAACCGCTTACTACGGTAATGTCGGCCAGGCGCAGCACGGGCAAAAAGCGGGCACGGTGATGGTGGTGGCCTTTGAGCTTGAAGGCCAGAGTTTTACCGCCCTCAACGGCGGGCCGGCCTTTACCTTCAGCGAAGCGGTCTCGTTTCAGGTCAACTGCGACACCCAGGAAGAGATCGACACCTACTGGGTCAGGCTGTCTGAGGGCGGCGACCCGCAGGCCCAGCAATGCGGCTGGCTCAAGGACCGCTTTGGCGCATCGTGGCAGATCGTGCCGCGCAACATGGGCGAGTGGATGACTGCCAGCGACCCGGCCCGCTCGGACCGGGTCATGGCCGCGATGCTGGGCATGAGGAAGATCGACCTGGCGGCGCTGAGCCGCGCTTTTAATCACTGATGGATAGATAGCAACCACCAGCCGCACGCTTTGCTCACCTCGAATGCAACCGACGCACATCCTGCCTCAACGCCAATGGTCAGCCAGCGTTCAAGGGCATCATGCTGTCGATCACGCCGCGCGATGAAGCCGAAGCCCGCCAGGTCTTTGACGCGCTGGCCAATGGCGGCGCGGTTCAGGTGCCGCTGTGCAAGACCTTCTTTTCGCCCTGCTTCGGCATGTTGGCTGACTGTTTCAAGGTGCCATGGATGGTAATGATGCCTGCAGAGGCGGCTGGGCCTTGAGGCAGGCGGATTGCACCAGAGGAGCGCGCCGCTTGAAAAGACCCGCCCGCAACCTCAAATCATGTGCTGATGACCGATAAACCGTTTGAAAGCGTACCGCCATGACGACTGCCGCTGTTGATGTCACCAGTCCTGTGCTGCAGGTCCGGCCTCTAGGGTTTCCGTGGGAGACGATAGACCCGTTTCTCTTTTGCGCCTACCACGATGATGCCTACCCGGCGGGCAATGGCCGCATGGGCCCTGCGGCAACGCTGGCCGGGCGCAACATCGGCCAGGATTTCAGCCGCAAGGACGGCTGGAGCATGTACCACGGCAGCAGTGTGCCGGGCTTTCCGCCACATCCGCACCGGGGTTTTGAAACCGTCACTTTGGTGCGCAAGGGCCTGATTGACCATGCCGATTCCCTGGGGGCCACGGCGCGTTTCGGAGGCGGCGATGTGCAATGGCTGACGGCCGGCCGGGGCGTGGTGCATTCGGAGATGTTTCCCCTGCTCGATGACACTGCGCCCAACCCGCTGGAACTGTTCCAGATCTGGTTGAACCTGCCCGCCAGGAGCAAGATGGCCGACCCCCACTTCACCATGCTGTGGTCTGCGGACATACCGCGCCTTACCTTGCGCGATGCCAGCGGCCGGGCCACCGAAGTGGCCGTGGTGGCCGGGCGGCTGTTAGCGCTGGGCGGCGCGGGCGAGTCCAACGACATCACACCGCTGCCACCGCCGCCAGACTCCTGGGCCGCGCAGCCTGACAGCGACGTGGCGATCTGGACACTGCAGATGGAGCCGGGCGCAAGCTGGACCTTGCCTGCAGCCACAGGCCAGGGCACGCGGCGCAAGCTGTATTTCTTCAAGGGTGAATCGGTCAGCCTGGGTGGCCAGCCGATCAGCGCCCAGGCGGCAATCGAGTTGCGCGCCAGCGATGCGGTAGCCATCAGCAACACCGGCACTTCCATGGCCGAATTCCTGTTGCTGCAGGGGCGGCCCATTGCCGAGCCCGTGGTGCAGTACGGCCCATTCGTCATGAACACACAGGGCGAGATTGCGCAGACCATCGGCGAATACCGCCGCACGCAATTTGGCGGCTGGCCCTTTGACAGCGAAGCGCCGGTACACCGCCCTGATGACGGCCGGTTTGCCCGGCACCCCGACGGTCGTCATGAGCTGCCTCCCGGGGGTGCAGTCGGGTTGAGCCCAGGCCAAGGCAAGCTTTTTGACAAGCGGTAAGCGGGTGTTGCCGCTCCGGAGTGGCAACATGCCAGCCAATGCTCGCTACCAACAGCGGCACAATTTGCAACAATACTTGCATCGACAAATATCGCGTAAGGCCGCAGGCGCTGCACCTGCTGCAGCCTGTCATTGGCGGGCCATTCGGCGTGACATGTCAAGCGGCAATGCTCTGCAATTCATAGCGTAAGATCCTTGCAGGCAAGACGCTACAGCCATTCGCGAGGCCTGCACAAGATGCCGGTACATGCCAAGCCTGGTGCAACGCGTGCCTTGCTTTTATCCACCCGTTTCAAGCCTGTGGGACGTGGCTTACATGACCATACGGTCGCTGACCACCAAGCGTGCAGGACGTGCGACCTAAAGTCCAGTCAGTTTCACATGAGGGCGCACTACAGTAGCGCTCAACCTTATGGTTATCAGTGCTTTCCTTGTTGAAGACAGGCCAGACATCCGCGAAACCCTGGTGGACGCGATGGAAGAAATTGCGCCTGTCAAATTTATCGGCCTTGCAGACACCGAGGTCGCCGCCCGCCAGTGGCTGAGCAGCCATGACGGCGGCTGGGACCTGGCGATCGTCGACCTGTTTCTGGGCGAAGGCTCGGGATTTGGTGTGCTGCGTGAATGCCAGTCCCGGGCGCCACGGCAAAAGGTGGTGGTGCTGACCAGCTATGCGCAGGACAACGTCTTGAACCGCTGCCGTGACCTCGGCGCGGATGCGGTTTTCGACAAGTCGCAGGATGTAGAAAAGCTGGTCAATTTTTGCCGCAACCATGCGGTGGACCTTGGCAGCATGACACCAGCCGGGCTGATCACCGCGTGATTGCTCGGCGTTAGCGCGGGCGGTTGACGCTGCGCGCCCGCTCGGCGAGAGCCTGCTTTTGATGGCCTGATCATCGGCTGCCGACTCTGCGCAGCTTGCCGGCTTCGCCTGATAGGGCGGTTGACGATACAGGCGATTCCGTCATCGCAAAAAACGAAGCAGCGCGGCTGATCGCATCTTCTGCCCGGGCATCAACTAACATCTCTGCAGGTTCAACTGCCCTGTTCGGGCTTACACCGGAGACTCAAGAATATGTTCAGCCACGTCATGCTAGGGGTCAACAACCTCGAAGCGTCCAGGAAGTTCTACGACGCACTGCTCGGCACGATAGGCATCGCCCCGGGCGTTGCCAACAAAAACCGCTACTTCTACCGCAGCCCGACCGGCACCTTTGCCATCACCACGCCCATCAATGGCGAGCCAGCCTGCCATGGCAACGGTAGCACCATCGGCTTCACCGTACAGTCACCCGAGCAGGGCGCTGCTTTTCATGCAGCAGGCATGGCCAACGGCGGCACCACCTGCGAAGACCCGCCAGGCCTGCGCGAAGGCCCGGCGGGCATGCTGTATCTGGCCTACCTGCGTGACCCGGACGGCAACAAACTCTGCGCGCTGCACCGGCCTGCCAAGGCCTGACACCGGCACGGCGTAGCGCATGGCCGCTTTGCCACCGCCATGCCTAGTGCTACTGCTTCAATAGCTGGTAGCCCTTGTATTCATGGGGCGAGCGGCTATTTTTATCGATAATCCTTGTGGTGCAGCGCGCGTGATGCCCAGCCCTGCCCTTCCGCACGCTGTTGCCCGCCTGCGCAGTGCGCGCCTGGCCCGCAGCGCCAAACCCTTCCTGGCTCGTGGCGGGCCGCGCGGCGAGCGTTGTGCCGGTTGCAGGCTGCGGCCGAGCCACTGCCTCTGCGCGCTGCGGCCTGCGGTGCAGGTGCATGCAGGGGTCTGCCTGCTGATGGCGGATATCGAGCCGCTCAAACCCAGCAACACCGGCTGGCTGGTGGCTGATGTGGTGGCCGATACCTTTGCCTTTGGCTGGACGCGTACCGATGTTGACGCGGGCTTGCTGGCGCTGCTGCGCGACCCGCAGTGGCAACCGTACCTGGTGTTTCCGGGTGAGTTTGTGGCGGCTGAGCGTGTGGTGACCTCACTGCTGCCGGTGGCGGCTCATGCTGGCGCGAGCCTTGCGCGCGATGCTGGCAAGCGGCCGCTGTTCGTGCTGCTTGACGCGACCTGGCCCGAGGCACGCAAGATGTTTCGCAAAAGCCCTTACCTTGACCAGATGCCGGTGCTCAGCCTGCAAAGCGAGCAGCTTTCCAGGTACCGCCTGCGCCGCTCGCAGCGTGATGAACACTTTTGCACCTCGGAGGTTGCGGGGCTGTGCCTTGACCTGGCAGGCGACGTGCTCGCAGCCCATCTGCTGGAAGCCTATCTGGACGTCTTCACCGACCATTACCTGAAGGCCAGGCAGCAACAACCGGTGGATCTGCAGGATGCGGCACACCTGCGTCTGGCGGCGCTTGCTGGCGGGCAACCCTGCGCCGCGTGAGGGCGCGCGGTTGTGGGTATTCTTCAAAGCCCCTGACAGCAAAGCCCCCTGTCCCTGTTGAACCCCTGGCACAAACCTGCACCAGGCATAACCACAAACACCGGCCACAACACGCATGACCATCCTTGCCGACTTTCCCATCACCCAGCAATGGCCAGCGCAGCATCCTGACCGCTTGCAGCTGTATTCGCTGCCCACGCCCAACGGTGTGAAGGTGTCGATCATGCTGGAGGAAATTGGCCTGGCCTATGAGCCGCATCTCGTCAGCTTTGAAACCCAGGACCAGCTCACGCCGGCGTTTTTGTCGCTCAATCCGAACAACAAGATCCCGGCCATTCTTGATCCGAACGGGCCAGGCGGGCAGCCACTGGCGCTGTTTGAATCCGGCGCCATCCTGCTTTACCTGGCGGACAAAACCGGCGAGCTCATTCCCCAAAGCGCGGCCGGGCGCTACGAAACCCTTCAGTGGCTGATGTGGCAGATGGGCGGCGTGGGGCCGATGTTCGGGCAGCTTGGTTTCTTTCATACATTTGCCGGCAGGGACTATGACGACAAGCGCCCGCGCGATCGCTATGTGCAGGAAGCCAAACGCCTGCTAGGCGTGCTCAACCAGCGGCTTGAGGGCCGCGAGTGGGTGATGGGTGAGGCCTACACGATTGCCGACATCGCGATCTTTCCGTGGGTGCGTTGCCTGGTCGACTTCTACGGCGCGGGCGAGCTGGTCGGCTTTTCGGACTTTGCCGATGTGAGCCGGGTGTTGGCTGCATTCCAGGCGCGGCCGGCCGTGACGCGTGGACTTGCGATTCCAAAACGCTCCTGATTCAATAGCGTACAACGTCCGCATTCATTGGGCTTCTGTCACTTTTTGCTTAAAACAATTGCTGGGCAATGGTTATCGCCAATGGCGTCAATGCCCAGCGCCAGCGGAGCAGCGGCTTCCTGGGCAGCAGAGGCATGGGTTGCTGACGCTGACGCAGACCCAGAGCCTCGTACAGGAGAGCAGCGACAATCAGGGGCAGACGCCGGCCAGCGATGCGCAGCGCCATTTCCATCGATTGGGATTGCTGTTGCACACCGCTTGTCGCCACGCTCATCTTTCCGCTTTACCTGATTCCCATTCCTGCACCATGACCCCAGAATCCCAATCCCCGGCCGAACAGAAAAAACCCGAGCTGTGCGAGCCCTGCGCCGGCATCCAGCGCAACTGGCGTCGCGCACCTGGCCATGCAGAGCTTCGGCAGGGCCAGAACCGGCAGGAGAAACGCGGCCACGGGCTGGTGACGGTTACCCGCTACCGCTGTGAGCGCTGCGGCACCGCATGGGACTACGAGAACAACAAGGCTGACCAGCATGTGGGCTGGTCAGTGGTGGGCCGATAGCCCTTCACCACGTGCTGCAATCCAGGAACCTGCCATGATGAAAATTTCTGCTCCCGTTGTTTGCCTGCTGATGACGGGCTGCGCCGCCGAGCTGGTGCGTGAAGATGCCAGGCTGGTTGTCGTCAAGGCACGGCCATCGCAAACCGCCCAGGCGCAGGACGTTGCCGAAGCGCGCTGCCAGCTGCGTGGCCTGCATGCGCGCCTGACCACCCGGCCAGCCGAGGGCGAACTGGGGTTTGAGTGCGTGCGATGAAAGCGGGTAGGGCATCAACACGCGGACAGCAGCCGATAACGCGTAAACGCGGTGCTGTCTGACGCGTACCGGCGCTGGCAAAAGCAGGATTCAACCGGCAAGAGGCAAACAATGCGGTTCATGAAGCGCTTCATCACCCCAGGATTGCGGTTGCTGCCCGGCGGCATGTGGGCGCCACGTGCGGCTGCGCTGGCCTGGAGCACGGCCGGTGTGCTGGCCCTCCTGATGTCCGCTGACGCGCATGCCCAGCAGGCCCAGCAGGCAGTGACCAACAACACCGTCGACCTGCGCGCCGGCCCTTCGCCAGACTACCCGCTGGTGACGCAATTGCCCGCTGGCGTGCAGCTGGCGGTAGCCGGTTGCACCGACGCCTACCAGTGGTGCGATGTGTTGCTGGCCGATGGGCTGCGCGGCTGGGTTTATGCGCAGGGCCTGAGTTATGTGCAACAGGGGCAGTCGCTGGTGTTGTCGCAATACGGGCCATCGCTGGGCATACCGCTGCTGGTCTTCAACGTGGGCAGCTACTGGGGCTCGCACTACCAGAACCGCCCGTTTTACAACGAACCGCGCCACTGGGGCGGACGCCATCCGCCCCGGCATGGGCAGCACTTGCCCGTGCCATCACAAACCCCTTCGCCGCCCAGCTACATTGGCCAGGCGCCAGGCATCGTCAGCCCCACGACCGGCATTGTGGGCGGACCTCCGCCGGGCGTTACAGGGCCGCCACCGGGTGTGGCCGGCAACCGCCCCCCCGGGGTGGTTGCCGTGCCACCGCAACAGCCGCCCGGCCAGGTGGGCTTGCCACCGGGCTCGCGTCAGGACTACGGCGAGCGTTACCCACGACAACCGGGTGTTCAGCCGGCACCGATGGGGCCGGCCTTCAACCCGCAGCCTGTCGGCCCGCCGCGTCGCTTTCAATAGCCAGCGGCACCAGGCTTGTGATGCAGCCGCTTACGGCGGTTCGCTTCAGCTGGCCCGCGTATCGTCACCCGTTCTAATGCTATTTATTTTATAGCTAGCAACCCTTTATTGACGATATCTATCGGTCTATTTTGTTTTTCAGTCAAGCGTTGCAAGCTGGCTGATGCACCGACTGTCATAAAGCAATGGGCATAAAAAAAGACAGGCCAGGCCTGTCTTTTTCGTCTTGCCAGCGGGCCTGATGCCCGCGCATGACAATTACTTGGTGGTGGCGGCCTTGACGTCAGCCTTGGCTTCGGCCTTGACGGCGGTGGTTTCGGTCTTGGCAACCGCCTTGTCAGCAGCCGCATTGATCTTGACCACATCAGCCTTGGCATCGGCCTTGACAACAGCCTTACCTTCTTTTTCGTCGGCTTTGGCGCTGGTTTTTTCCGCCTTGGCAACCGCTTTGGTCTTGTCTTCAGCGTCAGCTTTGCCAGCCTTGGCGACAGCCTTGGCCTTGGTTTCAGCAGCGTCAGCCTTGGCTTCAGCTTTTTTGTCAGCCGACTTGGCTACGGCTTTTTCAACTTTGGCGTCGGCCTTGGCATCAACCTTGGCTTCGCTTTTGACAGCAGCTGCCACAGCCTTGTCGGCCTTGGCTTCTGCCTTGACAACTGCCGGGGCTGCTGGGGCTGCTGGCGCAGCAGCAGGTGCCTGTGCCATGGCGGAAGATGCAAAAAAACCGGCGATCAGGGTAGCGAGTAACTTGTTCATGATGTTTCCTAGGGATGGTTGGCTAAATAACGACTTGTTTTCACGGTGCCGGGTGTTCAACGCGCGAGCAGGCCGAACTGTTGACCTGACTACACAACTTTGCAGAACGCTACCTGCGCTTTACATCGGCAAAAGACCCTGCCACGCCGCTAGCAGCCCTTGCCAACGCAGGCAGACGTGTATAACGGCAGGGTGAGAAACGATGCACTGATCGTCACCTGTGAGCATGGTGGCCATGAGGTTCCGCCGGCTTATGCACCACTATTTGCCGGGCATCAGGCGCTGCTGCAGACGCATCGCGGCTGGGACCCCGGTGCCTTGGAGCTGGCGCAGCAAATAGCTGCAGCGTTTGACGCCCCGCTTTTTGCATCCACCACCACCCGCCTGCTGATCGATCTGAACCGGTCCATCGGCCACAAGACGCTGCATTCGGAAGCCACGCGCGGCCTGCCGCTGGCGACACGGCGCGAGATCGCCGCGCAGCACTACCTGCCGCACCGCCGCGCGATTGAGGCCGAGGTCGCGCGGCTGGTTGCAGCAGGCATGCGGGTGGTACATATTGCGTCGCACAGCTTCACACCCGAACTGCACGGCATTGTCAGGCCCGACATCGCCTGGCTGTACGACCCGCGCCGCAGCGCCGAAGGCCCGTTTGTGGCGCGCTGGCTGGCCGCCACGCGGCGTCGCCAGCCCGGGCTGAAACTGCGCCGCAATTTCCCGTACCACGGCAGGCTGGACGGCCTGACCGCGCGGCTGCGCAAACGCCATCCGGCGGACCACTACATCGGCACCGAGATCGAGATCAACCAGCGCTACTTTCATGCGGGCGGTGAGGCCTGGGATGCACTGCGTGCCACCGTGATCGCAGCCCTGGCCGATGTGTGGGGCAAGTGACGTCGGGCTCCATGAAGTCCCGCATCGCCCGCGCAAGGTCAGGTCGGGTGCGCTTCGTCGGCAAGCTGTAGGACGTTTTCTGATCTGCAGCAGCCGGGCAGCACAGGCGCGGGTGTTGCGTCAGAATGTCCCGACAACAACACAGGAGACATGCATGAACTTGAAAAAGACAAAGGCTGTCGGCTTTGACCGCCGAACCTTGCTGGGGCTGTGCGGGGCGCCGGCGCTCGGCGCACTGGGCGGTGTGGTAGGCCTGTTGCCACATGGCGCTGACGCGCAGACGCTGGCGGCCGGCGCGCCGGTGGCCTGGCCGTCCAAACCCATCCGCATCGTGGTGACGTTTCCGCCGGGCGGCGCGCCCGACACGCTGGCACGCGTGCTGGCTGAAAAATGGTCAGCGCTCGGCCATGCAGTGACGGTGGACAACAAGCCGGGCGGCGGCGGCAACATCGGCGCCGACTTTGTGGCAAAAAGCCCGCCCGATGGCGCGACCCTGGTAATTGGCACGGTCGGCACACATGCCATCAATGCAGCGCTGTACGACCAAATGCCCTACAACAACGTCAGGGACTTCACGCCGATCTCCTTTCTTGCGTCGACACCCAACCTGCTGGTGGTCAACAACAGCGTGCCGGCCAAAACCGTGCGGGAGCTGATTGCATTGGCCAAGACAACACCGCTGACATTCGGGTCGTCCGGTAGCGGCACCTCGATTCACCTGTCGGGTGAACTCTTCAACACCCTGGCCGGCGTGAAGATGCAGCACATTCCGTACAAGGGCCGGGCGCAGGCTGTGCCTGACCTGCTGGGCGGGCGCATCAGCATGATTTTTGACAACATGCCGTCGGCACTGCCGCTGGTGAAGTCGGGCGATGTGCGGGCGCTGGCGGTGACCAGTGCCATGCGCTCGCCAGCAGCACCGACTATCCCGACCCTGGCCGAGGCCGGCCTGCCAGGCTTTGAGGCCACATCCTGGTTTGCGCTGCTGGGACCGGCGGGCATGCCGCGGGAGATTCAGCTGCGCGTCAATGCTGAAACCGTCAAGGTATTGAACCTGCCCGATGTAAAGGAAAAACTCGCCGGGCTCGGACTGGAAGTCGCGCCCGGTACCCCGGATGCGCTGGCAGATGTTATCCAGACCGAAACTGCCAAGTGGGGCAAGGTAGTGAAGGAATCGGGTGCCAAGCTGGACTGACCCTTGATGCTCCTTATTAAATAGCGACAACCCTGTGTATTTATGGGGATAGCGGCACTTTTTATCAGCAAACATATCAGCAAGGGCAGGCGCCGGCCGTGCTTGGCGCTGGGCTGCAGCGTCAGAGCGCGGGCTTGGTCCAGGTGAACACACGCACCGGCGGAATGTTGACAAGCTCCCACTGCTTGTGCGGCGCGCCCAGATAGGGCGACATGAAATCTGCTACATGGGCACGCACCTGATAGGCGACAAAACGGCCGCCCGGGCGCAGCGCCCTGGCCACCAGCTGGGCAATGCGGTCCGATACCTCGGGCGGCATGGTTGAAAACGGAATGCCCGACACGATCGCATCTGGCGCATGCATCAGATGGGCTGCCAGCAGCGCATCAAGTTGCTCGGCGCTGGCCAGCTCAAGCACCAGCCGCGGGTCATGCAGCTTGCCGCGCAGATGCCGGTGAAAGTCGGCATTGAGCTCAATGGCCAGCAGGCGTGCCGATGGCGCCATGGCCTGCAGAAATGCGGCGGTGGTGCCACCGGTTCCCGGACCGAGCTCCACTACAGTGCGGGCCTCATTGATACCGGCCTCGCGGGTCAGGCGGCGCTCGAGTCGCTGCGAGCTGGGAATGATCGAGCCGACCTGGGCCGGGTTACGCACGAAGCCCTGCAGAAACCGCGCCTTGTCGCGCAGCGCTCCCGCAGAGTTGTCAACGCCTGCTGTAGCGTGGCCCTGCCGGGATGCCGGGGCGCCCGAGGGCAGGCTGTGCGGGTTGATCTGTTGCGCAACTCGTGAGGGTTTCATCATGGTGGGTGGGTGCAGTAAAAGTGGTGGAGGCAAAGGTCAAAAGCCTGGCAACACTGCCTGGTGGTATATCCAGCATGGGACGCCCTGGCCGGCTACGCAAGCTTCACGAGCGGCTGATTCTGGGCAGGCACCCTAGCGGCCGGTGTCGGACAGCTTCGTGTGCACCTGCCCACCAGAACGCCGCTGCCCGGCCCGTGATGCGCGGGCCGGCATGTGTGTCGCCTGACGTGCACCCACCGCGCGGCATCCTCACCGCACGGCCAAACCAGCTACGTTGCTAGCGCCGGCTGGTCGCCTCGGGCGGGGCGATAGCGCCATGACGCCCACCGCCGCGGTTGGGGGTTCGGTCGAAGCGATTGGGCACCCCGTCGCCATCACGGTCCCGGTCATAGCGGTTTGGAACACCGTCCCGGTCCAGATCGCGTTGGCCGCGCCTTCCGCCATAACCGCGCGGCTGGCCGTAACCGCCGCGGTAAACCGTGCTGCCATAGATGTATACCGGCTGCTGCACTTCATAGGGCTGCACCACAGGCGCGCCGTAAGCGCCAGACGATCCATAACCCGCGTCGGGGTATACGGCACAGCCGCCGAGGCCGGCCACTGTTGCTGCTGCAAGAAATAGTGCTTTCATGATGCTCTCCAGTCGAGGCTTTGACAAAAGCCTGCCATTTGATTGGGCCTTGGGTATGTGTCGGCGCGGTGCGGGCTTGTATGCGCGCGGTTTAATGCGTTAACAGATGTATTGCCGGCCTTGGCCCACATGCAGCATGCCTTCACGCCGATGAGTTGCAAGCTGCTGGCGGGCATCATCCAAGCTAACCTGATAATGACCCACCGCATGATTCGCAGAACCGTTCTCCTGACCATCGCCCGCCTGAGCGGCGCCACCGCGCTGGGCCTTGCGCTTTGCCCTGCGCAGGCGCAACCGACCTACAAGGTTTCGGCCGCGCAGCTTCAGCGCACCGTGGCCGAGCGGTTTCCGCGCAGCTACCCGGTCGGCGGCCTTCTGGACATCACGCTGCAGGCACCCCGATTGCGCCTGCTGCCCGCGTCAAACCGGCTGGGCACGGTGATGCCGATCGAGGCCGCAGGACCGGCCCTGCGGCGCGCCTATGGCGGCACTTTTGACACCGAGTTCGCATTGCGCTACGAGCCTGCCGACCGGACACTGCGGGCCCATCAGCTGCGCGTGAATGCGCTGCGTCTGGACGGCCTGCCGCCAGGCCAGGCAGCCCTGCTGGAGGCCTATGGACCGGCGCTGGCAGAGCAGGCGTTGCAGGACGCGGTGTTGCACCAGCTGACCACGCAAGACCTGACCCTGCCGCACAGCATGGGGCTGCAGCCAGGCAGCATCACCGTGACCGCACAGGGCTTGGTGATCGATTTTGTGGACAAACTCATAGTAGAAAAACAGCCGCCCTGACAGCCTTTCCAGCCGGCTGTGCGCCCATGCACTATCTCGGGTGAATGCCAAGCCATCCGGCTCATCGACATGCTTTGAAAGGCGTGAGGCATCGGGTTGTTTGCGCCTCTCGCCTACACCCGTGCCGGGCGGGTACTTTTAAAAAGGACTTGTCGGCACGGGCTTGGTGCCATAGCCGTTGCTGCCTGGCGTGCGGCGCCCTCCGATCACACCTGCGGACCTCAGCCGGATACCTGTCTGCCCTGGCAAACCCATCACACCTACTTCTTCTGTTCAGGAACCCAGTATGTTGTTTAACAAGACTTCGCGAGCGTCCGCCCAGCCCAAAACCGTGGTGCTGACCGGTGCCTCCAGCGGCATTGGGCGCGCCACCGCCCTGGCTTTTGCAAGAGATGGCGCCAACCTGGTGCTGGCGGCGCGCGGCCGCCCGGGGCTGGATTCACTGGCCACCGAATGCGAAGCGCTGGGCGCCCAGGTCCTGGTGAAGCCGGTTGATGTGAGCGACGCGCTGGCGCTGCGCACGCTGGTGCATGCAGCCATCACCCGCTTCGACGGCATTGATGTGTGGATCAACAATGTGGGTGTGGGCGCGGTAGGTGCTTTCGACACCACACCAATGGATTCGCACCGGCGGGTCATCGAGTCCAACCTGATAGGCCACATGAACGGCGCACATGCGGTGTTGCCGCACTTCAGGGTGCGGCGACGCGGCACGTTGATCAATATGATTTCGGTGGGGGGATGGGCACCGTCGCCTTATGCCGCGTCTTATGCTGCGAGCAAGTTCGGTTTGCGCGGGTTTTCCGAGTCGTTGCGCGCAGAAGTGGCCAACGTTCCAGGCGTGCATGTGTGCGACATATACCCCACCTTTGTTGACACGCCCGGCCTGATGCACGGCGCCAACTACAGTGGCAAGAACCTGCGTCCCCCGCCGCCTTTGCTGGACCCCCGCGAAGTAGCAGACGCGATTGTGGCCTTGAGCAAATCGCCACGGCCTGTCACATCAGTAGGCAGTGTGGCCTGGCCGGCGCGAATCGCCCATGCACTGGCGCCACAGCTGACGGGCCGCATGGCCGCCAAGCTGGCGGGCGTGGCATTCAACCGGGCCAAGCCCGCGGTGGTCACAGACGGCAACCTGTTCACGCCATCGCAGGGAAACGCAATCGATGGGGGCTACCGCATGCCGGCCAACAAGCGTGGCCAGACCGCGGTGGCTGCACTGGCAGTGGCCGGGATGGTGGGGCTGGGTCTGCTGATGGCGCGCCAGAAACGCAGACTGACGGTTTCGCGTCGCCTGGGTCTGCGTTAAACAAGTCGACGATTCTGAGGCCGTGCTGCGGCACGAAAAAAAGGCAATGAAGCCGCTCTGCCGTGCATGGCTGGCGGTCTCATGGGCCTGTTTTGTTGCGCAACTCAAGTGGGCCGGGCCGCGCACTCATGGCGTCAACATGCGGCGAACCCGGCGCCATACCAAAAGCGATCTCGCAGCCTGGAGGCAAGGCGCCGCAGGACAGCCGCTCTTGATGCCTTAACGGTAAACGTGCGAGCCGCGGCTCTGCTTCCACTGGTTTTCAAGATGCGCGGCATCGTCGTCGTTGCGCGCGTGCACGCCCATCAGGATGCCGCCTTCCTTAATACCCTGCTCGTAATGCTTGACGCGCTCTTCGGGCATGCTCCAGCCGATCAGCGCTCCCAGCAGGCCACCACTGGCAGCACCGGCGCCTGCGCCCGCCACGGCTGCTGCCAGCGGCCCGGCCACCACCAGACCAAGCCCTGGTAGCACCAGGTTGGTTCCCAACGCGGCGATGCCAGCCACCACTGCGCCCACGGTACCGCCAATCGCGCCGCCCACACCCGCACCCTCGGCTGCCTTGTTGCCGAGCTCGGTCTGCTGGCCTGTGGTGGTGCTGTCGCTGTTGAAGTGACGCTTGCGGGTTTCGTCGGACATCACCAGGTTGAGATCGTCCTTGCTATACCCGCGGCTCTGGGCGCTGTTGTAGGCCATCTCGGCACTTTCACGGTCATGAAAAAGACCGGTGACCAAAGGTCCCTGGGTTGAGCTACTAGCCATGGATGAAACTCCTTTTGGATTGTTGAAAAAGTCTGCGGTGGCACCAACCCGCATGCCAAGGCCTGCCATGACAGCCACCACGCGATCTAACGTACGGCGCGAGCAGGCTGCCAGGCGCGGGGCAAATCCGCACACGCCTGTAGGACTCCGGACAGGCGCAGCAGCGCTTGGCCGACGCGGGTTCGGCAGAATCCTCAAGCGGTAATCCGGCAGGAAAACAGACCGGCGGAGGAGCCAGCGCGGTGCGATAAAGACCGTCACGCTGTCAGCGCTAAACCAGCGTATCCCTGGTGGCAGCCTGCCGGGACAGATTCCTTTTCCGTTGTAGGACCAACGTTACAGATGAGTCCTGAAACACCTGTCAAGCCGATAAAACATGATGTATTGCTACGCTATCAGGAGCTAGATCCCAAGCACCTACGCCGGCTGCAAGCTGTTTTTGCTACATTTCATGATTTGTAAAATGCGCGATCTATAACGCGCGTCGAACCCACCTGCCCACAGCGGGTATGCCAGAATTGCTGTAGATTTTTCAACACATGATCGGGGCCACCACGCATGCTCGCCGGATCCGCTAACGCCTTTGCAGTCGGCGAAGAGTGCGCCGTGCTTGCCTCCAGCCTGAACTGGTCAGCCTCGCCACTGGGTCCACCGTCAGCATGGCCCGCAGCCTTGCGGCACAGTTTCAACATTTGCCTGGAGCACCCCGTGGCCACTTCGGTCTTCTGGGGGCCGCAATTGCACATGCTGTATGGCGATGCGTGCATCGCGTTGCTGCAAGACCGGCATCCACGCGCCTTCAGCCGCCCGGCCCGGGAGATCCTGGCGGAGGTGTGGGATGTCATAGGCCCGCAACTGCAGAGCGTTCTCGATACCGGAAAGCCCCTTATCGCGGCCAGCCACCGCTGCGCTCTGCTGCACCGCACCGGATCGCAGAAGCGTTATTTCAGCTATGCCTTTACCCCGATCCGCGACGACCAGGGCTGTGTCCGTGGCGTGCTGAACACGGTGCGGGAGACCACTGCCGAGGTGATGGCGGTGATGGACCGCACCCGCGCACAGGCCGCATTGCAGCAAGTCACGACAGCCTCGGTGCAGACGCGCGGCCTGCTGCAGCTGCTGACCGACGGCACACCGGACGTGATCTATGTGAAGGACACCAGCGGACGGATGGTCCATGTCAACAACACGGTGTGCCGCATGTTCGGCCGCTCCCGCGCGGACATCATCGGGCGGACCGACACCGCCTGGCTGCCGCCCCGGCAGGCAGCCGCTGTCATGCACAACGACCAGGTGGTGATGTCCTTGAGGCAGACGCAGACCTTCGAGGAAGAAATGCGGATCGTGGGCGACAGCAGCGAACCCGATCTGGGCGATCCGGCAAGCGATAGCGACCTGCTGGGTATCGAAAACTCCTCCACAGAATCCGGCCACCCGGAAGACGTCAACATTGCGCAGGCGCAGCGGCACATGTGGATGGTCAACCGCCTTTATCTGGCGACCAAGTCGCCCTGGCTGTCATCAGACGGAAAACTGCTCGGCATGTTCTGCGTGGCCCGCGACATCACCGAGCGCAAGGCCCAGGAAGACCTGCTGAGGCAGATCAACGAATCGCTGGAGGACATGGTGGCGCAGCGCACGCTGGAGCGTGACCGCATCTGGCGTGTCAGCCGTGAAATTTTTGTGGTGGCGGGACAGGACGGCCGCTTCATCAGCGTCAACCCGGCTTTCGAGCGCGTGCTGGGCTGGGCTTTTGAAGAAGCAGTGGCTATGCCGCCCCTGGCGCTGGTGCACCGCGCCGATGCCGCGATCAGCGCCAGGGAGTTCGCCAGGGTGCTCAAGGGTGAGACGGTGACCGGCCTTCACTGCCGGATGCGCCACCGTGATGGCGGCTACCGCTGGCTGAACTGGACCGTGGTGCCGGAAGACGCGCTGGTTTATGCAGTGGCGCGTGACGTGACGGACGAGCATACGCAGGCGGACACACTGGCCAAGGCCGAGGAACAGCTGCGGCAGGCGCAAAAAATGGAAGCGGTAGGCCAGCTCACCGGCGGTATTGCCCACGACTTCAACAACCTGCTGGCCACCATCATGAGCAGCCTCGAGTTGCTCCAGCGCAAGGCCGGGGCGGGTGCGCTGCAGGACATGGACCGCTATGTGGCAGCAGCGCGCACCTCCGCGCAAAGGGCGGCATCGCTGACACAGCGCCTCCTGGCATTTTCAAGAAGGCAGGCGCTGGACCCGCGGGCCGTGGATGTGAATGCGCTGGTTGGCGGCATGCAGGAACTGATGCACCGCACGCTGGGCGAAAACATCCGGCTTCACACGGTTCTGGCCCCTGACCTGCCGCCGGCCTTTACCGATGCCAACCAGTTGGAAAGTGCGCTGCTCAACCTTGCGATCAATGCGCGTGACGCGATGCCGCAGGGCGGTGTGCTGACCATCAGCACTGCGCTGGAGCAGCTCGCCGCGGCATCGAGACGCCAGGACGGCAAGCCCGCCGAGTACGTGACGATCAGCACCTCTGATACCGGCATGGGCATGGCGCCAAAGGTTATTGCCAAGGCGTTTGACCCTTTCTTCACCACCAAGCCGATTGGCCAGGGGACGGGCCTGGGGCTGTCGATGATTTACGGCTTCGCCAAACAGTCGGGCGGTGATGTGTGCATCGAGTCCCGGCCGGGCCAGGGAACCTGCGTGAAGCTGTACCTGCCCCGACCCGGTGCAGACCAGGGCCCGCGCAACATGGTACCGAGCAGGGAGCCTGAGCTTCCGGCGCCGACGCCGCTGGGCGCCGGGGAATCAATTCTGGTGGTGGAAGATGAGGCGGGCGTGCGCATGGTGGTGCTGGAAGTCCTGAACGAGCTCGGTTACAGAACGCATGAAGCGGTTGACGCCACATCGGCGCTCAAGCTGGTTGAATCAGGTATTCACCTGGATTTGCTGGTTACCGATGTGGGCCTGCCCGGCACCAATGGCCGCCAGCTGGCCGAAATGATCCGGGCGCGCCGGCCCGGGCTGCAGGTGCTGTTCATCACCGGCTACACCGGGCATGCGGCGATACGCGCCGACTTTCTGGATGCGGGCATGGACATGCTGGCCAAGCCCTTCCTGATCGACGATCTGGCCCTGAAGATCGAGAGCATGCTCAAGTCGCGCGCTTCCCAAAACGCCAGCGTGGGATAGGCAAGCCATGTTGCTCCAAGCCAGCTGCAGCCTGTCGGTCATCGTTGACGCGGACACGCCGATCGTGGCCATGCTGCGTCCGCGCAGCGGGGATGCCCAGCACATGCTGAGCAGCCATTTCTCGGTGCAGCCTGCGGTGCCGGTTTCCAGCTATGTCGACCTGTACGGCAACCTGTGCCAGCGCCTCGTCGTGCCGCAGGGCAGCATGTCGATTCATGCCCAAGTGACGATGCGGGTCGGCGACAGCATCGATGTGGCACCTCAGGCGCCAGCCACGCCGGTTCAGGATCTGCCCGACACAGCCCTGCTCTACCTGCTGCAAAGCCGCTACTGCCCGTCCGACAAAATGGCCGAGCGGGCTCTGGAAATAGTGACGGGTGCGCCGCCGGGATACGCCAGGGTCGAGCGTATCCGGGCATGGATACATGACAACCTGGCTTACCGGTATGGTGTGAGCTCCGCCACCACCGACGCCCTGGACACACTGAACGATGGAGCCGGTGTCTGCCGGGATTTTGCGCATGTCGGCATTGCGCTGTGCCGCAGCCTGAACATACCGGCCCGCCTGGTGGCGGGCTACCTGTACCAGCTTGAACCCATGGACCTGCATGCGTGGTTCGAGGCGTTTGTCGACGGCCGCTGGTACACCTTTGACGCCACCCAGGACAACCCGCGCGGTGGGCGCATCGTGCTGGGCTATGGCCGCGATGCGGCTGATGTGGCCTTCATTTCCGACTATGGCCCCACGCCGTTGCGCGTCGAAAAGATGTGGGTCGAGGTGCTGGAACGCTGACAGCGCCATCACCTAGCGTCAGTCCCACTCGGGTGCCAGGGCCGGCGGGTTGATCATCCGCTGATCACGGTCAAGCGCTGCAATGCGCGCCATCTCATCGTCAGACAGGCGCAGCTGGGTGGCCAGCAGATTGCCCTGCAGGTTGCTGCGCTGGGTGGATGACGGGATGACGGTATAACCCAGTTGCATCGCCCAGGCCAGCGCCACTTGTGCAACCGTTGCGCCATGTCGCCCGGCAATGTCCAGCAGCACCGGGTCCTCAAGGATCGTGCCGCGTGCCAGCGTCATGTAGGACGTGATGCGGATGCCCTGGCTTTTTGCAGCAGTTGCAACCTTGAGGTTTTGAAAGTAGGGGCTGAGCTCGACCTGGTTGGTGGCAATGTTGCCTAGCCCAGCCAGCGCCACCGCCTCCTGCATTTGCGCGATGTTGAAGTTGGATACGCCAACCTGGCTGGCCAGGCCCTGGTTCTTGCAATCCAGCAGCGCACCCAGTGTCTCGGCCAGCGGCATGCCGCTCGATGGCGCGGGCCAATGGATCAGCAACAGGTCGGCAGTATCGATACCCAGTTTGCTCAGGCTCTCCTTGACGCTGGGTACAAAGCGGCTGAAGTTGTCTGGCCAGACCTTGGTGGTAATGAAGATGTCCCGGCGCGGTACGCTACTTGCCGCCAGGGCACGGCCGATCTCGGCCTCGTTGCTGTAGAACTGCGCGGTGTCAATCAGCCGGTAGCCGAACTCCAGCGCGGCAGTGACGGCGTCAACGACGACTTGTCCTTCAAGTCGAAAAGTGCCGAGGCCGAATGCGGGAAGGTTCATGATGCTGCTCCTGGTTGTGCGGTCGCAAAGGCTGGCCGCGGACGGAATGAAGTGCTGGTCAGCTTGGCGGCGGCCTGGCAGGATAAGTAGGGAAAGACAGGGTTAGGCCGGTTTGAAGTCACTCATCAGGAACCGGTCTGCCGGCAGGGCAGGCAACCGGTTCATCTGGATATCCAGTCGTTGAGGCGGCACGGTGTAATGCGACTGCTCCAGCAACAGACGAACCGCCAATGCCATCAGGCTGGTCGTGACGTCCTCACCGGGGCAACGGTGATGGGTATGCGAATCGCCGCCGCCTTGCGGGATAAAGTCGAAAGACCCGGGCGTGCTGCCGATGAACCGTTCGGGTCGAAAGGCTTCAGGTTCGCTCCACAGACGCGGGTCATGGTTGATGCCATAGACATCCAGCAGCACGTGGGCTCCTGCATCAAAACGGTGGCCTTCCCATGAAAAGTCATGCCGAACGCGGGCGGGTATGGCCGGAATGAAGGGATAAAAACGGCGCACCTCCTGCACAAAGGCAAGGCGGTCCTGCACGCTACCACCGCGAAGCCTTGCCGCCCATTGCGGATGCTGGTGCAGCGCATGGGCAGCGGCCACGATGAACACCGACACTGCCACGGTAGGCCGCAGGATATTGAGCAGCTCGACCGCCGCAATGCGGGCTGGCAGCAGGCGCTCCTCGTTGTCGGTCAGCCGGGCTGCCGCCCATGACAGGCTGCGCTCACGCAGGGTATCGAGGCCGCGCCTGTTGTCCATGATCAGTCGCGCGAGCCAGAACTCGGCCTGAAGCCGCGCGACCCGGGCATTCAGGTGGCCGCGCACATCCGAGGCTGCGCTGTCGAACAGGGTGACCAGCTGGCTGGTGCGCCGCGTGAGCTGGTCCTGTGGCAAGGGAACGCCCGCCCAGTTGCAGACCGACCGCATCAACCATTGCTGCGACGCGCCATACAACTCGGTGCGCGGGCTCGCTTGCCATTGCAGGGCCATCGGTTGCCATGACTGTTCGGCGATGGCCAGCAGGTCCTTCAGATACTCGGGCGCCATGGCTGCGGTGAAAAAGCGCTTGCGATGCAGATGCGCTGCACCGTCCAGTCCATGCACGCTGCCTTTGCCAAAAAGTGTCGCCCGCAGCGGTTCCGGAGCAGCCCCGACGCGGGTGAATTTTTCCGGGTCATAGAAAAGCTGTGCCGCCCGGACGCCGGTGAGGCAGAAGGTGGGGCGCAGCATGAGACGGGCTTGCACGACATCGGAGCCCAGCAGGCGGCAATGGCGCGAAATGAACCGGTAGGGGTCGGCAAGCAAACCCAGTGACTGGTCCCATCCCGGCAAACGGGGCGTATGACGAAAGGGCGGAAACTCGTTGGAAAGTTGCATGGTGTGATGGGTTATCGGCTGCAATTGCCGCAGTGGTCCGTGCGGCAACACCTGCCGGCTGCCCTGATGGCCTCTGCGTCTGATGCCCGGACTGTCACGCTGCAAGCAGCCCGCCAATGCCGCAGCGATGACCTCTCAGGTGTAAACGCGACAGCAAGCTCAACGTGTAGGCCAAGCGCTGAAGCGCCGGAAAGGTGCAGCCGCGCATGTGCGCCGCGGCGATGCCGCAGGATGATCAGAAAGCTGCGACCCTGCGTCGCCCACGCATCAAGCCCTTTTCGGCTACTTGACGAACTGGTTGAGCTGGATGATGGGCAGCAGGACCGCCAGCACGATCAGCATAACGATCAGGCCCATTGCCACGATCAGCAAGGGCTCCAGGATGGTGGCAAGCGCCAGCGCCCGGCGCTGCACCTCGCTGGACAGCTGCACCGCCGCGCGCTGCAGCATGACCGGCAACTGCCCGGTCTGCTCGCCCAGGCGCGCAAACATGCTGACCAACCCCGGAAAGCGCTTTTTCTGCCCTAGCGCCGAGGCCAGCGGGGCGCCTTCACGCACTAGCAGCAAAGCGTCGAGTGCATCGGCGCGCATGGCGCGGTTTGACAGCGTTTCTGCAGCGGCCTGCAGCGCCTTCAGAATCGGCAGCCCGGCACCGGCCAGCATGGCCAGCGTGCTGGCGAAACGCGCGGCGTTGTAGTCCCGCGCCAGGCGTCCCACCAAGGGCACATTCAGCGTGGCAGCATCAAAACTCTCACGAAAAGACTCGTTTCGCAAGGCTAGACGTACGCCTATAGCTATTAAAACCAGAGCACCCAGCAAGGCCCAGCCATAGTTGCGCACGAGATCGCTCATGGCCAGCATGGCCACCGTCAGGAATGGCAGGGCCCGCTTGGTACCGGCAAACACATTGGCGACCTGTGGCACCACATAGCCCACCAGAAACATCACGATAACAATAGCCACCAGCGTGACGATGGCCGGATACAGCGATGCCGCCACCAGTTTGGACTTCAGGTTCTGGCGCTCCTCCAGATCGTCTGACAGGCGCTCCAGCACCATGCCCAGATGCCCGCTTTGCTCACCCGCGCCAATGACCGCGGTGTAGATGGTGGAAAACTCCCCCGGGTGGCGCCCCAATGCGCGCGCGAAGCTCGAACCCCCATTGACTTCAGCCCGCAAGGCGGCCACCAGATTGCGCTGCTTTTCGTCTTCGGATTCGTCGGCCAGGGCGGTCAGGGCGCGCTCCAGCGGCAGGCCGGACGACACCAGACCCGCCAGTTGCCGCGTCCAGATGGCCAGCCGCGTGGCATTGAAGACATGGCCGCCAAACAGATTGATTTGTAGCAGCGACTTGGGCGCCCCTGCAGCCTCACCGCCGCCCACCGGACTGACGGACAACGGTACCAAAGCCTGCGTGCGCAACAGACTGCGCGCCGCCTTCGCGGTATCAGCGTCAATAACGCCGCGACGCGTCTTGCCGTCGCTTTGCATCGCTTCAAACGAATAGGCGGGCATGGGTCGGTTTATCTCTGTTCAAAGGCGAAAAGGCCGCGCCGAAGCGCCCTGAGCGGATTGCAGCTTTTGGACAGCAGCACGGTCCGGGAAGCGTAAGCGCCACCTGTCTGTTCAAGCAGGGGCCGCAGGTCTGGCTCCGCCAATCCGCAGGCGCAGCAGCCCCTCGGGGGGCAGGGAGCGACACGCGGTGCGCGACCGTGGGGGGCCACATCAATCACGCGTGACCCGCATCAACTCTTCACGCGACGTGATGCCGGCAGCCACCAGCCTTTCCCCATCTTCGCGCATCAGTGTCATGCCACCGGCAATCGCGGCCTCGCGGATATCGGCCTCGGAAGTACGGTTGTGCACCTGGGCGCGGATGGCGTCGTTGGCCACCATCAACTCGAAAATACCGGTACGGCCCTGGTAGCCCGTCTGGCCGCAGGCAGCGCAGCCGGCGCCGGCGCACTGGACGCACACCTTGCGCACCAGCCGCTGCGCCAGCACACCCAGCAAGGACGAGCTGAGCAGAAAAGGTTCGACGCCCATGTCGGTGAGCCGGGTAACGGCACTGGCCGCATCGTTGGTGTGCAGGGTCGCCAACACCAGATGCCCGGTGAGCGATGCCTGAATGGCAATCTGAGCGGTTTCGAAGTCACGGATCTCGCCGATCATGATGACATCCGGGTCCTGCCTCAGGATGGCGCGTAGGGCTTTTGCAAAGTCCAGGTCGATCTTGGCGTTGACCTGCGTCTGCCCGATACCGGCCAGCTCGTACTCAATCGGGTCTTCGACCGTCATGATGTTGCTGGCGCCGGCGTCCAGCCGCTGCAGCGCTGCATACAGCGTGGTGGTCTTGCCGGAACCAGTTGGGCCGGTTACCAGAATGATGCCGTGCGGCTGCGTCACCAGCGACTCAAAACGGCGCAGCACATCGCCCTGCATGCCGACCGACTCGAGACTCAGTTTGCTCTCGCTCTTGTCCAGCAGGCGCAACACCGCCCGCTCGCCGTGGGCGCTGGGCAAGGTGCTGACACGCACATCGACCGCGCGCGTTCCGATGCGCAGGCTGATGCGGCCGTCCTGCGGCAAACGCTTTTCTGAAATATCCAGATCAGCCATGATCTTCAGGCGCGAAATCAATGCCGCGTGCAGCGCGCGGTTCGGTTGCACGACCTCGCGCAGCGTGCCGTCTACCCTGAACCGCACACTGGAATGGCGCTCGTAGGGCTCGATGTGGATGTCGCTGGCGCCGTCGCGTGCCGCCTGGGTCAGCAGCGCATTGAGCATGCGGATGATGGGCGCGTCGTCCGAGGTTTCCAGCAGGTCTTCTACTGCCGGCAGGTCCTGCATCATGCGGGACAGGTCGGCGTCCGATTCGACCTCGCTCACCACGGTGGCGGCGCTCGACTCGCCGCCAGCATAGGCCGCGCTGATGCGCTGCGCAACGGTGCCCGCGTCGGCCTTTTGCAGGGCGAAGGAAGTGCCTTGCCCGGAAAATTTGCGCATGACCTCGCCCATCGCACCCAGGTCAGGGCTGGGGTTGTGCCAGAGCACCATGGCCTGGCCGTCGTCTTCGAGCAGCAGGCCGGCGGTACGTGCAAAGGCGTAAGGCAGGGGATATCGCATAGCTTGCTGCTTACCGCTCTACAGGGTTGACCGAAGGCGCCATCAAGGGTGGCAATGAAGGCGCGGTAGGGGGTGCCTGCGGCGGCACAATCGGCGCGGCATTGATCGGCACCAAAGAACTGGGCAGCGGCTGGGCATCTTTTTGCGCGCCGCGCATCATTTCATAGCGGTCCAGCGATAGGTTCTCGGTGGACGGCGCGTCGCGCACGACCACTGGACGCAGGAACACCATCAGGTTGGTCTTCTGCCGCCTACGGGTTTCCGCCTTGAACAGGTTGCCCACCACGGGCACGTCGCCAAGGCCTGGCACCTTTTCCTGGCCGCCTGAGAACTCGTCCTGCAGCAAGCCGCCCAACACCACGATCGAGCCGTCACCGACCACCACGTTCGACTCGATGGAGCGCTTGTTCGTTGTCGGGCCGTTCGGGTCGCGAACCGTGGAGGCCTGCACGCTGCTGATCTCCTGGAAAATCTGCATCTTGACACTGCCGTCTTCGCTGATCTGCGGCTTGACCCGCAGGGTGAGCCCGACGTCCTTGCGTTCAACGGTCTGGAAAGGATTGACTGAACCGTTGTTGCCGCCGCCCGTATTGGTGAAGGAGCCGGTGATGAAAGGCACGTTCTGGCCGATCACGATGCGAGCCTCTTCGTTATCCAGCGTCAGCAGGTTAGGCGTCGACAGAATGTTGCCATCGCCGGTCCGCTCGAGAAAGCGCGCCAGCAGCCCGAGCACCCCGTTGCCGTTGACAGCGCCGAAATTGAGGCCGGTGCCCAGTGTGGTGCCGCTGGTGGCCAGCGTTCCCGCTGCAGCCCCGGCAGCCAGCGAGATGATGTTGGTGCCGGCGATGTTGAAGTTGCTGCCAATGGCCGCGCGGTTGCCGAGCAGGCTTTGAAACTGCACACCGAATTCGGCCGCCTTGTCCGAATTGACCTCGGCAATCAGGCTCTCGATATAGACCTGCGCCCGGCGTGAATCCAGCCGGTCGATCACCGCACGCAACTGGCGGTACTGTGGCTCTGGCGCGGTGATGATGAGGGAGTTGGTGGCCGGGTCGGCCTGGATCTGGCCGCCCGTCGAAGGCTGGTTACTGGCCAGGCTTGTAGAAGCAGCCGCGCTGACGACACCGCTGGCGCCGCCCGTGGGGGAAATGCTGCCGGTGTTGGCAGGTGACGCTGAAACGTTGGTGATACCGCCCGCCCCGCCGCCAGCGCCAGGGCCGACCGCATTGGCAGCCATCGCGGCACGCAAGGTGGTTGCCAGCTTGGACGCATCAGCGTTTTTGAGATAGACAACATAGATATTTCCGGCAGCTGAACCCTCGCCAGAGCCGGGACGGGCGCCTGTGGATGACGCCTGGTCGAGCTTCTCAACCAGCGTACGCACCAGCGCAAGGCGGGCCGGGTTGGCAGCCCTCAGGATCAGTGAATTGCTGCGCGGCTCGGCTACCAGAGTGGTTCTGAATGATGTATCGGCCTGTCCGGCTACAGCAGCGCCAGCGCCACCGGATTCGACCAGCCGGGTGACCAGTGGTGCCAGGTCAGTTGCGATGGCGTGCTGCAGCCGGATGATTTCCACGCCGGTGGCGTTGGCCACATCCAGCGCGGCAATGATGGTGCCGATGCGCTGTAGGTTATCGGAATAGTCGGTAACGATCAGCGAGTTGTTACCCGGGTTCACATTGATGGTGTTGTTCGGGCTGATCAGCGGCCGAAGCACCGGCACCAGGTTGTTGGCGGTCTCGTGGTTGAGCCGGAATATCTGCGTGATGATCTGGCCGCTGGCCGCCGGCGGACGGCCCGCCGAAACACCGCCGCTTTGAAGCTTGGCATCGGCTTCCGGCACCACCAGATAAAGCCCGGCCGACTCAACCAGTGCGAAACCCTGGGTACGCAGCTGGGTCGAAAACTGGCGCAAAGCCATCGCTGGCGTGACCGGATTGGTGGTGATCAGCGTCATCGTGCCCTTGACGCGCGGATCGACCACCACATTGCGCCCGGTGATGACTGCCATGGTGCGGGCAACCGCCTCGATCTCGGCATTTGCAAAGTTCAGGGTGACCGGCCCGCTGGATCGCGGTGCAGCGCCCTGCGCCGCCGGCGCTGGACCCTGCGGCGCGTTTTGAGCATGTAATTGGCCGCTAGCTCCCGAAATCATTGCGAGTACCGCTATTGAAACAATAGCAAAAGGTGAGCGCACGGCGGCAATGCCCGTGGTCACCTTGGGTGCAGCTTTGTGATGATGTTGTCGGGTGGTCATATGTTTAGCCCAGTGAAATGATGGAGCGCGCGCCACTGCGGCGCCCGATGATGTTCAGCAGATTGCTCAGCGAAGCTTCATGCTCCGGCGCGGCGCTGGCAAGGCCCTGAAAGCGAAGGCGGGAACCTACCCAGCTTCCGCTGCCGCTCAGTTGCAGGCTGCCTTCAATCGTGGCAAGTTCAAGCGTCGGTGTGGCTCCGCCGGCAAGCTTCAAACGATAACTGCCCATAGGCCTGAGCGTGGACAGTCGGGAGGACATGGCCATCGCCGCCAGTTCGGCCTGCCCGGAAAGCGAGACGCGCCCTTCAACCCATTCTACTGACAGCCCCCGTGTCATCAACTGCAAAGAACCCTCAGGCTGGACAGTATTCCACGGCGTGCCGAGTCCGGCCAGCACAACAGCAGGCCATTGCGAAGCGCCGTCGGCGATCTGCAGGGTGGTGCGGCCCCAGCCGCGGCCCAGCCGCGCCTGTAGCGGCTCGGCGGTGCAGCAGGCTGCCCGCAGCCTGAGGTGAGCCGCCAGCCAGCCAGGTCGAAATGTCCAGTCCAGCCGCCCTGGCAACACAGCGCTGTCCCGGCTGCCCGCACCGCCCGACAGCATGAGACGGCCAGAACCCGTCCAGATTGTTCCCCGCGTGTCCACCAGCTGCAGCTGCCCGGCTGTTGCGCGCGCAAGGGCCAGGGCCATCCAGCTCGCAGGGGCGAAAAGCAGCAAGGCAGCTGCTACGCCGACGACCAAACCCAGCGCCGCCCAGCGCCAGGGAGGATCAACTACGGGATGCCGTGCAGTGGCCTGCATCAGAGCGGCCGTTCGGCTCATGAGCCGGCAACCTTGCACTCTGGCAGAAAGCAGGGGTCGGGCAAGCAGAAAACTCTCATGCGGGCGATGGACACAGCCGTTTATTGCGCCGGCAGACTCATCACCATCGTGCCGTCCCAGGCAACCGTTGCGCCGGCAGCCTGAGGCGCCGGTGTGCCAGGCGCTCCTGCACCGGTAAAGCCGCGCGGAGCTCCGGCTGCTGCTGGGGCGGCGGAAGCCGCTGCGCCCGGGCTCGCGCGGGACAGGCGCGCTTCGGAAGGGATGGCGCGGGCGTTGACCCGCGCCTGGGTCAACCATTGCGCCAGTGCATCCGCAGGCACGCTGCGAAAAGCCAGGGTGGCGCGATCGCCTGTCACGCTGAGCTGTGCGGCAGTGCCCAAGCGTTGACGTACCGAGGATTCAAGGGCGCGCACCGCCTCTTCGCGGCTAAGTTTTGGCTGTGATTGCAGTGTCTGCGCTTGCGCCTGCAATGCCTGCATTTTTTGAACCTGCGCGTCCAGACTGCGTCGCTGCGCATCAGCCTGTCCCAGCATGCGCAGGGGCGGCGCCATCAGCAGCCACCAGATCAGCGCAAGGCCGATCAGCCAGGCAGCAGCGGTGATGAGCGCCTGCTCGCGCGGTGCGATCGCCTGCCAGCGGGTTTGTACCGGGGCCAGAACAGGAGGCAGTTTCAGTTTACTCATGGCGCACCTTCTTTCGCGTCGGTCGGGCGCAGGGTGGTGGTATCGCCGTCGGTGCGAAAGCCATAACCCTGAACCGCCAGTTGCGATGAAAGGTTGCTCGCGTCAGGTCCAGCCAGTTGCAGGCCCTTGACGCGTGCCTCGCCGGCCGAATAATCGATGGCCGAAACAGTTTGACCTGCGGGCACGGCAGCGCCCAGTGCAGCGAGCATGGCTTCCAGGTCCCGCGGTGACGCCGCTCCGGTGGCCTGGCGCAAGGCGGTGACCTCACGGTCCATTTGCAGCGGCGCGTCAACCACCACCCGGATCTGCGGAAAGGTGCGGGTCAACGTGTCGCGTATCGCCAAGCGACGCGCCTGCAGCGCAGATTGTTCTTTCCAGGCCCAGGCATTGAGACCGACAAGATTTGCCAGCACCAGTGCGGCCACACCCCAGCGTGCCGGCTGAAGGCTGGGCGCTTGCAGCAGGGCTCGGCCCGCGCCTGACAAACGTTTGACTGTGCGTGCCCCGCCCGAGCTGGACATGTCGAATTGCGCCAGGTCCCAGGACGAGCGCGCAGCATCCAGCCAGCGTTGCGGCCGCGTCAACAGGTTGACCTTGCTCTGCAGCAGGTCCTCGCCCAGCGCCGCCACCGCAGGCTCCGCGGCTATCAGCACCGGCTGATCGGACGCTGGAACCGGAAGCAGCGCCAGCGATGCGGCACTCAGCGGCACACGTAGCACGCCCTGTATGGCCTCGCCGGTGGCAATCAAATAGGGCAGATCGGCCTCGCCCGTCAGATGCACCTGCAGCGGCCCGGCCTCGGGCGCAAATTCCGGCACGATGCGGGCCACTGGACGGCCTGCCGATTCCAGCGCCTGCAAATGGGACCGCAACCAGTTGCGGTTACAGGCCGCAACCCATACCGAGCCCGCGCCGGGCGTAGCGGGGCCCAGCGCCAGATGCAACTGGGCCGGATCGTCCAGCAGCCGGTCTTCCAGCAGGTTGTCCAGCACGGTGCGCAGGCGCGGCGAATTCGCACCAATGCCCTTGGGTAACTCGACACGGTGCCACGACAGGGCGTCCACCGGTACCACAGCGACCAGTTCGGTACCCCGTTGTACAGCCGGCAGCAAGACAAGCGGCGCGCTGGCATGGTCTGCCAGATGAAGGCCATCGCCCGTCAGCGCGTAGTCGTAGTTGACCGCAGCACTGCTTTCGGTGGTCGGAAGGCAAATGATGAATGTACTCATGGGGCGTGGTAGCTCTTCGCGGATTGTAGGTTAGCGCCTGGACCGAATGATGTGTTGGCTGCTCTGTCACACCGCGTAAGCGGGCACCAACTTTTAGTGATGTATGCGGTCATCACGGCCGGACCTGCGGCCCGCTCGGAATGTCAGCGACAGCGCCGCGGTCACGCCACAGGGTGCGCACGGTTACACCGTCGCGCTGAACCAGCGAGAGTTCCTGCACCACCACGTTGTCCAGCCGAAGCTGTCCGCGAACCTCGAAGAAACGCGATGTAACGCCTTGCTGGCCTTCAACGGTGCGCCCGGGCTGACCGCCCAACGCCTGGCCCGCATCCGCGAGGTTTCTGAAATGACTGCGCTCACGTACAGCCAGCAGCCGCTGCACTTCGGCCATTTCAACGCCGGGCGTGCTGGCGTAGATGACCTCTGCGCTGGCGGTATTGAGGTTGACCGGCGTGGGCACTGGCAGCAAGGTGATGAAAGGGTGCAGCGCGGCCAGTGTTTGCGGCGACAGCCCCAGCCACACCAGTTGCTCGACCCGCCGGGGCATCAGGGCGCTGGACGCCACTGGTGCGGACCGTACACCGCGCGTCGAGGTGGCGCCCTGCGAGCCGGTGGCGAGCAGCAACTGGCTGCTCAGTGTGTTGAGTTCTTCCAATGGGAGACCCAGCAAGGTAAAAAGCCTTTCGAAAGCCAGCAAGGCGGTCTCGGAAATAGCGCCACCGTCGGCCAGGTTGGCCACATTCAGCCGCGCCTGCATGTCGCTGATCTGGCCTGACAGGAAAGCCTCGCGCTCGGTAACGCTCGCCTCCTTGTCGACCGCTAGAAAGCTTGACAGACGCGCTTCATTCAGTGGCACCGCCCAGGGTTCCGCAAGATGGTCTGCACCGCCCGCGCGGCTGTCCTCGCGCAGGATAAGCCGTGCCCAGTCAAGAGAGCCTGTCAGGAGCCACCCCGACTGAACCCTGATGCGTTCGGCCGCCTCAACTTCGGTGCTGCGAAACTGTTGCCACAGTGCGGCCGCTGCAAAGGTGGCCACCAGCGTGACGGTGAGCATGGCCGCCAGAAGCGCAGCGCCAGCCTCGCGGCGCCCACGAACAGCGGCGTACCGCCAGCTCATGTCCGCGCCCCGCTTAGCGTGGGCAGTACCCAGTCGATGGTCAACCTTCCGGTGACGGCCTGGCCTGGTGGCAGGATGAGCACCACGCGTACACCATCAGGCACGGTCGGTGCCGCGGCCGCAGCACCGCCAGCAGGAGGCACGGGCTGCTCGGGCGGCGCCTGACCCGGCACTGCAGGGGCAGCCGAAGTACCTTCACTCGACAGCGAATTGCTCCAGGCGCCGCCGCGGTAAAAGAAGATTTGCCAGTCGGCCAAGGGCACGATGGCAACCTCGCTGCGCCCGTCGTCGCCGCCCGGAAACTGCGCCCAGTTCGCAGCCCGTGTCCAGGCATCATTCCATGCAGCCAGGGTGCGCAATGGCGCCGATTGCCACCTTACCCATTGGCCGCCGTCAGTGCCCTGACGTGTCCAGGCGACCACTTGAAGGTCATCACCCGAGAGCGCGCTGCGACGCGTGAGCCGCAGCACGCGCCCGTCCCAGTCCATACTGGTGAGATTGGCGAGGTGGCTCATCGAGTCAAGATCGAGCTTCCATTGCGCCAGCCCGGCCTGCAGCGTCAGCACCTCATCGGCACGCTGGCTGGTCTGGGCCTGCGCACGCGCCATGCCGTCCAGCCCACGCCAGCTCAGCACTGCGAGCAGCGCCATGATGCTGATGGCAACCAGCAGTTCGATCAAGGTAAAACCGGCTGCTGCCTTGCGAGCCTGCACAGGCCTGGCGCAAGCGGAACGGCGCTTTGCAAAAACCGGTAGAAAAGCCGCAAACATGGCTAGTACCGCGTCACGATGGTGGACAGCTGCAGGATCATGGTGCTTCCGTCGCCGACCTGCGCGTCCACGCGCCGGAACTCCGGATTGGGCGTAGGCCGCACCGATAGCGTGACCTGCAGGTTACGCTCGCCTTGCTGACAAGTAGTGGTGGTGTCGCCCACGCCGGGCATCTGCCGCAGCAGCCTGGTTTTGACCAGCTCGTTTTCAGCGCAGACATGGGCCAGCAGAATGTCAGATTGCCGCTGCGCATTGTTCGTCAGGGCAGCCGTCGCCTGCAGACCGGCGAGCAGGGATATCGCCACGATGCTCAGCGCCACCAGCACTTCAATCAGCGTGAAGCCCGCTGCTTGGCGGCCAGAGCCTGTGTGCTGCCAATGCCTGGTCATGGGCCGGATTCGGAACGCACGGCGAAAGGACGCAGCCCGTCGGTACTGACGTACAGCACACGTTCGGGCCTGTCGGGTGCCGCACCGCTACTGACGACTTCCACCGACTGCGGTCCGATGATGGGTTCGGGGCCGAGGCGCACGCCGGCCTGCAAGTTGAGACGGCTGCGCGCGGTGATGCCGTCGCCGAGCCAGTTTTCAGGCAGTGCGCCCGGCATCAGTCCGTCAAACTGGAAGCCTTTTTCGGTGACATGCCAGTACACCGGAATCCCGCTGGACCGCGACTGCGCACGGGCCGACTCAAACAATACCGCAAGCCTTTGTGCTTCGCGCTCAAGCGCGGTCACGCTGGTGTCTCGCATGGCAAGACCGACACCGGAAGTGGCTATCGCCATGATGGCAATCACCACCAGAAGCTCCAGCAGGGTAAAACCCGCACTGGCAATACGCCGGCGAAAAAGAAGTGACATTGAAGACACCGTCAAGGGCGCGCTGGACAGTACGTGCAGGCGTTGCCACGCCCGCGCTTGTGGCACGGATAACCGGCGTCTATTGCCAGCTGCCCACGTCAGCATTTTTACCCTCGCCCCCAGGCTGTGCATCAGCGCCAAGCGACATGACGTCCACTTCGCCCCTGACGCCCGGATTCAGGTACTGATAAGGCTGGCCCCAGGGGTCGTTGGGCAGCTTTTCAAGGTACGGCTTCCAGTTGGAAGGCACCGGCGCGGCTTGCGGCTTGGCCACCAGCGCCTGCAGGCCCTGCTCTGCCGTCGGCAAACGCTGGTTGTCCAGTTTGTAGAGCTTGAGCGCCTGCATCAGGTTGTTGACGTCCGTGCGGGCAGCCATGACGCGCGCATCATCAGCGCGGTCCAGCACATTGGGAACAATCAACGCGGCCAGCACACCGATGATGACCAGCACGACCATCAGCTCGATCAGAGTAAAGCCGCGCTGCAGGTTGCGCTTGAAGGAAATGTTCAGTGAGTTCATACGTGCGTCGAATCGGATTCAGCCAGGTTGCTTCCATCATAATCCGGGCATGGTGACTCTTTCCCAAAGCAAGTGGGCCCTGCGGGCTGTTACCCTCGTGGTGTGGACACTCGCCGCCGCAAGCGCGCTGTATTGGGGCCTGAAGTTTTCTTCCGATACCGGAGCGAGCGCGCCCGTGGCAGCCCCGGTCGCAGCGGCACCGGTTGATCCGCTGATGGTGGCGCGTCTGCTCGGCGCCACCGGTCCGCAGACCGTTCCCCAAGCCAGTCTCGCAAGCCGCTTTTCGCTGCAAGGCGTTGTGGCTGGCGCACCGGGCGGCGGCGCGGCGCTGATATCCGTGGACGGCAAGCCAGCGACGCCGTTCCGGGTCGGCAATGCAGTTGAGGAAGGCCTTGTCCTTAAGGCAGCGAGCAGCCGCCAGGCGGTGCTGGCCGCCAGCGCAGACGGGCCGGCACTGCTGACCCTTGAAATGGCCCCTCTTGAGCAGTAAGCTTTGTAACTTTCGGCATATGGGTGTGGCGCCAACCCGACCAGAGCCGGTACCGCGCCTGTCACGCCCCTAAAATCGCGCGTTTGCCAGACGGCAATGACCTCATGAATGTTTACGCGTGCGGTCTCGATTTCGGGACCTCCAATTCCACTGTCGGCTGGAGCCGGCCGGGCCAGACGGCACTGCTGCCGCTGGAAGACGGCAAGGTGACTCTTCCGTCGGTTATCTTTTTCCATGCGGACGATCTGCACCCCAGCTACGGCAGGGCTGCGCTGGCAGACTACCTGAGCGGCTATGAAGGACGGCTGATGCGGTCGCTTAAAAGCCTGCTGGGCACCTCGCTGATCGACGAACACACCGAACTGATGGGTCAGGCGCTGCCGTTCAGGCGTTTGCTGGAGCAGTTCATCGGCGAGCTCAAGCGTCGCGGCGAGGACGCCGCTGGCCAGCACTTCAGCCGCGCCGTGCTGGGGCGCCCGGTGTTTTTTGTCGACGGCAACCCGGCCGCTGACCGTCTGGCTGAACAAACCCTGCACGACATGGCGCTGGCTGTCGGGTTCAAGGAAGTGGCGTTCCAGTTTGAGCCGATAGCGGCGGCCTTCGACTACGAGTCGACGATTGCGCGGGAAGAGCTGGTGCTGGTGGCCGACATCGGCGGCGGCACGTCGGACTTCTCGCTGGTGCGGCTGTCGCCCGAGCGGGCAGCCAAGGCCGACCGGCGCAGCGACATCCTGGCCAATGGCGGCGTGCACATTGGCGGCACCGATTTCGACAAGTACCTGAGCTTGTCCAGCGTCATGCCGCTGCTGGGCATGGGCAGCGAATTGCTCAATGGCCGGCAAATGCCGTCAGCCCAGTATTTCAACCTAGCGACCTGGCACACCATCAACTTTGCATACACCCGCAAGTCCTGGACCGAGATTCAGGACATGCACCGGCACGCCGCCGAGAAGGACCGGCTGGCCCGGCTGATGAAGCTGGTGCAGCAGCGCTCCGGCCACTGGCTGGCACTGCAGGTGGAAGCTGGAAAAATCAGCCTGTCAGACGCCGACAGTACCCAAGTGGATCTGGGGCGACTGGCGCCCGGCGAATCATTTGCGCTGACGCGCGCCGCTTTCGACAGCGCCATCGTGCAACTGGTGTCCAGCGTTGAAGACACGGTAGGCACTTTGCTGAACGATGCGGGCATCGACGCTGGTCAAGTAGACACTGTGTTTTTTACTGGCGGCTCCAGCAGTATCCCGCTGCTGCGCGAACGCATTGCGGCGCTGCTGCCCGACGCGCGGCGCGTGGAAGGCGACCTGTTCGGCAGCATCGGCGCGGGTCTTGCGCTGGATGCCGCGCGGAAGTTCGTTTGACTCAAAATAGCCTTTTTAAACCGCGGCAGGCATCCCACGCGCCAGAAAGCGCCCGCCTGCATCCGTCAAGGCAGGGTCGGCCAGCTTGGCATAAGCGGCCAGTGCGTCGGGGTTGTTGATTGCGTGGTCGACAGATACCCGATAGGCTTTTGGCACGGATCAAATGGTTGGTTAACGTTGAAAAAACGGTTCATTTCGGGCCTGCGCAGTGATCTGCGAAGCCAAGCGGGCCCTGCGGCATCAGGCCGCCAAATAGGTGCCGCCGTTGACATGCAGGGTCTGGCCGGTGATGAAGCGTGCCGCCGGCCCGGCCAGCCAGACTACCGACGCGGCGACTTCAGCCGCGCTGCCGCGTCGCCCCAACAAGGGGTGGCGTTTCGCGTGGTGCAAGGGCGACGCGCTGGCGCTGGCGTCCTGGCGCTGCGTGTTCACCATGCCGGGCGCGACGCAATTGACGGTGATGCCATCGGGCGACAAATCATGCGCCAGCGCGCGTGTCAGGCCGCCCAGACCGGCTTTGGCGGTGACCACATGCGCGCGCTCTGGCGCGCCAGTATGCGACGTCATGCCGCCGATATTGATAACAGCGCCGCTGGCCGATTGGCGCAGCAGCGGCAGCGCGGCCTGGGTACAGAAAAACGCACCGTCCAGAATCACCGCCAGCGCTGCGCGCCAGTCGGCGGCCGATATCTGCTCAAGCGGCGCTTCTTTGCGGATCGCGGCGTTGTTGACCAGGATGTCCAGCCGGCCCCAATGCGCGCCAATACGCTCAATCATGGCGGCCACCTTGGCCTGGTCGGTGACATCGGCCACGCAGAGCAGCGCCTGGCCGCCGCTTGTCACAATTTCATCGACCACGGCCTGGCCTTCCTCGACGGATGAGCGCACATTGACGGCCACCGCGACGCCGGTTGCCGCCAGCCCAAGGGCAATTTCGCGACCGATATTGCGGCCGGAACCGGTGACGAGGGCGACGGGCATGGCGAGGGTGCTTGGCATGGCGATGAAGTCTGAAGGTGTTGAGGGGAGCTGGCGGGCTAAACCGGCAGGGCCGAGAGCTCTGCAAGCGGCGCATCCAGCAAGCCGGCCAGTGTGGTGGCGATGCTGTCAGCGCCAGCTGCGTTCAAGCCGCCATAGTTGCAGTTGGCCTTGAATTTGCGATGGATGTCGCCATCGCTCAGCGGATGCTCGACACCACCTTTGAAGTAACCCTGACGGTGTTCATGCACCTCGCCGCTGACCAGCGTCACGCGCAGGTGTCCGGTGAATTGATTTGGATAGGGATTGGCCGGGTCGATGATGTAGGAGATTTTTTGCGCCAGTGCGGTGAGCGCGGGGTCTTTGACGACCTCCTCGCTGTACTCGCCCAGCCCGGCATCACCGCGCAGGATGCCGGCCGCAATTGCGTAAGGCGTGCTGAACTTGGCGGCATAGCCGTTGGGCGGCGACTGCTTCATGGCCAGGGGTTCCCACAGGCGGTGAACGATGCCCTCTGCGGTCTCGGCCTCAATCCTTGCGATTTGCGCCGGGTCAATGCCGCGCGCCCTGAACGCAATCGCGCAGTCGATATAGGGGTGCGACATGGTGCCGCAGGCATAGGGTTTGAAGGCAATCGTCTCAAACAACCACTGCTCGCCAAAGCCGTCCATCATGGCCTGGAAGTTGCCGTCCATCGTGTTGGCAAAGCCGTGAAACAAGCCGTGGCTGCCTTCAAACACCGTGGCCGGGCCTTCGAAGCCGCCCAGCGCCAGCCGTACCGCGCGGTAGCCCGACTGGGCCGCCCAGCCCGGGTGCATGCGCTTGGTCCACGAGCCATCGGCCAGGTATTCGATGAGGCCGCCCGCCATGCTACCGGCAATGCCGAAAGCATGCGTCAGCTGCGCGGGGGTCAGCCGCAGCGCGGCGCCAATGCCGGCCGCGGCGCCCATCACGCCAAAAATGGCCGTGGGATGGAAACCGGCCTTGTGCACGCGCATCGGTGCCACCTTGCACAGGCGGCACATGACCTCGGCACCGATGGCGATACCGCGCAACAGGTCGGCGCCTGACAGCTGATGCCGCTCGGCGGCTGCCAGCATGGCGGGAATGATCACCACGCCTGCATGGACGGGCCCGCCTTCGTAGGTGTCGTCGAAATCTTCCCCATGCGCGGCGATACCGTTGACAAAAGCCGCACCCTCCGCGCTTAGGCGCCGGGTGCTGCCGATGACGGTGCAGGGACCGTCGCCGTCCAGCGCGCCCAGGGCCGCCTTGACGTACAGCTCGCCGCGAGCCGCGACGCAGATGCCCGCGATGTCCAGCAGCATCCGGTCGGCCACCGCCCGCGCACCGGGGCTCAACTCAGGGCGGCTGGTGGTGACGGCGTTGGCCAGCCGGCGGCCCAAGGGCTCTGGCTGTGAATTCGTGGTGGTGCTGGGGTTCATGGGTGATCTCGATGAAGCGCTATGAAGCGGTGGGAGAAAATGCTGCCAACTGGCCTGCGTGGCCGTCTCGATGAAGGGTGGATGTGTAGCGGGCGGAGCATTCCTTGCCGCCACACCGGACCACGCGGGCGCCTGTGGCCGGACAGATAAGGCGCGCAGCCGCATCACTACTATGCTATTGATAGCTATAACCCCTTGTCCTTATTGGGCTACAGCCATTATTTGTTTAAAAAACGCCCCTGAGGGCGTTGTCCTGGTCAGCACAAAGATGCGTGCACCGGCGATCAGCGAACCAGCTTGATACCCGATTGCTGGAACTGGGCGCGCATGTCTTTTTCAATTTGGGTGATGGACTTGGCAAGCTCGGCACTGCCGCTGTAGCTGTCTTCCAGCTGATAGTCTTCGACGTACTTTTTCCACGATGCGGTCTGGTGCAGCTTGTTGAACAGATCTTCGTAGTAGGCGAGTGCATCTTTCGGAAACTCGGGCGGTGCCACCACAGCGCGAATCTGCGGCGTGGCATTCACGTCAAAGCCGGCTTGCTTGAGAGTCGGCACAGTGGGATAGCCAGGCAGCGGCTTTTCGGCGATCTGCGCCAGCACACGCAGCTTGCCTGCACGAATCTGCTCGCCGGCCTCTTGCGGCTCAATCACCATCATCTCGACGTGACCGCCAAGCAAGGCGGCCAAACGCTCGCCACCGCCCTGAAACGACACAAATGCCCAGCGGGTGCCCGTAGCCTGCTGCAGGGTCTGGCGAATGATGTTGTCACGCGACGTGACGGAGCCGCCCGACTGGCGCAACTCGCCTGGCTTGGCCTTGGCTGCGTCGATGAAGTCTTTCAGGGTTTTGAAGGGCGAATCAGCGCGCACTGCGATGACAGCAGGTTCGCGCAGCAGGTTGGCAACCGGTGTCAAGTCAGCCAGCGTGATTTTGGCTTCGCTGGTGGTCAGCGGGTTGGCGATCCAGACGCTGGTGATAAACCCCAGCGTGTGCGGGTCGCCCTTTTTCTCGGACAAGGCCGCTGCAGCCACCGCGCCGTTGCCGCCCGGCTTGTTCAGCACCTGCATGCGAACCGGTAGCAGCTTTTCTTTTTCCAGCATTTGCGCGACCGCACGTGCCAGCAGGTCGTTACCGCCGCCCGGGGCCGTGTGAACAATGACTTCGATGGTCTTGGTCGGCTTGAACTGCGCCTGGGCCAGCCCGCTGAAGCTGGCAAGCGCCGTGATGGCTACTGCGCAAATCGTTCTTGAAAAGTTCATGGTTTTGTCTCCAGTTTGAAATTGAAAAACGGAAAAGCTATTCATCATGCCTCTGCGTCGATAACCAGCACGCGGACTGAGTTGAATTTTTTGATGAGCGGCACTACCAGCAGAAATGCGGCCAGGCCCAGTAGCACAGCAGGTATGGGCCGGAACAGAATCGACATATCGCCTTGCGACATCATCAGCGACTGGCGCAGGGCTTTTTCCATCGAATCACCCAATACCAGTCCCAGCACCAGCGGCGCCGTCGGAAAATCAAGCTTGCGCATGGCGTAACCCACCAAGCCAAACACCACCAGCAAGCTGAGCTGGAAAATGCTGGAGTTGGTGGTGTAAATGCCGACAATCGACACGCCCAGAATCAGCGGGTACATCACATAGCCCGGCATCTTGAGCAGTTGCGCAAACAGCGCCACCAGCGGCAGGTTCAGAATCAGCAACACCATATTGCCGATGTACATGCTGGCGACCAGCCCCCAGAACAAGGCTGGGCTTTCCTCGATGAACAGTGGGCCGGGCTTGAAGCCCCACAACACCAGCGCCGCGAGCAGGATGGCGGTAGTGCCGCTGCCGGGAATGCCCAGCGTCAACAGCGGCACCATGGCGCCAGCGGTGTCGGCGTTGTTGGCGCCTTCTGGGGCGGCTACGCCCTCAATGACGCCAGTGCCAAATTTTTCGGGATGCTTAGAGTACGACTTTTCAATTCCGTAGCTCAAGAAGGAGGAGATTGTGGCACCGGCACCGGGCAGGATGCCGATAAAAAACCCGACCAGCGAGCCGTTCAAAAACGCATAGCGGCAGTCCTTGAGGTCTTGCCAGGTCGGCATCAGGTGCTTCAGGCCCTTGGGAACCGGCAGCATGTCGAGGGGCTTGTCGGGCTCCATGTTGGCCATGACCTCGCCGACGGCAAAAATGCCGATGGCCACGATCACGAATTCGATGCCCCCCAGCAATTCAGTCTGCCCAAATGTGAAGCGCGAAGTCGCCGTGAACAGGTCGGTACCCATGCTGGCAATCCACAGGCCTACCAGCATCGACAGCAGCGCCTTGGTGAGCGAATCGCCCGCCAGCAATACCACCATTGCCAGGCCCAGCACCATCAACGCGAAGTACTCCGGAGCGCTAAAAGCCAGCGTGAGCTTGGCAAGCGGGGGTGCCACCAGCATCAGCAGTACGGTACCAATGGTGCCGGCGACAAAGGATGCGATGGCGCTGATGCCCAGTGCTGCGCCGGCCCTCCCCTTGCGCGCCATCTGGTAGCCGTCCAGACAAGTGACAACCGATGCGGTCTCTCCCGGCACGTTCAGCAAAATGGACGTTGTGGAGCCGCCGTATTTGGCGCCGTAATAAATACCGGCCAGCATGATCATGGCGCCGGTCGGATCCATCTTGAAAGTCAGCGGCAGCAGCATCGCAATCGTTGCCGGGGGGCCGAGGCCGGGCAGTACGCCCACCACCGTGCCCAGAAAGCAGCCAAGAAAACACATGGCAAGGTTCATCGGTGTCAACGCCACCGAAAATCCCTGCATCAATCCATTCAGGATGTCCATCCGTACCGCCTACAGGCTCTTGAACAGCGTACCAATAGGCAGCTGCAGTTCAAGCCCCCACGTGAACAGCGCGTAAAAACCCACCGCACCGCCGATAGAATAGGCCAGCGCATCCGCTTGCCCCCGCCTGAACATGATGGCGATGATGAACCACGTGAGCAGCCCGAATGCAATCATGAAGCCGACGAACTTGATAATGGCCACACATGCGGCAAGTGCCGCCCAGCACGTCATGGCGCGGCGCATTTCGCCCCAGTGAAGCGCCTTGGGCCTGGCCCGGGGATCCTGCTTGAGCACGGTACCGACGACCAGAAGCACGGACAACACCACCATCACGGTGCCGTACCAGAGCGGAAAAAAACCGGGGCCCGGGCCTTCCTCGGTCATGTAGGCCCAGCCCCAGGCCTGCGTCACCACATAGGTGCCCAGTGCAGCCAGCGCCAGACCGGCCCAGAAATCACCTCTGCGGATAAAAGAATTCATGTGTCTGTCCCGGTTCTTCTGACCAAGCGCCCAAGCGGCGCCGCGTGTTCCGAGGTGCAGGCGTCAAGCCATGCCCAGCTGCGCGTAACGGCCGATCTCGACCAGCTCGGCCACCGTTCCGCCCGGATCACGAAACTTCACCGGAATCACGCCCGCATCGCTGATGATTTCACAGCCGAAACCCTGAATATCGCGGGTTGACTTTTCCAGGTCTTCCACTTCAACCGCAAAGTGATGGATGCACGGTCCTTCGCCGGACGCCGTGGACTCTGCCGATGTGGTGCCGGGGTCGTAAGCGATCAGAGTGAAGTCAATCTGGCCATCGGTCATGTGGCGCGAGGTATGGTCGCGGGTTTTTTTGGTTTCGGTATCGCGAAAGCCAAACTGGCGGATGTAGAAGTCGCCCACGGAGCGGATGTCCTCGACCTTCAGCGAAATATGCGTGATGCGGTTGATCTTCTGGCCGCCGTTGTCAGTCTTGTAGCGGCCGATCTCGACCAATTCCGCAATGGTGCCGCCGGGCGCGCGAAATTTGACGGGTATCACGCCCGGGTCGCTGATGACCACACAGCCGTTGGCTTGAATCTCGCGTGTCGACTGCTCCAGGTCTTCCACCTCGATGCCGAAATGATGAATGCAGGGGCCCGCCCCAGCCGCGCTTGATTCCGCAGACGTCGCGCCTTCGTCATAGCTGAGCAGGGTGAAGTCGATCTCGCCGTCCGTCATGTGGCGCGAGGTGTGATCGCGCGTTTTTTTGGTTTCAGCGTCCCTAAAGTTGAACATCTTTTGGTAGAAGTCTCCCGTTTTCTCGATGTCGTCGACTTTCAGTGACAGATGAACTATTCGGCTCATGGTGTTTTCTCCTCGGCAGTTGCTGCTGGCAGTGGTGGACAGATAAGCGTGGGGATCGTGCACAGGCAAGCCCTGCGTACCGCCAGCGTGGCCTCGTGCTGCCGATGCATCGTGCGCGAGCCAGCGTCATGTTTCTGCGGCTCGCGAGCGTTCAGACGCTGGCAATGCTGCGTCCATCATGACTGACGACCGATGCTCTGTAAAATGCAATCTTTCTTAAGATTGATGCGCAAGACACATGAATTTTGACTTGCCTGACCTGCGCGCTTTTGTCGCGGTTGCCAAGCTTGGCAGCTTTCGCGCGGCTGCTGAAGAGCTTCATATTTCGCAACCTGCGCTGTCCAGGCGTGTCGAGAAATTGGAAGGGGCGCTGGGTGTAAGGCTCTTTCACCGCACCACTCGCAAGGTTGACATGACGACGGTTGGCCGCGAGTTTTCGCACCGCGCCAGCGAGCTGCTCAACAGCCTTGAGCAATCGCTGATGGGCATCCGCGATGTCGCAGCACATGTGAGCGGAGAGGTCACCATCGCCTGCATTCCGTCGGCGGTGCGCTACTTTTTGCCGGGTATTCTGAAGGCCTATCACGCACGTTTTCCCCAGATCATGGTGCGTATCGTCGATCAGGGCGCCAACGAGGTGCTGACAACCCTGCTGCGCAATGAAGCGGATTTCGGCCTGAATTACATCGGCGCGCAGGAGCCCGACCTGGAGTTCGAGCCGATTCTTACCGAACCTTTTGTGGTGGCGTGCCAACTGGAGCATCCGCTCGCGCATCGAAGAAAAGTGACATGGTCAGAACTGGCTGAACACGACTACATGTCCGTTACCAAGGACAGCGGCAACCGTTTTTTGCTTGATCTGGCGCTGACCAGCAACCCCAACCGCCCGCGCTGGTACTGTGAGGCACAGCATGTGTCAACGCTGGTGAGTCTGGTCGAAGCTGGCATGGGCGTGGCGGCGGTTCCGCGCCTGTCGATGCCTCCTGATGGACACTCTGTGCTGGTCAGTGTGCCCCTGGTTGATCCAGTGATTACCCGGACAGTAGGCTTGATACGCCGCCGCGGCCGCCCGCTTTCGCCCGCTGCGCAGCAGTTGTACGAACAGATGGCAGCGCTTGCACCTGCGAAGCCCAGGCGGAAAAAAACGGCCTGATATCAGGCCGTTGGCGTCAGGTCAGGGAATTTTCGTCGCCAGCCGTCAGATCAGCAGGCTGTTGACGCGCCTCACATAGGCCGCCGGATCGGCAGGCATGCCGCCTTCTGCCAGCAAGGCCTGGTCAAACAAAATATGGGCAAGGTCGTCAAAGTTATCGGCCGCTGCACTGGCTTCCAGCTTCTTGACCAGCGGATGCTGTGCATTGACTTCAAGAATAGGCTTGACCTCGGGAACTGTTTGGCCGGCTTGCTTCAGCATACGTGCCAGCTGGGTAGACATGTCACCATCCTGCACCACCAGACAAGCTGGCGAATCGACCAGGCGCGAGGTGGCGCGCACATCGCTGGCCTTGTCATTGAGTGCCACTTTCAGCCGGTCAAGGATAGGCTTGAACTGGGTCTGCGCTTCCTCGGCGGCTTTCTTCTCGTCCTCATCCTGCAGCTTGCCCAGATCGACCGCACCCTTGGCTACCGACTGCAGCGGCGTGCCATCAAAATCGTGCAGGTAGTTCAGCGCCCATTCGTCGACGCGATCTACCATCAGCAGCACCTCGATGCCTTTCTTGCGAAAGATTTCGAGTTGCGGGCTGCTCTTGGCCGCGGCCAGCGTGTCGGCGGTGATGTAGTAAATAGCATCCTGGCCGTCCTTCATGCGGGACTTGTAATCGGCCAGGCTGACGCTGGTGGTGTCCGTGGTTGACGATGCAAACCGCAGCAGCTTGGCGATGCGCTCGCGGTTGGTGAAGTCTTCGCCCAGGCCTTCTTTTAGCACCGCGCCGAATTCGGTCTGGAAAGTGGCGAACTTATCGGCATCGTTGGCGGCCAGGTCCTCGACCATGGACAGCACACGCTTGGTGCAGCCTTCGCGTATGGCCTTGACGGCGCGGCTTTCCTGCAGCAGTTCGCGCGACACATTCAGCGGCAAATCAGACGAATCGACCACGCCTTTGACAAAGCGCAGATAGGTCGGCATCAGCGCCTGCGCATCGTCCATGATGAAGACTCGTTTGACATACAGCTTGACGCCAGCGGCCTTGTCCCGGTTGAACATATCCTGCGGCGCTCTTGACGGAATGAACAGCAATTGCGTGTATTCGGTCGAGCCTTCCACCCGGTTGTGGGTGCTGGCCAGCGGCGGGTTGCTGTCGTAGCTGATCTGCTTGTAAAACTCGTCGTACTGCTCTTGTGTGATGTCCTTCTTGGCACGCGACCAGAGCGCTGCTGCCTGGTTGACAGTTTCCCATTCGCCGGTTTTAGCCATCTCACCAGGCTGGTCGTTCTCGCCCTCCTTCCACGCCTCCTTTTCCATCAGGATGGGCAGCGAGATGTGGTCGGAATACTTGTTGATGACGCCCTTGAGCTTCCAGGCATTGAGGTATTCGGTAGCGTCTTCTTTCAAATGCAGCGTGATGCTGGTGCCACGCTCGGCACGCTCAATCTCGGCCACCTCAAATTCACCGGTGCCTTCACTGACCCAGCGCACACCTTGGTCTTTTGTCAAGCCGGCACGCCGGCTCTCCACTGTGATCTTGTCGGCAACGATAAAGCCCGAATAAAACCCGACGCCGAACTGCCCTATCAGCTGCGCATCATTTTTCTGGTCGCCCGACAGCTTGTCCATGAAATCGCGCGTGCCGCTTTTCGCAATGGTGCCCAAGTTGTCAATCGCTTCCTGCTGCGACAGGCCAATGCCGTTGTCGGTGATGGTGAGCGTCTTGGCTGCCTTGTCAAAACTGACCCTTACCTTGAGATCGGCATCGGTTTCATACAGGGCCGCGTTGTTCAACGCCTCAAAGCGCAGCTTGTCGCAGGCGTCCGATGCATTGGAGATCAACTCGCGCAGAAAGATCTCAGGGTTTGAATAGAGGGAATGGGTGACCAGCTTAAGAAGCTGGGCGACTTCGGCCTGGAAGGCGAGGGTTTGTTTTTGCATGGTAGCTATGGAAAAAGTGTGATGACGAATGCAACAGACAGGTACGCCCGGGATGCGAAGTTTCAAGAGCTGGCAAGAAGCGTAAGCGTCGGTACGGCTACACCGCATGCGCCGCTCTCCGCTGATACGGCATGTGCTTCGACTCAGGATTTTTCGCCCGGAGAGCGACAAACAACGCAGCGAAAAGCCAAATTTTAGCGGGCCGCTGGAGGCTTCTCGCCCGAGAGCCATATGCGCAACCGGGCACCCACCGCTGGCGAGTGCAGCAACGCCATATGTCCGGTCTGCCAGGCAGTCCACTGATGCTCGGGGGGGAAAGACAAGCTGCGTTCCTCTTCCTGGTGCAGCCCGAGGGCGCTGGCTACTGGCACCAGCCCGTCACCCAGCAGCTGGTTTGCAAGCCGGACCTTGACACTGTCCGCATCCAGAGGCCGTGTCATGGTGCTGCCTGCGACAGTAAAAGAGCTTACGCCTGCTGGTAGCGGCAAAGGCTGCCGCGCATCCGGCGCCCGTTCAAACCGGTCGCCTCCACGGCAGTCGCCCTCGACCACATTGCCGTGTCGTAAATCGGTGATGCCCGCACTGCGGATGTGCCCTATTCGGGCAAAAGGCCGGGTCACCGGGTTGCTGGCAAGCAAGGTATCAAGCCAGTTGCCGAGGGTTTCCAGGGGCGCGCCATGGTGCGGCGTGCCCAGAAATACCAAATTTTTCAAGGTACCGCGCCATACATGACCCGCCTTGTCTGCCTGGTGGCATGCAGCGCGCGACACCAGCCCTCCCATACTGTGCGCGACCACACTCAAATCAGTAATAGGCTGTGGCCAGGCATGCCAGAGCGTTTCCAGCAGTTGAGCAAGCTCGTCACCGTTAATCGAAACATGCCGACCGCTGTTGTAGTGCAGGTAAATCGGCGTGTAACCTAGCGCATGTGCCAGATGCACTGCATAGTCGCAGGTAGTGCTGGACGACTGGCCGGCTCCACTGGCGTTCGGCGGGCTCCATTGGAGATCGTTCATGCACAAGCCGTGAACGAACACCATCACCTTTGCGCTGGCAGTCGGAAATGTCGCGGCCAACCTGGACGGCTCAAGTGTCAGCGCCTGTCCCTGGTGGCGAAGGCTCATCCGAACCGTCAACGGATTGGCGGTGTCCAGCAAATGGTCTCCCAGCACCCCGTTCAGGGCAGACAGCATCGCTTCGCGCGGCGGGCTTGACGCGCCCGTGCTGGTCTGTGAGGCCAGGCCGGACAGCACCGTATCGACCGCACCACCGGCCAGCCGAGTTATCCCTTTAACGCTGCCATAGACAATGCCGGTAATACCCCTGACGTTGATGCCGCTTGATCCAGGCGTCTGGTCGATGAACCGGGCACCCAGCGGCCCCAGCGTCGCCGCAACCGCTTTGTAAACATTGCCTTGCGCAGTTTCGGCCAGGCTCGTCACGCCAAGCATGGCCTGGGCGGCCAGCTGTGCAAGCCCCTGAACATCAGACAGGCGAAGCCATAGGGGCAGTCGGGATTGGAGCGACGGGCGGGCGTTGGCTGCATCGGAGGTGGTCATGGCCGATTGTGGACAGATTGTCAGCAGTTGGTCGTGCATCAGGATGACCAACCGATCGGTTACTCAATTAACAGCTGCTGCCCCAGCGGTTAAAGGGGCTATGGCCATCAGTTGCCAGAGTCGGTTTCTCTGCCCTCTGGTGTAGCTGGCCAGCTGCAAAGCGTCCATCACGCATGGTGCGAGTTCATCGCCAACGGGCCCTCGAGGGTTTCGAGGTGAACGCAACACTGTTTCAACGCTTGCTCGAAATGCCCGTGTTACCAACACGTTACGAGATCATGCAAAAATTGAAAACCAAATTATGGAAACTGGTAATTACTAAAGTTACAGCCTGCACACCGGGAAATTGCGGCAAATAAAGTCAATGAATTCAGGGGCTTAGCGTGAAATATTCCGTATTTACACCAAGTTTACTCATGAGGTTGCGTGCAAAGCTGTAGTGTTTGGTTACAGTTCATGCACTTCCAATTGTTGTGTTTTTTAACCGGAGTTCTGTCATGAAAAAAATCCTGTTGATCGCCGCCATGGGTCTGGCAGGCTTCGCTGCAACGTCTGCGCATGCCGAGTCATCGTTTGTTGTTGGCGGGGGAGCCACAGCTACTGCCATCGCTAAGCTCAATATTCGCGTGATCATTCCGCGCGTTCTGTTTTTAGGCGTTGGGACTGGCGCTGCAGCCACCTCACCCGCCACCGTCACAACCGTTGATGACGTTACCTTTGACTACACAACTAATCCTACTGACATCGGCACTGGCGCAGCCGCCCCTGCCGGCTCCATTACCAACACAGGTGGATTTACGAGCGCCGCGCTGCCTGTCCGCGTATTTGGCAACAATGGCCAAATCACGATAACTGCCAGCAACAGTGCAAACCTTGTCAACACTGCAACACCTGTGGCTGATATCATTCCCTTTACTCAGATAACTGGGACGTCCAGCAGCACTGCCTTGGCCCACCCCGCTTTGAGCGGCGGCACTGCCAACCCCACGCTCAGCACGAGTGGCTCAACAAAGGTCACCAATCAATCAGCTGAGTGGACTTACGCCTACCTCAACACCGCTACGCCAGCCGCTGGTACCTATACGGGACAGATTACCTACACTGCCTCGATGCCTTGATGGACGCTTGCCGTAAGCAGGAAAACACAAGAACTGTGACCAAAAGCTCATCCTAGGGAGTTTCACCACCGTTGCCCATTCACCGCGCGCTAAACTTTGTTTCACCATGAAATTTGAGAATGGCTCGCACAAATTGAAAAAAGGCATATCCGCTGCAGTGATATGCCTTTTCTATTTGCCGATCATTGCGCAGGCATGGACATTGACACTAAATCCGGCATCTCGCCGAGTATTTTTGCAAGTAGGCGAAGGCACTCTTAACGCCAATAACGCCAGAGTTAATCTGGTCAGCGTGACTGTGCCGTCTGGGCAATTAGGCTCTGGCGTTTCTCAACAGATGACTAGCGATAGTGCCCAGGCCAACAGCCCGGTAGACAGGTTTCCCGTATGTTCGGCTCCTGTACAGGTGTATGTGGGAGGCTCTTATCAAAGGTCTGGTGGTGGCGGTGGGGGGAATGCTGCGTTGCAGGTGATTTCCACCGATTTGACGAACGCTGCAGGTGACATCATTCCAGTAACTGAAATCAGCTGGACAACATCTACGTTGGGCACGCAGGATGCAACGCCCAACGTGATCCCGAATGGGTCTTTTACTGGCGGAACGCAGCCCTTGACGACGATACCGCCAAACACCTATATCGAAAATTGCCACACGTTTTCATACGCCAATACAGCCAACAGGGCTGCCGGAACCTATAGCACGCAGGTTCGTTACACCCTGGCAATTCCATGAATACGCAGCGATGTGTCTGGCAAGTCATGGCAAGCACCTGCGTCATATGCTTTTCCGGCAGCGCAGCTGCGGCAACATTCCGGCTTGAAGACGCGGGGAGTTACCCTCTTCAGCCAAATGCGCAAATGCAGTGGCGATCACATCTGCCAAAAGCAGCAAGTGGTCCCAACACCCAAACCCAAGTACAGGTGCAAATTCGCATCGACACGCGCGCGTGGGTCGGAAAGCAGGGCCGCATATACATGGTGCTGCCGCTGGACCCGGGGCCACACCTGTCTGTCGAGTGGCGAACCCAGGGCCGTCTGTTACCAGGACGTTTGCTGTCCGGGCAGCGAGGCCTTGTCTATACCGGCCCTATTACTCGTCCCATACTAGAAGACCAGCTGGTCGTATTGATTCGCAGCGATGCGGAGTGGGCCAGCAATTCACGCCGCCTGGACTTTCACTTTGAACTGGACACGGAATGAACGGCGGCACTTTGCAAAAAATGGCTTTGGGTGGCAACAATTTCCAGTTTTGCATCCTGAGCATGATGTGCACGGCTGCAGCTATCAGCCTGTCGGCACCAACAGGTGCGGCCCATGCCCAGGGGTTTGGCGCATCTATTTCTCCGCCTCGTGTTGAGCTTCAGATCAGGTCCGGACAAACCAAGCGTGAGGTGATCGAGATTCAGCAATCGGCCACCAGCAGCGGCGCGTTTCGCATCTACACCAATGATTGGGCTTTTCAGCCTGACGGCAGCCTGGCATTCACCAATGACCTGGCGCCTGGCAGTTGCAGGCCCTGGGTTTCCGTCGAACGGCGGCAATTGACGATAGCGGCCAATGCCCGCTACCGCTACCGTTTTGAAATTTCGCCGCCTGCCGGAACACCTCAACGCGAATGTCGCTTTGCCATCATGGTGGAGGGAACCGATCCGGCGCAGGTTGAAAGTACCGGCCTGAGCATACCGGTGGGTGGCCGCATTGCGGTAATTGTTTACGCCAGCATTGATGGTGCTGCGCCGCGCCTGGAATTCGGCGCGACGCGTGTGTCAACGGTGAACGGTCAATGGCTTCCAACGCTGGAAGTGCGCAACACCGGCAATGCGCATGGCCGGCTGGAAGGTTTTCTAAACGGCACCGACGCAACCGGCGCAACTTATGAGTTGGCGCCAGCAAACCTGCCCATCTTGCCGGGCGAATCCCGTACTATCAGCATGCTTCCGGTAACCGACGATCCGAAAGGCCCGGCAGCAATCAACTATCCGCTTGCGATAAAAGGCACGCTGGAGTGGGGTGCCGAACGCTTTCCTCTGGCGCACACCTTCACCCGATGATGACGCCATGAGGCGGTGCAGGCGGGGGCTGTCATTGACACTGGGCTTGGCCGCCACGTTTCTGGCTCCGGCGCAGACCCAGGCGCAACCGGCCTACCCGTCAGGTGGCCGCAACCCCTCATCTACTGTGCGCCCTAGTTCCGCAGCGGCTAACCCCGATGCGGGCTATCAGGATAAGGTCATCGATGGCCTACAGCCGCTGGCTGACGAAAATGCCGCACCGCCTGGCTACAACCCTGATGGATGGGCACGCCAGATGCGCGTGGAAACCCAGCTCAGCCGCAACGCGTATACGGGCAATACCAATACCTCATCCGCTGGCGTGGGACTTTATGGGCTAATTGAAACGCCCAATCATGGCGTGCTCTCGGTCGATGCGCAGTTGGGCGGAAACCCTGGTGGCGGCCTTGTCACCCTGCGCCAGCGCGGCCTGCCGTTCGGCAGCGGCTGGTCGGTAAGCAACGAGGTAGGTGTTATCGGATCGCCAGCGCCCGCTTTGGCGCGCGCTGCATCGCGAGTGGCAGTGCCAGGTTATTTGATGCTGGGCGGCTCGACTGATTGGTCCAATGCAGGCCAGGGATTGCGTCTGCAAGGCTCGGCGGGCAGCCCCGGGCGTTTGGATGGCGCATTGATTGGCCGCTTTCAGCGGCTGCCGGGCAGTGTGAGTTCGCTGGGGGCAGAAGTTGATCGTGGGCCATGGTCGCTTGCCGCGCGTGTTGCTGATGCCAGCGGCGCTTCTTATTACGACAACAATCCAGCCCAAACCAGCGTGATTGACGCAAGTTCCGCACAGTTTTCGCTGCGCCACGCAACACCGGGGCGAAGTCTGCAGGCCAACGTCATCGCCACAAGCGACCAGCTGCTGGGTACCACACCAGCCGGGCTATGGGTTGACACTGAAGCGCGCATTGGCCCGCGCTCTTTCAGTGGTGGATTTTTCTGGCTGGAGCCAGGCTTGAGCTGGGCGGGCGTTCCGATGGCCAACGATGTTTCAGGGGCTTATGTGCGCAGCACCTGGCAGTCCCGGCAATGGTCGGTCGATGGCACGCTGGATGTTCTGCGTTCCATTGCGCAACCAACAGGCACTGGCATATTTATGACCGGCAATGCGCGCTGGCGTTACAGCAGCCGCATCAGCATGGGGGCCGGTGCAGCGGTCCGCCGTTTCAATGGCAATGCCTGGAACGGCTACACAGAGCTGCGCTGGTTGAATGATTGGGGAAGCACCAGCCTTCGCGCGGATATCAGCCAGGAGCTGGAACAAAGCCGTTCGCGCCAGCTGACGCTCGATCATGACTGGAACATGTCCACTGGCTGGTCCCTTGCGACCAGCGTGACCGGGGGCCGTGTCGTTACCCTTGGCGTGCAGGAAACTCTTGTGGGTGCGGCGGTATCCATCAATGCCCCGGTGACTTCACAACTGTCGGTGCGAGCCAATGCCAGCGCAAACAGCAGCGAAGGGGGTGACGCGGGCCGTTTTGGCACTGCCATCAATACCGGCGTGAGTTGGCGCTTCGCGCCGGAATGGAGCCTGGAAGCCAACTACAACCTGAACAAAGGCAAGACGCGATTCAATGCTCCTATTGATCCGTTGGCGCCGCCGCTCGTTTTTGATACCGCCACCAGCGGCAATTCGCTGTTTGTGGCGTTGCGCTGGAACGCCCGGGCTGGCAGCGGCAGCGACCCACTGGGAGGCACGCGTGCGCAAGGAGGTGCGCGGATTGTAGGAACGGTATTTTTTGATGCCAATAACAACGGTCGGCAGGAAGCCAGCGAAACCGGCGCCCCGGGCGTAACGGTGTACCTGGACAACCGCTACACCGCTCGCACGGATGCGCAAGGTCGCTTTGATTTTCCTTTCGTTGGCACCGGGCTGCGCGTCATCAGTGTGCAAAACGATACCCTTCCCCTGCCATGGACCGCGCCCGGTGATGGCCGGGTAAAGCTCGAATTGCTGCTGCGCGAAGACCAGCGCGTGAACTTTGGTGTCGTCCGCGACGGCGACAGCTGATTCGGATTGCTCGATAACCCCCTGGCATGGCATTGCTGCTAGCCGCACAACTGCCAGCTGGCAGCTGGACAGAGAAACACCTGCTGCTGCCCCTTGGCTGCTGAGCCCAGCGCGAAGTCAACATTTTGCCAAAAGTCGTGACAAATTGCGGACTGAAGGTAAAAAACAACCAAATCCGTCAAATTGATAAACATCATTTTTAATATCTCTATAAGATGAATTATCAAATTCATTTGGGGATATTGAACTATGTCTTCCACCATGGCTGTCAACGGAGTCCGGCATCGGCAAATACCATCAGCCGGTTTTTTCCAACGACTTGCCCTTAAGACTTACAAAGGGCTGCTAGCGTTCGTATGCTGTGCCGCTTTCAATGCAACCCCCGCCTTGGCTAACTCAAGCCTTCAGACCCATGGCGGCTCTGCCAGCGCGGTTGTGCAAATTTCCGTCATCATCCCTGCAGTTTTGCGCCTTCTTGAAAATAGTCATCCCTTGTCACTGCTAGTGCCACAAGATTCGCTTGGCTCCCGCGTCTCAGCCACGCAACGTCTCACATTGATCTCTACCTTGCGCGCAGGCTTCTGCATGGATCTGCAGTTAAACCAGGCTCAGGTGTCGGCATGGCAAGTCAGCGTCAGCGGAGCTGCCGGCGCCTGGATGCAGCGGTCCGAGAGCGGATACCGGCTGTGTACACGCCGCCCTGGCCGATATGACCTGTCCTTGCAACACGACTTTGATGTTCGGCAAGTCAGTGCTGCCTCTACGCAAACGACACAGGCAATGGACTGGCCAGTGCATGTCAGTCTGAACAGCCCCTGAAGATAACCCTCTGCAGGCCGGTCACGATCCATCGTTGATTTGAATCAAAAAGCCGCGTAGCCCATATACAACAATGGCTGTCAGTTCTTATTTGCATAGCAAATCACTGTTTTTATCAGCCGGTGCAGCGCTTGTAACAGGGCTTCGTGCGATCAGAATCGCCTCAAAACCCCTCATGCGGCGCCAGATAACGCCATTGCCCCACCGGCAAATGTCCCAAGTTAACGCGGCCGATGCGCACCCGCTTCAAGCCGGTCACAAATAGGCCCACCTGCTCGCACATCCGCCGAATCTGCCGCTTTTTGCCTTCCGTCAGCACAAAGCGCAGTTGTTCGGGGTTTTGCCAGCTGACCTGCGCTAGTCGAAGCGCCTGGCCGTCCAGGCTGAGTCCGTGGCAGAGCAGCGCCAGCTTTTCACGCGGAAAAGCTGCCTGCACATTAGTTGCTTCAGCGCCGTAGTTCACCCGCACCAGGTATTCTTTTTCAACTTCCGAGTCTTCGCCAATCAGCTGGCGCGCCACGCGCCCGTCCTGCGTCAGCACCAGCAGCCCGATCGAGTCGATATCCAGCCGGCCGGCCGGCGCCAGGCCGCGCAGTTGCTCATGGCCCCAGCGCATGCGGCTGTTGCATTCGCTCCAGCGGTTTTGCGGCTGCACCAGAACGACCGCCGGCTCATGCCCATCTTCTGCCTGGCCGCTCACATAACCGACGGGTTTGTTGATGAGGATGGTGACCTGCTGGCGTTGTTGCTGCTCAGCCTGCCGGTCAATGTCGATGCGCGATGTGGCCGCAACCGGCTGGCCCATTACCGCGGGCTTGCCGTCCACCCGCACCCAGCCGCGGGCAATCCAATCATCAGCCTCGCGGCGGGAACACAGGCCGAGTGCCGCCATGTGTTTGTTCAGGCGAATCAGCGCAGGCGCGGAGCCCGGCTCTGATGACCGCCCAACCGGCGCGGCTTTGGCGATGCGCACCGCGTTACCGGTGGCGTCGGCTGTAAATTTTGGTAAGGTAGGGTCGGACATGTGCTATTGATTTTATAGCTTACTGCTGAGGTATCTGCTTGGCAAAACATCATTTTGACGCATATCGGAACTTTGGCGCCAGCAGCAGACTTGCGATGACCGCTACCAGACGCCGGCCGGTGTGGCTGGCGCCGGGCATGCCCTGCAGAATGGCACGCTGTCCCGGTGTCTGACACCCCAGGTGGGCGCCGTCTGCGTACCGGCCACCTGCTTGTACGGCAGCGTTCGCCTGGCAATCGGCAAGTGTTCTGCTGGCCGGCCAGCTGCCGCATCGGCCGGCCTTGCACATCCGATAACCGCCGACACCGGGCTGCCACAGTCAGTGATATACCTGGATGCTTCGATTCTTGACATGACACCTTTCATTGATGAGCCTTGGCAACCTGACCTCATTACGGTGACCCGTCCCTGCACAACTTGCTTCACGCGAAGCGTTGGCGCCCATAGCGCGGCGGCGCTGCTCGGCACGCTGGGCATTGGCCTGCCAGCGCTGCCGGCACATGCGCAGTCGCTCGACACCGTGGTCATCACCGCCAATCGTGCCGAGCAGCGCAGCTTTGATGCGCCCGCGGCCATTGATGCGGTCAACCGTGAAACCATTGCGGGCGCAGGGCCGCAAGTGAACCTCTCTGAATCACTGAACCGCATTCCGGGCCTGACGGTTTTGAACCGCCAGAACTACGCGCAAGACCTTCAACTGTCCATTCGCGGTTTTGGTTCGCGCGCGGCATTCGGCCTGCGCGGCATTCGCCTGCTGATCGACGGGATTCCCGCGACAACGCCCGATGGACAGGGCCAGGGCTCGTCCATCAGCCTGACATCAACCGACCGCATCGAGGTGCTGCGCGGCCCACTGGCGCAGTTGTACGGCAACTCGTCGGGTGGTGTGATCCAGGCCTTCACGCGCGAGGCACCCGAAGTGCCGGAACTGCTGGGCCAGTTCTACACCGGCTCCTACGGCTTGACACGAAGCGACTGGCAATACGCAGGTCGGCACGGCAGTTATGGCCTGGTCGCCGACTACAGCACCTTTGACATTGACGGCTACCGCAGCAACAGCGCCGCTCGGCGCAAGCAGTTCAATGGCAAGCTCAGTTTTGAGCCCAATGACCAGACACAGGTGCATGTTGTCTTCAACCGGTTTGACATGCCGCTGGCTGAAGACCCGCTGGGCCTGACCGCTGGGCAGCTGGCAGCCAACCCGCGGCAGGCCGGCAGCGGCGCCGTGGCCGCACGGGTGCGCAAGATCACGCTGCAAAACCAGCTGGGCACTTCCGTCAGGTACGCACTGGACAACAGCCGATCGCTGACCGCCCGGGCGTATTACGGCACACGTGAAAACCTGCAATACCAGGCCAACAATGCCTGGGTCGGGCTGCAGCGCGACTACTACGGCGCCGGCCTGCAATATAACCAGCAGACGCAGCTGGCGGGCCGGCCGGTGGCGCTGCTAGCCGGTTACGAGTTTGACTATTCCAAGGAGCGCCGCCAGGGCGGGCCCGCCAGCGCTGGCGCAAAAGTGCCCGGCACCATCAACCGCGATGAGGACAACATCGCGCGCAACAGCGACTTTTTTGCCCAGGCCAGCTCACTGGTAAGCGACAGGCTGACCCTGACCACCGGCGTGCGCGCCAGCACCGTGCGCTTCAACAGTGAGGACGCGTTTCTGTCCGATGGCAATGGCTCGGGCGCAGTGCGCTACAGCGCCATCAACCCGGTGCTGGGCGTGACCTTTCATGCCAGCGACGCGCTTAACCTGTATGCCAACTACGGCAGGGGGTTTGAGACACCCACGCTGGCCGAAGTGGCCTACACCAGCACCGGCAACGCCACCTCGGCGCTGTTCAATCCGGGCGTCAATGCCTCCGAAAGCCAGCACTATGAAGCAGGTGCCAAATGGATGCCAACGCCCGAGAGCCGGCTGGACGTGACGCTGTACCAGGTGCGGGCGACGGACGAAATCGTGGTGGCCAGCAGCAGCAATGGCCGCACCGCCTTCAAGAATGCCCCCGGCACCCGACGCACCGGCCTGGAAATTTCAGGCAGAACCCTGCTGCATCCGCATCTACAGGCCACTTTAGCAGCGTCGACGATCGATGCGCAGTTTTCGCAGCCCTATGCGAACCCCACGACTACCGTCGCTGCGGGCAACAAGCTGCCGGGCATTCCGAAAAGCTTTGTGTTCTCGGAACTGCTATGGGCCAGCCAACGCTTTGACGGCATCACCGCACGCACGCTGCATGGCACCCGCGCAGGTCTGGAGCTGACCAGCGCCGGCAGCATGTTTGCCAACGACACGAACACTGCTTCGGCGGCTGGCTACACCACGCTGAACGCAAAAATCAGCCAAGGCTGGAGCCTGGGCCCTGCCCGGCTCACGCTGTACGGGCGGCTGGACAACCTGGCCGGCAAACGCTATGTCGGCTCGGTCATCGTCAACCAGGCGGCTGGACAGTTTTATGAGCCCGCGCCCGGGCGGAACTGGTCGCTGGGGCTGCAGGTGGTGGTTCCGCTTTGAAGATCACACCAAAGCTGGTTTCAGTCTGCGAAAGCTATTTGCCCGGCAGCTATCACTGCCTGCAAGGGACGACGATTGCTATATTTTATATAGCTAATATCCCTTTATTTGTAACGGCTATAGACCTATTTGACTTGGAAAAACCGATGACCGCAGTGCTGTCAGGTTCAACACCCGGAGCCCGCCGTATTCGATGCGGATGATGCCTTGGTCCTGCAAGGTCATCAGCGCTTCGTTGACACGCTGGCGCGACAGGCCAACCAGATAGGCCAGCTCCTGCTGGGTGATGCGCAGCACCTCGCCGACGCCGGGGTACAGCACAGGGTTGAACAATGACGCCAGGTTGCGGGCAACCCGCACGTTTGGACTGCCCATACGGTCGATCTCGCGGGCGGCAATAAACTGCCCCAGCCGCTCGTTGAGCTGGTTCATCACAAAGCGGTTGAAGGCAATGGAATGGTCGAGCAGCCAGTGAAACGTTTCAACCGGCAACCCGGCGACCACGCTTTTGCGCAGCGCCTGGATGTTGTAGCGGTAGGGCTCGCGCTTGAGCACCGTGCCTTCGCCGAACCAGCCACCGGGTGGCAACCCGGTGAAGGTGGTGGTCTGGCCCTGCGCGCTGTCGCTGCTCATTTTCAGCAGGCCCTGCACCACACCAAACCAGTAGGTGACGGGTTTTCCGACCCTGCACACATAGTCGCCAGGCTGCGCATCGCCTACCCGCAGTTCGGCCACCGCGCGCTCACGGTCCTGTGGTTGCAGCAGCGCCAGCCAGGGAATGCCTGACAGCTCGGGTTCTGCGGCGGGACGTTTGCGAATTTGCAGGGGTTTTTCATCGGTCACGGGTGTCGCCTTGACAGGTTGATACACGGCTTGTCGGACATGCAACCTATTACAGCGCGCCCCAGCGTGCTGAAGGATTCAAGCCCGACGCCGCAGCAGCCACTGGCGCATGAACGGCCTGCCGACCCCGTATCGAACACCTGACAAGCTGCCAGCTGGCGCGCTAAGGGAAAGTCCGGGGGAGGTATGACCCTCGAATTGTCGTCGGAACGACAACATAGCGTCAAATGGCTCTTTACGATGCGTTCATGTCCACTGTTTCGCTCAGCGCCGATACGGCCACTTTCCCGCGACTGCTGCTGCGCCATGCCGCCGAACGCCCGGAAGCGCCGGCGATGCGCGAAAAGGAATATGGCATCTGGCAGGCCCACAGCTGGGCCGGCATGGCGACGCTGGTGGAGCACATCGCCTGCGGCCTGCACCTGACTGGCCTGCACCGCGGCGAGCACATGGTGCTGGTCGGCAGCAACCGGCCACGGCTGTATGCCACCATGCTGGCGGCGCAATCGCTGGGTGCGATTCCGGTTCCGCTGTACCAGGATGCGGTCGGCGCGGAATGCGTTTTTCCGATCACCAATGCCGATGTCCAGCTGGCGGTGGTGGAAGACCAGGAGCAGGTCGACAAGCTGCTGGAGATCCGTGACCGCTGCCCGAACCTCACGACGATTATTTTTGACGAGCCGCGTGGCCTGCGCAATTACGCTGAGCCCGGCCTGGCCTGGCTGGACACGCTGATCGACAAGGGCCGGGCATTTGCTGCGGCACATGCCGGCTGGTTCCGTGCCGAAGTCGACAAGGTCATGCCCCATGACGTGGCCGCCATGTTCTTTACCTCGGGCACCACCGGCAACCCGAAGGGCGTGGTGCATACCCATAGCACCCTGCTGGACCGCGCACAGGCAGGCGCTGATTTCGACAAGCTCACCTCTGCCGAAGAGGTGCTGGCCTATCTGCCGCCAGCCTGGGTGGGGCAGAACATCTTCAGCTATGCGCAGTGGCTGGCCTGCGGCTATGTGGTCAACTGCCCGGAAAGCGCCAGCACGGTGATGATCGACCTGAAAGAGATCGGGCCCACCTACTATTTCGCGCCGCCCCGGGTCTTTGAAGGCATGCTCACCACCGTGATGATCCGCATGGAAGACGCAGGCCGCATCAAGCGCGGCATGTTCAATTTTTTCGTGGCTATTGCCAAGCGCGCCGGCACGGCCCGCATGGACGGCAAGTCCGCCGGCTTTGTGCAGGGCCTGCTGTACAGCCTGGGTGATGTGCTGGTGTACGGCCCGCTACGCAACACGCTCGGTTTCTCACGGGTGCGGGTGGCGTACACCGCCGGTGAAGCCATCGGGCCAGACCTGTTTGCGTTCTACCGTTCGATCGGCATCAACCTGAAGCAACTGTACGGATCGACCGAAACCGCGGTATTCGTGTGCCTGCAGCCCGACCATGAAGCGCGCGCCGACACGGTGGGCGTGCCGATTCAGGGCGTGCAGATCAAGGTGGACGACAACGGCGAGATTCTGGTCAAGTCCAAGGGCTTGCTGAAGGAATACTACAAAAACCCTGCTGCCACGGCAGAGGTACTGACCGCCGATGGCTGGTACCGCACCAGTGATGCAGGCTTTCTGGATGCCAGGGGGCACCTCAAGATCATCGACCGGGTCAAGGACGTCGGCCGCATCAGGGGCGGCGCCAACGACGGGGCCATGTTTGCGCCCAAATATGTCGAGAATAAGCTCAAGTTCTTTGCCTTCATCAAGGAGGTCGTGGCCTACGGCGATGGGCGGGAGAAGGTGTGCGTGTTCATCAACATCGACTTCGACGCCGTGGGCAACTGGGCCGAGCGGCGCAATCTGCCTTATGCCGGCTACACCGACCTGGCGCAAAAGCCGGAGGTTTATCAGCTCATCAAGGAATGTGTCGAGAAGGTCAATGCCGACCTGAGCGCCGACGCCTTGCTGGCGGGCTCGCAGATCAGCCGCTTTCTGGTGCTGCACAAGGAGCTGGACGCTGATGACGGCGAACTCACCCGCACCAACAAGGTCAGGCGCGGCTTCATCGCCGACAAGTACCAGCCGCTGGTGGATGCGCTGTATGACGGCAAGACAGAGCAGTTCATCGAGACCGTGGTCAAGTTTGAAGACGGCCGCAGCGGCAGCGTCAGTGCAACGCTGAAGATTGACGACAGCAAGACGTTTGCGTCTGTGAAGGCGGCCGCATGAGCACCACGCAGCAACCCGTTGCTTCCCCTCAGACCCCGGGCATGGAGCCGGGTGTGACCGGCCAGACGCGGGGAGGCAAAAAGATCGGCGACGTCATTCTTGACGTGCAAAACATATCGCTGAGCTTTGGCGGCGTCAAGGCGCTGCAGGACATTTCGTTCAATGTCAAGGAGCATGAGATCCGCGCCATCATCGGCCCCAACGGTGCAGGCAAAAGCTCGATGCTCAACTGCATCAACGGCGTTTACTCGCCGCAGCAAGGCTCGATCAGCTTTCGTGGCCAGACCTTCAAGCACATGAACAGTCATCAGGTGGCTGTCATGGGCGTGGCGCGCACCTTTCAGAACCTGGCGCTCTTCAAGGGCATGAGCGTGCTCGACAACATCATGTCGGGCCGCAACCTCAAGATCAAGAGCAACCTTCTTTTGCAGGCGCTGCGTATCGGACCGGCGCAAAAAGAAGAATTCATGCACCGTGAAGCGGTGGAAAAAATCATCGACTTTCTGGAGATCCAGGCGCACCGCAAGACACCGGTGGGCCAGTTGCCCTACGGCTTGCAAAAGCGTGTGGACCTGGGCCGCGCACTGGCAATGGAGCCGCAGGTGCTGCTGCTCGACGAGCCCATGGCTGGCATGAACGTCGAGGAAAAGCAGGACATGTGCCGCTTTGTGCTGGATGTCAACGACGAGTTCGGCACCACCGTGGTATTGATCGAGCACGACATGGGCGTGGTGATGGACATCAGCGACCGCGTCGTGGTGCTCGACTACGGCAAGAAGATTGGTGACGGCACACCGGACGAGGTGCGCAACAGCCCGGACGTGATCAAGGCCTATCTTGGAACGGGCCACTGATGAATATGGCACACCCCTGTTGCGGACTCGCTTTGCGTGGCCGCCTCTCCCCTTGCAGGGGACGCCGCCTGCAGCCTGGCACTGCCGGTCATGCGGCCGCAGCTGGAAACCGGAGCAACTAATGGCATTTTTCCTCGAGACCTTGTTGGGCGGCCTGATGGCCGGCATGCTCTATTCGCTGGTGGCGCTGGGCTTTGTGCTGATCTTCAAGGCCTCCGGCGTCTTCAACTTCGCCCAGGGCGCGATGGTGCTGTTTGGCGCGCTGGCCATGGCCCGCTTTTCGGAATGGATTCCGCAATGGACCGGTGTCAACAGCCTGGTGTTTGCGAACGTCATCGCCTTCATCATTGCGGGCGTTGTCATGTTCATGGTGGCATGGCTCGTCGAGCGGCTGGTGCTGCGCCACCTGGTCAACCAGGAAGGTGCGACGCTGCTGATGGCTACCCTGGGTATTGCCTATTTTCTGGAAGGGCTGGGCCAGACCCTTTTTGGCAGCAGCATCTACAAGATTGACATCGGCATGCCGAAAGAGCCGATCTTCATTCTGGAGTCGACCTTCCAGGGCGGCGTGCTGATCAACAAGGAAGACCTCATTGCCGCTGCCATTGCGGCCGCGCTGGTGGCGTTGCTCAGTGTGTTCTTCCAGAAAACCGCAACCGGCCGGGCTCTGCGCGCGGTGGCAGACGACCACCAGGCCGCCCAGTCGATCGGCATTCCGCTGAACCGCATCTGGGTCATCGTGTGGTGCGTGGCGGGCGTGGTGGCGCTGGTGGCCGGCATGATCTGGGGCAGCAAGCTGGGGGTGCAGTTTTCGCTGGCCACGGTGGCGCTGCGAGCGCTGCCGGTGGTGATTCTCGGCGGCCTGACCTCAGTGCCGGGCGCCATCATTGGCGGGCTCATCATTGGCGTCGGCGAAAAGTTGTCCGAGGTCTACCTCGGACCCTTCGTCGGCGGCGGAATCGAGATCTGGTTTGCCTATGTTTTGGCGTTGGGCTTTTTGCTGTTCAGGCCTCAAGGCCTGTTTGGTGAAAAAATCATCGATAGGGTCTAGGTATGAAGCCCCCACGGTTGCTCACTGCGTGTAGCGCCCTGCCCCCCGGGGGGGCGTCCATTCGTCCTGAGGTATCGAAGGACGCGCCTGCGGTCTGGCAAAGCCAGTCCCGCGGCCCCTGCTTGAACAGGGTCAAGCCTCCAGGGTCGCGCACGCAGCAGGGCTACCTTCTGCAGACCGTCTTCAAGGCTGCGCCTGTGGCCTGGCTAGACCGGTTCCACGGCCCCTGCTGGCATTCGCACCTATCGGTAAACGCTACATATTTTGGAGCGCATACCCCCTGCCTTCATCGGGCTATGGCCCGTTTTCTTTCAAAATATTCGATGTCATGATTTACAGAGAAAACGGCCAATTCAAAACCAGCTACCGGGCGGACCAGCAGATCTTTCCGATCCTGCAGGACAAACTGCTGGTGCTGCTGTTTCTGGTGTTTGCATTTGTCGTCGTGCCGATGCTGGCCAGCGACTACTTCTTTCGCGCCATCCTGATTCCGTTTCTGATCATTTCGCTGGCAGCGCTGGGCGTCAATATTCTGGTGGGGTATTGCGGGCAGATATCGCTCGGCTCAGGTGCCTTCATGGCGGTGGGTGCCTACGGCGCCTACAACTTTTTTGTGCGGATTCCCGGCATGCCGCTGGTGCCGGCGCTGCTGCTGGGCGGCCTGTGCGCCACCTTCTTCGGCATCCTGTTCGGTCTGCCCAGCCTGCGGGTCAAGGGGCTCTACCTGGCGGTGGCCACGCTGGCGGCGCAGTTCTTCAGCGACTGGATGTTTCTGCGCATCAAGTGGTTCACCAACGACTCCCCGTCGGGTTCGGTGTCGGTGTCCAACCTGCAGGTGTTCGGCCTGCCGATAGACAGCGCGCAAAGCAAGTACTGGCTGTGCCTGACCGTGCTGGTGATCATTGCGCTGCTGGCCAAAAATCTTGTGCGCGGCGCCATCGGCCGTGAATGGATGGCGATTCGCGACATGGACGTTGCAGCCTCTGTGATTGGCATACGTCCGATGTACGCCAAGCTGAGTGCTTTTGCGGTCAGCTCGTTCATCATCGGCGTCGCCGGTGCGTTGTGGGGCTTCGTGTACCTGGGCGCCTGGGAGCCGGCCGCCTTCTCGGTGGATATCTCGTTCCGGCTGCTGTTCATGGTGATCATTGGCGGCCTGGGTTCCATCCTGGGCGGCTTTCTGGGCGCGGCCTTCATCACCCTGCTGCCCATTGGCCTGAACCTGGTGTTGCCGGTGCTGGCGCGCCTCTTCGGGCTGGAAATTTCGACCGCCGGCATTTCGCACGCCGAGCTGATGATTTTTGGCGGCCTGATCGTGTGGTTCCTGATCGTCGAGCCGCATGGTCTGGCCAAGCTGTGGTCAGTAGCCAAACAGAAATTGCGTCTATGGCCCTTCCCCCATTAGCCATGGCGCGAGGGGTCACCGCGCTGTCGCGCGAATGCTTTCAAGCGGCAGGCCCCAGGTGTTGAAGCGGATGTGTTGTTCCGTGTCGGTTTTGCAGATGACAGGTTTTAATTTCAGGAGACAAACCATGAAGATTCGCAGTTTGATTTTGGCAGCGGCCGCGCTGACCACGGGTGCCTCGTCGCTGGTGGCGACGAGTGCTTTTGCGCAGGCAAAAGAGCAGTTCTTCCCCCTGCTGTCCTACCGGACCGGGCCCTATGCGCCCAACGGTGTGCCATGGGCCAACGGCAAGCAGGACTACATCAAGATGATCAACGCCCGCGATGGCGGCATCAACGGCGTGAAGCTGACCTATGAAGAATGCGAAACCGGCTATGCCACCGACCGCGGTGTCGAATGCTATGAGCGTCTGAAGAGCCGCCCCGGCGTCACGATTTTTGACCCGCAGGCAACCGGAATCACCTTTGCGTTGACTGAAAAAGTGGCCGCCGACAAGGTGCCGCTGATCACCCTGGGCTACGGCCTGTCGGTGGCGCAGGATGGTCAGGCCTTCAAATGGAACTTTCCGCTGATGGGCAGCTACTGGACCGGTGCCGATATCCTGGTGCAACACATCGGCAAGAAAGAAGGCGGCCTCGAAAAGCTCAAGGGCAAGAAAATTGCGCTGGTCTACCACGACTCGCCGTTCGGCAAAGAGCCGATCCCCCTGCTGCAGGAACGCGCGAAGATGCACGGCTTTGACCTGCAGCTGATCCCGGTCACTGCGCCAGGCGTCGAGCAGAAATCTGCCTGGCTTCAGGTGCGCCAGTCGCGTCCTGACTATGTGATGCTGTGGGGCTGGGGCGTGATGAATTCGACCGCCCTCAAAGAAGCACAGGCCACCGGCTATCCGCGCGAGAAGATGTATGGCGTGTGGTGGGCCGGTGCAGAGCCTGATGTCAAGGACGTGGGCGAAGGCGCCAAAGGCTATAACGCGCTGGCACTCAACACCTCGGGCACACAGCCCAAGGTGATCCAGGACATCCTGAAGCTGGTGCATGACAAAGGCCAGGGAACCGGCCCGAAGGACGAAGTGGGCCAGGTGCTGTACACCCGCGGCGTCATCATCCAGATGCTGAGCATTGAAGCAGTGCGCCGGGCGCAAGAGCGTTTTGGCAAGGGCAAGGTCATGACCGGCGAGCAGGTTCGCTGGGGGCTGGAAAACCTGGCGCTGGACCAGAAGAAGCTGGACGCCATGGGCTTTTCCGGCGTCATGCGACCGCTGTCGACCTCATGCTCGGACCATATGGGTTCAACCTCGGCGCGCGTCCATACCTGGACCGGCAGCAAATGGGAATTCAGCTCTGACTTCATCCAGGCCGATGAGCAGATTCTGAAACCCATGATCAAGGCAGGCGCTGACAGGTACCTGGCCGACAAGAAAATGACGCGCCGTACGGCCGCCGATTGCCAGAGCTGATGCCAGCATGCCTCCCGCACACGCGGGAGGGTGGCGGCTTTCTGACCACGCAGAAAGCCGCCAGTTAAAAGGCTGACGCGCTACTGCACGCTGCCTTTCAACTGGTTCGACCCTGACGATGCCCACCACGCCTATCAGCCCAACGCCTGCTTGCAGGCGCAACCCACCGACCACCATGAGTGACACCAATATTGTCCTGAACGTCAACGGCATCGAGGTGATCTACAACCACGTCATCCTGGTGCTCAAAGGCGTTTCACTTCAAGTGCCGCAGGGCAAGATCGTCGCAATTCTGGGTGGCAACGGTGCCGGAAAAACCACCACCTTGCGTGCGATCTCAAACCTGTTGCAAGGCGAGCGCGGCGCCGTCACCAAAGGCTCCATCGAGCTGCGCGGCGAGCGTATTGAAAACCTGACCCCGGCCGACCTGGTGCAGCGCGGCGTGGTGCAGGTGATGGAAGGCCGGCATTGCTTTGCCCACCTGACGATTGAAGAAAACCTGCTGACGGGCTCCTATACCCGCAAGGACAAGGCCGAGGTCGCTGCCAACCTGGAGAAGGTATATGCCTACTTCCCGCGTCTGAAGACGCGGCGCACCTCGCAAGCGGCCTACACCTCGGGCGGCGAGCAGCAGATGTGTGCCATCGGCCGCGCACTGATGGCCAACCCTTCCATGGTGCTGCTGGACGAGCCGTCCATGGGGCTGGCGCCGCAGATTGTTGAGGAGGTTTTCAACATCGTGCAGGACCTGAACCAGAAGGAGAAGGTCACTTTCTTGCTGGCCGAGCAGAACACCAACATGGCGCTGAAATATTCCGACTACGGCTACATCATGGAGAGCGGCCGTGTCGTGATGGACGGTGCAGCTGCAGACTTGGCCAGCAATGAAGACGTCAAGGAGTTTTACCTGGGCGTTGGCGGCGGCGAGCGCAAAAGCTTCAAAGACGTCAAGAGCTACAAGCGGCGCAAACGGTGGCTGGCCTAGGTATGTGGCCCCCACGGTTGCTCACTGCGTGTAGCGCCCTGCCCCCCGAGGGGGCTGCCGCACCTGCGCCCCGGCAGAGCCGGTTGCGCGGCCCCTGCTTGGACAAAGAAGAGTCCCCACGGTTGCTCACTGCGTGTCGCGCCCTGCTTCCAAGGGTGCTTTGTGCCGCGGCTCCAAGCCTGCCCATGGCTTGGACGGCACGAAGAAAGGCTGTGTCTCGCAGCCGGCGCCTGCGTCCCGGCGAAGCCAGCCCCGCGGCCTACTGTTTGAAAAGAAAAGCTTTCGCCGATGCCTGGAGCTGCTTTACAAGCTTTTCCCCATACGTGTCAGGTCGTGCGTCAGGACGCTAAATTTTAACGTTTAATGCCTGTAGCCTAAGTAGTTCAAGGGCTGCTAGCTATTAAACCTATAGCAATAAGTCAGGTTGTCGAGGACATACCATGAAATCTTTCTACGATGCGCTGGAAACCCGTGGCGCCGCTGAACGCGAAGCTGCGCACATGGCTGCGCTGCCAGGCCAGATCGCGCATGCGCAGGCCCGCTCACCAGCCCTGCGGGAGCTGCTCACGGGTGTGGACGCCAGCGCCGTCACCGACCGCGCCGCACTGGCGCGCTTGCCGGTTATACGCAAGGGCGAGCTGCATGAGCGGCAAAAAACCGGTCGCGCAGGCGGCAAGGATGTCTTTGGCGGTTTTGCTGCCACCGGCTTTGGCGCCGGCATGCCGCGTGTGTTTGCCAGCCCCGGCCCGATTTACGAACCCGAGGGCACGGCCAGGGATTACTGGCGCATGGCGCGCGCCATTTATGCCGCCGGCTTCAGAAGCGGCGAGCTGATACACAACTGTTTCAGCTACCACTTTGTGCCCGCCGGCTCGATGATGGAAAGCGGCGCGCATGCGCTGGGCTGCACCGTGTTTCCGGGCGGCACCGGGCAGAGCGAGCAGCAGGTTCAGGCCATGGCCGAACTCAGGCCCGCAGGCTATATCGGCACGCCCAGCTTTCTGAAAATCATCCTTGAAAAAGCGGCTGACATGAAGGTCGAGCTGCCAAGCGTGAAGCGCGCGCTGTTGTCAGCTGAAGCGTTTCCGCCCAGCCTTCGCGACTGGCTGGGCGAGCGCGGTGTGGCCGGCTACCAGTGTTATGCCTCGGCCGACCTCGGGCTCATCGCCTATGAAACCGAAGCACGCGAAGGGCTGGTGCTGGACGAGGGCGTGATCGTTGAAATCGTCCGCCCCGGAACCGGCGACCCGGTGCCCGATGGCGAGGTGGGCGAACTGGTGGTGACCACGCTCAACCCCGACTATCCGCTCGTCCGTTTTGGCACCGGCGACCTGTCGGCGGTATTGCCAGGGACCTGCCCGTCCGGCCGCACCAACACCCGCATCAAGGGGTGGATGGGACGGGCTGACCAGACCATCAAGATCCGCGGCATGTTTGTGCACCCGGGCCAGGTGGCGGCGATTACGCAGCGCTTTCCCGAGGTGCTGCGGGCCAGGCTGGTCGTCAGCGGCGAGATGGCCAACGACAGCATGACCTTTCGCGCAGAGGCTCACCCCGGCAACGACG
>JAQGNE010000039.1 GCA_028291985.1 Polaromonas sp. | reverse complement strand
CACCAGGCGGGTCGGTGCACGGTCTGCCGGGCACGATGCAGGATGAAGCCTGGCTGCGCGGCCTGTCGCTGTTGCCGCAGCTGGGTCTGAGCTGGGACCTGCGCGTGCCCTACTGGCACCTTGCCGAGGCGGCTGAAGTCGCAGCGCAGTTTCCTGATCTCAATATCGTCCTGAACCACCATGGCTTTGCCTGGGACCGCGGCGAGGAGGGCCTCGCCCGCTGGCGCCATGCGATGGCGGTGCTGGCACGCCAGCCCAATGTGCATGTCAAGCTGTCTGAATTTGGTTTGCGCGACGCCGACTGGAATGAAGAGGCCAACACGCGCATCGTGCGCGATACGCTCGCGATTTTTGGCTGGCAGCGCTGCATGTTCGCCAGCAACTTTCCGGTTGCCAGCCTGCGCATCGGCTACCCGCAGCTGGTTGACGCCATGCTGCGCATGCTGGGCCACCTCAGTCCTGATCAGCAGCATGCGGTCATGTGCGGCAACGCCTTGGGCTTTTACCGCATTGATCTCCCATCAAATTCGAACTCAGTCTCAACAGCAACTTTTAGAACCTTCAATTCAACATGACCCCATTCAACAACCTCATCAACGGCGAATGGCTGGCCGGTAACACCACCAGCGCCAACCTCAACCCCTCCAACCTGTCAGACGTGGTCGGCCACTATGCGCAGGGCGACGCCGCCGGGCTGGACGCTGCCGTGCAGGGCGCGCAGGCCGCTTTCCCCGCCTGGTCGCTATCTGGCATCCAGGTTAGGAGCGACGCGCTGGACAAGATAGGTACCGAAATACTGGCCCGCCGCGAGGAGCTGGGCACGCTGCTGTCGCGCGAAGAAGGCAAAACCAGGCCGGAAGGCATCGGCGAAGTCACCCGCGCCGGTCATATCTTCAAGTTTTTTGCCGGGGAATGCCTGCGCCTGAGCGGCGAAACCGTGCCGTCAGTGCGGCCCGGTATCGGCGTTGAAATCACGCGCGAACCCGTTGGCGTGGTGGGTCTCATTACGCCGTGGAACTTTCCCATCGCCATTCCAGCATGGAAGGTGGCACCGGCCTTGGCATTTGGCAACTGCGTGGTCCTCAAGCCTGCGGACCTGGTGCCGGGCAGTGCCTGGGCGCTGGCCGACATCATCTCGCGCTCGGGCATTCCGCCTGGCGTGTTCAACCTGGTCATGGGACCGGGCCGCGTGATTGGTGACGCCATGGTCAACCATGCGGGCATCAACGCCATCAGTTTTACCGGATCTGTCGGTGTAGGCAGCCGCATTCTTGAAGCATGTGCCAAAAACCTGAAAAAGGTGCAGCTGGAGATGGGCGGCAAAAACCCGCAAATCGTTCTGGACGATGCCGATCTGGTCCAGGCTGTTGAGCTCAGCGCACAAAGTGCCTTCTATTCAACCGGCCAGCGTTGCACCGCATCTAGCCGGCTGATCGTCACTGACAAAATATACCCCGCGTTTGTCGATGCGCTGGCTGCACGCCTGGCCCGCATCAAGGTAGGCGACGCCCTGACGGCCGGGACGGACATTGGCCCGGTGTCGTCACAGGCGCAGCTGGAGCAGGATTTGGGTTATGTCGAGATCGGCAAGGCAGAAGGTGCAACTCTGGTGGCAGGCGGCGAGCGCATCAAATGCCATACCGGTAGCGGCGCAGAAGGCTTTTTTATGGCGCCTGCGCTTTTCAGCGAAAGCACGGCCGGCATGCGCATCAACACCGAGGAGATTTTTGGCCCCGTCGCCAGCGTCATCCGCGTGAAGGACTACGAGGCAGCACTGTTCACCGCCAACGACACACCCTTCGGCCTGTCGGCAGGCATCGCCACCACCAGCCTGAAATACGCGACCCATTTCAAGCGGCACAGCCAGGCGGGTATGGTGATGGTGAATCTGCCAACCGCAGGGGTGGACTATCACGTGCCCTTCGGCGGGCGCAAAGGCTCCAGCTACGGCCCTCGCGAGCAGGGCAAATACGCGCAGGAGTTTTTCACCACGGTAAAAACGGCCTACACCCTGGCCTGAGTTCTGCAGCGCAGGGTATGCAGGAAATGGCTACGCTATGCTATTCATAGCTAGCAGCCCTTTCAAGTAATGGGCTAGGGGCATAAATCACTGAAAAAAGATTGCAGTGACCGTTCTACGCCTGGTGATGGCGGAGCTGCCGTTTCTGCACGGCCCTGACGAGCTGATCGCCCGGGTTGTCGCCTATTCAAGAATGCCGATTCTGCGGCGTCGCTGGTCAGCGACAGCGCCAAGCCATTGATTTCAAAGCTTATTTTTTTGTCACCACCGTCGCCTGTCGCCGCCTGGCGACAGATAAGCACCTTTTGGCCCCTTTAGCCCACCCAAAACGACTGGTTACTTTCGAAACTGGCGTCAAGCTGTTGATTTAAAAGCGTTTTTTCGACCTGGCACAGGGTTTGCCCTAGAGAAGGCATGCCAGCCTTTCGTCATACCCTTTCTGCCCTGTCACAAGCGACGTCTTCCGCCCGTTTTGCAACGTTGCTGGTTGCCGGCGTGCTGGCGGCAAATGGCCAGGCTTGGGCCTGGAGCCTGGACGATGTCGCGGCACTGGCCCAGAAAAATGCCAACGCGGCATTCAAACCGGCCTCCAGGCAGGTGCCTCCTGAACTGGCCCGAATGGACTATGACGCATTGCGCGACATCCGGTTTGATACCGACAAGAACCTCTGGCGTGTAAAAGCGCCGGCTGCGACAACAGCGGCTACCGGGACGAGCACCGCTGCGGCCATGACGCCGGTTTCCGCAAGCGCTGCTGGCGCAGCGCCCATGTCCGCCTTCGAGGCCAACTTCTTTCATGTTGGCGCTCAAGGTGAGTCGGTTCGTATTCATGAGATCACCGCGAATGGCGTCAAGCCCATCGCCTACGACCCGGCGGACTTCAATTTTGGCAACAACAAGGTGTCGCCAAAAACCTGGCCCGACATGGGCTACGGCGGCGTGCGTGTTTTCAACAACCTGAACACGCCCACCCAAAAAGATGAGCTGATCGTTTTTCAGGGCGCGAGCTACTTTCGCGCACTGGGCATGGGCCAGCGCTACGGCCTGTCGGCACGCGGCCTGGCGATTGATACCGCCGGGGGACCGGAAGAATTTCCGCGGTTCACCGATTTCTGGCTTGAGAAACCACAGCCGGGCGCCCAGCGCCTGACGGTGTATGCGCTGATGGACTCGGAGCGTGTAACCGGGGCCTACCGCTTTGATGTCACACCTGGCGAGGAAACGGTGACCGATGTGCAGGCCCGTATATTCATGCGCCCGACGACAACGCGCGGCATCGACAAGCCCATGACCACCTTGGGCCTTGCGCCGTTGACCAGCATGTTCTTTTTTGGGGAAAACCAGCCCCGCGTCAGCGATTTCCGCCCGGAAGTGCATGACTCGGATGGTTTGATGATGGCGACCGGCGACGGGGAATGGCTGTGGCGTCCGCTCCAAAACCCCTCATCGCCACTCGTGACATCGTTTGCCATGAAGAACCTTAAAGGCTTTGGCCTCATGCAGCGCGACCGCGATTTTGACCGTTACGAAGATACCGAAGCGCGCTATGAGTCGCGGCCGAGCGCCTGGATCACGCCGAAAAGCGACTGGGGACCGGGCCGCGTCGAGCTGCTGCAATTTGCCACACCGGATGAGACCCACGACAACGTGGCGGCGTACTGGGTGCCTGACGCCCTGCCCGCCCCGGGTGAGTCGATCAGCCTGAGCTACCAGATTGCCTGGCAGGGCAAGCAGCAGCAACTGCCGCCAAACGGCTGGGTCACGCAGTCGCGGCGGGGCACCGGCTATTCAAAACTCAGCGCTGAAGAGCAGCGCCAGCGAATCGACTTCGTGATCGATTTCGCAGGCCCCGCGCTGGATGCGCTGCCCGATGGCGCAGCCGTGAAAGCAGTCGCTACTGCTGGCATCAACGGCCGCGTGGTCGAAAGCATTGCCTACAAGAACCCGGTTAACGGCGCATGGCGGATGAGCCTGCGGGTGCAGCGGCTGGACGCGGCGCAGCCGGTCGAACTGCGCGCTTTTCTCCAACATGACAACAACACCCTGAGCGAAACATGGACCAACCTGATCACACCCTGAGCACAAACGTGGCACGCAGCCATGTGCGCGAAGAGCGTCACCCGAATGCGGTGACGGCGCCGCCGGTCAACCGGGGCTCGATGGCGCCGCGGCCATGGCGCGGTTTCTGGAACGGCATGGCAACGGCCGTGCTGTGGCCTCTGGCCCGCCAAAGTGCTGCTGCCGCAAAGGCTGAGCCTGCGGCTGCTCAAGCCGGACAAGCGAACGCAGAAGAGCCGTGGCAGCGTGTCGCCCGCCAGCGACGCACCGTGTTTTTGCTGCTCACGCTCATCAGCACGGTGTTTGCCACCAGCATCTTCATTGATGTGCAGCCAGACTACGCCAATGACTGGCTGCAGTACGGTCAGGCTGCGCTCTTTGCGCTGCTGACCGCCTGGGTGGTGATGGGGTTCACGACTGCCGTCATGGGGTTTTATGTCACGCTTCGCGGCGACGCGCACAGCCTGTCGGCGCGCAAGGTGCAGCATCACACGCTTGATGCGGCTACCCGCACCGCGATCATCATGCCGATCTGCAATGAAGATGTGAGCACGGTGTTTGCCGGCCTGCGCGCCACCTGCGAGTCTGTTGCCGCGACGGGTCATGTCAAGGCATTCGACGTCTTTGTGCTGTCAGACACCAACAACCCTGCCACCCAAAGAGCCGAGCGCGCTGCCTGGGAAGACCTGCGCGCCCAGCTGGCCGCACAACCCGATCAGCCACAAATCGAGGTGTACTACCGCCTGCGCAAGCGCCGCACCGACCGCAAGGCCGGCAATGTGGCCGACTTCTGCCGCCGCTGGGGCAAGGACTACCGCTACATGGTGGTGCTGGACGCCGACAGCGTGATGAGCGGAGATTGCCTGGTCTCTATGGTCAAGCTGATGGAAGCCAATCCCAAGGCCGGCATCATCCAGACCGCTACCCAGGCCATCGGCCATGTCACCCTCCATGCGCGGGCGCAGCAGTTCGCATCACGCGTGACCGGCCGCCTGTTCACACTGGGCATGCAGTTCTGGCAGATGGGCGAGTCGCACTACTGGGGCCATAACGCCATCATCCGTATCGAGCCTTTCATGAAGCATTGCGCACTGGCGCATATCAAGGGCAACGGCGGCATGTCGGGCAGCATCATGTCGCATGACTTTGTCGAAGCCGCACTGATGCGCCGTGCCGGCTACCACGTCTGGCTGGTGGCTGATCTGGTGGGCAGCTATGAGCAACAGCCGCCTGATTTGCTGGCTGAACTGCAGCGTGACCGCCGCTGGTGCCAGGGCAATTTGCAGAACTCGCGCCTGATCGCTGAGCCAGGCATTCATCCGGTACATCGCTCGATGTTCGGGACCGGTGCCATGGCTTATCTGTCAGCGCCGCTCTGGCTGTGCTTTTTGACACTGGGCACGGCGCTGTGGCTGTCGGGCTCACCCTTGTCCCGCTGGGCGCTGGCCAGCGTGCCAGGCGAGCTGCTGTCGCTGTGGGCATGGACACTGTGCATGCTGTTTTTGCCGCGCATCCTCGGCATTGCAGCCGTATTCATCAAGCGTGAGCAAAAATCGTACGGGGGCGCTGGCAGCCTGCTCAGAAGCGCCCTGCTGGAAACCATGATTGCCATGCTGCAGGCACCGATCCGCATGCTGGCGCATTCACTGTTTGTCATCG
>JAQGNE010000033.1 GCA_028291985.1 Polaromonas sp. | reverse complement strand
AGGCGGCATTTGCCGGCCGCCACGTTCTGGGTGAATTCGCCGGTGGGGCCGCATACGGCCGCAAGCTGCCCGCCGATCATGTCCAGCACCGCAGGCTGCGTGCCGCGGAAAGGCACATGGCGCAGATCAACATTGCCGGCACGTCCGAGCAGTGCGCCAATGAAGTGCGGGGCCGAGCCGGCGGCAGGCGAGCCGAAATTCGCCAGCGTCGGGTTGGCCTTGCTCCACGCCAGAAACTCGGGCACGGTCTTGACGCTTGCCGGCACCATCGGGCCTACAGCAAAGCCATAGTCAAACAGTGCTGCGCCCGACACCGGTGTCAGGTCGACCATCGGGTCATAGGGCAGTTTTTTGTAGGTGTGCGGGTAGATGCCGAGCATGGACATCGGCGTCAGCAGCAGGGTGCTGCCGTCGGGCACCGCCGCCTTGACAAAGCTGACGGCAATCTGCCCGCCCGCGCCGGTCTTGTTCTCGACCACCGCACTTTTGGCATACACCGGATGCAGCTTGTCGGCCACTCGCCGCGAGACGATATCGGCGGTTCCGCCCGGCGCAAACCCGGCGATGATGCGCGTGCCTTCCAGGGCCTGCGCCCAGACCGGACGGCCGGTGCCGGCCAGCAGCGCGGCGGCGCCGGTGGACTGAATAAGGTGACGGCGTGAAAGTGTCATGAAAAGCTCCTGGGTGTGAAAGGGCGGGCCGCGCGAAGCTGCGGTTGGGCATGGCCGAGGCTTATTGTCCCCTCAAGCACGCACCTTGGCAGGCTTTAAGGCGTTGGGCGGCTCGGGATGCCGCGCCGCGCGACCCCTTGCGCCTGAGGCGGTCCCACGCGCGGCTGCTGCGGGGCCCGGGAACCTATCGGCGTGTGATGCTCAATAGGTTGTGCTGGCGGGAAGTGCGACAGCGCGGCTTTTGAAAGCAGACGCCAGGCTGTGACAGGCCCTGGCCAGCAACTGGGTGTCAAGGCCCACGGCCACGCAGGTTGCGCCCATCGACAGGTAGCGCCGGGCCAGTGCCTCATCGGTGGCCAGAATGCCTGCGGCCTTGCCGGCACGCTGGATGCGCTGGATGGCCTCATCAATCGCTGCCGCCACGTCGGGATGACCGGGGTTGCCGACATGGCCCATTGAGGCCGACAGATCAGCCGGGCCGATGAAGACGCCGTCAACGCCGGGCGTGGCCGCGATGGCGTCCAGGTTGGCCAGGGCGAGCGCGCTTTCTGCCTGTACCAGCAGGCACACCTGCGCGTTGGCCTCATGCACATAGTCGGGATAGGCGCCCCAGCGCGATGCCCGGGCACCGGCCATGCCGCGAATGCCGTCTGGGGGATACCGCACGGCACGCACCAGTTCTGCCGCTTGCTCGGCGGTGTCCACCATCGGCACCAGCAGGGTTTGCACGCCCAGGTCCAGGTACTGCTTGATCAGCGCCGTGCCGCCGCTCCCCAGGCCCATGGGCACGCGGGCCACCGGGTGTGACGCATAAGGCGCAACCGCCTGCAATTGCCCCAGGATACTGCGCAGATCATTGGGCGCGTGTTCGCCGTCAATCAGCAGCCAGTCGAAACCGGCGCCTGCGCAGAGCTCTGCGCTGTAGGCATCTGCCAGACCCAGCCACAGGCCAATTTGCGCCTGCCGGGTGGCCAATGCTTTTTTGAAAGAGTTGATAGGGACGTGCACGATGGATCCTTGGCAAAGCGCCATGCGCGGCGCTACAGCAAGACCTGCGTAAAGACCGCTGGCGCAGCCAGGTTGTTGTGCTTGCCGTCAAAGGCAGGCGCGGCGTCGTCGATGTGCAAGGTCAGGCCCAGCGAATACTGGCTGAACACCGGTGCTAAAACGGCCAGTGCCTTGGCCAATAGCTGGTCCCCCACACGCTTTTTCACGCTGTCGCTGCGCCCTGCGGCCATGCGCAGGTTCATGTAGACAAAGCCATTGTGCTGCTGGCCGTCGGCCACTGCAAAGTGTGCGGCAGGGCGCGCCAGCACGCGCGTTCCGGTCACCGGAAACAAGGGGCCGTTCTCGTCGTTGCGCATGGCCACCAATTCGGCCGCCAGAATTTGGCAAAACGCCCCCATGTCGCAGGCGACTTCCAGGTTGTGGGTGTAGTCAATGGTCAGATGGGGCATGGCGCTGGCTTTCGTGGCGTGGTGATTCAAACAAGGGTGAGCAGACATTGTCAGCGCATGCTGTTGCGCTGCGCAGCCAGACAAGTTCGTTTGTACATAACAAGCAGTCAGCTCGATTAGCTGGTTGTCTGTACAGTAACATGCCGTCATGGCCAAAGACAAAACCATCTATACCTGCACCGAATGCGGCGGCGCCAGTCCCAAATGGCTGGGCAAGTGCCCGCATTGCAACGCGTGGAACACGCTGATCGAGTCGGTGCCTGAAAGCACGTCGCCCGTCAAAAACCGCTTTGCATCCCTGGCCAAGGCATCTGAAGTCACCATGCTGGCTGATATCGACGCGAGCGACATGGCGCGCACGCCCACTGGCCATGAAGAGCTGGACCGGGTGCTGGGTGGCGGCGTCGTCGAGGGCGGTGTCGTGCTGATCGGCGGTGACCCGGGCATCGGCAAATCAACCCTCTTGCTGCAGGCGCTGGATTCATTGCAACGCGCGGGCAACAGCACGCTTTACGTCACCGGCGAGGAAAGCGGTGCGCAAGTGGCGCTCAGGGCGCGTCGGCTGGGACTGGATGGCTCTCAGGTCAAGGTGCTGGCTGAAATCCAGCTGGAAAAAATCCTGGCCACCCTGGACGCCACCAAGCCGGCGATTGCCGTCATTGATTCGATCCAAACCGTGTATTCCGATCAACTCACATCGGCCCCCGGCTCGGTGGCGCAGGTGCGGGAATGCGCAGCGCACCTGACGCGCGCGGCCAAGTCCAGCGGCGTGTGCATCGTGCTGGTCGGCCATGTCACCAAGGAAGGCGCGCTGGCCGGCCCCCGTGTGCTGGAGCATATGGTCGACACCGTGCTGTATTTCGAGGGCGACACGCACTCGAGCTTTCGCCTGGTGCGCGCCATCAAAAACCGCTTCGGCGCGGTCAATGAAATCGGCGTGTTTGCGATGACCGAAAAAGGCCTCAAAGGCGTCAGCAACCCCAGCGCCATCTTTCTGAGCCAGCATCCGGAGCCCGTGCCCGGCAGCTGCGTGATGGTGACGCTGGAAGGCACCCGGCCGCTGCTGGTGGAAATCCAGGCACTGGTGGACAGCGGCGGTCCGTCGCCCCGGCGGCTGTCCGTCGGGCTTGACCGCGACCGGCTGGCGATGCTGCTGGCGGTGCTGCACCGACATGCGGGCGTTGCATGCATGGACCAGGATGTGTTTGTCAATGCGGTGGGCGGCGTGCGCATCAGCGAGCCGGCGGCTGACCTGGCGGTGATGCTGGCCATCACCTCATCCCTGCGTGGGCGACCATTGCCGAAAGGCTTTCTGGCCTTTGGGGAGGTCGGCCTTGCCGGTGAAGTGCGGCCCGCGCCGCGCGGACAGGAGCGCCTGAAAGAGGCCGCCAAGCTGGGATTCAGCGTGGCCATCGTGCCCAAGGCCAATGCCCCGAAAAAGAACGACAAGGCGTTTGAAGGGCTGATCATTCATGCGGTTGAGCGTATCGAGCAGGCGCTGGAGGTTGTGCGGTCCCTCTAACAAACGCAGATCGGCGCCGCCGGGCGGTGTGCAAGCTGCAACCACCCGGTGTCGGGGGGCTTTCCTACAGTCGAGCTGCAGCGGCCGTCATAAGCTGAGGCCAGCCGGAAACACCGGCGCACTTGAACCCTGACAGGAGCCAGCAATGCTTGAAAATTTACCCGACGTCATTGGACGCGTCATGCAGGGCGTGCGTGCCGGCCTTGAAAATATCGCCTTCAATAACTCAGGCCTGCGCACCGGCATGGCCGCCATCGAGGTAGGCAGCCTGGCGTTTGCCGACCATGCGCCGATTCCGGCGCGCTACACCGCTGACGGCGAGGGTGTTTCGCCGCCGCTGCACTGGAACGGCATTCCCGCAGGCGCTGATTCGCTGCTGCTGATCGTTGAGGATGCCGATGCGCCGACACCGCGGCCGCTGGTGCATGCGATTCTGGTGGACCTGCCGCCCGGTGATGGCGCGCTGGCCGAAGGTGCCTTGCAAAGCCCTGACCATGAAGGCGACGCCCATCTCCATGAAGGCCGCAACTCCTACCTGCTGTCCGGCTGGTTGCCGCCTGATCCGCCGCCCGGCCATGGGCCGCACCGCTACGCGTTTCAGCTGTTTGCGCTGGCTCCCGGCGAGCCTTTCAGCAGCACCCCGGGCCGGGATGCCGTCATGGACGCCGTGCGTGAGAGGGCGCTGGCCAGCGGCTGCCTGATCGGCACCTACGAGCGGCCTGACACCTCGATTCGGGCCGACAGCGCGCAACTGGTGAGGTCGTGACTGCCGGCCCGTAAGGATATTTTCTACGGCCGGGGCCGAATCCGGCTGGCGGTTTGCCAAAGCTCAACCTGACACTGCTATGCAAACACTAGCTATAACCTATTGATTTCAATGGGCTGGAGTACTGTTTTGCTCAGATATATCGGACGGGATACATGCAGCCCGAATAGGACCTTGCTTAATCAGGTCGTTGCAGAGTTTCAGCCGCTGGAGCAGTGCGCAAGCTGAGCACCATGGTCACGGTCAGAATGCCAACCACCACACCCAGCGATGCCCAGACCGGAATCTTCACCACATCGATCAGGCACATCTTGCCGCCGATGAAGACCAGAATCACCGCCAGGCCATAGTTCAGCAAATGGAACTTGGCAGCCACGGCAGCTAGCAGGAAGTACATGGCGCGCAGGCCCAAAATCGCAAACACGTTGCTGGTCAGCACAATAAAGGGATCGCTGGTGATGGCAAAGATAGCCGGAATGGAGTCCACCGCGAAAATCACATCGGTCATGGCCACCAGGCAGACCACCATGAAGAGCGGGGTCGCAATCCTTTTGCCGTTTTCGACTGTCCAGAACTTCTCGCCGTCGAAGTTCTGGCTCACCGGCAGCACCCGGCGCAGCAACTTGAGCGCTGGGTTGTCGTTCAGGTCAGGCTCCTTGCCGGCTGCCCACCACATCTTGAGGCCGGTAAGAATCAGGAAGGCACCAAAGACGTACAGCACCCAGTGGAATTCGGACAGGAGCCAGCCACCGATCAGGATCATCACGGTACGCAGCACAATGGCGCCGATGATGCCGATCATCAGTACCCGTTTTTGGAACGCCATCGGCACCGCGAAGTAGGTGAAGATCAGCAGAAAGACGAAGATGTTGTCGACCGCCAGCGATTTTTCGATCAGGTAGCCGGTCAGAAATTCAAGCGACTTCTCCATCGCTATTTCACCGGAGCCGGTGGTGTCTTTCACTGCCCACCAGAACAGGCCGTTGAACAAAAAGCTGAGTGCAATCCAGACCAGCGACCAGTTCAGCGCCTCCTTGACGCCGATCTCATGCGCGCCCTGCTTTTTAAGCACCACGAAGTCGATAAACAGCGAGCCAATAACGATGGCGATAAAGGTGGCCCAGAGCCACAGGGGTGCGATGGTTTGCATGTCGGGAAATCTGTTGTTGAGGGGAGGGGCGGGCTTGCGCGCTCAGGCAGCGGGCGGGGCGCGCCAGCGTGCCGCGGGCTGGCTAGTCAAAAATGTCATGCAGCCAGGACTTCTTGCGGTGCTGGTCGCCGTAGCCGTGTCCGCCGTAGTTTTTGTCCCGCGATTTGTCGTAGCCATAGCCGTCGCCGCGGGAACGGTCGTAGGCAGGTTGCTGCAACGGCTGAGGCGCAGCGGCAACGGGTGTGTCGGGTATGGCCCGCTCCAGCAGCTTGTCAAGCTCCCCGCGGTCGAGCCAGACACCGCGACACTGTGGGCAATAGTCAATCTCAACGCCCTGCCGGTCGGTCATGAGCAGGGTCGAATCGGTACAACTTGGGCATTTCATCGTGAAGTCCTTGAGTGAATCAAATAAAAGTGAGAGGCTGCGACGAATGTCAGTCAGTCAGTCGGACGAGCCGCCAAGGCCCAGCAGACTGAGCAGGCTGCTGAACAGGTTGAATATCGATACATACAGGCTGACCGTGGCCAGCACATAGTTGGTCTGCCCGCCGTTCACGATGCTGCTGGTCTCATACAGAATCAGGCCAGCCGAGAGCAGCGCCACCATGGCCGACACAGCCAGCCCCCATGCCGGAATCTGCAGAAACACCGCTGCCAGGCCTGCCAGGAGCGCGATCACCATGCCGGCGAACAAAAAGCCGCCCAGAACACTGAAATCACGCCGCGTCGATACCACCCAGGCCGACAGGGCCAGGAAAGTGGCGCCTGTGGCAGCCAAGGCCATCATCACGACCTCGCTGCCGCCGGGCATGGCCAGCGAACGCGATACCAGCGGCCCGAGCGAATAGCCCATGAAGCCAGTCAGCGCAAACACCACCGGCAAGGCCATGGCGCTGTTCTGCAGTTTGTGCACCGCAAACAGCAGGCCAAAATATGCCGCCAATGTAAGCACCAGGCTGGGCGCTGGCAACTTTAGTGTTATGGCGGCAGCTGCCACACCTGCACTGAACAGAAGCGTCATCGACAGCAGCGCGTAGGTGTTGCGCAGCACGCGCTGCGCCGACCCCGCTTGGCCGACCGAAGCCTCGGGCGAGGCGCCGCGCAGGCTTTCATGCTTGATGGCGACATCTGAAACCGTAAGCTTGCTCATAAAAATCCTTTACGTAAAGTCAATCCGTTGTATCAGCCTGCGCTGCAGGAGAGTGCTGACGACAGTTGTAAGGCGTCTGCGTCGGGCAGACGCGCAGGCAGCGGAACCCTGGACGATAAAGATGCAATGCATTCTTAAAAAGAAGATGCTTGCGAAGTAACCATCCCGGAAAAACAGAGATTTGTCCTCTCGGACAATACACAGCCATGAGCCAGAACTTCAACTACCGACATCTCTATTACTTCTGGGTCGTTGCCAAGGAGGGCGGTATCACGCGCGCCGCGGACCGGCTGGGGATGGCAGTGCAGACGGTGAGCGCGCAGGTGCGCGAGCTGGAGCGTTCACTCGGCCATTCACTGCTCAAACCCGCTGGCCGTGGCCTGGCATTGACCGAGGCCGGAACGGCAGCCATGCGCCAAGCCGACCTGATATTCCAGCTGGGCGAACAACTTCCAGGTGTTGTGCAGGAAGCCATCAGCGCGCCCAGCGTTCGGCTCGGCGTCGGCATATCGGATGGCCTTCCCAAACTGGTGGTGCGCCACCTTCTGGAGCCGGTGATGAGCGAGCCGCGGTTGCGTCTGTTGTGCCACGACGGCGAATTCGACGACCTGCTGGGCGAGCTGGCGCTGCACCGGCTGGACATTGTCTTTGCCGACCGCCCGGCGCCGGTCAACCCGAATCTGCTGCTCTATACCCATGCAATGGGTTCGTCACCCATTGGCTGGTATGCAACGCCCGAGCTGCACCGCCAGGCGGCAGCCGGTTTCCCGCAGTCCCTGGGTAGCGTTCCCTTGCTACTGCCTACCGGCCATACCGCGGTGAGGGCCCGGCTGAACGACTGGTTCGACCGCCACGGTATTCGACCTGATGTTGCCGGCGAGTTCGAAGACAGCGCATTGCTCAAGACGTTTGGTGCCAGCGGCATGGGCGTTTTTCCGGCGGCTGGCTTGGTACATGACGAGCTCACGCAGCGCGATCAGCTGCTTCGCATCGGCAACTGCGAGGGCGTTGACGAGCAGTTTTTCGCCATCACCAGCGAGAAAAGGGTGCAGCACCGCCTGCTCGAACGTTTGTTGCAGCCACCGCGCTGAAGCGCCCACCAGGCTACGCATTCCCCGCAGCGGCCGGCGCCCCTGTGCCTGCGAAAATACACCGATGGACATCAAAAAAATTCTGGTTCCACTGGCAGTGGTCGTTGCGTCGGCGGTGGCTTACCGCGCTTATGGCTGGGCCGGTGTTGCTGCTGCCCTCACCGTACTGGTCTTCTGGATGCTGCTGAACGTCACTCGCGTGATGCAGGTGCTCAAGCGCGCAGCGAAGAGGCCGGTCGGATATGTGGAAAGCGCCGTCATGCTCAATGCCAAACTCAAGCCTGGCATGAGCTTGATGCATGTGGTCGCGATGACGCGGTCACTGGGCCTCAGGCACTCCGATAAAGACGCCCAGCCAGAAATTTACAGCTGGAGCGATGCTGGTGAATCACGGGTTGAATGCACTTTCGCAGTCGGCAAGCTGACCCGGCATGCGCTGTTCAGGCCTGAAACATCCGCTTAGCCGCTTTCCGGGTCTCCCTGCAGCCGGGGGCTGCCAGATGGCCGGGAGCCGGCCGTTTTGTCGTGCTGCGCTGACGACTAAGGGTTGTACGTCAGGGTCATCGTCATCGAGTCCTGGAAGCTACCCGCCTGCAGCCTGTGCTGACCCGCCGGTATCTTGCCGTATACCGTTAGCGACTGGTTGCTGTTGCCCAATGGGATGCTCTCTCCTATCAGGCTGCCGGTATTTCCGTCTCCCCAGACTGTGGTGTAGGTCGGGCTGGTGAACAGGTTAAAGGCCATCGGGTCGCCGCCCGTGCTGTTCGCGAGGTACCGCACAGTGATACGGTCACCGGTGCCGACTGTGCTCGGTCCAAGGGCAACGGTGTAGCTGCCGCCAGCGGTAATATCGGTGCACACCACCGACACGCTGGCGTTGCTGGTGACGTCGGCCGATGTCAGCTTGGCCTCGAAGGTCAGCGGTTGATAGGTCCCAAACGCCAGCCCGCTGGAGGTGACTGCGCAGGTGCCCGCATGCACGGGTCCAGCCGTCGCCAACAAGACAAACAGGCTCAGAGGAAACTGAAGCAAGCGGGACGGCTGGGTGGCGTCTGGCATGCTAATTTTTTTTGCAGGCCAAAGGCCCGATGTCGGCGGGCACGCCGCCCTGCGCTTCAAGCGGGCTCAGTTCGAGGTCGCATCCGCCTGCAGGCCAGCGGACTTGCAGGCGTAGCGGGCCTGCCGGCAGATCGGTAAGCCAGACCTGACCACGTCTGCCCGCCACAAACGTATGGCCGTCCGGCAACAAGCGCACCCGCGCACCTGCCGGTACAGGCTTGGCATCCCGGTCATGCAGCACCAGCAGCGCCTGCCGGCTGCGCCGGACGGCAAATTTCAGCCGTGATCCGCTGCCTGCGTAAGGTGTCAGTTCCAGCCGCGTGTCGCCAAGCTCGGCGTCCAGCGGCAGATCGGTAGGGTCGATGTCGATCTGGTTTTTTTGCCAGGGCAGCAGTCCCGGGATGAAAGCCAGTCCGCGTGCGTCCGTGGTTGCAACGACCTGATGGCTGCGTTTGATCGGTACGCCCGGCATACCCTCAACCTCGACCACTGCAAATGAGCCCTGTCCGATCGACCGCGAGGCAAACGGCACGCCAGCCAGCCAGCCTACCGAGCCGCGCGCGCCAGCGCGTGCAGCTACCTGACTGCCAGCGCCGGATGCCACATCCACAGCCAGCTCGGCATTGCTGGTGTTGTATTGCAAGCCAACGCGGGCCCGCTGACTCTCGGCGGAAGTAACCTCGGCTCGCCAGCCAACACCCGGGCCCGCGGGCGCATTGCGGGCTGCCGAAGCTGAAGCCACCGCTTTTCCGTCGCTGCCGATATCGGCGCGCGCGGCGGTCTGCAGGCCGTCGTCCAGAGCCATGCTGGCATTGACGCTGGCGCGCCAGCTCCTGTCGTCGTCCAGACGCCGGGTCAGCGCAACACTCAGGCTGGTGCGTTGCCACAAAGGCATGCTCAATGAGAGCCCCATGCTTCGGATGCGCTCACCGTCCCAGCGGCTTTGGCTCACAAAACTCAGCCCGCCACTGACCGAGCCACCCAGGAGACCGCCAGCCGTGGCCAGCCAGCTGTCACGGGTCCGCCGCGCTGCCGCTAGTGGGCCGGTGGCCTCGCCAAACGGCGCGAAGCCCCGGCTGGTGCGCAAATATTGCAGGGCACCCCCAACTGTCGGGGTGTTGCGCTCCAACTTCAGCTGCAGCAGCCGTCCCTTTTCGGAAAATCCCTGCGTACGGCTGCTCGATGCTGCCACCGCCAGGCTGCCCACCGCCGCTTCGCCGAGCACACTTGCCAGTTCCAGGCCCGCCGCGCGACGCTCAGCCTGCAGCTCCAGCCGCGCCTCGCCGGTCAGTTGGCTATTCAAGCCTTGCCGCCAGGTTGCTGCGCCAAATAAAGCGCCATACTGGCTGTCGTCGCCGTAGCCCGAGCGCAACCGGCCTGCCTCCAATGAAAAGTCACTCAAACCCGTGGCCAGCAATTGCGGCGCGGCGTAATAGCTTTGCCGCACCAGCGTTTCGCGCCCGAGCAAGTCGCGCACCACCAAATTAATTTCGCCCGCGCCTGTCACGAGCGGAATATGGCCCAGTTCAAACGGGCCAGGCTGAACCTGCTGGCTGCTGCGCCGGGCGTTGTTAACCAGCACCTCCACCGTGGACGGCAGGGCCGCCTCACCAATGAGTGTGATTTGTGGAAACGTCACAAAACCGGGTCGCTGACCGAAATCTCGGCCCCAGCGCACCCCACCGTAGCGCGCCGGGCGGCTCCAACCGCCCCCTACACCAACCGTGTCGCCAATCACCACCGACTCGAGCCGTTCGGGAATGTCGTAGCGCCAAAAGCTGTTCAGCCGCTCGGCGCTGCGTTGGCTACCGTCGTCACGCACCAGCGCTGAGCTGACAAAGTTGCCGTAGGGGCCAAAAGCAACTGCCTCGAGCAGCGCACCACTGGCCTGTGCAGCGCCTTGGCCGCTGCGCACCATCGACACGTCGTAATTGAGCAGCACGCCCGGCTCGGGGCGCGGCGGCGCTGCAGCCGGAGCGCCCTGGACCGCCGGGGACGAGCCGACGAAGGCACTGGCTGGCGCATTGATTTCCATGCTGAGGTTTTGCCGGTCGATGCGGTAGGTGGCGCCGGCGACGGTCTCCACCGCATAGGCCGGTGCGCCGTCGCTCAGCTTGCGGGCCTCGCCCGGTGGCGGATTCAGTCGGGCTTCTAGCCAGGCCTCGACTGGAATGAGCAGCGGCCCGCCCGGCATTTGCTCGGCCCGCACCACGCCCGACAGCCGCTGCTGGTTGACGCTCACATCAAGCAGCAAAATTTCAGGCTGGTCTTTTGCCGCCCCCCTTCGATTCCCTTTCGAAGTAATCGCTGGACGATCCGGCGGCGGCAAGGCGGGCGCAATCGTGTCCTGCCATGAGTCGGGAACCGTCGGTGCGCCCGGTGGCGGGCGAGAATGCGGCAACCCGGCACTTGCCCGCCGAGTGCCCAAAGGCGTCGGGCCCAGGGCTGCAACCACGGCAGATCCCGGCAAGGCCTCACTGACCGGCTCCAGCCGCAGCACCCAGGAGTCGCCGACACGGCGCAGATGCGGCTGGACCGCCCGGTTGATCATCAGATTAAGCCGCGCCTGGCCCGGCGTGACGCTGAATGTCAAGGTCTGGATCAGGTCACCGCCATCGCGCTCAACCTGCGGCAGCGGCTTTTCAAGCGCCACCGTGGTGTCCTGCCACGCCAGTGCCAGCCGGTAAGGCGCTGGCTGGCGAGTACCAGCCCATGACAACACCGGCTCCGAGCCAGCTGGCATGCGCATGCGCACCTGTGTCGTCTGGCCGTCGTTTTGCAGCAGGCTGACGGTCAGTGGGGTGGGGGCGACAACGGTGCTGGCACCAAGCGGCGCGCAGGCCAAGCACAGGCTGGCGGACAAGTTCGACAGTGACGCGGTGAACGTGCGCGCGGGCGGAGGCCGGGCTGACGGCGAGCGCGCCCATGGCCATGCAACGCAGTCCAAGCCCGAGTAGGTGGCTGTACTGAAGCAAGAAACGGACAACAGGCTAGACATGGCATCAACGAGCGGTGACCTGGCCTGCATGGGTCAGGCGGGTCGCAGTGAAACCGCCTCAGAACCCTCCAGCCTGCGCGTCTATGGTTTCACCCCGTGCGGTGGAAACCTGCATGTTTCGTATGGCGCCGTTATGGTCAGCTTTCAGTGCGATACGCCATTCACGCTCGGCGCCTGACAGAACATTGATGCCTTCCTTGAAAGGCACGCTATGCTGCCAGCCGTCGCCCACAACGGTGAGGCTCTGGACTTTGACGCGTTGATTGCCGGCGTTGCTGATACGCACACAGAATTCGGACTCGCGGGCAGCCTGTAACGTGCCGGGCAAGACTGGCGCGATGACCAACGCGTCAGCTGGGCAGGGCTTCCAGCGTATTGCGCTTTGCTGCGGTACTGCCGGGGCGACGAACACTGGCAGGTCGTAGCGCATGCGGAAATTGATGACCACGGGGGCGGAACTGTCAGCGCCAGCGACCGGCTCACCTACGTCTTCCAGAATCAATCGGTAGGCCAGTTCTTCAGCGCCGCGTCGCGCGCCGCGCAGCATCACGCGGAACATTTGAGTCGCGCCAGGCTTTATATCGACAATCGGGGGTGTTACCAAAAGCTCGTCAGTGGAATCGCCGACGGTACGACCCTGCAAATCCTGATTCCAGCGCAACACCTCAGCCTGCAGGCGCATCGGTGCTTTTGCTGAAGGACTCAGGGAGACCGAAACCGCCACGATCTTTTGACGGGGGCCAAGCTCAATTACCACGGGGTTTATCACTACCTGAGCAGCAGCCCCGCCACTGGCGATGAAGGCTGCCGCCATTAGAAAACAGCGGGCCAGAAGTGGCCTTATCGACCACCGCCTTGTGCTCAGGCTTGCAGAATTCATCTCAGAAAATCAGAAAGTAACGGTGATGGTAATGGTGTCGGTGTACGCCTGGACCGACTGTCCGGTCTTCGAAGCCGCAAGAATCTTTGCAGACAAGGCCAGATTTTGAGATGTGCCGTTTGTGGTGAAGCCGGTATAAGCGACGGCGGTGCCACTGGTTATTGCCGTCCCGGTTGAGTCGGCCGATGGAAACAGGGAGTAGGTGATGAATTCTGTCGCCGTGGTCGAGCCCTTCAAGCGAAACACCCCCAGCGCCACATTGGCAGAATCATAGGTAAAGGTCGGCGCTGCAGTGCCGGTGGTGCAAATGGCTGGGAATGTTGCAGTCGCAGAAGTATCGGTCGTGGCCCGGGTTCCGTCCGGGCTGATCATGGCAATGACGCCCAATGCCATGGTTCCACCATTGCCGACCGAACAGGCTGCTTCGACGCTGGCGGTAACTCCCATCGTGGAGGTGTCGGTCGCAGCCATAGCCCCACCCGTGACCATTGAAGCACAGATTGCCAGCGCGAGTTTGTGTAGTCTCTTGTCCATCAAATTTCCTTCAAAAATGTTGCAAACGCCGTAAAAACCTACCTCGGCTGTTAACGGCGAGTTGCCAGCCGTATTCATCAAAAACATGGTATCGGTAAGAAGCTGATACTTCTGTGATCTTATGTATCGATTTTGTCAAATAAATATTGATTGTCAATTAATTGTTGCGCTTCGTGAATGGATCAAAGGTGAAAAATGCCAAAAAGTGCCAGGTTTGGTTGTGCATGTAGCCTCGGTTGGACTGCCGCCACAGCGCCTGGTGAGGCTTCGGCCGCAGGACCGTAAAATTGCCACGGCTGCAACCGCATTCCTGGATGGCGCTGGCTGCCGGCCAGGAATCTGTTTTCGACTTCCTCTTTCTTTATTTCTTACCTGACAGGACCCGACCTCATGCCATCTACAGCCCCCTCAATGGAAGACCGCGACGGCAAGATCTGGATGGACGGCCAGATGGTCGAGTGGCGCGATGCCAAGATTCATGTGCTGACGCACACGCTGCATTACGGCTGCGGCGCATTCGAGGGTGTGCGCGCCTACCACCTGCAGGACGGCAGTACCGGCATCTTTCGTCTCGAAGAGCACACCGAAAGACTCTTCAACAGCGCCAAGATCCTGCGCATGAAGATTCCCTTCACCCAAGAGGAAGTCATGCAGGCCCAGCTGGACGTGGTGCGTGCCAACAAGCTGCCAAGCTGCTATATCAGGCCGCTGACCTGGATTGGCTCTGAAAAGCTCGGCGTGTCACCCAAGGGCAACAAAATCCATCTGATGGTGGCTGCCTGGCCATGGGGCGCCTACCTGGGCGAAGAGGGCCTCAAGCGCGGTATTCGCGTCAAGACCTCCAGTTTTACCCGCCACCATGTGAACATCACCATGATCCATGCCAAGGCGGTGAGCAACTACACCAACTCCATCCTGGCCAATATGGAAGCCACCGATGAAGGCTACGACGAAGCCTTGCTGCTTGACCCGCAGGGCTTTGTGTCCGAAGGCGCTGGCGAGAATGTGTTTGTGGTGCGCAAGGGTGTGGTCTACACGCCCGACTCCAGCGCTGGCGCACTGAACGGCATCACCCGCAACACAATTTTTTCAATCTGCCAGGACCTGGGTATCGAACTGCGTGAAAAGCCGATCACCCGCGATGAAATCTATATTGCCGACGAAGCTTTCTTCAGCGGCACCGCAGCCGAAGTCACGCCGATCCGCGAGCTTGACCGTGTGGAGATCGGCAACCGCGGCGATGGCGGCGCACGCGGCCCCCTGACTGAAAAAATCCAATCGGCGTTTTTTGACATCGTCAATGGACGCAACCCGAAATACGCGTCATGGCTAGCCAGGGTCTGAGCGGTACCGACATGAACAAGTCATCCCACGTCGAAGTCGTCGCGTCAGACCTCAATACCCAGGGCGGTGTGTACTGCCCCAATCCCCTGGCCGACATGAAGATCTGGAACAGCCATCCCAAGATCTATCTCGACATCGCCCGTGTCGGCGAGGCGAAGTGCCCTTACTGCGGCACGCTCTACAAGCTGAAAGATGGCGAGCAGGTTGGCGGGCATCACTGAGAGCGGCATGTCTGATGGGGCACGGCGTAGCGTCAACCCCTTCGGCAATACACATGCGCTGCGCTGACCTGAGCCAGAAGCGTTTCGCGTCTGCGCGGATGGGCGGCCCAAGCGTTCAGCCGGGCAGCTCAGGGCGAGTCTGCTTTGCCTGAGTCACTCGTCATCGCGCCGCAGTGGATCGGCGACGCCGTCATGACGGAGCCCCTGCTGCGGCGCCTGCATGCCAGAGGCGAGCGCCTGACCGTGGGTGCGCTGCCGTGGGTTGCGCCGGTGTACCGTGCCATGCCGCAAGTGGCCGAGGTCATCGACTTTCCGTTTGCGCATGGCGGCCTGCAATTGCGGTCTCGCTGGGCGCTTGCACGGCACCTGAAGGGCCGGTTTGATGTGGCTTATGTGCTGCCCAATTCGCTGAAAAGCGCGCTGCTGCCTTTCATGGCCCGGATTCCCCGGCGTGTTGGCTACCTTGGCGAAGCGCGGGTCGGGCTGCTGACGCACCGGCTGCCCAACCCCAGGAGCCGCCCGCCCATGGTGGCGTTTTATTCGGCATTGGCCGATGGCGCTACAGCTGCCACGCACGCCGGCCTTGATGCAGGCCAACCACAGCTGCAACTGCCAGCGGCACACATCGACAGCACGCTGCACAGCCTGGGCCTGCAACGCGGCGCCTATTTCGTCTTTGCGCCGGGTGCCGAATATGGCCCCGCCAAGCGCTGGCCTGCCACGCACTTCTCGGCGCTGGCGCAGCAGCTGGGCTTGCCGGTGGTGCTGCTGGGGTCAGGCAAGGAAGCGGCGCTGTGCGAAGAGATTGCGGCGCCTGTCAACGCCCTGCATGCTGGCAAGTGCCTGAACCTGGCGGGCAAAACGTCATTGCTAGACGCCTTCAGTCTGATTGCCTGCAGCGCGTCAGTGGTCAGCAACGATTCGGGGCTGATGCATGTGGCGGCGGCCATGGGCGTGGCGCAGGTGGCTATTTTTGGCTCATCAAGCCCGCTGCACACGCCGCCGCTCAACGCAAAGGCGCGTGTGATCTGGTTGAAAGCCGATGCTGGCTACCAGCCGCCGCTGGATTGTTCACCCTGCTTCGAACGGACCTGCCCGCTGGGGCATATGCGTTGCCTGAATGACATCACTGCAGAGCAGGTGCTACAAAAGGTATAGCTATAAACCCTGGTGAGTATTGGGCTGGGGACTGTTGTGGCTTAAAAACCGCTGGTCGCGATGGCGATCAAACGCCAAGAAGCGGATGCCGCTTCCGCATGCACCCGCTTCATTGTCTGTTGGCGTGATGGCTCAGGCGCTCGGGCACGCCCCGCAGCTGGCAAGCCGACAGATCAGCCCAGCAGGCCGACGATGATGTCCACGATCAGGTTGTTCTGCTGCTGCACCAGCACAATGTCGCCGCCGATGCGGGCATAACGGTAACCATACGGTGCCGGTGGCAACTGCACGATGACCGGTTGAGGCACCTGGTACAGCATCACGCCGCGCGGAATGGGCTGGCCTACCGCCCAGGTCCGAGCCTGGCCCGGTAGCATGCAGCCGTTGTTCCTTCTAGCCAGGCCCGGCGGGCATTTGTTGCCGTCGCCGTAGGTCTGCACATAGTAGGTGCGTGCCAGAACCCGCTGCTGGTCATTGAAGTAGGCGCCCTGGCGAATCTCTTCACGCTGCCGTTTGAGCGCTTTCTTCTGCTCTTTGGCATAGTGTTTTTCAGCCTTGCGTTCGTCCTTGGCGTGGTGCTTCTCGCCGTGCTTTCCATGGCCCTTGCCGTTGTGTTCGTCGTTGTCGTTGTCGTTCTTGGCCAGGCTGGGCCCGGCGATAAAAACGCAAGCGATGGCAATCGCGACAAGTCTTTGGGTGGCATTGAAACGGTTCAGGATCAGCATGGGATTCTCCAGTTAAAGCTCTTTATAAGCTCAGCAGCAAGTCTCGTGTGGATTCATGTCTGAGTTTGTAGGACACCCGATTGCAAAGCTGTTCAGCTTGGCGCAACTGGACGGGGCTAGTGGCCGGCGCACGTTTTCAGGCAGTGCAGCCGGTCACTGGCAATTCAACGACGAATGAGGCGCCGCCACCGGGTCGCGCCTCGCACCTGACCGAGCCGCCATGCCGCTGGCTGATGGACTTGACCAGTGCCAGCCCCAAGCCAACACCGCCTTCACGTTCGCTGGCGCCGGGCAGGCGGTAAAACGGCTCAAAGATTTTTTCGCGCTGCTCTAGAGGAACACCGGGGCCGCGGTCATTGACCTTGATCACAGCCTTGACATCCGCCGCGCTGCCCGCGGTGGTGAGCTCCAGGGTGATGTCGCCTGCGCCGTAGCGTCGGGCATTTTCCAGCAGGTTGCGAATCAGGCGTCGCAGCAGACGCGGAGAGCCCTGCACGGTAACGCTCGGCGTCGATGTGGCCGGCCCCGGCCCTGCGCTGCCATCAAAGGATGGCGCGCTTTCGTCGTTGGCATTGAGCACAGCATTGCTGCGCGCGCACTCCTCAGCCGCAAGCCCGGTCAGGTCGAGCGCCTCAAAAGGCTCGGCATCCGTCTGCTTGGCATCCAGCCGGCTGGCCAGCAAAATCTCGTCGATCAGCTGATCAAGCTCGCTGATACTGCGCGAAATTTCCAGGCGCTGCGGCGAGGCCGGGTCAACCCCCATCAACTCAAGTCCCATGCGGATACGCGCCAATGGCGAGCGCAATTCATGCGACGCATTGGCCAGCAGCGATTTATGCGAATCCATCAGGGTTTCAATGCGCTCGGCCGCATGGTTGAAGCGACGCGCCAGAAACGCGACTTCATCATTGCCCTGCATGCTGACGCGTGCCGACAGATCGCCTTCGCCCCAGCGCTCAACGCCGCGCTGCAGCGATTCCAGGCGCAGCGTGAGTCGCCGCATCACCGGGTAAGCGCCCAGTGCCACGGCCAGGCCAACCACGACCAGCATCCAGCCGAAACCAAAAGGTGGCCGGTTCCATGAACTCGACGGCGGACGCTTAGGGCGCGGCAGCACCAGATTGAGTGTCTGGCCGTCACGGGTCACCACATCAAATTCGAGCCCGTCGCCGAATTTTCTGTCTGCGCGGGTTTGTGCAGTTCCGATCACTTCGCCGGCTGCGTTTTGCACAATAACCTCACGTATCGGCAATTGCGGATCCCTGCTGTAGCGCCAGGCGGCACCCACCAGAAAAGTCAGCACCACAACCGTGGCAACCACCGCCAGCCAGATGCGGACGTACAGATGAGAGGTAAAACGGGACCACATATGCGTTGATTTTTCTGCTGAACCAGCCACGCCAACCGAAGGTGTCATTCAATTTGCCTGCGAGCCTTCGATGGGAACCCAAGCCGGACCGGCAAGTAGCAATTCACGACAGGAAAACCGTCAACAATTTTGCCAAGCAGAGCTGCCGCGGCGCGCGGATACCAGGCGAGCCGTCGCCTGGTGGTCAATCCTGCTGCTTGGCAAACACATAACCCACGCCACGCACGGTAAGAATGCGCTTGGGGTCTTTGGGGTCCAGCTCGATGGCGCTGCGGATGCGGCCCATGTGCACATCGATGGACCGGTCAAACGCCTCCAGTTCGCGGCCGCGCACAGCCTCCATGATCTGGTCGCGGCTGAGCACCCGGCCTGCGCGCTCCGCCAGCGCCACCAGCAAGTCAAACTGATAGGACGTCAGCTCGCAAAGATTGCCAGATACGGTGACGGTTCGCGCATCACGGTCAATCTCAAGCGAGCCAAAACGCATCACCTTATGGTTGCTATTGGCGCTGCCTGCGGCAGAGCTGGCCTCACCACCGCGGCGCAAAACGGCGCGGATGCGGGCCAGCAGCTCCCGCGGTTCAAAGGGCTTGGGCAAATAGTCGTCAGCACCGATCTCCAAGCCGACGATACGGTCCATCGGATCGCCCTTGGCGGTCAGCATCAGCACCGCCGCGCTCGTGGCATCGCTGCCCTGTCCCTTGATGCGGCGGCACACTTCCAGGCCGTCCATATCAGGCAGCATCAGGTCAAGAATGACAAGGTCAGGCGTGCTGTTTTGCAGGGCGGCAATCCCGCTGGCGCCATCGGCCGCGTGGGTAAACCCATAACCGGATTGCCGCAGGTACTCGCCCACCATGTTGGCAAGGCGGGTGTCGTCTTCGATCATCAGGAGTTGTTGCTGGGTCATGCTGCTGAAGTCCTTTGCGGCTTGTAGGCTTGTCAACCATGGTGCGCCCAGCCGTGCAAGTAGGCGCGAACGTGTTGTAAAGATATCGTAAATAGAGCCGCAGGCCTGAGCTGGCCAGCTAGCTTTTGACAGAGCGAGACGCCAGCCAGACGAGCAGCAGCACCGGCACACCCAGGAATGCCGTGGCGGTGAAAAAGTTGCTGTAGCCAAACGCGTCCACATACTTGCCCGAGTACCCCGCCAGAAACTTCGGCAGCAGCAGCATCATCGAGCTGAACAGCGCGTATTGGGTGGCCGAATAGTTGACGTTGGTCAGGCTCGACAAATAAGCAATAAAGGCGGCGGACGCGATGCCGCTGGAGAGATTGTCAGCCGAGATCACCCAGATCAACGCGTTGACGTCATGGCCGCGCGAGCCAAGCCAGGCAAACAGCAGGTTGCTGCAGGCACTGAGCAACGCGCCCAGCATCAGCACCCGCATCACACCCAGCCGCATGGCCAGTGCCCCGCCAATAAAGGCGCCTGCCAGCGTCATCACCACGCCATAGATCTTGGTGACGGCTGCGACTTCATCCTTGGTGTAGCCCATGTCCACGTAAAAAGGGTTGGCCATGATGCCCATGACCACATCACTGATGCGATAGACCGCAATCAAGGCCAGAATCAGCGCCGCCTGTTTGCCATAGCGCTTCAAAAAATCCGCGAAAGGCTCGACCAGTGCCGAGCGCAACCATTCGGCCGCGTTGCGGGCTGCGGGCTGCGGGCGCGCCACCGGCTCCGGCGACATCAACACCGTCAGCACGCCCAGCAGCATCGAGGCCGCCATGACCAGGTAAGCGGTGGCCCAGGCGCCCTGCTGGTAAAGCGCCGCATTCGGCGTTTCTGCACGGGCTGCAATCCACAGCGCGCCGGCTCCTGCCCAGATCATGGCGATACGGTAGCCCGTCTGGTAAGCGGCTGCCAGCGCCGCCTGTCGCTGCACGTCCGCCGACTCGATGCGAAACGCGTCCAGCGCGATGTCTTGCGTGGCCGATGCAAAAGCCACAGCGAGGGCGCACCACACCACCGGCATCAAGGACTGGCGCGGGTCTGTCATGGCCATGCCGATCAGCGCGGCCATGATGGTTGCCTGCGACAGCAGCAGCCAGCTGCGCCGCCGGCCCAACAGCCGCGTCAGCACGGGAATCGGCAGCCGGTCAACCAGCGGCGCCCACAACCACTTGAAGCCGTAAGCCAGCCCCACCCAGCTCAGGTAGCCAATGGTGGTGCGGTCAATGCCAGCTTCGCGCAGCCAGAAGCTCAGCGTTCCAAACACCAGCAGCAAGGGCAAGCCGGCAGAAAACCCCAGCAGCAGCATGCGCAGGGTTGCGGCTTCCCCATAGACGCGCCAGATGTCAGCCCACGACTTTTTTTCTGCTATCGGCTGCGCGCTGTCGCCATCAGGTGCTGCTGCTGCTGATGCCTTGGCTGGCACAGCAGCTGGGGCCGGGCGGACAATTGCGGACGCCGGAGTCGGCAAAGGCAGTGGCGAGGATGAGCTTGTATCTGACATGGGGTCCGGGCGGTTTTTACTATTATTGACGCATGTGCTTTCTATGCGATGCCAAATCTCCTGCCCTGGCCGGCTCCCCGTCAACTGACGCTGCTTCAGCCTCGGGCTGGTCACGTAGGCGCGGGTTCCTGCTGGCAGCTGCCAGCGCTGCAGCAACGGCCGCAGCAGGGCCGGCGCTGGCGCAGGTTGATGTCGGCCCGTCCTCGCGCCTGCGCGGACTGGTGCCGGCAGAAGAGCTGGAGCAGGCTGCCACACAGCAATATGCGAAGCTGCTGGCGGATGCCAGAAGCCAGGGTGCGCTGGCACAGCCCGGCAATCCGCAGCTGCAGCGTCTTCGTACCATCGCCGCCAAACTGGTGCCACAAACCACGCAGTGGAACGACCGCGCCAAGCAGTGGCGCTGGGAGGTCAACCTGCTGGGCAGCAAACAGGTCAATGCGTTTTGCATGCCGGGCGGAAAGATCGCTTTTTACACCGGCATCCTGGAGCAACTGGGCCTCACCGATGACGAAACTGCCATGATCATGGGCCACGAAATGGCCCATGCCCTGCGTGAACACGCGAGAGCCCGCATCGCCAAGAGCCAGGGCACAGGCACCTTGCTGTCCCTGGGCGCGCAGCTGTTCGGCCTGGGCCAGCTGGGTGATGTAGCCGCTGGCATCGGCACGCAGCTGCTCACCTTGCGCTTCAGCCGCGAAGACGAAACCGATGCCGACTTGGTGGGCCTGGAGCTGGCTGCACGCGGCGGCTACAACCCGCAGGCAGCGGTCAGCCTTTGGGAAAAGATGGGCAAGGCTGGCGGCGGCGCAGGCGGCCCCAGCTTCCTGTCAACCCACCCCAGCGGGCCAGCACGCATCCAGCAACTGCAGGCCAATGTGCCCAAGGTACAGGGCTTGTACCAGCGCGCCCGAAGCTGATCGGGCCACACTTGTTGCCGACCTGACTCACCGCATGTAAATTTAAGTAAAAAGTGCCTGTAGCCCCATAAAAGTAAGGGCTGTCTGCTATTAAAAGAATAGCAAATCAGCTTTTTTCCCGATGGGACAGGACGGAGCCACTGGTTCCTGACTGCATCTGGTAGGCAGGCGCTCGCGGATGCGCGGAAGCACAGTGGTTGCGTGTGAAAGCGCCAGTTCCCATTGTCAACAATGCGTTACTGCCGGGCGACCGATTTACCTCGTCATTTGCGGGTTGCAGGGGCAGCCGTGAAAGAACTGCGCAAGGCTTGTCCGCCCAACTTCTGGGCATCAGCAGCGTCTTTGACGACCGCACCCATGCCAAAAAATTCATGGGTAGCGCCCGCGTACACCTTGCGTTGCACCTTGACGCCCGCCTTTTTCAGCGCCGCCTCCAGCATGGCACCGTCTTCGCGCAAGGGATCAATCTGCGCGTTGATGATCGTTACGGGCGGCAAACCCGCCAGTTTGGCATTCACCAGATCCAGGCGGGTGTCCGTCTTGTCATCTGGTTTGGCCAACAGCTTGTCAACAAACCATTCAATCATCGGCTTGTTCAGCGGTTTGGCCTTGGCGCTGTCCTGATAAGACGCCGTGTTCAGATTACCGGTTTGTGCCACCGGGTAGACGGCCAGGATATGCCGGGGCGCTGGCAGCTTCGCGTCGCGGGCAGCGATGGCAGTAGCCACGGCCAGGTTGCCCCCGGCACTTTCGCCAGCCAGCGCCACGCGAGCCGGATCGCCCTTGATCGAGGCTGCGTTTTCTGCAGTCCATTTATAGGCGGCCAGGGCATCGTCCCAAGCTGCGGGAAATTTAGCTTCCGGCGCCCGCCGGTAGTCCACCGACACCACCACAGCCTGCGCCTGTTTCGACAGGCCGCGTGCACCGCCGTCATAAACCTCTTTGTCGGCAATCACCCAGCCGCCCCCATGAAAGTACACCACCACTGGAAACGGGCCGGCTCCTGCGGGCGTGTAGATGCGCGCTGGATTGTTGCCCGCAGCGCCGGGTATTTCGCGGTCAACGCTGGTGACGCCCGGCACCAGCGCGGTAGGCGCCGTATCCTTGCCTTGCTTTTTCAGAAGTGATGTGACCGCATCAGCCGGTGTGGGCTGCTGGCGTGCTTCTGCCGGTGTCAATGTTTCGACCGGTTTGCCGCCCAACGACGCCAGCTCATCCAGCACCGCCTGCATATCGGCATCAGCTTTAAAGGCGGTGCCGGTTTTAGACATCGCATCGGACGCGGTTGCAGCCTTTGCAGTTTTCTCGCCAGTGTGTGCGGCAGCGTAAACCATTGGCGTCCCCGATATCAACCCCACGCTCAAGGTGCATGCTGCAACGATGTGCAGGCGCGATGAGGTGCGTTGCGGCGATAGCTGGCGGGAGCAGGAAATCAGGTTGGTCATGAAAGGGCTTTCACAGGAAGATGGTTGGACAGTCAGTCGTCGGCTTCCTTCTACCGAATGGCAGCCCGATCAAACCGTTCAGCAGATGCTGGCCAGCGCGTGCGACAGGTTGAAGGTTGCCCGACAGTCTTGTGGGCATGTCAGGCTTGCGTCTGCAAGCTAGCGCAGGTGCATAGCAACGACATGACCGTCCACCTTCGGTGTGGCTTTTTAACCCTGCTGTAGTCACAGCTCATATTTCAGTGTGGGTCTTTTCCCTGAGCCAGAGTGCGGCCCCCATGGCCACGTTGCACCATCCCACTGACGTGATTGAAGACACGTGACGGTATGGTGTACCGTCACATCTCCAGGTCATAGCTCACCGTGATCGGCGCATGGTCGCTGAATTTTTGATCCTTGTAGATGAGCTCGCTGCGCGCAAGTTTTGCAAAAGCAGGCGTTGCCAGGTGGTAGTCGAGCCGCCAGCCCACGTTCTTGGCATAAGCCTGGCCGCGGTTGCTCCACCAGGTGTAGGCGGCATCGGTGGCGGTGGGCTGCAGCATGCGGTACACATCCACCATGCCGCAACCGGGCCGCGGGACTGTGCCTGGTGTCCTGCACAGCAGCTGGTCGGCCACCCGGTTGGCCTCTTCAACGTCTTCCTGCACGCTTTGCATAACCACTTGGCCGTGGCTGCGCAAGAGGTCGGTCATCCAGCCGCGTTCTTCAGGCAGAAAGCCGCTGTTCTTGCGGTTGCCCTTGAAGTTCTTCAGATCGATTTCCTGATGCGCGATGTTGATGTCGCCGCACAGCACAAAGTCGCGCTCTTTTTTCAGCGCCAGCAGGTAAGGGTAAAACTCGGCCAGAAAGCGAAATTTGGCGGCCTGTCGCTCTTCGCCTGAAGACCCGCTGGGAAAATACGCGCTGATGATCGACAGCTTGTCAGCCTGCGTGCGTCCGGGTCTGTCAAAACGCAGTTCGACATAACGGCCCTCTGCGTCGAACTCGCCAGAGCCGAATCCGGTGATGACCTCGCTGGGCTCATCGCGCGTGTAGATGCCCACGCCCGAGTAGCCTTTTTTCTCGGCAAAGTGAAAGTATCCTTTCAGGCCGGCAAGTTCGTCGAAGCGCCCCCTGATGTCAGCCGCCTGGGCCTTGAGTTCCTGCACGCAAATACAATCCGGCCTGGACTGGGCCAGCCAGTCTTCCAGGCCCTTGCTGGTGGCGGATCGGATGCCATTGAGGTTAAGGCTGGTCAATTTAAACATGGGGTTCCAATGAATATGATGACGGCTGCATCTGGGCGGTTTGACGAAATCGCTGGCCAGGGCAAGAGCGCGCCGCCAGCCAACGCCAGCCTGGCGCAGGAGTTCGTGCGTTTTGCGGTGGATGCCGGCGCGCTGCGTTTCGGGCAATTTCTGACCAAGGCCGGGCGCATGAGCCCTTACTTCTTCAACGCTGGCCTGTTTGACGATGGCGCCAAGCTGGGCCGGCTGGCGCAATTTTATGCGCGGCAGTTGCTGGCCGAAGAGGCCGCCAGCGGCCTCACCTTCGACATGATCTTTGGCCCGGCCTACAAAGGGATTCCGCTGGCCGCTGCCATTTCCATCGAGCTGGCGCGTCTGGGGCGCAACGTGCCTTTTGCATACAACCGCAAGGAGGCAAAAGACCACGGCGAAGGCGGAACGCTGGTGGGCGCGCCGGTCCGAGGCCGGGTGCTGATCGTCGACGATGTGATGTCGGCGGGTACGGCGGCGCGTGAGTCGATTGCCATCATCCGGGCCGCAGGCGCGACGCCGCATGCCATGGCGATTGCGCTGGACCGGCAGGAAAAGGCTACCGAAAACGGCGTCGACGTTGATTACAGCGCTGTGCAATACGTAACGAATCAGCTCGGTTTGCGCGTAAGCGCTATTGCGCGGCTGGGCGACTTGCTGGACTATCTGGACAGCCAGCGTGATGCAGCTGCCAACCACGCAGGTACAGCGGGCAGCACGAGGGCAGCACATCATGAGGCGGTACTGGCTTATCGCGAGCGCTACGGCGTCAATTGAAAGCATACATACTGAAGGGCAACACGTGATCGTCAAGCCAGGGAGCCTCAAGTGGGCAGCGATAGCCGCCGCGGTGCTGCCCACGGCATGCGGCGCGCAAGGCATCTACGCCTGCACCGACAGCAAGGGCCGAAAGATCACCTCTGACCGGCCGATTCTGGAATGCATTGACCGCAGCCAGCGCGAGCTCACCCCGGCAGGCACCGTCAAGCGGGTGCTGGGCCCGTCGCTCACTGCACAAGAAAAAGCCGCTGCCGAAGAAAAAGAAAGAATCGCCGCCGAGGAGCGGGCGCGAGAGAACGAGGAAAAGCGCCGCGATCGCGCACTGCTGGTGCGCTATCCCAACCGCACGGTGCATGACAAGGAGCGTGGCCTTGCGCTGGCGCAAATCGACGAGGTGATCAAGGCATCTGCCAAGCGCACCCAGGAGCTGGTTGAGCAGCGCAAGCAGATCGCCACCGAAATGGAGTTTTACCTGCGTGACCCGAGCAAAGCGCCGGCCTCGCTCAAACGGCGGGTGGAAGAAAACGACAGCAGCAGCGCAGTGCAAAAGCGATTCATCGCCGACCAGGATGTGGAAAAGCAGCGGGTCAATGTGCGGTTTGATGAAGAACTCGTCAAGCTCGGTCAGCTCTGGAGGCTGTCGGGCGCAGCCAGCAGCGCGGCAACACCTGCTGGCGCCGCCGCAGTGTCCAGCGCGGCACCCGCAGCCAGTCCGTCGGCCAAGCGCTGAGCGGGCCGTCTTGCGGTAGTTTTCAAGCCTTTTATGCCGATAGCCCAATAGGTACGCCGGCAGATAGCTATCGTATTGATAGCTATTTGTGCTTTGTGCACGCTACATGCACGCCGTAAGCAGGCCGCGGGCATGACGCTGAATCAACCGCCATCCGGCATGAAGCCCGCGCCACGCGACACCAAAGCCGCGCAACGCCAGACGGCTATCACCCCAGTTTTTTCTTCAGCAACTCGTTGACCTGCGTCGGATTCGCCTTGCCTTTGGTGGCTTTCATCGCCTGGCCCACCAGCGCGTTGAAGGCCTTGGCGTTGCCGGCTTTCACTTCTTCCACGTTTTTGGCGTTGGCCGCCAGAACGCCGTCGATGATGGCTTCGAGTTCACCGCTGTCGCTTATCTGCTTGAGGCCTTTGGCATCGATGATGGCATCGACATCCTTGCCTTGCCCAGTCCACATCGCATCGAAGACCTGACGGGCCGCATTGTTGGAAACCGTACCGTCGGCAATACGTGCAATCAATCCGGCCAGCATGGCTGGCGTCACCACCGATCGCTCAATCGATTTTTCGTCAGCATTCAGCCGGCGCGACAGCTCACCCATCACCCAGTTGCTGGCCAGCTTGGGCTGCTGGCTCGATGCCGCCACCGCTTCGAAGTACGCCGCCACCGCCTTGCTTTGGGTCAACTGGCCGGCGTCGTATTCGCTCAGGCCGTAGTCCGCCATGAAACGCGCTGCCATTACCCGCGGCAGCTCTGACATCTCGGCACGGGTTTTCTCAACCCACTCGCGCCCGATCACAAGGGGCGGCAAGTCCGGGTCTGGAAAGTAGCGGTAGTCGGCCGCGTCTTCCTTGGTGCGCATGCTGCGCGTTTCGCCCGTTTCCGGGTCAAACAACACCGTCGCCTGCTGGATCGTATGACCGTCTTCCAGCTGCTCGATCTGCCAGCGGATTTCAAAGTCCATGGCCTGCTGCATGAACTTGAAGCTGTTCAGGTTCTTGATCTCGCGGCGGGTGCCCAAGGGCGCACCGGGCTTGCGCACCGACACATTGGCGTCGCAGCGGAAGCTGCCTTCCTGCATGTTGCCGTCGCAGATGCCGATCCAGGTCACGATCTTGTGCAACTCTTTGGCATAGGCCACGGCTTCAGCTGAAGACCGCATGTCCGGCTCGGTGACGATCTCCAGCAGCGGCGTGCCAGCGCGGTTCAGGTCGATGCCGCTCATGCCGATGAAGTCTTCATGCAGCGACTTGCCCGCGTCTTCTTCCAAGTGTGCTCGCACCAGGCGCACCGTCTTTTTGTGGCCGTCCAGGAAAAACTCGACGCTGCCGCCCTGGACCACCGGAATCTCGAACTGGCTGATCTGGTAACCCTTGGGCAGGTCAGGGTAGAAGTAATTCTTGCGCGCAAACACGCTGCTCTCGGCGATGTGTGCGTTGACCGCCAGGCCAAACTCGATGGCCCGTTGCACCGCACCCTTGTTCATCACCGGCAGCGCGCCGGGCAGCGCAAAGTCAACCGCCGACGCGTGGGTATTAGGCTCGGCGCCAAAAGAGGTCGAGGCGCGGCTGAATATCTTGGACTGGGTGGTCAGCTGGGTGTGGGTTTCAAAGCCGATGACGACTTCGTAGCCTTGCACCAGCAATGACGGCGTGGCGTTGTTCATCGTGAGGCTCCTGGCTGCGATGCCGGCTTTCGGGTGTGCCAATCGGT
>JAQGNE010000013.1 GCA_028291985.1 Polaromonas sp. | reverse complement strand
GCCTGGCGCGACGGCGCGGCGATCCGGTTGTCGGACGTGGCGCAGGTGGTCGACGGGGTCGAGAACGTCAACACGCTGGGGCTCTTCAATGGCGAGCCGGCGGTCATTGTGCTGGTCACGCCGCAGCCGGGCGCCAATGTCATCCAGACGGTTGACGGCGTGCGGGCGCTGCTGCCCGAGTTGCAGGCGCAACTGCCCTCCGATGTGCGGCTTTCGGTGGCGTCAGACCGTACCTATTCCATACGTGCATCGCTGCATGAGGTCGAGATCACGCTGCTGATTTCAATTGCACTCGTCGTCCTGGTTGTCAGTGCCTTTCTGCGCAGTGCGCGCGCCACGGTCATACCGGCGGTTGCTACTGTGGTGTCGCTGCTGGGCACCTTTGGCGTGATGTATTTTCTGGGCTTCAGCCTCAACAACTTGAGCCTGATGGCGCTCACGGTTGCGACCGGTTTTGTGGTGGATGACGCCATCGTGGTACTGGAAAATACGGCGCGGCATATCGAAGACGGCATGGACCGCTTCAAGGCCGCGCTGCTGGGCGCGCGCGAGGTTGGCTTTACCGTGTTGTCCATCAGCGTCTCACTGGTGGCGGTGTTCATACCGCTGCTGTTCATGGGCGGGCAAACCGGCCGCCTGTTCCGTGAGTTTGCGGTCACGCTGTCGGCGGCGGTCATGATCTCTCTGGTCATTTCCCTGACAACCACACCGATGATGTGCGCCTGGCTGCTCAAAAACAAGTCCGCTGACGACGCTGAAAACGCCACGCCCAAGGGCCGCTTCGCCTACATTGACCGCTGGTTTGAATCCGGCTTCAACCGCATGCACCGCAGCTATGCGGTTAGCCTGGACTGGGCGCTGGCCAGCAAGGCGTTGGTGATGCTGCTCCTGGCAGCGGTGATCGGCCTGAATGTCTACCTGTTCGTCAAGATTCCCAAAGGCTTTTTCCCGCAGCAGGACACCGGTCAGATCAACGGCGGCCTGCGGGCCGACCAGAGTATTTCCTTTCAGGCCATGCAGGGCAAGCTCAAGGAATTGGTTGACATCATCCGGGCTGACCCGGCAGTGGCTACCGTGGTCGGGTTTACCGGTGGCGGCCGAGCGGGTGGCGGCTTCATGTTCATCACCTTGAAGCCCGCCGGCGAGCGTGGCGAAAAAGGACTTGCTGTCATTGCCCGTCTGCGGCCGCAGCTTGCAAAAGTGACTGGCGTGAGCCTGTTTCTAAATCCGGTGCAGGATTTGCGCGGCGGCGGGCGGGCCAGCAACTCCACCTACCAGTACACCCTCAAAAGCGACAACGTCGCCGATCTGCGGCGCTGGGCAAGCCGCCTGGCGGACCAGCTGCGGCTGCAACCCGAGCTGACTGACGTTGACACCGACCAGCAGGAAAACGGTGTCGAAACCATGGTGACGGTTGACAAGGACAGCGCAGCGCGCCTGGGCATTACCTCGCGCGATGTCGACAACGCGCTCTACAACACTTTCGGCCAGCGGCAGGTGGCCACCATTTACGGCGAGACCAACCAGTACCGCGTGATCATGGAAGTGGCGCGGCCCTACATCCTGAGCCCCGAGTCGCTCAACGATGTGTACGTGCCAGCGCGTACACCGGCCGCCAGCACCGATGCCGGCGCCGCACCATCGCCCGCCACATCTTCCAGCGCAAGCGCGGCAAGCCCCACCGGCAGCGTCAACCCCGCGCTGCGTGATCCGTCCACCGGCCGCGCCCTGAGTTCATCCGTGACGACCATGGTGCCGCTCACGGCCATCGCCCGATTTTCTGAAAACCCGAAGGCGTCATCGGTCAGCCACCAGGATGGCGAGCTGGCAACCACCGTGTCGTATAACCTGGCCGAAGGCTTCACGCTGGCCGACAGTCAGGCCGCTGTCAAACGCGCCGAGGCGGCGATCGGCCTGCCGAACAACGTGCGTGGCAGCTTTCAGGGCACGGCGCGCAATGCCCAAGAGTCGCAGCAGGAGCAGCCGCTGCTCATTCTGGCGGCACTGGTGGTGATCTACATCGTGCTGGGCATCCTGTATGAAAGCCTGGTGCATCCTGTGACGGTGCTGTCTACCTTGCCCTCGGCGGGCGTCGGCGCGGTGCTATCGCTGATGTTGTTCAAGCTGGACTTTTCCATCATCGCGCTGATCGGTGTTTTTCTGCTGATTGGCATCGTCAAGAAGAACGCGATCCTGATCATCGACTTCGCCATCGAGGCCGAGCGCTCGCGCGGACTCCCGGCAACCGAGGCTGTGCGCGAAGCGTGCCTGCTGCGTTTTCGGCCGATTTTGATGACCACTCTGGCCGCCATGCTCGGGGCCTTGCCACTGGCCATCGGTTTTGGCGACGGAGCCGAGCTGCGCCGCCCACTGGGCATCACCATCATCGGCGGCTTGATCGCAAGCCAGCTGTTGACGCTGCTGACCACCCCGGTGGTGTATGTCCTGCTGGACCGCCTTCGTCAGCGCGCCAGGCCTGCAAGTCCGGCCCCTGCGCTGCCTTATCCGCCTTCTCAGCCGCATAGCCAGACCACGACGAGCTAACACCATGTCAACACCATCAAGCCGCCGCATGCCAGCCCTGCGCAGCCGAGGCGCCTTCGCCATCAAGCTTGCCTGCGCGGTGCTGCTTGTCGCCGGGTGCGCGGTCGGCCCCACCTACCAGCGCCCCGCCATGCCAGATGTACTTGCCTACAAGCAGGCGGAAGGCTGGGTGGCGGCAGCCCCGGCAGACATGCTGGAGCGTGGCCCCTGGTGGCAGTTGTTTGAAGACCCGGTGCTCAACGCGCTGGCAGAACAGCTGGCGGTGTCCAACCAGAATGTTGCACAGGCTGTGGCTGCGTACGCGCAGGCGCGCGCCATCGTGCGGGAACAGCGAGCCTCGATCTTTCCGGCGGTGACACTGGATGGCGGAGGCAGCCGCTCGGCCAGCTCCACTGGCGTTACCAGCATCAATGCCAACGGCGTTGCCACGGGCGGCGGCAGCCGCATCCGGAGCAGCTATCAGGTGGGGGTGGGTGGCAGCTGGGAGCCCGATGTGTGGGGCCGGCTTGGCCGTACGGTGGACAGCGCGAGCGCCAGTGCGTCGGCCAGCGCCGCAGACCTGGCCTCGGCCCGGCTCTCTGCACAGGGCGAACTCGCCATCAACTACATCGCGCTGCGCCAAGTGGATGCGCAGCACGTGCTGCTGGGCGAAACCCTGGAGGGCTACCAGCGCACGCTGCAAATAGCCAGCAACCGCTACGAGGCCGGCATCGTCGCCAAAACCGATGTGCTGCAGGCACAAAGCCAGCTGGCCAGCGCACAGGCTGAAGAAGCCGGCCTGGCACGCCAGCGCGCCCAGCTGGAGCATGCCATTGCCGTGCTTGTGGGGCAGGCACCGGGCAATTTCACTCTTGCAGCGCTGCCGCCGCGCAGCTGGAAGCCGGTTCTGCCCGATGTACCCACCGGCGTGCCATCCATCCTGCTGCAGCGCAGGCCAGATATTGCCGCCGCCGAGCGCCGTGTGGCCGCTGCAAACGAGCAGATCGGCATTGCGCAGAGCGCCTATTACCCCAGCGTGTCACTCAGCGCCTCCTACGGGCTGGGTGCGAGCCAGCTGTCCAACCTGTTCAGTGCGTCCAGCACGCTGTGGTCGCTGGGGCTTTCAGCAGCGCAGACCCTGTTCAATGCAGGCGCCACCGGTGCCCGGGTGGACCGCGCACAGGCCGCGCAAAAGCAGGCGGTGGCGGCTTACCGGCAAACTGTGCTCGCCGCGTTTCAGGATGTCGAAGACCAGTTGGCCGCCACCCGCGTGCTGCTAAGGCAGCAACAGCTGCGCCAGCAGGCCTCAACGGCCGCTGATCAAGTCGAGCAGCAGACCCTCAACCGGTACCGCAGCGGGCAGATTTCTTTCACGGAAGTCATCGCCGCGCAAACCACGGCGCTGAATGCGCGCCGCGCCCTGGTGCAAGCCATGGCGGACCGCCAGACCACGGCAGTAGCGCTCATCCAGGCGCTAGGCGGCGGCTGGCAGGCCGGCAGCGGCAGCGGCAGCGGCAGCGGCAGCTAAGCATTTTTCAAGCGTTTTAGTGCCCTAGCCCATTTTATATATGGGGTTATCGCTACTAAAATAGGAGCAACCAGATCTGTTCTACTGTTTCGTCAATCGTTGCATAAACCCGGTGCCCTGCTGCTGCGCCTGAGGGGTTGAAAGCGCTGGTTATGCGCGGTGGCTACAAGCTCAGCCTTTGCAGCTTGACGGGATGACGGCCACAACGCATGCTGCGGCCATAGGTCACAGCCGCGGGGGTAGCACTGCCGGGGCTGCCGCCACTGTTCACAAGGAGCTGGTCATGAAAAGATTACATCAGGCGCTGGTTTTGGGTATGGCGCTGTGCGTCGGCCCGCAAGCGATTGCGTGCTTTACCGTCTACAACCCGGCCAACCAGGTGGTTTATTCGGGCAGGGACACGCCGATCGACCTGAGTTATCAGATTCACGAGCGGTTGCCACTGGAGTTTCCAAATGGACATCTGGTGTTTACCAATGACCGCGACTGCCAGTCCGTCGATCTGCGCAAGACATCCCCGCTGCTGACCAATGTGGCTGGCGGGCGCCTGCCGGAAAGCCCGATCCGCTACGTGGCGCCCACGCCGAAGGGCGCCAGAAAATAAGGCGCTGCCGGCTTATTTGCCGTTGATGGCCAGCAGTTCAACCTCGAACTGCAAGGTGGCGTTCGGGGGAATCACGCCACCGGCACCGCGCGCGCCATAGGCAATGGCGGCGGGGCAGGTCAGCTTGGCCTTGCCGCCCACTTTCATCAGTTGCACGCCTTCCGTCCAGCAGGGAATCACGCCGTTCAGCGGAAACTCGGTCGGCTCGTTGCGCTTGTAGGAGCTGTCGAATTCCCGGCCGTCCGGAAAGCTTCCGCGGTAGTGCACCTTGACCTTGTCGGTAGCCTGCGGGCTGGCGCCGGTGCCGTCTTTCAGCGAGCGATAAACCAGCCCGCTTTTGGTGACGACCGCACTGGCTTCCTTGGCAGCGGCAGCCAGCGCGGCATCGGTCTGGGCAAAGGCATGAGGCGCTGCCGTCATCAGGCAGGCTGCGCCCAGTGTCGTCAGGGCGAGAGTCAATTGGCGAACGCTTGTCAGCATGAGAGTCCTTGTCAAAGGGGGATGAATAAAACGGGAGCAGGCTGGCATCGGTGCACGGAGCGGATGGCATAGGCTGACGGGATGTCGGCTGGAGCCTACGCCGCCGCAGCCTGCCGGCTTTCTGTCACGGCGGATAGTTTAGATGCACAGTGGCGCGATGACCATGCTGGCGATGGCGCACACTGGCGGTCGCGCCTGCACAGGAGCCCATCTCCTACAGGCAGACCCCGCTTGGGGGCGTCATGCGGGGCTTTGCGCCGTGATAGCTTCAACGCCCTGCTCATCCTACTTACCCCGATCTCACGACCAACCGCTAATTTATGGCTCTCATCACCTACGTTGTGGAAGACAGCGCCACCATTCGTGAGAACCTGATCGCCACGCTGGAAGAGATTGCGCCGGTCAAAGTGGTGGGTTTTGCCGAGACCGAGAACGAGGCCAATTACTGGCTGTCTGCCCATGATGGCGACTGGCAGCTGGCCATTGTTGACCTGTTTCTGAGGGAAGGCAGCGGCCTTGGCGTCCTGCGCGGCTGTCAGGACCGGCGCGCCGACCAGCGGGTGGTGGTGCTGACCAACTACGCCACCGACGATATCCGCCACCGCTGCATTGCGCTGGGGGCAGATGCGGTTTTTGACAAGTCGAACGAGCTGGACCAGCTGTTTGATTTCTGCACCACAACCACCACCGGATTTACCCCGCTTTAGCGGCACGGCTTCCTGGCTGCTGCGGTGCAGATACCGTGCTGCCGGCGGGCTCTTCAGCAATCTGCAAGGCCATCACATCCAGGCCTGCATGCCTGGCCGGCAGGCTGCTGACCGCCCACCAGGACGGCAACAGGCGTTGGATGTCGGTACGGGTAAACCGGTCGTCCATCAGGTAGATCACGCCCTGGTCGGTCGGCGTTCGAATCACACGTCCTGCCGCCTGCACCACCTTTTGCAGCCCCGGGTAGAGGTAGGTGTAGTTGTAGCCTTTGTCCTGCGGCGCGGAAGGCGTGGAGCGTGGTGACGGCGGGGCCAGGCTGTCGGGCAACGGATCACCCGCTGCTTTACTGTCATCAGTGCCCAGGCGCGCCGCACTCGTCTCCGCTTCGAAATACGTGGCCATGCGCTGCCTGATTTCCTCATTGACGCAGTTGACCTGGGGCAACCCCAGCGTGGCGATGAAAGCGCCGATCAGCCGCCGGCCCGGCAGGTCAACCCCTTCGGCAAATGCTCCGCCCAGCACCGCAAAGCCAATGCCGCGCGATGTGGGTGTGAAGCGTGCCAGAAACTGGTCACGGCCTGCTTCGTCCATCTGCCGTGTCTGCTCCCATGCAGGGATGTCCGGATAGTTTTTGCGCAGCAGACGAATCAGTTGCTGCAGGTAGTCATAGCTGCTGAGAAACGCCAGGTAGTTGCCGGGCTGCTGGCGGTACTGGCGCGCCATCAGCTCGACGATGGCATGCAGCGATCCCTGGCGATGCTGAAAGCGGGTGGACAGGTCAGTGACGGCGACAACGCCAAGCTGATCAGGCCGAAACGGGGAGGGCACGTCAACCCATGCGCTGTTGGCCGGCAAACCCAGCGTGTCCCGGTAAAAATGCTGCGGCCCCAGGGTTGCCGAGAACAGCGTCACCGACTGCGCTGCCGCAAACCGGGGTGCCAGAAAAGGGGCTGGGACCACATTGCGTATCGTCAGACTCGCGCTACCCGTGCCGCCAAGTCCCCCTGCGCTGCCAGCCGCCGCCGGATGGGCGCTGAACCCCAGCTGCAGGGAAGGCGCAGCTTCATCTGCTGCACCCTGGCTGGCGCCATCATGCAGGGTGATGTCAAAGATCGAATGCGCTGCAAACGATTCCGCCAGCCGCGAAAACTGCAGCACCTCAAAGTAGAAGTCCTGTAGCGCTGCGTCTACCCGCGTAGGGTTGGCTATCAGAAAATCCGTTATCGCCGTGCTGGCCTGCTGCAAAGCTTTGGCCAGGTTCACCGGAACTTCAGCGTAGACAGCATAGGTCTGTGTCTGCGTCGAATGCGCTTCCGACAGCGCACGGTCAAGTCGCTCTAATGGCTTTTTGACCGCTTTGGGTGCCGCGGCATGCACGGCATGCAGGCGTCTTTGGTCCAGTGTGGACGAATACATGCTGCGCGCCCGGTCGACCAGGTTATGGGCCTCGTCGACCAGAACGCTGGCCCGCCATTGGCTGGTGGTCGTCAGGTTGTAAAGCAGGGCGCTGCTGTCGAAATAGTAGTTGTAGTCGCCGACCACCACATCGCTCCAGCGAACCATTTCCTGGCTGAGGTAATAGGGGCACACCTGATGCGCCAGTGCCACTTCGCGCCATTGCGCCCTGGACAGCAGGCGGGCGCCGCCAGTTGCCGCCACGGCTGCGCGCCGCGCGTCTGGCAGGCGGTCATAGAAACCCTTGGCTAGGGGGCATGAGTCGCCATGGCACGCCTTTTCAGGATGCTCGCAGGATTTGTCGCGCGCTACGAGTTCCAGCACGCGCAGGGGCAGCGTGGGCGCGCTTCCCGTGATCAGCGCCAGGGCATCTAGGGCCAGTTGCCGACCGGGCGTTTTTGCCGCCAGAAAGAAGAGCTTGTCCAACCCCTGGCGCGGCGCAGCTTTCAAAACCGGAAACACGGTGCCCATGGTTTTTCCGATGCCGGTGGTGGCTTGCGCCATCAGGCATTTACCGGCCCGGGTATTGCGATAGACAGCTTCGGCCAGTTCACGCTGGCCCGGGCGGAAACCGGCATGCGGAAAGGCCAGGCCCTGCAAGGCCGAGTCGCGTGCCAGCCGGTGCTCGGCTTCCTGCCGGGCCCAGACCAGAAAAAGCTCGCAATGCGCCTCGAAATGCTGCTTCAGCTCAAGCGCCGGAAATTCATGGCTTAAAACCGTTTCATTCAGGCTTGCCAGGTCAAGATAGACCAGGGCCAGCGTGATGTTGTCCAGGTTTTTGTCCCGGCACAGCAGCCAGCCGTACATCTTGGCCTGCGCCCAGTGCAACTGACGCCGGTTTTCTGCGATACCGTGCAGGTCTCCCCGGTAGGTCTTTACCTCTTCGAGCTGGTTGCTGTCCGGGTCATAACCATCGGCGCGGCCACGCACCAGCAGGTCCTTGTACTGACCGGAAAGGCCCACCTCGCGCTGGTAGTTGCTGCCGCGGCGCGACACAACCAGCGTGTGCCCGGCAATGCCTTCCTGGGCGGACGGCGACGGCGTGAAACGCAGATCCAGGTCGCCCTGCTTGGCCGTGAACTCGCACAACGCCCTGACGGCAACCGTGTAGGTCAACGCAAGCACTCGCTGGCTGGGCCGCAACAGGCCCCATGGGGCACCGGCGGGAGGCGGCGAAGCAAGAAACGGCTATCCACGAGAAGCCGAAACATACTGAAAAAACGAAAAATTGCGCATGCAGCCGATATTGTTGCGCAACAGCGGACTTACACCTAGCAACAAGGCGGCGTCAAAGAGGGACACTTGCACCGCATGTTTTTACGGCCGGCCACAGCAAGTTTCAGGCTGTCGTGCGTCGGTAAGCTGGCGGGGATGAGCAGACGCAACAGGCGTGGATGCATGGTTAGGCGTCAATACGCATTGGCGGCAGCCATGCATGCGGCCACATCTGCTGTCAGTACCCGCCTTGGAAGCGAATTGCGGAAAGCCCGGTATTGGATGGTTGAATCAATCGATGACGGTTTGCCCGGTGAGCATGCGCTGCTTCGCGCCCGCCTGCGCGAGCTTGACCTTGAGAAAAATCAGCTGCTGAATCAACTGGAAGGCGCGCTCGGCCACCCGTTGGCATGCTTGAGTGACCAGCCGGCACTGACTGGTCCGGCGTGGCTTGCGAGCCTTGGCGAGGGGGTGCTGCCACTTGCCCTTGTGGAGAACATGCCTTCGGCGGTGCATGTGTTTTCGGTGCGGGACGGCTTTCGCGTGGTCTGCTGGAACCGCCAGGCCGCAATCCTGTTTGGCTGGGAGTCGGCGCAAGCGCTGGGCCACACCTGGAGCGAGCTGTGGCCTGGCGCGCCCGAAACTGCGGGGTACCTCGGCTACCTGCAGCAATCCGCGCTGGGGATTACGCAGGACGTGACCGACCAGCCACAGCCGACAACAAACCGCGGCTGCATTCGCGTGCATATGCGCCAGATTCCGATCGCAAACCACGCTGGCGCGGTCAGCCATATCCTGTGCGTCACCGACGACGTCACGGCACAACTGGCCGATGCGGCGCGCCTGCGCCAAAGTGAAGCACGCTATCGCGCGGTGGTATCGGCCATGGCAGAGGCGGTGGTGCTGCGCGATGTGGAGGGGCGCATCATCGACTGCAACCTGAGCACTGAACGCGTCTTCGGCAGGACGCTGGAACAGATGCGGGGCCAGCTGTTTGCAGAGCCGCGCTGGCAGCTGCTGCGCGAGGACGGCTCGCTCATGCCGATCGAGGAACACCCGAGTCAGGTCGTGCTGCGCACCGGCTTGCCCAAGGCAAACACCGTGGTTTGCTACCGCAAGCCCGATGGCACGCATATGTGGGGCCTGTTCAATGTGCAGCCCTTGTTTGAAGGCTCGCCAGGTAAGCCATCCAGCTATCTCACCAGCATGACCGACATCACCCAACGAAAAAAAGCCGAACTGGAAATCGTCAGGCTCAATATCGCCCTGGAGAGCCGGGTCTCGCGTCGCACCGCACAGCTGGAAACCGCCAACCGTGAGCTTGAAGCCTTTTCCTATTCGGTGGCCCACGATCTGCGGTCTCCGCTGGGCTCGATTGACGGATTCTGCGCGCTGCTGCAGAAGTCCATTCCGTCCGGTGCGGATGCACGTACGTCGCACTACATCGAGCGTATCCGCGCCGGTGTGCGGCGCATGGGCGAGCTCACCAACGGCCTGCTGTCGCTGGCAAAGCTGTCCCGTACCAGCCTGAACTGGGAAGACGTCGACATCAGCGCCGAGGCCGGGCGCGTGATGCGGGAACAACTGGAAAATGACCCGCAGCGGCCGGCGCAAGTCGATATCCGCTCCGGCCTGGTCGCGCGCGGCGACCGCGCCCTGCTGGCCCAGGTGCTGGAAAACCTGCTGACCAACGCCTGGAAGTTCACCTCCCGAAAGCCTGTGGCGGTGATACAGGTTGGCGTGCTCCCGGATACAGAGCAGACGGTGTACTTTGTCAGGGACAACGGAGCGGGCTTCGACATGGCCTATGTCGACAAGCTGTTCGGCACTTTTCAGCGCTTGCACTCGCCCGAAGAGTTTGCCGGCAGCGGCATCGGGCTCGCCACAGTGGAGCGCATCATCACGCGCCACGGCGGCAGGATCTGGGCAGAGTCCGTCATGGGAGCGGGCAGCACGTTCTACTTTGTTCTGGGCAGTGAGCAGAAAACGCCCCGGCTCGACGACAGCCGCCTGCGGGAGTCGGTACCATCTGTCGCGCCCAGGGTTCCACGCACCAGCGTCCTGTTTGGAAGTACCTACGCAGGCGCTTCCGGAGGTCGCACCGGCGCCGTCATCAGCAGCGACAACGACTCCTACCGGGGCAGTGACGAGCAGTTCAGCAATGCCTTCGAGCACTCGCCTATCGGAATGGCGCTGGTCGGGCTTGATTCGCGGCGCCTGCGTGTCAACAGCGCTTTTTGCCGCATGCTGGGTTATTCAGAGGCCGAGATGCTGGCCCGCACGATTCATGAAATCACCCATCCCGACGACTTGGGCTGGGATCAGATCCAGCGCGAGCGGGCGCTGGCCGGCGAGATCGAAACCTACCACTGGGAAAAACGCTACCTGCACCAGAGCGGCAGCATCGTCTGGGCGCTGCTGACGTGCTCACTGGTGCGGGATGCCGACCGCCGGCCGGTTCACTTCATCTCGCAGGTGCTGGACATTACCGACCGCAAGCGGATAGAGCAGACCCTGCGCAACAGCGAAGAACGCTTTCGTGCGCTGACGGAGCTGTCGTCCGACTGGTTCTGGATGGAAGACGAAAACTACCGTTACCTGGAAATCTCCAACAAATTGAAGCGTGACACCGAGGGACGGGTGTCACAGGTCAGTGCCATCGGCAAGACACTGTGGGAGCTCGACCAGCTGCCCATGAAGCCTGAGCTGTGGGCCGCGCATATTGCCCAGCGTGAACGACGCGAAACCTTCGTCAACTTCGAGATCGCCCGGCTCGGCCGTGGCGGCCAGATCCGCTATATCAGCATCAGCGGCGCTGCGGCATTTGACGCCAGCGGCCGTTTTACCGGCTACCGCGGTGTCGGTCGGGACAACACGCCAATGCGCCTGGCCAGCGAGGCCTTGCGGGCCAGCGAGCTGCAGCTTCGCGAAATAACCGATGCGGTGCCGGCACTGATCGCCTATGTGGATGCGGATCACGTCTTCCGGTTTCACAACCGCGCCTGCGAAGAGATTTTTGGCCTGACGTATGCGGAGATCGACGGCAAGAGCATGCGCGAGGTCATGGGCAGCCCGGTGTATGAGGCGCTGCAGGACAAGGTTGAAGAGGTGTTGTCAGGCTATCCGGTCGTCTATGAGAGATCGCACCGGTGCGCCAGGGGAGATATGCGCGACTATGTGGTGAATTACTTCCCGCGCTACGGCGAAGAAGTTGACGGCGGCCAGGTGATCGGGTTTTATTCGCTGGCCCATGACATCACCGACCTGAAAAATACCGAGCGTGAAAAAACGCGGCTGCTGGTCACCATTTGGCAACAGATCAGCCAGCCACTGGTGTCGATGTACGATGCACTGGAGCTGGCCTGCGAAAAACTGGACAGCTACACCGCCGATGAAACCAGCCTGATGGAAAGTGCCCTCAACGATTGCCGACGGTTGCTGGTTCGCATGGCCGACCTGCTGGAGGCCGCCAGCCTGGTCGAGGCTGAAAAGCCAGCCAACAGCCGAGCCTGACGCGCCGCGGACAGGTGCAAGACAAGGCTGCCCACCGGCAGCAACTACAAAACCTTGGCTTTGTTAAGCGCCGCCGTGAACTCCTGAAGCGACAGACCTTTGTCGCGGTTGACATCGGCTTGGTCAAAATATTTGGCTACATTTTTAGCCTGCGCCGCTTCCTCGCGGCTGATTCTGCCGTCACTGTTTGCGTCCAGAAAACCAAAAGCCAGTTTGGCGTCTTTGGCGGAATAGCGGGGCGCGGTCTGGGCGGCAGGCGGTACAACGGTGGGCGTTGAGGTTGACGTTGATGCCGCAACCGATGTCGGCGGGACTGCGGACACTGCGGGTACTGGCGGTGCGGTGGATTGCGCCTGCGCCTGGCCAGGCAGCAGGGTTAGCATTGGCCCGGCGCACATGAGCATCGTCAGGCCGGCTCCTGCCACCTTCCGACCAAGGCCGCAACGCCGCAGCGCCGCGGCATCACAAGCCTTGGAAGCGATCGCACTGCAGTGCCCTTTGACAGATGAAATCATGGCGGTATCTCGTTGGGTTGGTGAAGGGCACGGCATCGCGCATGCCATGCTGCGGCCTCGTTCTCATTACAGCCCAGGCATGCCGCAGGCGCCAGCCTTCTTGCACAGTGTTGCGCAGCTTTACCGGGCAGCCTGATCAAGACAAGTGCGTCGCTGCACCAGAATTTATATAAAAACAACCGGGAGGCCAACATATACAAAGGGTTATAGCTACTAATGTTGTAGCAAATAGCATGGAATGGCGCCAGGGCGGTGCAGCGGCATCATGTTGTGGCTGGAGGCTCGGCCGGGGCTGGGGCCGCCGCCGGCACCGTCTCCGCTACACCCGGCAAGGCCACCATCGCTGGCGGCTTGTAAAGCGCTATGCCCGCCGCCGACAGACGCTGCAGCGCCTCGAACAGTAACGCGCTGCGTACGCCGTAAGCGGCGCGCGGCGTCGATACAAAACCGGTGGCGTTGTACATCAGGGTCCCGTTGTCAAAGCCGTCCAGCTGCACATTGGGTGCCGGCTCCTTCAGCACGTCCGGGTGCTCTGCCAGCACGTCCAGCAACAGCTGACGTACCTCGGCGGGCCTGGCATCCACCGGCAGTGGCAGTTTGATCTGTACCAGCCCCAGCGGGTTGGCATGCGTCACATTGCGCACCGTCTTGGTGATGAACTCCGAGTTGGGAACAATGACGGTCGAACGGTCGCCCAGCTGGATCTGGGTGGCCCGCATGTTGATGCTGCGGATATCGCCCTCGACGCCGCCCAGCGACACCCAGTCGCCGACCTTCACCGGCCGTTCAGCCAGGAGGATCAGGCCTGACACAAAATTTTGAACCACCGCCTGCAGGCCGAATCCGATGCCGACCGAGAGCGCGCTGGCGACCCATGCGATGCGCTCCAGGCCAACCCCGACCGCCGACATCGTGAGCGCCACGGCGCAGATATAGCCCACATAGCCCAGCAGGTTTGTGGCTGAAGACCGCATGCTCGGGTCGAGGCGGGTTGTTGGCAGATAGCTGCCCTCCAGCCAGCGTTGCAGCCCCTTCACGGCCAGCACTGCCAGCAGCAGCACCAGCGCCGCCTGCAGCACCGTCCCCGGGAGGATGGTGACCTGACCGATCTGCAGGCCATTTTCCAGCGGTTCTGTGCGGCGGAACACCTCGGACGGGCCTTCGCCAAAAGGCGCAATCACCAGCGTCAAGGCGAGCAGGCCCAGCACCAGGCGCGTCACCGCTGACAGCAATACCGCCACCTGCTCGCCGATGCGGTGCGGCGGCGCGCCGGCAGGACTGGCCGCAGGCGCGGGCGCCGGCCGCGTGCTGGGGTTGCCGGATGAAAGCGCTGCCTTGAAGCCATCGTCCGCAACGATGGCCAGCAGATAGGCGCTTGCCATCACCACCATGGTCCAGACCACCTGCTTGACGACGAAGCTGCCAAACGCCACATAACCGGCCAGCAGCGCCACCAGGCTGACTGCCAGCGTCAACCAGCCAACGGACGCCAGGGCCACCAGCCACAGCGGCCGTACCGTAGCCTCGCTGTCGGGTGCCGTGCGCACCACTTCGCGCCGCAGCTGCTCGCCGCGCATGATCGCCATCGCCAGCGTGGTGCCAATGGCCAGCGCCATGATGCAGTCGATGGCGACCGTGACCGCCAGGCTGGCATTGAGCAGCGTGGCCATGCCGGCGGCAATCCACACCATGCTGAGCAGAACCGCCAGCTGTAGCGGAAACCAGCGCAGGCCATGCGCCACCGCATCCGGCATCGCAGAAAGCCGCCATGACGGGCGATCGGTAGACAGCAAGGCCTTGCCCAGGCCGGCAACATAGCCCCCAAAACACAATGCGCTGAAGACCAGCAGCGGCAGGTTCCCCCAGGCCGGCAGCGGCGGCGCAGCAGCCGCCGCACCGTCTGCAGTTTGCAGCGCCAGGCGCGGCAAGGCAGCCAGGCCGGCCACCACCACGCAAAGCGCCACGGAGGCGACTGAGAGCACAACGACGGTCAGCGCGTGCAGCGAGCGCCTCAGGCGGCTGGGCGGCACAAGTGTGGCCGTAAGCTGGAGCAGGTACCGGTCAACATAGACCCAGAGTGCAAGCACCGCGGCCAGTAGAGCAAGCGCCATCGCATAGCGCCAGGCCGGGGTGCGATCCAGACTCGCACCCACCTGGCGAACCAGAGCCGCCAGTTGCGCGGCGTCGCGCGGCATGTCTTCCTGCAGTTCCTTCCAGAAGCGTGGCCCCAGGATGGACGCGGTGCGCTCGCCGAGGCGAGCCCGAAACTGCTGGCGGCGCAGCTCGGCAACCTGCGCCACCGACTGTTCGGCCTCTACCGACAGCAGGCGCGCCAGCCGGATCTGCGCGTCCAGGTCACGCCGGTCTTTTTCAAGCTGTGCACGCTGCGCGGTTACATCCGGCGCCTCCTTAACGCCTGCCGCTGGTGTGCCGAGTTGCAGCAACCGTGCGGTCACGCTGTCGAGTTGCGGCTGCAACTCGACAGCAGTAGCGTCTCCTGCTGTGCGTGCCGCCAGGGCGGCTGCCTTCAGGCGCTTGAGCGCCGTGTCGTCCGGGGCCCTGGCGATTGACTTCTGAATGTCAGCGATCGCGGCCCTGGCTTCTTCCAGTGTTGGCTTGCCGGCGTCCGGCTCTGCAGCCGCAGCCGCAAAGGCCGCCACCAGCGCGAGCGTCAGTAAGGCCAGCAGCGCACATTGCCGCAGCATGCGCTGAACTGCGCGAAGCGGGTAGGTTGAAGAAAGGCATTCAATGAGGCGAACATGCATCGAACTGATTTTAAGTACCAATGTTTTACGCGCCATGCAAGCACAGCAGGTAATGGCAAGTGCCCTGCAGTTGAGCATAAAAACATTTCAAGACCAGGTTTCATAACGGCCGTACGCTATTTTATTTATAGCAAATCATGGCATGGATTACTGGCGCTGTCTTCAGCTTGCGCGGGTGTCAGGAGGCGCCGGGCCGGCTGCTGACACCAGCGCTGCGGCATGTCCGACAAGCCCGTCCTCTCGGGCTCCACAAAATGAAATGTCCTTCACTTTCTGCGAATGGAAAACGTTATGGCAACCAGCAGCATTCTGGGCGGCGCCCAGCGGGCCGAATCGGTCATTGGAAAAGATACCGGAGCGCTGGGTCCCAGCGACAACTCCGACAGCGGCAGCGACGCCCTGGGTGCCTACGGTGAGGACGAGATGTCCAGCGACAGCGACGCTGTCGGCACGGGCGAGCGCTCTACCGTCGGAAGCGGCATGGAAAAAGCCGGCTTTGACATACTGCCGGACCACGTCGAAAGCGTTGATGCCAGCGACGATGACCCAACTGGCGACGATAACCTGGACATCGACGATCTGGCAACCGATGACGACGATATCGACCTGGACGACGACAGCGAAGGCGCGCAGGACGGCGACGACCCACGGTGATGCGCGGCTGAATGTCCAGATCTTCCCGCAAGTCTGCGCCGGCAGCGGCCGCAGGTGATGTCTCTCGCCTCATCCATTCAACGCTGAAATACCGCTTCGGTCTTGCTTCCTTGCGTGACGGGCAGTACGCCGTCATACGCCGTGTGCTTGCTGGCGAGAACACCCTGGCTGTGATGCCGACCGGCGCCGGCAAGTCGCTGTGCTATCAGCTGCCGGCGCTGTTGCTGCCGGGCCGCACCGTGGTGGTGTCGCCGCTGATTGCGCTGATGAAGGACCAGTGCGAGTCGATGCGGGAACTGGGGATAGATACTGTTGAACTCAACAGTTCCCTGGGCACGCAGGCAGAGCGCGAGGCCGAGGCCGCTGTTGCCAGCGGCCAGGCCAAAATTGTCCTGACCACGCCTGAGCGCCTGGCTGATGAATCATTCATGCAGCTGTTGCTGCAGCATCCCACCAGCCTTCTGGTGGTGGATGAGGCGCACTGCCTGTCGCAGTGGGGGCACGACTTTCGCCCTGCTTTTCTGGACATCGCTCCCGCGATCAGGAAGCTGGGAAGGCCAGCCGTTCTGGCACTTACCGCCACCGCGACCGATGCGGTGTCGCAGGAGATCACTCATCAGCTGGGCATACCCGCCGATGGGGTGATCAACAACGGCGTTTACCGGCCGAACCTGCACTATGCGGTAGAGCAACTTGCCCGGGAGGCTGACAAGCTGGAGCGCACTGTAGCGCTTGTGCAGTCTGCGACAGGCAGCGGGCTGGTCTATGTCGCTACGGTCAAAGCCGCCGAGGCGGTCTACGCGGCGCTGGTTCAGTCCGGCTGTTCGGTGATGAAGTACCACGGCAAGCTTGGCGCATCAGAGCGCGATGCGGCGCAGGAAGCTTTCATGGCCGGCACCGCCAGGGTCATGGTAGCTACCAATGCCTTTGGTCTGGGTATCGACAAGCCCGACATCCGTTTTGTGGTGCACTACCAGATGCCGGCCGGGCTGGATGCCTACTACCAGGAGTCAGGCCGGGCCGGCCGTGATGGCGAAAAGGCGGACTGCACGCTGCTCTTTCTGCGCGGTGACAAATCGGTCCAGCAGTTCTTCATGGCGGGGCGTTATCCGGCTCTCGACGACGTGGAGGCCCTGTACCGTGCGCTTCAGCAGGAGCCGCCCGGAACGCAAGGCTGGACGATGCAAGATCTGCAGCAACGCATTGACCGACCGGCCAACAAGCTCAAAGTGGCCTGCAGCCTGCTGCGCAGCCAGCAAGTGGTGTCGCAGCGTGCGGGTGGAGTAATTCGCCTTGGCAAAAAAGCCCTGGACACGGCTGGCCTTCATGCGGTCATACGGACCTATCAGGCCAGGCGCGAGCAGGATCGCGCCGCGCTGGAGGCCATGGTTTCCTATGCACAGACCGGGCGTTGCCGGTGGCAGATGCTACTGCGTCATCTGCAAGCACAGGCCGATGCAGTTCCCTGCCGCAGCTGCGACAACTGCCTGCGGATTGCGGCGCTGGAGGCGGAACTGGCCCGCCGCGGGACAGACTCCGAAGAGGCGGTACGAGACGGGGCAGGAAGCAACACCGCGGGTGCTTGCAGCAGCCCGTTGACAATGTCCGCAGCGTCGACAGCGAAGCGTTTCACGCCGGGCGAATGGGTAAAGGTCCGGCGATACGGCCAGGGCAAGGTGGCGGCTGCCGATGCCCTGTCTGTCACTGTTGAATTTGAAGCAGGGCAGCAGCGAAGTTTTCAGGCAGACTATGTGCAGCGCGTCACGCCGCGCAAACGCGCCACAACTGCAGCAGCCGCCGCAGAGGGCGCTGTCGGGTCCGCATAGTCCACCGGTTGCAGTCGTATGAAATTTTCAGGTATCGCCCGGTCTTCATCGCTTGAAGACAAGGTATTTCTCTATGTGCTTGTGGCGGTCTCCATCGCATTCGTCTGGATTCTGCTGCCGTTTTATGGCGCGGTCTTCTGGGGCGCGATCTTTGCCCTGATGTTCAGGCCGCTCTTCAAGCATCTGCTCAAGCTGCTGCCCGACAGGCGCACCAGCGCGGCGCTTCTCACCGTGTTCATCATCCTCGTGCTGGTCATCTTGCCGCTGGCTCTGGTCACGGCCTCGCTGGTGCGCGAGGCCAGCGCGGTCTATGAGCGTGTGCAGTCGGGCGACCTGAGTGTGACCCGGTACTTCCAGCAGGTCTATACCGCGCTTCCTGACTGGGTGACCAGCATGTTGAACCGCTTTGGCCTGGAAAATTTTGCGCTGGTCCAGGAGCGGCTGTCGCAAAGCCTGACCCGAGGCAGCCAGTTTTTTGCCACCCAGGCGCTGGCCATCGGACAGAACACCTTTGACTTTCTGGTGAGCTTTTTCGTGATGCTCTACCTGCTGTTTTTTCTGCTGCGCGACGGGAATTCCCTGGCGCGCAATATTCAGGACGCGGTGCCGCTGGGTCCCGAGATCAAGCGCAACCTGTCGGGTAAATTCACGACCGTCATACGTGCCACGGTGCGCGGCAATATTGTGGTGGCTGCCCTGCAGGGCGCACTGGGTGGCATCATCTTGTGGCTGTTGGATGTGCATGCGCCGGTGCTGTGGGGCACGCTGATGGCGTTTTTATCCCTGCTTCCTGCGGTGGGCGCGGCGCTGGTCTGGTTTCCGGTGGCGGTCTACTTTCTCGCGACCGGCGCTATCGTCAAGGGCGTGATTCTGATTGCCTTTGGCGTGTTGGTGATCGGGCTGGTCGATAACATCCTGCGGCCGATACTGGTCGGAAAGGACACCAAGATGCCCGACTACCTGGTGCTGGTCTCGACTTTGGGTGGCATGGCGCTTTTCGGCTTGAACGGCTTCGTGATCGGCCCGGTGGTGGCCGCCATGTTTATTGCGGTCTGGGATATTTTTTCAAATGCGCGGCAGTCAGAGCCGCAGCCTGTGCAAGGCAATGCGTATCAGACTGCCCCGGCCATCCCTGTCATCGCGCAGCAAAGCGCTGAACCTGCCGCAGCGCCGCTGCCGGATGCGCCGCCGCCGGACGCTGCAAAGCATCTGCTGGGTTAGAGCCGCTCCTGGCGGCACCGTTGTCGACAGGTAGCCGTCAAGCGGTAAGGGTTGCCATATCAATAACAAAGCGGTAGCGCACATCGCTCTTGAGCATGCGCTCATAAGCCGTCTCGATCTGGTCCATGCGCAGGGTCTCGATGTCCGAGACGATGCCATGGTGCGCGCAAAAGTCGAGCATTTCCTGGGTTTCACGGATGCCGCCAATGAGCGAGCCCGCCAGCCGCCTGCGCTTCATGATCAGGTTGAACACGCCGGGCGACGGATGCGGGCTTGCAGGCGCGCCCACCAGCGTCATCGTGCCGTCCAGCTTGAGCAAGACCAAAAACGCGTCCAGGTCATGCGGCGCCGCAACCGTGTTCAAAATGAAGTCGAAGCTGCCAGCATGCGCGGCCATCTCGTCCGCATTTTTGGACACGACCACTTCCCTGGCACCAAGCCGCAGGCCGTCTTCCCGCTTGCCCGGCGAGGTGGTGAACAGTACCACATGCGCGCCCATCGCGGCCGCGATCTTCACGCCCATGTGGCCCAATCCGCCCAGGCCCACAATGCCGACCTTGTGGCCAGGTCCGACATTCCATTGGCGCAGCGGCGAATAGGTGGTAATGCCTGCACACAGCAAGGGCGCCACTTCGGCCAATCGGTCTTCGGTGTGCGCGATGCGCAGCACGAACGATTCACGCACGACGATATGGTTTGAATAGCCGCCATAGGTGTTGGCGCCAGTGCCTTGCTCAGGCCCGTTGTAAGTCCCGGTAAAACCGTTGTCGCAGTACTGCTCCAGCCCGTCCGTGCACGGCTGGCAGTGCTGGCAGCTGTCCACCATGCAGCCCACGCCCACCAGGTCGCCCATCTTGAAGCGACTCACCAGCCTGCCTACTGCGCTGACCCTTCCCACGATCTCGTGACCCGGCACACAGGGAAACAGCGTGCCCCCCCATTCGCCACGCGCGGTGTGCAAGTCCGAATGGCAAACGCCACAGTGCAGGATGTCAATCGATACATCCCGTTCACCCGGTGTGCGACGCTCGAACGAAAAAGGCGAAAGCGGAGAAGTTGCAGAACGGGCTGCATAAGCAAGGGTAGGGGTCATAAAAATTGCCTTTGAAAAATTGGATGAGGTGTTCGGGCGGTGTTTGCGCCGTCATCGCGTTCAGGCAGACACAGGAACCGGGCAGCGAATTAAATGCCGCACAGTATGGGTGGACGCGGCGACTACGCTCGCGCGCCATCCCAGCCTAGGTTACCAGTGTAGAAACGATCTGGTACAGGCACGTAGGCGGTGCAGGACGAAGCGCGTGGGACGTTGTATCTGACAGGCAGCCAAAAGCCGGCATACGCCACCCGGCGTATATGCGTTTCAGCCGGGCCCGCCCAGAATCGGCCCATCGTTCTGGAAACCTGGCCTGCAGCAGGTTCACTGCACGTAAGCGCAACCCCATCTACCGGAGAAACTCATGCCACGCAACCCTTCCCGTCGTTTCACCCTGAAGGCGCTCAGCGCCGCCGTCGCCTTGGGCGGCCTCTCCATTCTGCCGGCACATGCCCAGTCAGGCGGCACGATCAAGGTCGGCATTTTGCACAGTCTGTCCGGCACCATGGCCATCTCGGAAACCGTGTTGAAAGACACGGTACTGATGGCGATTGACGAAATCAATGCCAAGGGTGGCGTGATGGGCAGGAAGCTTGAGCCTGTCATCGTCGATCCGGCGTCCAACTGGCCCTTGTTTGCGGAAAAAACCAAGCAGCTGCTCGGCCAGGACAAGGTATCGGTGATTTTTGGCTGCTGGACGTCTGTGTCCCGCAAATCGGTCTTGCCAGTGGTCGAGGAAATGAACGGCCTGCTCTTCTACCCGGTTCAGTATGAGGGCGAAGAACTCTCGAAAAATGTGTTTTATACCGGCGCAGCACCCAACCAGCAAGCCATTCCAGCGGTTGACTACCTGATGAGCAAGGCCGGCGGCGGCGCCAAGCGCTGGGTGCTGCTGGGAACCGACTATGTATACCCGCGCACCACCAACAAAATTCTGCGCGCCTACCTCAAGAGCAAGGGTGTGGCTGACAAAGACATTGACGAGAAGTACACGCCATTTGGCCACTCCGACTACCAGACCATCGTTGCCGACGTGAAGAAGTTTTCGGAGGGTGGCAAGACGGCGGTGGTGTCCACCATCAACGGTGATTCCAACGTTCCGTTCTACAAGGAACTGGGGAACGCTGGCCTGAAAGCCAAGGACGTTCCGGTAGTCGCCTTCTCGGTAGGTGAAGAAGAACTGCGTGGTGTGGACACCAAGCCACTGGTCGGCCACCTGGCCGCGTGGAACTATTTCCAGTCGATCAAGAGCCCGGCAAATACCGAGTTCATCAAGAAGTGGTCAGCCTATGCGCAAGCCAAAAAGCTCCCTGGGTCAGACAAGCCGTTGACCAACGACCCGATGGAAGCTACCTACATTGGCATCAACATGTGGAAGCAGGCGGTTGAAAAGGCCAAGTCCACCGATACCGACAAAGTCATTGCTGCCATGGCTGGCCAGACCTTTACCGCGCCGTCGGGCATCGTGAGCAAGATGGATGAGAAAAATCACCATCTGCACAAGTCGGTTTTCATCGGCGAGATCAAGGCCGACGGCCAGTTCAATGTGGTGTGGAAAACGCCTGGCCCCGTCAAGGCAAAGCCCTGGAGTCCCTTCATCGAAGGCAACGACAAAAAGCTTGACGAGCCGGTCAAGGGCATGAGCGTGGCCAAGAAGTAAAGGAGCACCTTCCTGCCATGTCAATGCTTCAGCCTTCGTGCGGCTGAAGCATTGATCGGCGGGTTCTCCTTGAGTTTTCAACACCCGGCGGAAGCTGCAGTCAAACCTGCAGCTCACCGACCAAGGAAGTTGCAGTCTGGGCGTAACGCCGTATGGCGTGCCCGCCCAACCTACAGGTTCTTTTCATGCCGATGCGCCAATTCTTGTTCTTGTTGTTGACGCTTGTCATGGCTTCCTCCGCACAGGCACTTACTGCTGACGAGGTGAAGGCACTGGTTTTTGGCGAAACCGAAGCCCGCGTCGAAGCACTCGGCAAAGCCGCCACGTCCGCTGGTCCGGAAACCATCGCCTTCATCCAGGCGCTGGCCGACGATGCCATCAAGACTAAGGACGACGCGGTGTTTGTGATCACGGGCGGCAAGGCTTTTGATCCTGTCAGTGGCGCAGAAACACCGCTACCCGCCGATGCTGAAGATGTCATCAACCCCAACCTGATGCGCAGTGAGCTGGACAACGCACTGGCTGCGCTCAAGTTGTTCCATGCTGATGAAAATAACAGGGGCGCCGCCATCAAGACATTGACCGGTGATAACGACGAGTCGCGTCTGCCGCTGATCGAAAAGGCGTATGCGGCCGAAACAGTGCCCGCGCTGAAAAGTCAGCTGGAGTTGCTGCGCGCGGCCATCCTGCTCGGCAGCAGCGACAGGCAAAAGCGGCTGGAGGCCGCCGCGCTGCTCTCAGCCAGCAACAGCCCCAACACTAAAACCCTGCTGATCGGGCAGCTGGGCAATGAAGCAGATGCTGATGTCAAGGTGGCACTTCAGGCCGCACTGACCAAGGTTGAAGCATCACTTGCCTGGGGTGACAAGCTGGGCGCTCTGTTCAGCGGCATCAGCCTGGGCAGCATCTTGCTACTGGTGGCGCTGGGCCTGGCCATTACCTACGGCCTGATGGGCGTCATCAACATGGCGCATGGCGAGCTGATGATGATCGGCGCCTACGCCACCTATCTGGTGCAAACGCTGTTTCAGAAATACCTGCCCGGTGCGTTTGACTGGTACTTGCTCGCGGCGGTGCCGGTGGCCTTCATGGCGTCTGCCCTGATGGGTGCGGCGCTGGAGCGCAGCGTGATCCGTTTCTTGTATGGCCGTCCGCTGGAGACGCTCCTGGCCACCTGGGGCATCAGCCTGATGCTGCAGCAACTGGTGCGCTCATGGTTTGGCGCGCAAAACGTGGGCGTTGAAAACCCGGTCTGGATGAGCGGCGGCGTGCAGGTGCTGGGCAACCTGTCGCTGCCCTACAACCGCATCGTCATCATCGGTTTTGCGGTTGCGGTGCTGCTGGGCATGGCCTGGCTGATCAGCCGGACGCGACTCGGCCTTTTTGTACGCGGCGTGACGCAAAACCGACCGATCGCCGCGTGCATGGGCGTGAACACCGCCCGCGTGGACACCTATGCCTTTGCGCTGGGGTCGGGCATTGCAGGGCTTGCCGGCTGCGCGTTGAGTCAGGTCGGCAATGTCGGGCCTGACCTGGGGCAGGGCTACATCGTGGACGCCTTCATGGTGGTGGTGCTGGGCGGTGTAGGGCAGCTGGGGGGCACGGTGTACGCCGCGCTGGGCCTGGGCATCCTGAACAAATTTATGGAAGGCTGGACCGGCGCCGTGCTGGCCAAGATAGCGGTTCTGGTGCTCATCATCATCTTTATCCAGAAGCGGCCCCAGGGCATCTTCGCCATGAAAGGTCGGGAGACATGAGCACCCCCTTGGTTTGCCCACTTCGTGTCCCGTCCCTCACCCCCAAGGGGGTGACGCTGGCAACCCGCCGAAGCCGGTTCTGCGGCGTCCCTGACCATGAACATCTTTATGCCTGACATCATTCTTCCTTCATCCAGGCCTTTGCTGACCCGCACTGGCTGGGCGGCTTTCATGATGGCGCTCATTGCTGTCTGCGCTGTTGCGCCGGTGCTCAATCTCTGGGTGCCCGAGGGCAGTATGTTCCACATGAGCACCTATGCGGTCGCTCTGCTGGGAAAGATCATGTGCTATGCCATCGCCGCACTGGCAATGGACCTGATCTGGGGTTACACCGGCATCTTGTCCTTGGGCCATGGCGTGTTTTTCGCGCTGGGCGGGTATGTCATGGGCATGTACCTGATGCGGCAGATTGGCCGCGACGGCAATTACAAAAGCGATCTGCCTGATTTCATGGTGTTTCTGGACTGGAAGACGCTGCCCTGGCACTGGAGCTTGAGTGACAGCTTTGTGGCCACCTTGCTATTGATCGTGCTGGTGCCTGGCGTGGTGGCTTTCGTCTTTGGCTACTTCGCGTTTCGTTCGCGCATCAAGGGCGTCTATTTTTCAATCATCACCCAGGCCATGACATATGCCGCCATGCTGCTGTTTTTTCGCAATGAGACCGGTTTTGGCGGCAACAACGGCTTTACCGACTTCAAGCGCATCCTCGATATTCCGGTCGCCACGCCGACCATGCGCATGACGCTTTTCGTGATGACCGGGCTGACGCTTCTCGGGTTCTACCTCTTTGCCAGATGGCTGGTTGGCAGCAAGTTCGGCCGGGTGTTGCAGGCGATACGGGACGCAGAGACGCGCGTCATGTTTTCGGGGTACAACCCGCTGGGCTACAAGCTCGCGATATGGGTGATCTCGGCGGTGATGTGCGGCGTGGCCGGCGCGCTGTATGTGCCGCAGGTCGGCATCATCAATCCCGGAGAGATGAGCCCGGCCAACTCGATTGAAATCGCGATATGGGCTGCAGTTGGGGGCCGCGCCACGCTGGTCGGTCCCATCATCGGAGCCTTCATCGTCAATGGCGCCAAAAGCTGGCTGACGGTGGCCTATCCGGAGTTCTGGCTCTACTTTCTGGGCGCGCTGTTCATTGGCGTGACGCTCTTTCTGCCCAACGGCGTGGTGGGGCTCGTCAAGAAGCTGCGCAGCCGCATCGCTGGAGGCACGCCATGACACCCGATCTTCTGGAAGCCGGTACCCGCAGGGCTGAGAGCCGAAGAGCTGCGCTGCAGGCCGACCGGCTCAACACAGCGTCCGGTGGCCGTAGCGCCAGCGGTAGCCGCGTGGCTAACCCCGGCGAGGTGGATGTCACGCACGGCCGCATCCTCTATCTCGAAAACGTGAGCGTTAGTTTTGATGGCTTCAAGGCGATCAACAAACTCTCGCTTGATATCGCTCCCGGCGAGTTGCGCTGCATCATCGGCCCCAATGGTGCCGGCAAGACCACCATGATGGACATCATCACTGGCAAGACCCGGCCAGACGAGGGAACTGCGTTTTTTGGCAGCACGATTGACCTGTTGCGTCACAAGGAAGCCGAGATTGCTCAGTTGGGCATAGGGCGCAAGTTTCAAAAACCAACCGTGTTTGAACAACTGACCGTGTTTGAAAACCTGGAGCTGGCATTGAAGACCAACAAGGGCGTCGCGTCTTCACTGTTCTTCAAGCTTGACTCGGCGCAAAGCGACCGTATCGCACATATCCTGACCCTCATCCGCCTGGCAAGCAGCGCAAGCCGCCCGGCTGGAAGCCTGAGCCACGGGCAGAAGCAATGGCTTGAAATTGGCATGCTGCTGACGCAAGACCCGAAGCTGCTGCTGCTTGACGAGCCGGTGGCGGGCATGACGGATGATGAAACCGAACGCACGGCAGAGCTGTTTTTAAGCTTGAAGGGCCAGCATTCGCTGGTGGTGGTGGAGCATGACATGAGCTTCATCAGGACCATCTCGGAAATCGTCACGGTGCTGTGCGATGGCTCTGTTCTGGCGCAGGGGACCCTGGATGAGGTACAGGCGGATGAACGGGTGATCGAGGTGTACCTTGGGCGGTAAGGTTGTCGGTCTTTCATTTTTGCCTGGCGTGGTGGTTCGGCGGTCACGTTCTAGGGTGAAGACTCGCGGGGTGGATTTGATGACCTGCCGGCTCAAATATGAGTCAATTAGTGCTCTCGTCCAATCGATTAAAGGGGTTGAAGCTATTGAAAACGTAGCGTTTTGCCCATCGCGGTTGGGGCCGGGGTTTTTGAAGCCTTTGGCAATTTGCAGGTTCGCTCGTTTTTTCGATGCGGCTGATCGGGCAAGCCCCGGCCAGCAGGCCCAGAAAATCGCGGGAACCCAAATGTCCGGAAGTTGGGGAGAACTCACCCCAATCGGCCGGACATAGTGACAAAAACCATCTTTCCCATGCTCACAGCAACCAACATCAACCAGTACTACGGCGGCTCCCACATCCTGCGTGATGTCAGCATCGAGGTGCACCCCGGCAAGGTCACCGTGCTGCTCGGCCGTAATGGCGTTGGCAAAACCACCTTGCTCAAATCGCTGATGGGGCTGATCCCGATAAGAACCGGCAGCATTACCTTCAAAGGTAAGCCGACTCACGGCGCAACGCCTTATGAGCGCGCGCGTGCCGGAATAGGCTTTGTGCCGCAGGGACGTGAAATTTTTGCGCGGCTGACGGTAGAGGAAAACCTGCGCATGGGCCTGGCTTACAAGCCTGGCAGCACACCGGTTCCTGAAGAACTGTATGAGCTGTTTCCCGTTCTGAAGCAGATGCTGAACCGACGGGGAGGCGACTTGTCGGGCGGGCAGCAGCAGCAGCTGGCAATCGCACGCGCTTTGGCCGCGCGGCCGGGTCTTCTCATCCTGGATGAGCCCACAGAGGGCATACAGCCCAGCATCATCAAAGATATCGGGCGGGTGATAGGCATGCTGGCAGACCGCGGTGACATGGCTATTTTGCTGGTCGAGCAATACTACGATTTTGCCTCGGCGCTGGCTGACGATTACCTGGTCATGGAGCGGGGGGAGATCATCGCGCGTGGTCTCGGCAGCAACATGCAGGCCGATAACGTCCGGCAGCTTGTCGCTATCTGACGGGCGCAAAAAAAGGCCACCACGATGGTCATGGCGGCCCGGGTGTACAGCTCCCTCTGTGGCGTTCATCACGCCCGAAAAGCGGAGCCTTCTACAAAACTCTAAAGTTCGATCCCCAAGTGGGCTATTTTACTGCCGGAATCACGATGATGTTGTCAGCATTGGTTTTGGGCTGGATCGTCACACTGCTGGCATCGGCCGGTACCACAACGGTTTCCACCTGGCGTATCACGCCTCCGCTGCCCACACTGCCACTGGTATTACCGTAGCCTGCGACCCTGGCCCGGCATGCAATTTTGTCATCGCCGGTTAGTGCATCGCAACGTTGCATCGCATTTGCATCCAGTCGGGTGCTGCTGCCATCGAGCTTGCCTGCGCGCTTTTCGGCATTGGCATTTCGGACTTCGCGCATGCAGGTCTCGCGATCCTGCTGGGTCTTTCCATTGTTGCAGGCAGCCATCTCGCTTTGAGCATTGCCGGTGGCATCGATCCCCGTTGCCCCTGGCGTTACCTGTGCCGAAGCTGAACCCATGGCGGCAAGCGCCGTGAATGCAATGGCACGGATAGCCGCTGACATGGTGCGTTGTGTGAAATGACTGCTCATATTTTCGACTCCTGTTTATGGGCGCCGGAATGGTGTAGACCGGACCGCCTTTTAAGTAGTCCTACTGTAAAAATAGAATGAGCAAAACGCTGCCAGTCAAAGCGTACAGGCCGTCGCAACATGAGCGCGACGGTTTGTAGGACAAGATCGTCGTCAGGCAAAGGCCTGATGCCTGGGGCTGTGACGCAGGTTTTCGACAGTAACTTGCGGCCGATGGCGGCGGCCTCGCGGGTCACGTTGACCAGATGCGGGGCGCGCTGTCCGTGCAGTTCCATAAGTGTTGACGCCATGCGGCCCTTACCTGCCGGAGCAGGTCCGCTGCAGGCTCCACTACCGGCGACAAGACGCGCACCAGGACGACCTGGCCGTCAGGGCTGGTGGCACCTGAAGTGGCTTTCAGGTCATGGCCGCCCAGTACGTCGCATGCCAGATCCAGCGCGCGCTGGCGACGCTGGCGGTCGAGTTTGCTGCCCGCCACAAAAAACAGTGTGCCCAGGCAGCGGTGTCCAGCCAGCCCCAGCGGGCTGTTGAGCAGCAGGTTATCGGATGCCTGTATTCGCGCGCGCTCCAGCCAGACGCCAACAACTTCCATATGCTGGCAAAAAACGCCTTTCTCAAAAGGCAGTTCGGCAGCTGGCAGGCCCAGCGCGGTGATGTCCCAGCCCAGCAGTTCGGCCCCCGGTGCCAGTGTCATCTGCAGGCGGTTTTCACCCAGGCAGCCGCTGTAGCAGATCGATTCCAGCGGCAGCCATTCAAGTCGCGCATCGGCGTCCAGTGCAATATGCGCGCGCTGAAGTGCCGTATCGCCCGAAGAGCGGTAAAAGCGGGTGGCTCCCGGCGTGGTGATCAGTCCGTGAGCACCCGCTTGCGCATGGATGCGCAGGTCCAGGGTGTCGCCACCCACCAGCCCCCCGGGCGGATGCACCAGAATGTTGTGGCAGATCGCATCGCCCTCGGGATACAGGCTTTGCAAGATACGCAAGGGCCCCGAATGCTGGTGGCGTGCCACGCTGCGCCCCGCCTCCAGGCTGTAGTCAAGATCGAGTCGCGCGTGCCAGGCCATGCGTTACCTGAAATGCTCGCCGCGTGTGGCCCCGGCATCAGGATGCTGCATGTCAGACGAGCAGGTCGTGCAGTGCGCGGGCCACCACTTTGGTGGCCCGCCGCAGATCATCCAGCGCCAGGTGTTCGTCGGCACGCTTGGCATTCGACTCAAGCACGGTGCGCGGACCAGCCCCATAGATGACACCCGGAATGCCCGCCTCGGCGTAAAGCCGTGCATCGGTATACAGCGGTGTGCCTATGGCCGGGATATCCACCGCAAACAGCTCTTGCGCATGTTGACGAATCGCATCCACCAGTGCCTGGTTGCCAGGCATTGGCTGCAGGGCACGGGCCAGCAGCAATCGCCTGGTGTCCACCGTGATGCCGACAAGCGCCTTTGCAGCATCGCCAATCGTCTGCCGTAGCTCGGTCTCCACGGCCATGGGATCTTCTTCGGGAATCATGCGCCGGTCAAGCTTGAAGCTGACCTTGCCTGGAACCACGTTGGTGTGGGTTCCGCCTTCGATGCGGCCGACATTCAGGTAGGGATGGTCTATGCCTTCCACAGACGACGTGATGTGCTGGTAGCGAGAGTTAAGCGCGTACAAGGCATTCAGAATATGGACGGCGCCGTGCAGCGCATCCGCGCCGGTATGCGGTATCGCGGCGTGTGCCATCTTGCCGTGAACTGTTACCTCCATCTGCAGGCATCCGTTGTGCGCGATGATCACCTCGTAGGAAAAGCCCGCTGCAATCAGAAGGTCGGGCCGTGTCAGGCCGTTCTTCAGCAGCCAGCCGGGGCCGATTTCGCCGCCGAACTCCTCGTCATAAGTGAAGTGCAGCTCCACCTGTCCATGAGGTTTTTGTGGCAGGGATTCCAGCGCCCGAACCGCAAAGGTGAAGGTCGAAAAATCGCATTTGCTGACGGCTGATGCGCGCCCGTAGATTGAGCCGTTGACGATGTCGCCACCGTAAGGGTCATAGGTCCAGCCGTCTCCTGGCGGGACCACATCACCGTGTGCGTTGAGGGCGATGGTTTTCCCGCCGTCCGAATATCGACGCCGCACGATCAGGTTGGTTACCGACTGCATGCCGGCGGCATGAACAAGCGCTTCGGGCACTGCATGCTTTTCGGCCTCAAAGCCAAAGGCCTGGAGCAACTCGGCCGTGCGCTCGGCATGCGGCGCATTGTTGCCTGGAGGGGTGTCGGTCGGCACACGGATCAGCGCCTGCAAAAAGCCGACCTGTTCGTCAAAGTGCGCATCTATCCACTGGTCAAGCAGGCAATAAGGGGATGAAGGGATCATGATGGTGTAGGGACTGCCGCCTGGCCCGAGGCGTCGGATGGCCCGCCGGAGGACTCCGCCAGATGCGCGAGCAGCAGCGAAAACGCATCGATGGCCAGCTGGATGTCGTCGCTGGTGGTGCTTTCCAGCGGGTTATGGCTGATGCCCGAGTTTTGCCCGCGTACAAACAGCATCGCCTGCGGCATGATCTTGTGCAGCTTCATGGCGTCGTGGCCCGCCCCACTGGGCATGGCGTGCAGCGGCAGGCCCAGTGCCATGACGGCGGCTTCCCAGCGCCTTTGCCACGCTGGGTCGCTGGGCGCTGCGGCTGCACTTTCTGTCAGCTCCACGGCGTACTGCAGGCCACGCCGCTCGCAAATCCGGCCCAGCTCGGCCAGCACATCTTCAGCCAGCTGATCGCGCTGCGCGTCCAGTGGCGCACGCAGATCCAGTGAGAACAGGCAGCGTCCGGGCACAACATTGATGGAGCCATTGGGCACCTGCAGCATGCCGACCGTGCCCACCGCCTCACGGTCTTGCGCGGCTCGCTTTTCGACATAGAGCACCAGTTCGGCCGCTGCGGCTGCTGCATCGCGGCGGCGTGTCATGGGCGTGGTGCCTGCATGGCTCGCCATGCCGGTGATGTCGCACAGGTAGCGCCTGCTGCCATTGATCGAGGTGACGATGCCCAGTGGCAGGTTCAGCTCGTTGAGCACCGGGCCTTGTTCGATATGTACTTCCACAAAACCCAGGTACTGGGCCGGATCGCGTTGCAGGCCGGCGATTTTCCGCACATCCAGGCCGGCCTGGGCCATGGCGTCACGCATGGCGATGCCGCCCGCATCCCTCTGGTCCAGCCATTCGGTCTTGAAATCCCCTACCAGCGTGCCGGAACCCAAAAAGGTTGCCTTGTAGCGCTGACCTTCTTCTTCTGCAAAAGCCACCACTTCAATATGAAAAGGAAGGCGCTTGCCCTGGCGGTGAAGCGCCTGAACACAGGCCATCGGCGTGAAAATGCCCAGGCGGCCGTCATATCTGCCGGCATTGCGCACCGTGTCGTAGTGGCTTCCGGTGAGCAGCGTTCTGGCGTCGGGCTGGCTTGACCTGTAGATACCCACCACGTTGCCCACGGCATCGATGGATACCTCATCAAAACCGCAGCTTTGCAAGGTATTACGGATAAACCCCGCGCAGGCCAGGTGCGCCGCTGTCAGGTAGGTGACGGTAAGCTGGCCATTCTCTGCATAGCCAGGGTCACTGAATTGGGCCAGTTCTTCATGCCAGTCCCAGACCTGGTTGCCCAGCACCGGCTGTACGCCAAACTTGTCATTCAGGCGCAACTCCACCACGCGGTGGATGTTGCGCAGGCATTCCTGTATTTCAAGGTCTGGATGGTTGTGCAGCCGCCGTTCAAGGGTGGCAATGATCTGTGCCTTGTTCAAGCCGGTTCCGCGGTCGCCACGCACAGCCAGGATAAAAGGAAAACCGAACTTTGTCTTGTACTCGCGGTTGAGCTGCCAGAGCGTCTCAAATTCCTGCGTGGTGCAGTGGGTGAGGCCGGCTGCACCCTGCTCGCTGGCTGATTCTGCGGTGAGGTGCTGGCTGACCATTGCCTTGCCAGCCAGCTCAGGATGAGCCTGGATAAGCGCTATTTGCGCGTCGGGGTTGGCGGCCTGTAGCACCTTGGCCATTTCATGCCTGAGGTGTGCCAATGAGCGGAAGGGCCGCGCCGCCAGGGCTTCTTCGGCAATCCAGTCAGAGTGTTCATAAAGCCCTTCAAGCATCTGAAGCGCGTCGGCATTGGGCGCGATGTTGAGCTGTTCAAGCGTGATAGTCATAAGCATTTTCCTTACTGCTGCTGATACGGATGAACCGCCTGCCAATGCTGTGCGATGTCAAGGCGTCGGCAAATCCATACCTGGTCATGCCGTTCAATATGGTCCAGAAAGCGCTGCAGCGCCACGATGCGCCCTGGGCGCCCCAGCAAGCGGCAATGCATGCCGATGCTCAGCATCTTGGGCCGGTTCTGTCCACCGGGCGAGCCTTCGGCATAGAGCGCGTCAAAGCTGTCGCGCAGGTAGACAAAAAAATCATCCGCCTGCGAAAACCCCTGTGGCAGCGAAAACCGCATGTCATTGGTGTCCAGTGCGTAAGGCACCACCAGGCGAGCAACTTCTGTTCCATCGCTGCGTTGTACCGGTGTCCAGAAGGGAAGGTCGTCCCCGTAGTAATCGCTGTCATACAGCAGCCTGCCGTCGTCCGCCGCCAGCCGGCGTGTGTTGGGGCTGTCGCGCCCGGTGTACCAGCCCAGCGGACGCGTTCCGGTCATCTGCTCGATCACCGCCAGCGCAAGCCGCATGTGTTCGCGCTCCACCGCCTCGGCCATGCGCTGGTGGTTGATCCAGCGCCAGCCATGGCAGGCAATCTCATGACCCAGCTCGACAAATGCTGCAGTTACTTCAGGCTGGCGCTGCAAAGCCATGCCGACACCGAACACAGTCAACGGAAGCTGGCGCTTTTCAAATTCACGCAGCAGGCGCCAGACGCCGGCGCGGGAACCGTATTCGTAAATGCTTTCCATGCTGAGATGCCTGTCCGGATACGCAGGTGGGTCGAACATTTCGGATAAAAACTGCTCAGCGCCAGCATCGCCATGTAGCACCGAATTTTCGGCGCCTTCTTCATAGTTCAGCACAAACTGCACCGCAATGCGGGCCTTGCCCGGCCACTGCGCATGCGGCGGGTGCCTGCCGTGACCCCCAAGGTTGCGGGGATAGTGAGTAGCTGCAGCGTGGGCGTTGTTCATGGCAGTTGAATCAGGAGGTGATTGCCGGCAAGCCTGCAGACGGTCGTCGGTGCCGCCAGCGCCTTGGAGGATGCCAGCAGTGCCGCTGCGAATGCGTGGCAGCTGCGGCGTTCGGATACATCATTGTGCATACACTTTCCACAGGCTATGACGATCAATCACGCGACCGACCAGGAGCAATCAGATGGGCATGAGCACACACGTACTGGATACGATGCACGGCACCCCTGCCAACGGGATGGCGGTGGCGCTGTACAAGTTGGAGCGAGGCAGGGCTATGGCTGTGACAGCATTCACCCTTAACTCGGATGGCCGTGCCCCTCAAGGCCTTTTATACGACAGCAGCGCACTTGAAACCGGCAACTACCGGCTGGTGTTTGAGGTGGCCGACTACTTCCGGTCGCGGGGCGTGGTCTTGCCTGACCCGCCTTTTCTGGATGCCGTCACGCTGGACTTTGGGGTCGCCGACAGCACCCGGCATTACCACGTACCCCTGCTGGTCAGTCCGTGGAGCTACTCGACCTATCGCGGCAGTTGATCCCGCTGGCCGGGCCAGTAGCCAGCCTGTAAATCGCCATTCTGACGTGCCTGCCACTTGCGCGTCACCAAGACGTCACGCGGCTAGGTGAAAATACGCGCGCCGTCACTTTCCCCAGGGATGCCATGAAACGCCAGAAATCCAGCTTGCCAACCTCTATTGCGCCTTTGTCAGCGGACCTGGACCTGACGACCAGTCACGAGCCCGGCTCCTCCATGAGGCGGCGTCAGATGCTGGCGCTTTCAGCAGGGCTGGTCCTGGCAGGTAGCGCACCGGCAGCGTTGGCGCAGGGCGCAACTGCCGGCTACCCCGACAAGCCCATCCGCATCGTGGTGCCTTTTGCGCCTGGTGCCGGCACGGATGCGATGGCCCGGCTGATTGCGCAAAAGCTGGGCGAAACCTTGCAGGCCACTTTCGTCGTGGACAACAAGGCTGGCGCTTCGGGCGCCATCGGCACGCAATTTGTGGCGCAAGCGCCTGCAGATGGCTACACGCTGCTGCTGGTGGCCTCGCCATTTACCACTGTGGCGGCTTCTGTGCCCACAGCGAATTACGACCCGCTGCGCCAGTTTTCACCGGTCGGCATGATCGCCAGCGGGCCTCTCGTTTGGGCCGCCAACAACAGCCTTCCGGTCAAGGACATGGGAGAACTCGTCAAGCTGGCACGGCAAAAACCGGGCGTGCTCAACTATGGGTCCGCAGGGGCGGGCGGCGTCAACCACCTGGTGCTGGAACTGCTGAAATCCCGCACCGGCACTTTCATCACCCATATTCCCTATCGGGGGGTGGCGCCTGCCACGCTCGACATGATTGGCGGGCAGATACAGCTGATCACCGGCACGATTCCGGCGCTGCTGCCGTTCATCAAAAATGGCAGCGTTAGGCCGCTGGCGGTGACCAGTGCCAAGCGATCAAGCGCGCTGCCTGATGTGCCCAGCATGGCCGAGGCCGGACTGGCCGGCATTGATGTGGTGAACTACTTTGCGCTGATGGCGCCCGCCGGCACGCCAGAGCCCATCATCAGGGCGCTGAATGCCGCCATCAACAAGGTGGTGGCCATGCCTGATGTGCTGTCGCGCTTCAAGCTGGATGCCGTGGAGGCGGCGCCAGGCTCGCCGGCCTTGCTGGGTCACTTTATCGAAGCCGACTACCGCGCCTGGCGCAATGTGGTCAAGACGCAGAACCTCAAGATTGAATAGCAGGCGTGGCAGTTCTAGGTCTGGCCCTCGGTCAGCGTATCCAGCTGAAAGCGGCCGCTTTTGTCCCATAGCCAGGTATCCGTGTAAACCACCTTGCCCAGTTTGAGGGGCGCCGGAAAAGGCGATGCCTGTTGCACGGTCCGCACGATTTCAGCCATGACCTCGGGCGCATGTTTCGGCGCGCGCATCCAGTCGACCTGCGTCACGCGGCCTGCGCGGTCGATGTGGATGTTCAGCACACCGATTGCGTACAGCAGTGGTGGCATTTTCCCCTTGTAGATGCGCTCGGCATTCAGGCCATACAGGTGCGTGGCCCCGTCTTGCCGGTAAGCTCTTGGTGTCGCCGCTGCCGAGCTTCGCGCAGAGCCTCTGGATGCGGGGACGGGGCCGATCACATCGGCATCCTGAGCCGCCGGCACGGGTGGCGGCTTGGCAGGCGACTGCACAATGTCCCGCGCTGATTTACATGCGGCCAGCAATGCTGCGGTAAACGCCGCCAGCACACCGGCAAGATAACCGCGGCGACGTTGTGAATCGGACATGAGGAGTCTCCTGGTTGCGGTGGATGGGCCAGGCCGCTCAGCCTGTGGCCTCACCCCCTTCAAAAAAACGGATCGGCAGTGCAGGTCCTGCTGCGCATCACGCAGCCTGGGTCTTATTGTGCAGCTTACAGCCTCTCAGATCATGGAGCCGGAGGCCTGCCAAACAAGGCCAGGGTGTTTTAGATACCGCCGGCGCAGCGTCTGTCTTGCCATCAACAATATAGTCAAAACAATAAAGGCTTGCACACTATTTCCACCATTGGCGCGCTCGGCCTATCCTCTCATTGCTTTGATTTCGCTGGTTCTTGCGTCCGTACTTATGACCCACATGCCATCACAACTTGTTCCTGCTTTTCTGGGCCGGCTGGCCAGCGAGCCTGCGGTGCTGGTCACCATCGGATCCACGCATGGCTCGGCGCCTCGTGACGCGGGCACATGGATGGCAGTATTCGCAGGCGCCATCATCGGAACCATCGGTGGCGGCCACCTGGAGTACCGGGCGATTGCCGAGGCGCGTAAGTTGCTGGCGAGTAGCCCGGACCGGCAGGCAGTAGGCAGCATCCAAACCGCAAACCACCTGCGATTGGCGCTCGGGCCGGCGCTTGGCCAGTGTTGTGGTGGGGTGGTGCATCTCAGCCTTGCCCGGGTCATCGCGCGCGACGTTGTGCGTCTGGGTCAGGAGCTTTCAATGGCGAGGCAGGTGCACCCCGTGGCGCTTTTTGGTGGCGGCCATGTCGGCCATGCGCTGGTCGGGGTACTCAGCCAGCTTCCCTTCGTGTTGACGTGGATTGACAGCCGGGACGAAGTTTTTCCCCCGTACACCGGGCCGAACCTTGGCTGCGAGCATTCTGATCCGGTCGAGGCAGCCGTGCCGGGGCTGGTACCCGGTTCCCGGGTGCTGATCATGAGCTTCAGCCATGCGGAAGATCTTGATGTGCTGGCCGCCTGTTTGATGCGCCAGCGCGAAAGCGGCGACCTGCCGTACATCGGCCTGATCGGCAGCAAGACCAAGTGGGCGGTGTTTCGCAGCAGGCTTGAAGCGCGGGGCTTCACGCCCGACGAGCTGGCCCATGTCACCTGTCCCATCGGTGTGCGCGGCATTGCCGGCAAGGAGCCGGAAGTGATTGCCGTGGCCGTGGCGGCTCAGTTGTTGCAGTCCTTGGGCAACACCAGGCCATTGGCTTGACCGCAGGACCCTCTGAGCAGGCCCGCACATGGAAAACCTTTGTAAACTCGACGCCTGAGGTCGCAGCGGAGCCGGGAAGCCAGGAAACCGTCCGGCTTCTTTTGTTCGCGGCCGATGCTGCTCAGAGCGCCCGCGGTGGTGAGCAGCTTGCACTGCGGCTTGCCTCAAGCCGTACAGGTTGAGACTTCATGGAAAACTACCTTCTGGACTGGGCCAACCTGCTGCTGCGCTGGGTCCATGTCATCACCGCCATTGCCTGGGTCGGTTCATCGTTTTATTTTGTTTTTCTTGACAGCAGCCTCACGCCACCGGTAGACGATGACCTGAAACGGCAGGGTGTCAGTGGCGAGCTGTGGGCCGTGCACGGCGGAGGTTTTTACCACCCGGTCAAGTTCGCCGTCAAACCGCCGCAATTGCCCGCCCACCTGCACTGGTTCTACTGGGAAAGCTACAGCACCTGGCTTTCAGGCTTCGCGCTGTTTACCGTTTCCTACCTGTGGCATGCGGGTACCTATCTGGTTGACAAGTCCCTGATGAACTGGACACCCGGAGTAGCCGCGGCGGTTGCGTTGTCTTTTTTTGTGGTGTTCTGGCTCCTGTACGACGCAGTCTGCCGGATGTTTGCGCAGCACAAACATGGCGGCGCTGTGGTCGGGCTGTTGGTGGCCTTGCTCGTCTGCGCCGCGTCCTGGCTGGCCTGCCACTGGTTTGCCGGGCGCGCGGCCTTTTTGCTGGTGGGCGCCATGATGGCCACCGCCATGAGCGCCAACGTGTTGTTCTGGATCATTCCCGGTCAGCGCAAGGTGGTGGCCAGCATCAAGGCAGGCGAGCCGGTAGACCCGGTGCATGGCCAGCGCGGCAAGCAGCGCAGCGCGCACAACACCTACTTCACGCTGCCGGTTTTATTTGCCATGCTGAGCAACCACTACAGCTTCACCTGGAGCCATCCGCAGAACTGGCTGGTGCTGATCCTGATGATGTTTTCAGGCGCCGCCATACGCCAATTTTTTGTGCTGCGCCACGGCTACAAACTGGGCCGAAACCGGCATCCGGCGGCTTATGCGTTGGCAGGCGTAGCGGTGATTGCAGGCACCATCATCGGGTTGAAACCGGCGCCTTCTACTCCTGATTCAGTAGCATATGGCCCAAGTAATACAAGGGATACACCCAGGTTTGACTATAAAAATTTGAAAACCGTTCTGGATCAGCGCTGCCAGATGTGCCATGGCGCGCAGCTGCAGATGAAAAACATAAGGCTCGACTCGCCAGCACTTGTCAGGCAGCACGCACCCGCCATTTACCAGCAGGTGGTTGTCACCAAAATCATGCCGATGAACAACGCAACCGGCATGACCGAGGCCGAGCGCTTGCTGGTCAAGCAGTGGTTCGAGTCAGGCGCGCCCACGCCTTGAGGCGGAGCCTTAGGGCAATCGACTACCAGTCTGTCACCAACCCTGCGGCACGGGTTGATGTTTTCTCGAAATAAGTAGCCGCAAAATCCACGAAAGCCCTCACGCGGCCTGACAGCTGGTGCCGCTGCGGGTACACCGCATGGATGTCCGCTGGCGGTGTGCGGTAATTTTCCAGCACCTGCTGAAGTCGGCCGCTGCGCAGGTATTTGGCAACGTCCCACTCGGCCCGCATCACGATGCCGTGTCCGTCCAGCGCCCAGTTCACAGCGATTTCCCCGTCGCTGGTGCTCAGATTGCCGCGCACCTTGATGGTTTCGGAACGCTTGCCTGCGCTCAGCCGCCAGACGCCATAGGCATCGTCACCCTGGCGTATGCCGATGCAGTTGTGCTGCGTCAGGTCATGCGGCACCTTGGGCATGCCGCGCCTCGCAAGGTAAGCAGGCGCAGCGCACAACAGGCGGCGGTTCGGCGCAATCTTGCGGGCAATTACCCGGGCATCGGGCGGTTCACCAAAACGAATGCACACATCAAAACTGTCTTCCGTCAACGGGGGAGGGCTTACCGACAGCTGCAGCTGAACCTGCACATCGGGGTGGCTTTTGACAAAGCGGGAAATCAGCGGCGCGACATGGCTGCGGCCAAAGCCCAGCGTTGCATTGACCCGCAGCAAGCCTTTGGGCGCCATGGCCGAGCTGGTCACCAGCTGCTCCATGTCTTCAATGTCGACCAGAATCCGCCGCGCATGACTGAGGTAGACCTCGCCCTCATGCGTCACGCTGCAGCGCCGGGTCGTGCGGATGAGCAGCTGCACACCCAGGCGTGCTTCCATCTGGGCCAATCGTTTGCTGATGGCGGCGGTGGTCATGCCCAGCTCGCGCGCGGTGCCTGAAAAGCTGGCGCTGCGGGCCAGCAGGCTGAAAAAAGCCATTTCCGAAAGCGTGGCGCTGCTGGCAATCATCATTAACCCAAAGTAAACAATGACGTAACTTTAGACAGCTTCTTCACCCCTGGCAATCGGTAAAGTTAAAGCCTAAAAATCTGGAGCATCCGATGAAGACATACAAGATTGCGTGCATTCCTGGCGACGGTATCGGCAAGGAAGTGGTACCGGCCGGCCAGCAGGTTCTGCAAGCGCTGGCGGAAGGCCAGAACAACTTTCGCTTTGCGTTCACATCATTCGACTGGGGCGGCGATTACTTTCGCCAGCACGGCATCATGATGCCGGACAAGGGCCTGGATGAGCTGCGGCATATGGACGCCATACTCTTTGGTTCGGCAGGGGACCCGCATATTCCCGACCACATCACGCTGTGGGGCTTGCGCCTGAAGATTTGCCAGGGGTTTGACCAATACGCCAATGTCCGGCCAACCCGCATCCTGCCGGGTATCGATGGCCCCCTGAAGCGTTGCCGCACGGAAGATCTGGACTGGGTCATCGTCAGGGAAAATTCCGAGGGTGAGTACGCGGGCGTCGGCGGTCGCGCCCATCAGGGCCATCCGATCGAGGTCGCCACCGATGTGTCCATGATGACCCGCGCAGGCGTCGAGCGCATCATGCGTTATGCCTTCAGGCTGGCGCAGTCCAGGCCGCGCAAGCTGCTGACGGTGGTCACCAAGTCCAATGCCCAGCGTCATGCGATGGTGATGTGGGACGAGATCGCGCTGCAGATCAGCCAGGAGTTTCCGGATGTGCACTGGGACAAGGAATTGGTTGACGCTTGCACGGCCCGCATGGTCAACCGCCCGGCATCGCTTGATACGGTGGTTGCCACCAACCTGCATGCCGACATCCTGAGCGATCTGGCAGCCGCGCTGGCGGGAAGTCTGGGCATTGCGCCAACCGGCAACATCGACCCGGAGCGCCGCTACCCGTCCATGTTCGAGCCCATTCACGGCTCGGCTTTCGACATCATGGGCAAAGGCTTGGCCAACCCGATAGGCACATTCTGGAGCTGCGTCATGCTGCTGGAGCACCTGGGCGAGCCGGCCCAAGCCCGGCGGCTGATGCAGGCGATAGAGACGGTAACAGCCAACCCGGCCTTGCACACGCGGGATCTGGGTGGCAGCGCTGGCATGCAGGAGGTGACCGACGCCGTTTGCCAGTTCGTGCAAAAAATTGATCAGCGCCAACGCGCGGCCTGATGCAGGTTTTCGTCTACAGATTGACTCATCCGTTCATACAACACCCAGGAGACATCCCATGACAGTTGATACCCGGAAGTGGATAGGTATTTTTTGCATGGCCATGGCCCCCGTGGCCATGGCCCAGCCCGCGGCCACCAGCTCCGGCCAGTCGCTTTGCCCGGATAAGAACGTGCAGTACTGGCAGGCTTTTCCGCCAGGGGGCGAATCTGACCTGTCGGCCAGGCATCAGCAAGTGCTGCTGAAGAAGAAATGTGCGGCGATTGAAACCATCATCCAGTACAAGGCCGGCGCAGGCGGCGCATTGATGTGGTCACAGATGAACACCCTGCCAAGCGATGGGCTGAACGTGGTGGGCATCAACCTCCCGCATATCGTGTTTCAGCCCATAGAAGGACTGGTCCAGTACAAGACCCAGGACATCACGCCGGTGTTCTGGTTTCACTACACCCCCGACATTCTGGTGGTGCCCGAGCAGAGCGCGATCAAGACTTTTGCCGACTTCATCAAGGTGGCGAAGGCTGACCCGGGCAAGCTGAGCCTGGGCGGCTCTGGCCTCAACTCGGCCAACCATGCGGCGCATGAGCGGCTCAATGCTGCCTTTGGCGTCAAGACCATTTATGTGCCCTTCAAAGGCACCGGCGACATGGCGGCGTCCGTCATGGGCGCGCAGGTAGACGGTGCGATAACCTATGTGCCGTTTGCCATCAACAACAAAAGCCGTGTGCGCCCGCTGGCGGTGGCCATGGAAACCCGCCATCCCCTGATGCCTGACGTGCCAACCTTCAAGGAGTTGGGTGTCGATTGGGTTGACGGCGCATACCGCGGGATTGGCGTGCCCAAAACCACGCCGCCTGAAGCCCGAAAGAAGCTGTCGGATATCTGGGCTGCACTCAACAGTGACCCGGAAATGAAAGAGCTGGCTGCCAAGAACGGCTTTGAGTTGGTCAACGTCGGTGTCGAGCAGATGGACACCTTCATGAAGGAAAAGACGCGTCTTTACACCGAGGGCGCGCAGCGGCTGGGTCTGGGCAAGAAGTAAAAAGACGGTGAAGCAGGGATTGCCGAGATGACGCGACTCACAGCGCTGCATCCCGCCGGCCCCTTCAATGCGGGGTCGATGTTGAAAACAGATTGAGGATGACGACGCCGGCAATGATGAGCGCCATGCCCAGTATGCCGGCCAGGTCAATCTTCTGCTGGTGAAAGACATAGCTTGAGATGCTGATCAGCACAATGCCCAAGCCCGACCAGATGGCATACGCAATGCCCGTCGGTACCACCCGCATGGTTACCGTCAATAAATAAAGCGCGCAGCCGTATCCCGCCAGGGCAATGAGGGACGGCACCAGGCGTGTAAAACCATCGCTCGACTTCAAGGCGGTGGTGGCGATGACTTCGGCCACGATGGCAATCCCCAGGGCGAGGTAGGCGTGCATTGAGCGGCTTTCACGGTGTGCAGCTTGATGCTTCATTCTAGGCAGCGGCAAACGCACTGCGTGTCCAAGGCCGCATCTTGCGGGCCGGGTCAGCGGGCGGTTACCACGGCACAATCCGGTTTCAAAGGCCTGATCATGAACCTGCAAAAACCCGATACCGCACCGGATGCCAGAGCGCAGCCTCGCGCATTCCTGACCTATCTTTATCAGGCAGCTGTCCAACGCGCGCTGCCGCTGGAAAACACCGCGGCATGGCTGCCAACGCCGCCAAAAGGCCGGACGATCGTGATCGGCGCCGGCAAGGCAGGGGGTTCCATGGCGCAGGCGGTCGAAGCCTTGTGGCCTGCCGAAGCGCCGCTTCAGGGCCTGGTCGTCACCCGCTACCACCACATCCCGCCACGGCCCGAGGGTTTGCCACGGCGCATCGAGGTGGTGGAAGCGGCCCATCCGGTACCCGACGCCGCCGGCCTGGCTGCAGCGGAGCGCATCCTGTCGATGGTGCAGGGCCTGGGTGCCGACGACCTGGTGCTGTGCCTCATATCGGGTGGTGGCTCGTCGCTGTTGACGCTGCCGGCCGACGGATTGACGCTCCAGGACAAGCAGGGCATCAACCAGGCGCTGCTGAACAGCGGCGCCAATATCTCAGAGATGAACTGCGTACGCAAGCACCTGTCACGCATCAAGGGCGGGCGTCTGGCGGCGGCCTGCGCACCGGCCCGCGTGGTGACGCTCACCATCAGCGATGTGCCGGGAGACGATCCGTCCATCATTGCCAGCGGCCCCACCGTGCCTGACGCCACCACCTGTGCGCAGGCGCTTAGCATCCTGAAGCGCTACGGCATCGGTCTGCCGCCTGCGGTGATGGCAGCGCTGGAGAGCGGCGAGCAGGAGTCACCCAAGCCAGGGGAGGCCGCCTTCAACGGGCATCAGGTCCACATGATCGCCACGCCACAACAAAGCCTGCAGGCCGCCGCCGCCGCGGCCGAGGCGGCCGGTCTTGCGGCTTACATCCTCAGTGACGAAATGGAGGGCGAGTCGCGCGAGGTGGGCAAGGTGCATGCGGCTCTGGCGCGCGCCGTGGCGCTGAAAGGCCAGCCCTTTCAAAAACCTTGCGTCATCCTGAGCGGCGGCGAAACCACCGTCACCATCCGCCCGCGTGAGCCTGGCGTTGCCAAGGGCCGCGGCGGCCGGGCCGGAGAGTTTTGCATGGGCCTGGCACTGGCGCTGCAAGGCCAGGCCGGTGTCTATGCGCTGGCAGCGGATACCGACGGCATTGATGGCATAGAGGACAACGCCGGCGCCTATGTCAGCCCGGACACCCTGCAGCGGGCAACGTCACAGGACATGAAGCTGAGTGCCTATCTGGACCGCAACGATGCCTACACCTATTTCCAGGCGCTGGGTGATCTCGTCATCACCGGTCCGACGCACACCAACGTCAACGACTTCCGGGCCATGCTGATCATCTGAGCGCGCCGGCAGTTGTTGCGCTTCAAGACCGGAGATGCATCAAACCGGGCTACGCTGCCGGGCGCCGCCTGCTGCTACTGAATACATAGCTATAACCCCAGGATGTACAAGGGCTATGGGCATTATTTGCTTGTATTTCGCTTAAACCGAGTGGTTGTGTGAACTGGCGATCTGCTCGCGCCGGTACTCCCCCTGGCGCTCGAACATCCATCCGGGGTACTCAGGCGCCAGCTGGCTGGCCTGGCCGATCTGCTGCAGCTGCGCCTCGGTCAGCACCACTTTTGTCGCCTCGATATTGTCCTGCAGCTGATCGGGCCGTTTCGCGCCCACGATCACGCTGGTGACTTGCGGCTGGTGCAGCAGCCAGGCCAGCGCAATGCGCGCCACCGATACGCCATGCGCTTCGGCAATTGGGCGCATCACGTCGATGCAGTCCCATGCCTTGTCCTTGTTGACGGGCGGAAAGTCAAAACTGGTGCGCCGGCTGCCCTGCTCGGCGCCTTGCATGTTGCGGCCGTACTTCCCGCTCAGGAAACCGCCAGCCAGCGGGCTCCACACCATCAGCCCGACGCCTTCGCTCGCCAGCATGGGAATCAGCTCGCGCTCCAGATCCCGCCCCGCCACGCTGTAGTAGGCCTGCAGGGATTCAAAGCGCGAAAGTCCCAGCCGCTCGCTGATGCCCAGCGCCTTGGCAATCTGCCAGGCTGCCCAGTTGGACACGCCCACATAGCGCACATGGCCGTGGCGTACCAATTGGTCCAGCGCGCGCAGGGTTTCATCCATCGGCGTGGCAGGATCAAACCCGTGCACCTGGTACAGGTCAATATGGTCAAGCTGCAGGCGTTTGAGGCTGGCCTTCACGCCGTCCAGGATATGGCTGCGCGACAGCCCGCGCGTATTGGGACCTTCGCCGGTGGCGCCGAATACCTTGGTGGCAATCACCACGCTGTCGCGCGGCGTTTTGAGGTTCCTCAAGGCTTGGCCGGTGATCTGCTCGGACACGCCTTCGGCATACACATCAGCCGTGTCGATGAAGTTGATGCCCGCGTCCAGCGACTGGCCGATCAATGCCTCGGCATCAGCCTGCTGCAGCGACCCGATCTGACCCCACATGCCACCCGCACCACCAAACGTCATGGTGCCCAGGCAGAGTTCCGACACAAAAAGGCCGCTTCGGCCCATCGGGTTATAGCGCATAAGTTTCCCCTTTGATGACAAGTGATGATGACGGCAAGACAATATTAGTTGCGAAAATTCTGCGTGACCATCAGGCCATAGCGGCCACCGTCCAGCACGCCGATGCCGACTCGACCATAAGCAGGACGCAGAATGTTCGCCCGATGGCCTGGCGAATTCATCAGGCCCTGGTGGGCGCTGGGCAGCGTCTGGGCCAGCGCCAGGTTTTCGCCAGCGCTGAAAAACCGTACCTTGGCCTGGTGCATCCGGTCAAACGGCTCCAGGCCTTCCGGGCTGATATGGGAGAAATAGCTGCGTGCAAACATGTCGCGGCTATGGGCGCGTGCCACCTCGGTCATCTCGGGGTCGGGCAACAGCGGTTTCAGGCCCATGCTGGTGCGTTCGTCATTGATCAGGTCTAGCATGCGCGCTTCCAGGTCGGGCCGGACCTCGGGGTCTTTCACGCTATAGCTCAGCTTGACCGTGGCTTTTGATTCCGCAGGCACCGTCAGCGACTGCATGGTCTGGCTGATGGCCGGGTTGAATATCGGCGCGAGTTGCGCCTCCAGCCATTCGGCCGGCGCCGACAGCTGGCTGGCCAGCTGGCTTTCTCGCGCCATGCTGCTTAACCCGCCAATCAGCGGCAGCGTGACCAGCAGCAGCGCAGCCAGCGTGGCATTGATCAGGCCGTTCACAACACCGGGCAGCAGCCCCAAGGCGCGGTTGATGATGTGCGCGTGCGCCCTGTACGGAAAGGCGCGCGCCAGCGCCCTGGCCACAAAGCCCAGCAGCAGATGAGCTGCCATATAGCTTGAAAAAAAGCTCACCGGCGCGGTCCACAGGCCCATCCAGGGTGCGTGCGTTTTGAGCCAGGCTTCCGGGTAGTGGTAACCCATGAAGGCGACCACCAGGCTGACGGCGAGCGTGACCAGCTGCAGCGTAGCCAGTACAAAGCCCCGGCTCCATCCGCTGATGATGCCCACCAGCAGGATGACGGCCAGCAAGGCATCGATGGGGTTGATGGCTTCGAAGTCGATGGTGGTCATGACAGTGCTGCCGTGCGGCTTAACGTGCCCTGGCAGACGCCGGACGCTGGAGCAGGGTGCGGGTAATGGCGTGCCCGACGCGCTCGAACACCTCACCAGCCACGCGCTGCTCATCCAGCCCGGATGCGCAGGTGGCCACAACAATCGCATCAGCGCCGCCATCTTTCGGGTTGATCACACCCGAATGGCAAGCCCGCTGGTATTGGGTTCCGGTCTTGTGGATGAAAGGAACGTCCCGCGGCAGGCCCGCCTGCAGCCGGTAGTTGGTAAAGATGTCTATCTTCATGTCTTCAAAGAGCAGCCGCGTGCTTTCGGGTGACAGCAGCTTGCCCTTGACCAGCGACTCCAGCATCTGGCTGTAAGCCTGCAGCGTGGCCGAATTGACCCTGGTCTGGTAATACCGGGCATAGGCGTCATCGATGGTTTTTGCCTTCAGTTCGGATGTCTTGATGCCCAGCGTTTTTCTGACGGCTTCGACGCGCTGGGGGCCCAGCGGCGTCGCTGCGATCTGGACCAGCTGGCTGTTGGTCAGCTTGCGTGCACCGTCATGCAGCTCGGCATACACGTCATAGCGCACTTTTGCCAGTGTGGTGATGGGGTGGTAGTTGTCGGTACCCATGGCGGCTTTGGCGCTGTCGTTGAGCTGCTTTTCACCCACCAGTCGTATCAGCATGTTGGCGGCGGTGTTGTCGCTGTCCACCACCATGCGGCGCAGCAGGTCCTTGACCGTCATGGACGTACCGGCTGCCATCCAGACCACCGGCCCGGCCTCTATCTTGTCTGTTTCCTGCAGCCCGACGCGGTCACCCAGATTGAGCTTGCCCGCATCGACCTGCTGGAGCACGGCAATCGCAACCGGCACCTTGACGGTGGAGCCCAGGTACCAGAGCTTGTCGCCGCCGTGCGAAAACACTTCCCCGCTGTCCAGGCGCTTGACGAAAACCCCCAGCTCGCCCGGCGACCCGCGGTCTATGCGCTCGACTTCCTGCTGCAGCGCCTGGCTCCATGCCGGCGCGCTGGACGCAGCCTCAGCGAAGAGGATCAGCAGGCAAGCGCACAACTGCAGGTAAGGCATGGCAATACGGCGCATCGGTCAATCCCTTGGTAAGAAGCCCCGATCTGCAAATGGCGGCGCCAACCTGCATCAGGGCCAGTTCAGAATGCGCCAGGGACGGCTCGTCCCGGGTGCAGGCAACGACGATCACGCGGCGCCCTGGCGGCCCTTGTGGATCTGGTCGCTCTTGTAACGCTTGCGACGCATCCGGCACACGGACCAGGCCGGCGTCACAGGTGCGGCGTCGCTGGGTGCCGGTCTTGTGCGCGAAGCGGGCGTCGGGCGGAAGGCCGGCCTTGATGCGGTGCGTGCCGGTGGCAACTTTTTCCATCAGACGCAGCAAAAAACCGGTGTATTCGGGCGTCAGCAGTTGGCCCTCAGCCAGCATGCCCAGCAGTTCGCCAAAGGCGTCAAGCCGGCCGGAATTCAGACCGCTTGCGTAGTAGGTCTTGTAGGCCGCGTCCAGCGTCGGCAGCTGAAAAAGCGCCCTGGGCGTATCAACCATGCGGGCCAGCAGCGCCAGCCGGTCGGCATCCACCCGCTCTCGGTTCAACAAGATCAGGTCTTGACCGCTGAGCTTGTCGGCGCGAGGCACCAGCGAGCCATACAGGATGCGGCGAATCTCGCCCAGTCCCGTGATGCGCTGAATGCCATCGGGAACCAGCGAACTGACCAGCGCGTTGACTTCCGACACGCCGACCAGGTCGATCAGCATGTCGCTGGCCGTGTTGTCGCTGTAGACGATCATCTGCTCCAGCAGGTAGCGGACGCTCAGCACCGCGCCCACCGGGCGGCTGTTGGTGCCGCCCGCGCCGTCAACATAGTCCGATGCGCGCAAGGTCAGGGTGGTGTCCAGCGTGTATTGGCCGCGCTCGACACCGCGCAGCACGGCAACAGCCACCGGCACTTTCACCATCGATGCCAGATACCAGCGCTGGCCTGCCTGGTAAGAGGCAGACGCGCCGGTGTCAAGGTCCTGCACATACACGCCGATTTTGGCTTTGCTGTGCTGGTCGACCTGGGCCAGGTCGGCCAGCAGGCGGGTTGCCCACGCAGGCTGAGCTTGCTCATTGGCGTAGGCATACCCGGTAGCCAGCGTCAGGCTGAATGCCGCAATCTGCAGGCAGCGTCTGAAACTGCGGTGACCGGGAAACCGGCGCTGAAGCCTCTTCATCATGCGTCGGAATGGGATAGGCGAATCGGCAAAAACATGACCTCACAAATTGAGCAGCGCACAAGTTGAAGCCGTGCAAAAAGGCGAGACCAACGGTAGCACCAGAGCCGCATGCAGCGGCAGCGCTCCAGCATGGCTGGATCTCCATCTGCAGAGGATGCTAGACCGGCAGCGCTGGCGCTCCCCCGTGTCCAATGTCTGTTTATGTTGAAGTCAAATGCCGTGTTGCTGAGGTGAGGTGCAGGCCGGTCGTGGCCGGGGAGCCCGCTGGCGGGCGACCTACCAGGCCTCGTCAGCCGCTGAGCTGCCCAACGCCACCAGCACATGCTCTGCCGTTGCAGGGGCGCATAGCCTGACCAGCTCATCAGCGGGTTTGGTGGCGGCGATGGCATCGCGCATAGCCTCATACACACTGATCGCCAGCATGAAGGGGGGCTCGCCTACCGCCTTGCTGCCGAAGACGTTGGCCTCACGGTTGGGCTCAGGCCAGAAGTCGATCTTGAAGTGCTCGGGAATATCGCCTGTCGCCGGTATCTTGTAGGTGCTGGGTGCGTGCGTGGCCAGGTGGCCTTTGTCGTTCCAGACCAGCTGCTCGGTGGTGAGCCAGCCCATGCCCTGCACAAAACCGCCCTCGATCTGCCCCATGTCGATGGCGGGGTTGATGCTGGTGCCCACGTCATGCAGGATGTCGACCTTCAACACCCGGCTCTCACCGGTCAGCATGTCGACGGCGACTTCGGTGCACGCCGCGCCGTACGCGAAGTAGTAAAACGGCCGGCCTGTCAACGTGGTTTTGTCGTAGTGGATCTTGGGCGTGCGGTAAAAGCCGTCGCTCCACAGCTGGATACGGTTGGCATACGCCAGCTTGACGACGTCGGCAAAGGCACGGGTTTCGCGGGGCGTGCTGACCTGCCCACCCGAAAACCGCACCGCCCCGGCGCCGCAGCCGTCCAGACCCGCCACAAATTGAGCCAGGTTGTCTCGCACATTGCGCGCCGCATACTGAGCCGCCCGGGCGTTCAGGTCGGTGCCTGCCGATGCCGCGGTGGCCGACGCATTGGGAACCTTGCTGGTGTCGGTGGCGGTGGCCAGCACGCAGCCGAAGTCGATGCCCAGCTCATCAGCGACAACCTGGCACACCTTGGTGTTCAGGCCCTGGCCCATCTCGGTGCCGCCATGGTTGACCTGGGCGCTGCCATCGGTGTACACATGCACCAGTGCGCCCGCCTGGTTGAACAGCGTGGCCGTGAACGAGATGCCGAACTTGACTGGCGTGATGGCGATGCCGCGCTTGATGGCCGGGCTCTTCAGGTTCCAGGCTGAAATAGCCTCGCGCCTTTCCCGGTATTGGGTAGATAGCTCTAGTTTTGATAGCAAAGGGTCGAGTATGTTGTCCTCGACCGTCATCTGGTAATGCGTGACGTTTCGCTCATGCAGGCCGTACAGGTTGCGCCTGCGCACATCCAGTGGGTCCAGCCGCAAATAGCGTGCGATGTCGCCCATGACCGCTTCGGTGACGATCATGCCCTGCGGCCCACCGAAGCCGCGAAACGCGGTGTGGCTTTGCGTGTTCGTCTTGCAGCGGTACGAGGCAATCTCCACGTCCTGCAAAAAGTAGGCGTTGTCGGCATGGAACACCGCACGGTCTGCTACCGGGCCCGACAGGTCGGCACTGAAACCGCAGTTCACCGCCATCATCAGCCGGAGCCCGCACAGCCGGCCGGTGTCGTCAAAGCCGACGCTGTAGTCATAGGAAAATGGATGGCGCTTGCCGGTGATGAGGAAGTCGTCATCGCGGTCCAGCCGCAGCTTGATGGGGCGCTGAAGGTGGCGCGCGGCAATCGCGGCCCACACCGCCATATGCCCGGCCTGTGTCTCCTTGCCGCCAAATCCGCCGCCCATGCGCCGGCACTCGACCCGCACCGCGTGGTTGTCAATCCCCAGCGCATGGGCCACCCAGTGCTGCACCTCGCCCGGGTGCTGGGTGCTGGAATACACAAGGTATTGCTGTTGCTCTTGCGGCACCACATAGGCGAGCTGGCCCTCCAGGTAGAAGTGTTCCTGGCCTCCGACCTCCAGCGTGCCGTGCAGCTGATGCGGTGCGCGCGCCAGTGCGGCCTGTGCATCGCCGCGCCTGACAAAAACCGGCGGCAGCACATAGCTTTCGGCCAGCAAGGCCTCGCGTACCGACAGCACGGCGGGCAGTTCTTCATAACGGCACACCACCTGCCGGGCGGCGCGCCTGGCCTGCATCACCGTGTCTGCCACCACCACGCCGATCACCTGGCCCACGTGCTGAACGGTATGCAGCGCAAAGATCGGCTCGTCATGCGCGAAAGCGGCCAGCATCGGGTCGGCCGGAAGGTCGGCGGCCAGCAGCACCGACCTGACACCGGGCATCCCGCGCGCTGCCGCGGTGTCCACCGCCAGCAGGCGGGCATGCGCCACCGTTGAGAGGACAGGTGCAGCGTACAGCGTGCCCTTGAGCTCGGGAATGTCGTCCACATAGGTCGCTGTACCGCCCACCTGCGCCCGCGCGCTTTCATGAAAAATCGGGCGGCCTGCGGCCTGCTGAGCCGCCGGCTGTTGTTGCATCGACGCTGGCTCTGCCGCGTCTGACGGCAATACGCGGTCCGCCAGCGCATTGGCCGCAGCAACCAACGGGTCGTCGATTTCACCCCGGCTCAGGGATATCCCGCCGCGGACTTTCATGGCCAGACCTCCTGCTCAAGGCTGCTGACATCAAACGCCTCCAGCCGTATCTGCTGCATGCCATGGCTTTCCAGCCAATAGCGCTGCAGCAGATTGCCCAGCACCTGAACCCGGTATGCGCTGGAGGCCCGGATGTCTGAGATCGGCGAAAACTCGGCGCGCAGCACGGCCATGGCACGCTGCACGGTGTGCGCGGTCCAGGGCTGGCCCACAAAGGCTGCCTCGGTCTTGACGGCCCGAACCGGCGTCCCCGCCACACCGCCGGCACCCAGCGACGCGGCTTGTACGATGCCGTTTTCAATTTGCAGGTCAAGCGCCAGGCAGACCGCAGAAATATCGTCGTCGTAGCGTTTCGAAATTTTGTACGCGCGTAGGGACGGCGCCGCCAGCAGAGCGGTTGACGCTGGCTTGGGAATCCTGATCCACGCGAGCACTTCGTCAGGCCCGATGACGTTTTGCCGGTAGCCGGTGTAAAGCTGCTCCAGCGGCAGTTCGCGCTCACCACGCACGCTGGCCAGCACCACGCTGGCGCGCAGGGCGATCAGCAGGGGCATCGAGTCGCCGATTGGCGAGCCGTTGGCGATATTGCCGCCCAGCGTTGCCGAGTTGCGAACCGGAAGCCCCGCAAAACGCATCGTGAAGGTGTGCAGCTGGGGCCACAGGCGAACCAGGGCCGCGAAAGCATCCGCCAGCGTCACCGCGGCGCCGATTCGTAAGTGACCGGGTTCGTCACCGATGGCGCGCAACTCACACACGCGGGTGATATCGATGATGTGGTCAAGCTGCCGGTGCAGCTTGTTCACCCACAGCCCCACATCGGTGCATCCCGCGACCAGCTGGGCCTCGGGATGGGCGGCGCGCGCCTGCAGCAGGTCAGCCAGCGTTGTTGGCAATTTATAAGCCAAATTGGCCTCTAGCCCAATGAGTGCGGGGGTGATGCGCTCTATTTGCAGTAGCAAATCAGCGGTATCCAGCATAGCCAGAGGCAAATCAGCCATGCGCTGCGCCGCGTCCAGAATCGGCCGGTAGCCAGTGCAGCGGCAGAGGTTTCCCGACAGCTCTTCCTGCGCCAGCTCCCGTGAGATCGGCCTGCCGCGGCAGACATGGTTCTGGTACATGCCGAACAGGCTCATGACAAAACCCGGCGTGCAAAAGCCGCATTGCGAGCCGTGGTTTTCCAGCATGGCCTGCTGCGCCGGATGAAGCCTCGGTCTGGCGTCTTCATTCAAGCAGGGGCCGCGGGACTGGCTTTGCCAGACCGCAGGCGCAGCGGCCCCCTTAGGGGGCAGCGCAGGACGCGAAGCGACAAGCGTGGGGGCAATATCCTCCACGGTCCACAGCGCCATTCCGTCGATGGCATGGGCTGCCCGGATGCAGCTGTTGATGGCGCGAAAGCGCAGGCCGCCGGCCTCACCAGCATCGGGCGCGGCGACCACCACGGTGCACGCGCCGCAGTCGCCTTCGCCGCAGCCTTCCTTGGTGCCGGCGAGGCCCAGGTCCTCGCGCAGCACCTCCAGCAGCATGCGGCCGGGTGGTACATTGCTGAGGGAAATCACCTCGCCCCGGCGGATGAAGCGGATGGTTTTTATCCCGGCTGCTGCGCTTGGCGCAACCTGGTGCTGACCAGTGGTTTCCATGACCATGCTTGACATGACTCTGAGGGTAAGGAGTAGCGTGCCGGCTGGCATACACAAGCGCGTATCAACCGCATCGGTGAAAAGGTATGAGAGCCCCGGCCAAAGAACAGATGATGCTTGACAAGATTGACCTTCATCTCATCAGGGTCCTGAACACCGTGCTTACCGAACGCAGTGTCTCGCGCGCCGCTCTTCGCCTGGGCATGTACCAGCCAGCGGTCAGCGCAGCGCTCAAACGGCTGCGCACTCTGGCGGGCGATCCTATCCTGGTGCGGTCCGGCAGTGGCATGGTGCCCACCGATGCCGGGCTCCGGATGATCGAACCATCGGCCAGCATCCTGCGTGCGTCCAGCATGCTGTTCAGCGATGCACGCGGTTTTGATGCGGCCACGGCCAACACGGTGTTTCGAATGGCCGCCACGGACTACCTCGACCCGGTGTTTCTGCCGCAACTGGTGACGCAGATCAAGACCCGGGCGCCGCGCTCCCAGATCGAAATTCATCCGCTGTCGGCCCTGGCCGACTACCGGGCCCAGCTGGCTGGCGGGCAGGTCGATATCGTGATCGGCAACTGGGCAGCGCCGCCTGACGACCTGCACATGGGCCGGCTGTTCGGCGACGATGTGGCTTGCCTGGTCGCCAGAGACCATCCCGCTGCCCGGCGCTCCTGGGACAGCGCCACCTGGCTGCCTGCAGAGCATATTGCACCAACGCCAACCCATCCCGGGGCCAAGGGCGTGATCGACGAGCATCTCGACTCCTTAGGCCTGCAGCGCAACATCACGGTGCGCTGCGCGCATTTCGGCCTGATGCCGGCCATGGTGGCATCAAGCTTGCTCATCCTGACGACCGGCCGGCAGTTCTGTGACCGGTTCGCCAGCTTGCTACCGCTGAAGGTTTTGCCGGCGCCGATTGAGTTTCCCCGCATGATGTACTACCAGTTGTGGCATGAGCGCACCCACGCATCCAACGCCGCCAGATGGCTGCGCGAGCAGGTGCGGTCGGTTGCCACGACACTACGAAAAGAATAGCGAAAAGCCCTTGTATCCATTGGGCTAGAGGCCTAAAAAGCTTAAAAATGACACATCAGACAACATGCGGCAGGCTGGCGCAGTGAGCACGGCAGAACCCCAGGGCGGCGCGCCCCGGCTCCAACTGGCCGGCGTTACCAAGGCTTACCCCGGCGTGGTCGCCAACGACGGCATCTCCTTGAGCGTGCAGCCGGGCGAGATCCATGCCGTGCTGGGCGAAAACGGCGCGGGAAAGTCGACGCTCATGAAAATCATCTACGGCTCGGTCAAGCCCGACGCCGGCAGCCTGGCCATCGACGGCAGGCCTGCGGTGATTCGGAATCCGCAAGAGGCGCGGGCGCTGGGTATCAGCATGGTGTTTCAGCATTTCAGCCTGTTCGACACCCTGACGGTGGCAGAAAACGTATGGCTGGGCCTGGGCAAAAACCTGAGCCTGGCGCAGGTCTGCGAGCGCATTTCACAGACTGCCAGCGCCTACGGATTGCCCATCGAGCCGATGCGCCCGGTGCACACCTTGGGCGTGGGCGAGCGGCAGCGGGTCGAGATCGTGCGTGCGCTGTTGACCGACCCCAGGCTGCTGATACTGGACGAGCCCACATCGGTGCTGACGCCGCAGGCCGTGGACAACCTCTTCGTCACCCTGCGGCGGCTGGCGCAGGAAGGCTGCAGCATCCTGTACATCAGCCACAAGCTGCATGAAATTCGCGCGCTCTGCACCGCCTGCACGGTATTGCGCGGCGGCCGGGTGTCGGGCGTGTGCGACCCGCGGCAGGAATCGAACGCATCGCTCAGCCGCCTGATGATTGGCGCCGAGCCGCCACAGCTGGAGCACCGTGCATCGCAGGCGCAGGCCGTCGTGCTGGATGTCAGGCAGCTGGCCTTGCGCAGCACGGAGCCTTTCGGCACCGACCTGCAGCAGGTTGCCCTGAACGTGCGCGCGGGCGAGGTGGTGGGCATTGCCGGCGTGTCGGGCAATGGCCAGAAAGAATTGCTGTATGCGCTGTCGGGCGAGGACACGCGCTGCGATGCGGCGGCGATCACCGTCAACGGCAAGAACGTCGGCAAGCTCGGCCCTGCGCAACGCCGCGCCATGGGATTGCACTTTGTACCGGAGGAGCGACTGGGGCGCGGTGCGGTGCCCTCGCTGTCGTTGGCCCGCAACCTGCTGCTGACGCGCCATGAGGCCCGCGGGAGGATCGGCTGGCTGAAGCCACGCCTGCTGAAAGCCAGGGCTGACAGCATCATTGCGGCCTACCGCGTCAAGACGGACGGAGCGTCGGCCCCAGCCCGCTCGCTGTCGGGCGGCAACCTGCAAAAATTCATCATGGGCCGTGAGATCGATGCCCGTCCGACGCTGCTGATTGTTTCGCAGCCCACGTGGGGGGTCGACGTGGGCGCTGCGGCGCAGATTCGCGGCGAGTTGCTCAAGCTGCGAGATGCGGGCTGTGCGGTTCTTGTGGTGAGCGAGGAGCTCGACGAGTTGTTCGAAATTTCAGATCGCCTCTATGTGATGGCCAAGGGCGCCATGTCGCCATCGCTCGATCGATCGGATGCCACGGTGGAGCGGGTCGGGCAGTGGATGAGCGGTCTCTGGAGCACGCATGAAAAATAGCAAGACCTGTATAGCCTTGGCATGCGGGCCTTTCGGGCACGTTGCAGGGCTGCGCCCTGGCGCTGCCAACCCCCTGCACGCCCTGGCAGCCTCGACATGATCAAGCTACAAGCAAGGCCTGAGGCCTCCCGGTTCTGGACTTATGCATCCCCCGTGCTGGCGCTGCTGGTCACGGTGGTGCTGGGCGTGCTGCTTTTTGTGGCACTGGGAAAAGACCCGGTCAGGGGCCTGCAGGTGTTTTTCTGGGAGCCGCTCAAGTCGCCGTACGCGATTGGCGAGCTCATGGTGAAGGCAACGCCGCTGCTCATTATTGCGCTGGGCCTGTCGGTGTGTTTCCGCTCCAACGTCTGGAACATCGGCGCCGAAGGCCAGTTTGTCATGGGCGCCATTGCCGCCGGCGGGGTTGCGCTGCTGGCCAGCAAAACCACAGGGCCCTGGATCGTGCCGCTGATATTGCTCGCCGGCGTGGCGGGCGGCATGCTGTGGAGCGGCATCACTGCCCTGCTGCGCGACCGCTTCAACGCCAATGAGATTCTGGTCAGCCTGATGCTGGTCTACGTGGCAGACATGCTGCTGGGCTATCTGGTGTTTGGACCCTGGAAAGACCCTAACGGCTACAACTTTCCGCAGACCAAGACGTTTGAGGCGGTCACGCAAATCCCGCGGCTGATGCAGGGCTCGCGCGTCAACATCGGCATCGTGCTGGCGCTGGTGGGGGCCGCAGGCCTGTGGATGTTCATGTTTCGTACTTTCGCCGGCTTCCGGCAGGAAGTCAGCGGGCTGGCACCGGCCGCCGCCCGATATGCCGGTTTTTCGTCACGCCGGGCGCTGTGGGTGGCGTTGCTGGTGTCGGGCGGGGCGGCAGGGCTTGCTGGCGCGCTGGAGGTGGCCGGACCCATTGGCCAGCTCACGCCCTATGTGCCGGCTGGCTATGGGTTTGCAGCCATCATCGTGGCCTTTGTCGGGCGGCTGCATCCGGTCGGGGTGGTGTTTTCGGCAATTCTCATGAGCATGTTCTACATAGGCGGCGAGCTGGCGCAATCGCGTCTGGGTCTGCCCAAATCATTGACAGGCGTTTTCCAGGGGCTGCTGCTGTTCAACCTGCTGGCCTGCGACACCCTGATGGCCTACCGCATCAGGTTCTTCAATCCACTGGGCTCGACTGCAGCCCCGCCGCCCGCGGTGGCCGTGAAGGGAGCCCGCTGATGGATGCTGCTGCGCTGCTGATCGCTGCCACGTTAAGCGCCGGCACCATACTGGCCCTTGCCGCGCTGGGTTTGCTGATCAATGAAAAGGCAGGCATTGTCAACCTAGGTGCAGAAGGCCTCATGCTGTGCGCAGCCATTGCCGGCTTCGCCGCCGTGGTGCACACCGGCAACAGCTGGCTGGGCTTTGCCGCCGGCATGGCTGCCGGCGCCGCGCTGTCAGCAGTGTTCGGGCTGCTGGTCATCTGGATGAACACCAACCAGTACGCCACCGGGCTGGCGCTCAGCCTGTTCGGGGCCGGGTTTTCAGCCTTTGTGGGCATCGGCTATGTGCAGGAAAAGCTGCCCGAACAGGCGCAATTGCGCCTGCCGTTTCTGGCAGACATCCCGTTCGTGGGCATTGCGCTGTTTCGCCAGCATCCGCTGGTTTATGCCGGCATGGCCATCGCGGCCGGTCTGATCTGGTTCCTGTACCGTACCCGTGCCGGCCTGGTGCTGCGCTCGGTAGGTGAAAGCCCCGAATCGGCCCATGCCCTCGGCTATCCGGTGCGCCGCATAAGGCTGGCTGCCGTGGTGGCGGGCGGCGCCCTGTGCGGCCTGGCAGGGGCCTATGTGTCTGTGGTGTACACGCCGCTCTGGGTCGAAGGCATGATTGCCGGCCGCGGCTGGATTGCCCTGGCGTTGACCACCTTTGCCACCTGGCGACCGGCACGGGTTTTGCTCGGTGCCTATCTGTTTGGCGGCGTCACGATGCTGCAGTTTCAGCTGCAGAGCGCCGGCGTCGATATTCCGATCCAGTTTCTGAGCATGCTGCCGTACCTGGCCACCATTGCTGTGCTGGTGCTGATATCGCGCAATCCGTTGTGGATTCGCGTGAACATGCCCAGCTCGATCGGCAAGCCTTTCTACCCGGGCTCCTGAGGCGTCGGGCTGCATAATCGATTTTTTCGGCGGCGGGCCGTGTCTGCAACCTGACGGCTTGTGGCCCGTACCTGGTTTTTACAACGAAAGCGAAATGACATGACTGATCTGCATAAACGTTCCCTTTTGAAGCTGGCGGCCCTTACCGCGGTAGCAGGCGCCGCACTTGTCGGCTGCAGCAAAACCGAAGTGGCGACGCCCGCACCTGCGCCGGCGCCCGCGCCAGCTGCCGCCGCAGCGCCTGCCAAGCCTGCACCGCTGAAGGTGGCGTTTGCCTATATAGGGCCCGTCGGTGACGGCGGTTGGACCTTCTCGCATGACAACGGCCGCAAGGAAGTCGAAAAAGCCTACGGCGACAAGGTTGTCACCAGCTTTGTCGAGAAGGTCCCCGAGTCGGCCGACGCCGAGCGCGTGATCCGCGACATGGCCAGCCAGGGCGCCACCATGATTTTTGGCACCACTTTTGGCTATATGGAGCCCATGCTCAAGGCGGCTGCTGACTTGAAGGATGTCAAATTCGAGCATGCGACCGGCTATAAAACCGCCGCTAACCTGCGCACCTACGACAGCCGCACCTATGAAGGCGCCTACATGGCTGGTGTGATTGCCGGCAAGATGAGCAAGAGCGGCACACTGGGTGTGGTTGGCTCCGTGCCGATTCCAGAAGTGGTGCGCAACATCAACAGCTTCACGCTGGGCGCGCAGTCGGTCAATCCGAACGTCAAGACCAAGGTGGTGTGGGTCAACGAATGGTTCAACCCGCCCAAGGAAACCGAAGCGGCAACGGCATTGATCAACGGCGGCGCGGATGTGCTGTTCCAGAACACCGACTCGTCGGCTGTGCTGCAGACCGCCGAGAAAATGGGCAAGCGCGCTTTCGGCTGGGATTCCGACATGACGGCTTACGGCCCGAAAGCCCACCTCGGCTCGGCGGTGATTAACTGGGGACCCTACTATGTCAAGGCAGTCGGTGAAGCGCTGGAAGGCAAATGGACCGGCGGCACGGGTGCCTGGTGGGGCGTGAAAGAAGGCGCTATCGATATGATTTCCGTGGCCGCCGATGTGCCTGAAGAAACCAAAAAACGGGTTGACGAGGTCAAGGCCGGCCTGAAGGACGGCAGTTTTTCCATCTGGAAGGGCCCCATCATGGACAACACCGGCAAGGAGCTGGTTGCGAAGGATACGGTGGCCGATGATAAATTTCTGGGAAGCCTGAAGACCTACGTCAAAGGCGTTGAAGGCAGGGTGCCTGGCAACTGACCCGCAGCTTTGGCGGGTAGTGCCCGCCCCGTCAGCTGCCAGCGACACGCGTTGCTGGCAGCTTTTTTGTTTCCGCCATGATGGAGCGCACATGACCTTTGCCGTTAAACCGATTGCCACTGGCCGGTTGCCGCAGCTGCTCAGCCAGATGCCGAAGGCCGAGCTGCATATCCATATTGAAGGTTCACTGGAGCCGGAGCTGATTTTTGCGCTGGCAGAACGCAACCGCATGGAAATTGCCTACCGGACAGTCGAAGAGCTACGAGCCGCGTATGCCTTCACAGACCTGCAGAGCTTTCTGGACATCTACTACGCCGGCGCCAGCGTGCTCATCCAGGCGCAGGATTTTTATGACATGGCCATGGCTTACTTTGCCAGGGCAGCGGCTGACCATGTGGTCCACGCCGAGCTGTTCTTTGACCCGCAAACTCATACGGCGCGCGGCATCAGCATGGAAACAGTCATCGACGGCCTGCACCGTGCCTGTGTTGACGCCCAAAAGCGGTATGGCATCAGCGCCTTGCTGATCATGTGTTTCTTGCGCCACCTGAGCGAGCAGGAGGCCTTCGAGACCCTTGAGCAGGCCATGCCCTGGCGCGACAGGATCACGGGTATCGGCCTGGACTCGGGTGAGGTGGGCAATCCGCCAGAAAAGTTTGCGAAAGTGTTTGCGCGTTGCCGTGAGCTTGGCTTTCGGCTGGTCGCGCATGCCGGTGAAGAAGGACCGCCCGCCTATGTCTGGACGGCACTGGACGTGCTGAAAGTCGAGCGTATCGATCACGGCGTGCAATCGGTCAAGGACCGCTTGCTGATGGAGCGGCTGGCGCGGGACCAGATCGCGTTGACGGTCTGTCCGTTGTCCAACCTGAAGCTGTGCGTCTTTCCAGACCTGGCCAGTCATAACCTGGGCAAACTGCTGGATGCCGGCATTGCCGCGACCGTCAACTCGGATGACCCGGCCTACTTTGGCGGTTACATGAACGACAACTTCCTGCAGACTTTCGCCGCCATCGGCCTGGATACCGAGCAGGCTTACCGGCTGGCGCGCAACAGCTTTGAGGCCAGTTTTATCGATGATGCAGCCAGACGCCGCCACCTTGACCATCTGCAGGGATGCTTTGACGCGTTTGCCTCGCCTGCCTAGCCCCCTGTAGTGAAAAGCTCTCGGGACCGGGTTCCATCGGCTGCATACCAAGGCAAGGTCCCCGACCGGTACCCGGCCTTCAGCCTGGGCGCGGACGCATAAGTCAGATTCCATGAGCTTTTGACTCTCCACGGTTGCCGCCATTGCTGCCATCACCCTCGCCAGTTGCGCCAGCCCGCCCGTGCCCTCCGGCAAGCGTGAGCTGATGATTGTTGCCAATGACAAAAAACAGTCTTGGGACGCTACCGGCAGATTGTTTTGAGCGCCCCGGGGCGCGATACGCTGTCGATCGTCGACATCGGACTGACCCGCCGTTGGCGCGCATCATCGTGAATCTACCGCTGCCCAACACGATCGCCGGCCGCCCGTAAACTTGGCCATTACGCCCGACGAAACGATAGCGAAAAGGTCACCTACAGCAAGCTGGATGTGCCTGCCGCCTGCGGCCCTACAAGGTGGACGTGACGCCTGAGGGCAAACTGGCCCTGACCGCAGACAACGGCAGCTCGGGCGCTGCCGACGGACATACCGATACCGTCAGCGGGATCGATATCGAGGCCAACCCGCCGCGCGTGATCGACAAGGTGGTCGTGGGCGATGCTCCTGAAGGGCTGGCCATCAGCCGGGATGGAAAAATGGCCGTGGCGGTGCTACTCAAGGCTAGCAACTCGGCCACCACGGCAGCGTTCTACCGCCGCAACCCGCTGTCGTGCCGCTAAAAAATAAACGGCAAAAAAGTCACGCGTGGCGCAGAAGTTGTGCGGGGACCGCCTGAAGGTGCGGTTTTCAGCCAGGACAGCGGGTACCAGGACGCCGGCAACTTCATTGCCCAGGACATTTCCATCCTTCGTGTCGAGGGCGATCGGCTGCTCAATACCGGGCGCTCGCTCAAGTTGCCGGCCGCCCGGCCCCCATCCGCGGGAAGATGACGCACTGACGCTTCGGCGTGAGTGAGCGGAGGCGCTGCAAGCCATCAGCCCGCCGCGTAAAATAAAGCCTGTCGCCGTGCCGCCTCCGCACGGCGGCTCTTTTTATTTTGGGGGCCATGTAGAGGACTACCATGTACAAAAACCTCGTGGCCACCGGTTGTGTTTTTACCGTGTGCGCCGCTAGCTTTAAACCCGGCCGCCTGAATGCGCGAAATTGCCTCTTATGGCGCGCGTCATGAGCTATCAGGTCAAGGAAATTTTCTATACCCTGCAAGGCGAAGGTGCAAACGCCGGCAGGCCGGCGGTGTTCTGCCGCTTTGCCGGCTGCAACCTGTGGTCGGGCCGCGAGAGCGACCGGGCCAACGCCATCTGCCAGTTCTGCGACACCGATTTCGTCGGTACCGATGGCACGCAGGGCGGAAAATTCAGCGCCGGGGCGCTGGCTGAAGCCATCGCTGCGCAATGGCCGGGCGCTGGTCACGCACACCGGTTCGTCGTGTTGACGGGCGGCGAGCCGTTGCTGCAGGTCGATGATGCGCTGGTGGAAGCCCTGCATGCGCTGGGTTTTCAGATCGCGGTTGAAACCAATGGCAGCCTCGCGGCGCCGCCGGGTATTGACTGGATATGCGTCAGCCCCAAGGCGGGTGCGCCCTGGGTGCAGCGCGAGGGGCATGAACTCAAGGTGGTGTGGCCGCAGATGGGCCTGAACCTGGACGAACTGGAGGCCGCCCGCTTTACGCACCACTACCTGCAGCCGATGGACAACATCCTGCAGGCCGAGAACACCCAGCGCTGCATAGCGCTGTGCCTGCAGCGACCAGCCTGGCGCCTGAGCCTGCAAACCCACAAGCTGACAGGTATTCGATGAGCCACGCCGCGAACCACGCCATGACCTATGAGATCAGCCAGCGGTTTTTCTTTGATGCAGCGCACACACTGCAGCGCGACATCGAAGCGGCGGGCAGCCGCCGTGTACACGGGCATACCTACCATGCGGAAGTCAGCGTAAGCGGTATGCCGAACGCGAAGACCGGCATGGTGATGGACCTGGGCCATGTGCGGCAAGCCGCTGAACGGGTACGTTCCCAGCTTGACCACCATTTACTGGATGAAGTTGCGGGCCTGGGAGCGGCAACGCTTGAAAACCTGTGCGGCTTCATCTGGCAACAGCTGTCGGGCGATCTGCCGGGTCTGTCCAAAGTCCGGGTGTGGCGCGAATCGGTGGGCGACAGCTGCACGCTGAGCCGGTGAGGGCTGCACATAGCGTTTATCGGTACCGGCGTATGCCAGCCTGTTGTGTGCCGGTTAAGCTGAAGGCATGAAAGCCTACCGCGCATCCCTGTTGTATTTTGCTGAGCCGGAAGCACCCGGCAGCCCCGGCGCAGCGCTGTACGAAGAGGATGGGCTGCTGGTAACGGACGCAGACGCCAGCGGGCGCCGTGTCGTCAAGGCCATTGGCAGCTACCAGCAGCTTGCTGGTCGCTATATCGGCGTTGCCATCGAGCACCTGCCAGGGCGCATCATCGCGCCGGGCTTTGTGGACATGCACATCCATTACCCGCAGCTTGACGTCATCGGCTCACCCGCCGACGGCCTGCTGCCCTGGCTTGAAACCTATACCTTTCCCCACGAAAAGCGCTTTGCAGTTTCCGCATACGCTGCGGAAGCAGCTTCTTTTTTCATAGCAGAGCTTTTGCGAAACGGCGTCACCACGGCGCTGGCCTTTGCCAGCTCGCATGCAGGCTCTGTCGATGCACTGCTGGGGGAGGCGCAGCGGCGTAACCTGCGCATGGTGGCCGGCAAGGTACTGATGGACCAGAACGCGCCGGACGGTGTGCGTGACGAACTGGAACAAAGCCTGGTCGAAACCGAATTGCTGATCAGGAAATGGCACGGCCTTGACCGGCTGGGTTACGCGATCACGCCGCGCTTCGTGCCGAGTTGCAGCGCCGCGCAGCTGCAAGGGTCGGGCGAGTTAGCTGCCCGCTTTCCGGATGTGTGGATCCAGTCACATGTGGCGGAAAACAGGGACGAAATCGCCTGGGTCAAAAGCTTGTACCCTGACGCGCGAAGCTATCTGAGCGTGTACGAAAAATTTGGCCTGTTGCGGCAACGTGCGGTGTATGCGCACTGCATTCATTTTGACGATGATGACCGCGCCGTGATGCGTGCCACCGGCGCAGCAGCGGCTGTCAGCCCGACCAGCAACCTGTTTTTGGGCAGCGGTTTTTTCGACTACGCAGGCGCTGACCGTGTCGGGTTTTTATATGGCCTGGCCAGCGATGTGGGCGGCGGCACCAGCTTCAGCCCGTTTCACACCATGCTGGCAGCGTATTACGTGGGGCGGGAAGGCCAGACCAAGCCGGGCGTCAGCATCGCACCGCAAAACCTGTGGTGGCAGCACACCGCTGGTGCGGCCCGTGCGATGGGCCTGGAGGGTGTTGTCGGCAATCTGCTGCCAGGCTGCGAGGCTGATTTTGTGGTGCTTGATCCGAAGGCGACGCCTTTGCTGGCGCGCAAGACCGCTTTGGCCACCAACCTGGACGAGCTGCTTTTTGCCCTTATCGTGCTGGGTGACGACCGTGTCATCGACAGTACCGTTATTCAAGCCTGACAGGCCTCTAGCCCAATGAATATAAGGGGTAGCAGCTATCAAATGAATAGTGTTTTCGCTCTGCCGTGCCATACAATGGGTGCAGGAGTAAACGATGAGCATTAAAAGCGACAAGTGGATACGCCGCATGGCAGAAACGACCGGAATGATCGAGCCTTTCGAGCCGGCGCAAGTCCGCCAGCGGGATGTCGCTGGTACGAGCCAGAAGATCATCAGCTACGGGACCAGCAGCTACGGTTATGACATCCGCTGCGCGCCTGAATTCAAGGTTTTCACCAATATCCACAGCACGGTGGTTGACCCGAAAAACTTTGACGAAAAGAGCTTCGTCGACTTTCATGGCGACAGCTGCATCATTCCGCCGAACAGCTTTGCACTGGCCCGCACGGTCGAGTACTTTCGCATTCCGCGCAATGTGCTGACGATCTGCCTGGGCAAAAGCACTTATGCCCGCTGCGGCATCATCGTCAATGTGACCCCGTTCGAGCCCGAGTGGGAGGGCTACGTCACCTTGGAATTTTCAAACACCACGCCGCTGCCCGCCAAGATCTATGCCGGCGAGGGCTGTGCCCAGGTGCTGTTTTTTGAAAGCGACCCTGATGATGTCTGCGAAACCTCGTACAAGGACAGGGGCGGCAAATACCAGGGTCAGGTGGGGGTGACGCTGCCCAAGGCCTGAGGCTACGCCTGTCGGTAGGCGAAGCGTCGCCGCCGCGCGCAGCACCTCGTGTGGCGCGCGGCTGCACGAAGGCTCAGGCTTTTTTGGCCCATGCCGAGCACCAGCCCGGTCCTGCAACCTGTTTGCCAGCGAACAACGGGCAGGGTGCGGCCGCATCGGTTGGTTTGCCCTGGTAGAGCGCACAGTTGCTGCATTTCTGCGCTACCTCGTGCTTCGGAAATTTTTTCTTGTCGACCTTGGCGGTGTCGGCCTTGTAACCCAGGGCAACAGACTGCGCGTCGGTCTCTGCCACCATGGGTGTCTGGGCAAAGGCATGCCCTGCCAGGACGGTGGTGCTTCCCACACTGAGTTGAACAATGAATTCGCGGCGATTGGTCATGGGTTCCCTGTCGTTGTCGGTAGATGGCGGACGCCGCCTTGGCCTGGGTCAGCTGTACGAGCTGTACTAATGCGGTACACGCAGCTTCCACCTGCAGATTAGACCTGTATCGGTGCCGCGCAGGGCGCCATTGCTGTCGTGTCCGAGCGGGCCGCTAGGTCATTGCTGGTCAGGCAATGTGCGTCCGCATCCCTCAAGCACTGATTGACAACGCTGTTCTTGCTGCTGCCAGGTCCCATCCGGCCCAGCCACAACTTTTGAACAGCACCGGGCCTTGCCGCGCTCTGGCTGGGCTGATCACTACATCTGCCAAGGTCTCGCAACGGGCAGGGTCAAGACCCGCCTGCAACAGGTCGCCTGCCTCATGGGCAGCATCGCCTGTGTCCACAAAAATGCTGCCGTGGTCATGAAAATGCCTGCAAAGCACCGGCGCAAGTTCTGCCATGGATGGGGTAAAGGCACCTACTGCAGCAACAAAAATACCAGAGGGTGGTAGAGCATGCAGCACCACCTGGCTGGCAGGTGTGCAGGTGACGGCCAGGGCGCAATCGGCCAGCGCGGCATTGGCATCGCCCACAACGCGGGCGCTCAGACCCAGCGACCGCGCGTGCAGCGCCAGTGCTTCACTGCTGTCGATGCGTCGCGAGGCAATCATGACCTCTTGCGTACCCAGCACTTCGGCAAAAGCCTGAAGATGCGCCTTTGCCTGAACCCCGGCCCCGATCAGCAGCAAGGGACCTTGCGGCACGGGCGCGAGCAGGCGTGCCGCCAGTGCCGAAACCGCCGCTGTCCGCCGGGCGGTTACCGTCGGTCCATCCAGTATCAGCTGCCTTTGGCCTGAAGCCACATCAAAAACCAGCACGTCGCCCTGAATTGCAGGCAGGCTGCCACCCGCATTGCCTGGGGTGAAGGTGATCAGCTTGGTGATGGCCACACGGCTATCCAGCGCAGGCATCACGAAAAGACTGCCGCCGCCCGGCAGGACCTGCACCAGACGGGGTGCGACCTGCACCGATGGGTCTCGCAGCAGACTGGCGATGGCTTCGACCAGCTGGGTCCAGGGCAGGCGGGCGGCGGTTTGCGCCGCATCAAGCAGGGGGGTCATGGTTTTGTTGCTATGGCGCAGGTGGCTGCGGGCTGGTCAAAAATCGTCTGGCGCTCATCCTACAGGGGCAGGCGCCGACTGCTGATGAGTTTGGAGAGGTTGATCGATCAAGCTCATCGTTATGCAAGCAAACCCAGCTCTCAGCTCCTTTTTTCTTTCGATCGCCAAGGCGGATCGGTTTGGCTGGATACAGCACCTGAGGGCAAAGGCGGTTTCTCTCACGCCGATGCAACGGATTCTGGTGGCTGCGGCAGCTGCCGTTATCGTGGGACAGCTCGTCGCGCTGGGCATGGTTGCACAAGAGCAGGTGCATCAGGCCGACAGGCGGGCCTCGCAGCGCGCGTTTGAGCAGGCCGCACATGATGAGTGCTTTAGAACGGCCGGCGTTTTTGGAACCAGCGCATGCCTGCTCAAGACAGGGCAGATGGTTGGCGTTGAAACCTCTGCCGGGCCGGCTCTGCACGCGACCCTTGCGCGCAGGTAGCTAACCCAGGCTGCCGCCCCGCACAGCGCAGTACACCGGTGTTATCAGGGCGCACTCGACGGCCAACCGCAAGCCACGCATCAGCTGATCAATCGAGAGGTCGGCCGGCGCGTCCGCACTACCGGGGCCGGGCACATGGATAAAACCACCGCGCACGGCTTGGCCTTTTTGCCTAGAGCCCGAAAGACTGTGCATCAGCTTGAAAAATACGTGGTTGCAGACAAATGTTCCGGCGGTGTATGACACCTCTGCCGCAAGCCCTGCGTCTTGCAGCGTCTGGACGATCGCCTTCACGGGCAGCGTGCTGAAGTAGGCGGCAGGCGCACCAGCGACCGCCGGTTCATCCAGCGGTTGATGACCCTGGTTGTCAGGAATGCGGGCATCACTGAGGTTGATAGCCACCTGCTCCACTGAAAACCCGTGACGGCTGTCCGCCATGCCCACGCAGATCACCAGCACCGGTTGCACACGCAACACCCATTGCGCCAGTTCAAGGGGCGCCTGGCTGAATGTGGTGGACAGCTGCGCGCCAACGATCAGGTGACCGGCCACCGTTTCCCCATGCAGGCGCAGGACGCTTTCTCCGCTGGGATTGGTCTGCAGGCCGCCAAAGGCGTCAAACCCGGCCAGCAACACTTTAGGCTGTATGGATACCGCCGCTCCCTCGTCCAACACCTTCATTCCTTGACGACCGCGCCGGTCTCGGCGTCAAAACGCACCAGCCGCACGCTGCCGTTCTGACCCGGAAAGTCCTCGAAGACCGCGCGAACCAGCAGGGGCACCAGTCCGGGGAGCTCTTCACGAAAGCCTTCGTAAACAGCCCTCGACTCAAAAACCGTGCGCGGCTTGCCGGGCGGGCTTTGCCGCGTGTCCAGCAGGCGAAGTCTGAGATTACTGACAGAGACCTGCTGGCTGACCTCACGGTCTCCCACATAGCGCGGACCGAACAGGTCGGGCGCCCAATAGCCGGGGTAGATCCGGCCCGCCGCATCGCGGTACGGGGGCTGAAACACATAGCTGTCCTGGTAAACGGGCTGGCGGAACTTCCTTTCCTCGGTTCGGTTGCCGGTGACAACACTCACCTGAATACGGCCAGCCTGGCCTGACGGAGCAGGCTGCAAGCCTATCTTTTGAAGCTCCGCCGCAACATAACTTTCGTAAGTGGTTTGCTCCAGGCTGTTCTGCCTGTCAGCAGGCGTTACAAAACTGAAAGTGCTTCCAGCTGCATCGGCAGGCCAGGCGTTGAAGCGCGTGACCTTGGTGGTGATGGGACTGGCGCAGGCTGCCAGCAACGCCAGCATGATGACGCCAATGCTCAGGCGTGCAATCGATGGCAAGAAACGCAGAGGTTGCATCAAGCTGGCGTGGGTCATGATCCTGGCCTGTAGAAAGTTGCCGATAAGGGTGTCAGGTCGACTCTAAATCATGCGGGTTGGTTCCAGGGGCGGCAACGGATGACCTGGCCAAGCGAATCGCGCCGCTTGTGCCGGGTGTGAAAGCGTGTCAAATGCTGCTCAGGCGATTTGACTGCATATGGCGACGGAGATGCACATGAAATGGGAAGGCAACAGGGAATCCAGCAATGTCGATGACCGGCGCAGCATGGGCGGCGGTGGAGGCGGCATGCTGGGTGGACGAAGTATTGGTGTCGGCACGATTGTGGTGGCGCTGGTCGGCGGCTGGATTTTTGGCATCAATCCGCTGACGATTTTGAGTATGCTCAGCGGTGGTACGCCAGCAGCCGTCCAGCAGCAGCAAGGCCCGGCACAGCAACCACCAGCTGATGACCGCATGGCAAAGTTTGTCTCTACCGTGCTGGCTGATACCGAAGATGTGTGGAAGACCGTGTTTACCAAAAGCGGCGCCACTTATCAGGAGCCGCAGCTTGTGCTGTTCAGGGGGCAGACGGCAACCGCGTGCGGCCGCGGGCAGGCGGCGATGGGGCCTTTTTACTGCCCAGCTGATCGGAAGGTCTATATCGACCTCGCTTTCTATGAAACCCTGAGCCGCCAGCTGGGCGCGCCGGGAGACTTTGCGCAGGCTTATGTCATTGCGCATGAAGTGGGCCACCATGTGCAGAACCTGCTGGGCATCAGTGGCAAGATGGACGAGATGCGCGGCCGGGTTAGCAAGGCTGACTACAACGTGCTGAGCGTCAAGCTGGAGCTGCAGGCTGATTGTTTTGCGGGCGTGTGGGCCCACAACGCGCAAAACGCGCGGCAAATCCTGGAGCAGGGCGATGTCGAGGAAGCGATGAACGCTGCTGCCCGGATTGGCGACGATGCGCTGCAGCGCTCCAGTGGCGGAGCGGTGGTGCCGGAAAGCTTCACCCATGGCACCAGCGCCCAGCGCCAGCGCTGGTTCAACACCGGGCTGTCAACCGGTAGCGTCAAGGCCTGCGACACGTTCGCTGCGTCAAAAATATAACAAAAAGCGCCGACAGCCCAATAAAAAAGGTCACTTACTGCTATAAATACAATAGCAAAAAGGCCGACGTGCGCTAGCTGGGGCCATCCGCTTGGCCCGGCCTCTGGCAGTCAGCGCGGTCAAAAACCCATGCGCTCTCTCTGCTTACCAGTTAATTTGACCGAAGTGAGACAATACCGGGCTAAATGACATCATCTTTTTCCAATCTTTCGCTGGCAGAACCGCTGGCCCGCGCCGTAGCCGAAATGGGTTACGAAACCATGACACCCATTCAGGAACAGGCTATTCCGGTCGTCCTGCAAGGCAAAGATGTGATGGGAGCCGCCCAGACAGGCACCGGCAAGACCGCTGCTTTTGCGCTTCCGCTGCTGCAGCGCATGATGAAGCACGAGAACGCTTCAACCTCGCCGGCACGCCACCCGGTGCGGGCGCTGGTATTGCTGCCGACACGCGAGCTTGCCGACCAGGTGGCCGAGCAGGTGCGGCTTTATGCCAAGTACACCAACCTGCGCAGCACGGTGGTGTTTGGGGGCATGGACATGAAGCCGCAGACGCTGGAGCTGAAAAAAGGCGTGGAGGTACTGGTCGCCACGCCCGGCCGCCTGCTGGACCATATCGAAGCCAAAAACGCTGTGCTTAACCAGGTCGAATACGTGGTGCTGGATGAGGCAGACCGCATGCTGGATATCGGCTTTCTGCCCGACCTGCAGCGCATTCTGAGTTACCTGCCCAAGCAACGGATCACACTGCTGTTTTCAGCGACCTTCTCACCCGAGATCAAGCGGCTCGCTTCCAGCTACCTGCAAGATCCAGTGACGATTGAAGTGGCAAGGTCCAACGCCACGGCATCCACGGTCGAGCAGCATTTTTATGCGGTCAATGCCGACGACAAGCGCCGTGCGCTGCACCAGGTGCTCAAGTCGCGTGGCATGAAGCAGGCGTTTGTTTTCGTCAACAGCAAGCTCGGCTGCGCACGGCTGGCCCGCTCGTTGGAGCGTGAAGGCCTGAAGACGACAGCGCTGCATGGCGACAAGAGCCAGGACGAGCGTCTGAAGGCGCTGGAAGCGTTCAAGTCGGGCGAGGTTGATTTGCTGGTCTGCACCGATGTCGCGGCCCGTGGTCTGGACATCAAGGATGTGCCCGCAGTTTTCAACTTTGACGTTCCCTTCAACGCGGAGGACTATGTGCACCGTATCGGCCGTACAGGGCGTGCTGGTGCATCAGGTCTGGCGGTCAGTTTTGTGGCCAGTAGCGACCAGCGTCTCGTGGCGGATATCGAAAAGCTGATCAAGACAAAAATCGATCTGGAGCCGCTTGAATTTGAAGAAGATCGGCCCCGTGCGCCGGGCGGTGCTGGCGATCAGGGCGGCAACAACGATGGCCGGCGCATGTACCGTGAAGGCGCTGAGGGTGAACACCGCGAGCGCCCAGAGCGCCGCGAGCGGCGTGAACACCTGCCGCATCGACAGGCAGCCGCGCCGCGTGATCCTTTCTTTGACCAGCCCTATGAGGTGAACGCCGCGCCAGGCACCGCTCCAGCCTGGGAAGCCGATACCAAGTCTGCGTCTTCGCGCAGCGGCATATCGTCCAACATCAAGCCAAAGAAAAAAGTCGCAGCGCTTTTCAAAACGCCCAGCTGATTCTTTGGTGCTGGCGAGCCGGAAAGCCGGCCTGCCTCGCTGCACTGGACAGTGCTGCCTGTTCCTGACCAGGGCTCATAACCCGTCAGCTTATGCCTACGGCTGGCGCGTCTGGCGTCCGGTAGCGCTGGCGGACGGGGCCTACTAGGATGACACCATGGCTTCTTCCGACAACCTCAACAACCCTTCTGGCTTTTTGGGCGCGGGCGGGGCACAACCAGCGCCTGTGCGGCAAAAGGCACGGCTGGCTTTCTTTCATGTGTTCAGGCCGATCTCGCAGGCCGTGACCCGCTGGATGGCTGCCGATGGGTTGCGCATGAGCGCTGCAATGTCGTTCTACGGCATCCTCAGTCTGGCACCTCTGCTGGTGCTGTTGGTGGCCATTCTGGGCTGGTGGCTTGACCGGAGCTATGTGGCCAGCAGCCTGGTCGATCAGATTCGCAGCGTGGTTGGTGCGCAAGGCGCGCAGGTGGTGCAGCAAGCCCTGTCTAGCGCGCAGCAGCCCTCGCAAGGCATTGTGGCCTCTGCGGTGGCTTTTGTGTTGCTGCTGACGGGTGCCACCGGTGTTTTTGCAGAGTTGCAAGATGCCTTCGAGCGACTTTGGCGGCAAGGCAGTGGGCAGCCCCCACGCCAGAAATGGTGGTACAGCGCATCCTTGCGCCTGCGTGGCGTGGCATATATCTTGGCCTTCGGTTTTTTGTTGCTGGTCTCTCTGGTCGTGTCCACGGCATTGAGCGTATTTTCGGGTTGGGCAGGTAGCTACTTACCCATCGAAAAGGTGGCGCTGGTCATCAATGAGCTGATTTCGTTTGCGTTTTGTGTGGCGCTGTTTGTGGCGCTGATGAGGATGAGCAAGGGGCCGAAACCCGCCATGCGTTATCTGGTCAGGGGCGCTGCTGCAAGTGCGGTGCTATTTGCGGTTGGCAAGCACCTGATGGCCCTGTACTTATCAACTGCAGCTGTCGTGTCTGCCTACGGCGCTGCGGGTTCACTGGTCGTGATTTTGATGTGGATCTATTTTTCGTCGGCGGTGCTTTTGCTCGCAGCCAGCATCGCACGTGCATGGGCGGACGAGGCCGCTGCGGCCGAGGCCGAGCAAGTGCAGCAGGTGGGACCGGCGCCCGCAGCGACCTGAAGTTTTACGACCTGTTTTTATGCCAGGGCATTCTGCTCGGCATCGCAGGGCACGGTGATCAACTCGAACCCTTCGCCTGCAGGCATGATGCGTGCGGCCGTCAGGCAGCCACCCCACACGCAACCGGTATCCAATGCCAGCGTGTTGTGCACCATTTCTGGCGTTTTCCCCGACATACCGTGCAGTGTCGACCAATGTCCAAATGCTACCGGTGTGCAAGCAGTGGCACGGGCGGGGACCTTAAACCACGGCATGCAATCCGGTGGTGCATGGCCCGCCCCTTCCTTGCTGGCAAATTCCATCGTGCCGTCAGCCTGGCAAAAACGCAACCTTGTCAGCGCATTGACGATGACTCGCAAGCGGTCATATCCCTGCAGCGTGGAATGCCACTGCGCCGGTTGATTCCCATACATGGCCTCAAGAAATCCTGTCAAGGTATGAGCATCTGGCGTTCGTAAGACCTGCTCAACCTCGGCCGCCAGGGCCAGGGTCTGCGCCGCGCTCCACTGCGGTAACACGCCGGCATGCACCATCAGCCAGCCTTGCTGCAAGATTGCCATCTGGCGATGGCGCAGCCAGTCCATCAGATCGGCCGCGTCAGGCGCTTGCAGAATATGTTGCGCAGTGTCCTTGTCGCCCGGCATGCGCACGCCGCGCCATATGGCCAGCAGGTGCAGATCATGGTTGCCCAGCAGGCAGTGCGCCGCATCGCCCATGTTGACCAGACTGCGCAGCACCGCCAGCGAGTCGGGGCCGCGGTTGACGAGATCGCCCAACAGAAACAGCGTGTCGCGGCTGGGTGAAAAATTAATGGTTTGCAGCAAGCGCTGAAAGGGTCCATGGCATCCCTGCAGATCGCCGATCATGTACATTGACATCTGATCATTTTCGCCCAGGGCACATGGATTTTTTGCTGATTGCTTTTCTGACGCTGCTCAACGGCGTTTTTGCCTTGTCGGAAATGGCACTCGCTTCGAGTCGCAAGGCACGGTTGACCGCAATGGCCGATGCACATGACAAGGGTGCGCGAGCAGCATTGGGCCTTCTTGACGACCCTACCCAGTTCCTGTCGTCGGTACAGGTCGGCATCACATCGATTGGCATGCTCAACGGCATCATCGGGGAGGCCGCCTTCAGCGGAGGGCTGGCCCAGTGGCTGCTTGGCCTGGGTATGAGCGCCAGAGCTGCAGAGATCTCGGCTACCGCTGTTGTGGTGACGGGCATCACTTTCATCACCATCGTGTTTGGAGAGCTGGTACCCAAGCGCATCGGGCAGCTCTATCCCGAGCCAGTCGCCCGCCTGGTGTCTCGCCCCATGATGTGGGTAGCCATCATTGCGAAACCGTTCGTCAAGCTGTTGTCCTTCAGCACCATGGCGGTTCTCAAGCTGCTGCGCATTGAAAACACAGTCGGCAGGGCGGTGACTGAAGAGGAGATTGCGGCCAGCCTTGAAGAGGGCGTTGACGCCGGGCTGATCGAGGAACACGAACACCAGATGGTGCAGAACGTGTTTTTGCTGGACGACCGCCTCCTGACGTCGTTGATGCTGCCCCGGTCCGATATCGAGTGGCTCGACGTGACAGACACCGTTGCCCAGGCCATCGACAAGGCAGGCGCAACCGGCCACTCCTGGTATCCGGTATGCCGCGGTAGCCTGGATGATGTGGTCGGCGTTGTGAATGTGGCCAAGCTGTTGGCCCTGCGCGGTCTGCGCGGGCTACCGGCTGGCCAGGCAGGTGACTTGCTACCAAACACCCAAGTGCCTGGCGCTGGTGACCGCATCGAGCAGTACGCCATACCAGCGGTTTTTGTGCCGGAAACCTTGACTGGCATGGAATTGCTGGAACAGTTCAGGGCGCGATCGACTCGCATTGTCTTCGTGGTCGACGAGTACGGGGTGGTGCAGGGACTGATGACACCCATGGATATGCTGGAAGCCATCACCGGAGAGCTGCAGACCGGTGCGCCCATAGATGCCTGGGCCACCCGGCGCGACGATGGAAGTTGGCTCATCGACGGCGTCATGCCGGTGTCCGAACTCAAAGCGCGCCTGGACATCCGTGACCTGCCTGAAGAAAGCAAGGGCCGCTACAACACCGTTGCGGGCCTGCTTCAAAGCGTGTCCGGGCGGCTGCTTAAAACCGGCGAAAAAGTCGTGTGTGCAGGCTGGATTTTTGAAGTGGTGGACCTGGACGGAAAACGCATCGACAAGGTGCTGGCCCGGCCTGAAAGCCAGGTCGCTAAGGACTTGACGCAGGGGGTGTCCGCATCATGACACGGTGCCAGCCCGACGGTTCGCCAAAGATTACAAGCTATAATTTCGGGTTGTTGCCGGTGTAGCTCAGTCGGTAGAGCAGCTCATTCGTAATGAGAAGGTCGGGTGTTCGATTCATCTCTCCGGCACCAATACAGATAAAGGTTCATTGCTATGAAAATAGTAGCGAACCTTTTTTCTTTCTGGCTATGTAGCCACGGTGTAGCCGGTAGTACGGCTTTAGATACGGTCAGACCAACGCTAATTGCCCCCCCCGTCTCGGGCTTGGCCATTTCTTTCCGCTCGGGTTCCGCCACAATGGCGTGACAGTGCGGGAGCTTGGCTCAAAGAGGTACGGACACGACCTGGATGCATATTACCGGGGGTCAAGAGTCTAGGACTGCTGGCAATTTTCATTGAGCACCAAGCCGATGTGGCTGCAATGCAGATGTTGATCGGTATGAACCACAACCACTGATTGCGTTATATCAAAACTGGGTCCAAGCAGCTTCCGCCCTGGTCGGCGATTGAATCAGTTGCGGTGCGTCTGCACCAAGCTGTGGCTCCAGTCGTTGGCTACAAGACCTTCACGTCCATCGTCTGACCCGTAGTGAGTTGACCAACTCGCGCCGCCTATCGCATTCACGCTCCCATAATTCGTCGCACAATCTATCTTGGTCTGGATAAAAGGTTGACTGCTGACAGTATTTGTTTGTATATAAATCAATCTTGGTCAAGAAATTGAGGCATCCTGCGTTCGTCGCCAATGCCGGAAAATCTCTTCCCCCAACGACGGCCACGATTAGAACTTGCTTAGAAAATCTGCCTGCTCGCGCAACAGAAAGTTGACCTCTCTAGCGAGCGCTCTAAGCTCTGAACGCAGGCCACCTCGGTATGCATTACGGGAGGCAATTAGCTTTCCTGCCGGGCTTTTCGGTCCGGTAGACCGCGTCCAGGGTGACCAGGTTTGAATCAACGCGGCCTGATGCCTTCGTTGCTCGGGTGTCCATTTTCTCGCTGCCATGATTGTCCCCAACTAATACTTCGAGATGCGTCTCCAACTTTTCTTTCGCGGGAGAAGGCACACCGTTGTTGACCTGCTGGGTCTGCGCTATGTTGGTCTGCTTGACGAAAGCGACCTGCCGGGGATTCTTGACCTCTGCAAGGGTTTGCAATGTTGCGCGGCAGCCGGCCTGTGCTCGCAGCGCCAGCTGACTGAGGCATTGCACCCCCTCAAGCGACTTCTGCCTCTTGGCGCGAACGGCCAGGTCAGCGAACATGCTCTGCAAGGCGACTGCCTGGTTGATGAGCATGGCCTCCACCTGTGTCATGTCGCCCTGCTGGATGGCAGCCGCTTGAGAGCGTAGCGTTACCAGGATGTCTTTTGGCTCGACTGCGCCGTCGAAATAAGCATGAACAACGGTCGTTGCAGGGAATGCGCCGCCAGCACACAGTTGCGCCGAGTTTGTGGTTTTTTCGGGTGTCGCGCTTTGTGGTCTGGTCCCAGGCAATGCAACCGAATTGGTGGTCAAGAATTTTTCTTTCATGGCAGATAGCGGTTTGGAAAATCGATAAGTTCGGTTTTGAGAAGCCAGGGTGGGTGGCGTTGATATGGGAGTGGCAGCGGCCCCGGAAACGCTGGCTCATTGCAGGCGACCGCCTTCACCTGACTAACTGCGTCATCAGGATTAGCCTGACCGCTTACTGTGCCTACCTCTACTGCATGCCTTGGAGCTTCTGCTGGTACTTGCCTGTCACGGCAGCAGTCAGCTTCAAGTCCTTCTAGCCGCTGGCATTCGGCCGGATTGGATTGTTCAAATACGGTCGTTGCTGGAGCGAAACCTACACAAGATAGGTTTCGATACGCTTGAGGGTAGCTGTTAAAACCTATTGGTTTCTCAAGCTCCGTTACAGCGTGGTTGCTGGGTGTTGTTGCCGGGCTCTCTCCGAAACCTATTGGTTTTTGAACATGGTCATTCGATGGACTCTTGTGGATGGATTCAACCTTCGGCCCCTTGCCAGGGCTGGTAAAAATTTCAGTCATCGTCCGTGTCTTGCGTGGGGGCTCGATCAGTTTGGCATCGATTCCGAGCGCAGCCAGGAAAGGAGCGGGGTCTTGTTCGATGGCCCTGCGCATGGGCAGCCACAGGGCGCTATTTTTCACCGCATCTCGCGTCGATTCGAGTCGATCTAATACCAGCCGCACAGCCTGTCCTCGCATCGCGCTGCTCATTGGGCTGGGCGGCTTATTGAGCCCGAACCCACGCGCGACATCCCGCTCAAACGACAAGCGCAGCTTGGCCAACTCCGGTCTGGCGATCAATTTACTGCCGCGCATGCGCCCGCCCACAAGCGGCAGGAGCAGCACATGGCAGTGCGGCACCGACTCGTCCCGGTGAATGTCCGCACTCAGTATGTTGGCCGCGCCGAATCGCTCACCGACCCAGTCCACGCAGCGCTGGAAGTACTTTCCGGTATCGACATCAGTATCCGCGGACAGGCTGAACAGGAGTTCGATGGCCTGCGTGTAGTCCTTTCGCAGTTTGTCGACGACCACACCCGCGCTGATCATGAGTGTTTGTGCCAGCGCCACCACCTCAGCCGGCGCTGATGGCCCGGCAAGCGTCTCGTTCAGGCAGATACGCTCCGCGTCGATGTGGCTGCCGGCGCCGAGCTCAGCCTGAATCGCCCGACGGTTGTGGCGTATCGCCTGCAGCAGCGTTGAAGGCTTGCGCCCCTCGCGCGTGGACCGGCCGATGGTGCCCACGCTAAAGAAGAACTCGCCCTTGGAGCGAGACGCCGCCATTACTGCAGTGCTCGCCGCAGTCGATCTCGAGCGACCCTCACGCTCTCGCAGAAATGGGCCCCGCCCTTCGCAAGTGCGGCTTGGATACTGGCGGCTGAAAGTCTGTACTCGCTGACCTTAGTCAAGCGCCCGTCAACGGTGTGGATTGTTGCAGGTGTCGACATAATGTCCCAGCCGTTCAAGTGCCTGAGCACGTGTATTTTGGGAGCGAGCCTGGTGGTATGAGCGCCAAACACCATGCTCATACTGGTCAACGTTTCGCCCTGAATCAGTCGGGCCAGCACCTCGGCTGTAACGGATTTGTGCTGAGAAGGAAATGTGCCGCACTGCATTACGCCACCTCCAGCACGCGGCGCAGTTCAGAGACAGGCCATGCTAGGCGGCCATTGATGCGGATAGGGCGAAGCGGGCCATTTTCTAAGCAGGCCCATGCGCGGCACGTCTGTGGGCGGCGGTTCAGGTAGTAAGCAGCGGACGCGGTGTCCACGGTCGGTCGGGTCACAGATTCCAGCGGCGGGAACTGTTGAATGGTTGCAATTGTCATGAGTCACTAACCTTTCGGCTTGATGCCTATTGAAAGGACTCAATTTCAAATTTTGAGTATGTAACCCCGTCAAACCGGGTGGGCTTCCCGATTCGTTTTCATTGGTGAACCGGTTAGAACTTGGGGTAACTTTCGGGTAGGTCAGCCAGTGCGCTTCCCGTCCTGCACCAGTTGCGAAACCCATCCACCGGCCCGTCTTTGGGCGCCGCGTGCGGCCCGTGCCTTCTCAATGTCCTTGCGCATATTTGAGCGATCAATCCCTTCACTGTTTGCCACTCGCTGCAATGCTCCGCGTTTCCCTCGTTCCTCTTCTCTTTCAAACATATCAAGGTAACGGTAGCGGCGTTGCTCCACTGTTTCCGCCGCCATGGGTGTGGGCGCTGCGGTGTCGTCCTGTCGTAGTGGTGCCTTTGCTTTAGTTGCAGCCATATAACCATCAATCCACGAATGGTAAGTAAGCCCCATCGCTATTGCTTCCTAGTGCCAGTTTCTCAAGGTACGGGGCTTTTGCACAGTCCTAGCTAGGTCTGTCAGCCGCTGCTCCAGCTTTACCAAGTTTTCCGGCTTGGTTTCATCGGTGCTTAGCAGTTTTGCATCGTCGTAGCTCTGCTCATTGGGATTTAACCGGCATAAGAGCATGGCGGCATTTATAGGAGTTATCTCACTCATCGCAGCCCAGTGGTCTGCCTCAAGTGTCGCTTCATCCCATCCTTGTCTGTATTCAGCATCAGACCGTTCTGGTGTATTTTCCATAGCGCCTCCCGCGCAAAACTCCCAATCGAGAGGCCCCAGTAAGTCAGGGGAGGACTGACTTTTCAACCCGGTTTCGAGGCGAGTCTAGCTGGGGCAAAATCCGCTATTTCCACAGGTCCGAAGGACCCTTGATGTGATACGCCTCATCGCCCGTTCCGTGATAAAAGTTCGTGGATTTTCCAATTTCCACGCGAGGAAGGTTTTAAGCCATACGTTGCCCCTGACGAACCGTTCTGCAAGCAGAGCGCTGTTCGCGCGCATTTCCTGCTCCATCGTGGCTGTGGTGGTGGGCTTCCAGTAAAGCATCCAGTCTTCTAACTCATTTATGCTGTTGACCCTGCGCAAACTGGTCGGGATGACTACCAAATGACAGTGCTTCATGCGGCCACCACGCACAGCGCACCGGGCGCGGCCTTGGCATCAAAGGTAACACCTGCCTGCTGCAGAATGTGCGCTTCAATCAGCGCAAGGTACGGCCTCAGGGCATCAACACTTCTCGGGCGGTAGCCCTCTGCGGTCGCGCTTGGCTTGTGGCCCATTACCTGTGCGATAGCCCCTGCCGGAGCCCCGGCAGACTCACCCAGCAGCGAAAACGAACGGCGCAGGCCGTGGATAGTCAGGCTGTCGATTACGGCGCTTTGCAGGGCTTTGGCATGACTGGCGCGGGTGTCTGCAATGCGGCCCGCCTTGCCCGTGCTGGCGAAGACGAATTCATTGATACGCGGCAGGGTTGCCAGTTGTTGCGCCAGGTAAGGCGTCAACGGAATAACGCGGGTCGCCTCTACCTTGACGGCAATGGTCAGCTTGCGCCACTGAAAATCCACATCTGCCCACTTCAAGGCGGCTATTTCCTCACGGCGGGCACCTGTAAGCAGCAGAGCACACAGATACACGCTGGCGGTGCGGTTGTTCAGTTGCTCCACACCAGCCCACCAGCCGGGCACTTGCGCAGCCTCAAGGGCATCAGTGCGGCGTGTGTTGCTTGGCAGGGCTTCCACGATGGCGGCGGCTTTACCGGCGTCACGGTCAATCATGGCGCGATATTCAGGCTTTGCAGAGCACCAGCGCATGAACCCCCGGAACATCATCAGGGCGCGGGCGGCTTGATGCTTGCCGGTCAGAGCCTCGCGGTCAAACCAACTTTTCAGCGTGTCCTCGTTCACTTGGGACAACGGCAGCACCAGAAGCGGGAATAGCGACCCCGGTCGGGTGTTGCCCTCGCCTCGCTTTTTCTTCTCGCCACCGGGCACGGCCATCGCCTCAAGGTCGGCACGATAGCGGGGCTTGAAGGCTTCTTTACGCTTGGGCTTACCCTCGATAAGGTAGCGCGGCCACACATCGCCCACTGTCACGGCTTGCGCTGTAGCTGCGGCTTTGGCGGCGGCTTTGGTTGCCAGCCGGTTACGCTCTAACTCTCGCGGGTCTATGCCACCGTCCAACGTCACGCGCAGCCGGTTTGCCTCATTGCGCGCGGCTTCGATGCTCCAGGCGCGAACGTCGCCAATGGTGCGCCGTATGGTCTGCCGGTTCAGCTTCGCCTCAAAAACATAGGACTTTGCGGCGCCCGCCGTCACGCGCACACGCAGGCCGGGCGCTTTGACGTCACGCATGAAGGCCTGTAGCTTGCCTGCTGGGCAGGGTAGTCGATCAATCGACCCAGCTGTCAGGTATTGAGGCTTGCTCAAGTCCGGTGCGTCGGTTTTCTTCGGTCTTGCCATGTTTTTCCCTGCTTTCCATGTAGCCAAAATACCGCTCAGGTAGCCACCATGTAGCCACCATGTAGCCAATTTTGCGATATATTGACAAATACGGATCAACACTACGGAATGCCTGAGTCGCCATAAGGTGTTGATTCATATAGATTTTATGGCAAGAACTCAACACCGGAGAATGTTCACGAACACCTGTATTTTCTCATTCGTAATGAGAAGGTCGGGTGTTCGATTCATCTCTCCGGCACCAGGGATTAGTTAAGCATCAAAGCCAGCCGCTGAATCAGCGGCTGGCTTTTTTCATGTTGGTTTCGTCAGATCGATGAAATCGGTCAAAAACGAACCGAGTTGATGAGCTTTAAGACATACAGGTCGTCAGCGGGCCTATTCGCCACTCAGCGCGGTTTTTCGAGAGGCGTCTCTGGCTGTCTGTTCACCGGCTGCTGCTCCGTCAGGCGACGCGCTTCGCAGGAACAAAAATCAACAAGGTCTTCTAGCTGCGTTGTCTTGTCAAAAAAGGCATCGACGCCTGCTGCCCTGGCATGCGCCTCGACACGGTCGCGTTGATAGTTGGTGATCATGACCACCTTTTGCTGCACATTTGGGCTCACGCACTTTCTCAGGACGTTCAGCCCGTTCCCAGATGCGAGAAACAGATCGACCACTGCCAAGTCCCAATCTTCGCCATGCTTTTCCAGCCATTCGCAGGCTTGTGCCTGAGTGCTTGCCTCCATCACGACCCTAGTTCCCGGAATCGCCCTGAGCACTAACTTCAACTGCTCTCTCATCGGCAGGTTGTCTTCGATCAGCACTACCCTCATCATGCGAAATCTCCCTTGGTTCCATGTCACGGCTCTGCGGCACCGCCGGCAAGCCGTATCTTTCAAGCCAGTCGATGATTCGTGTTGCCGCGTCAGCCCGGCAATCTGGTTTGCCGGTACTCAAAAATAAGTGCCCCTCGCCCGGATAGAGCACCAGTTCCGTGGGCGTGTCGCTGGCGCGGTAAAGGCTCACAAACAATTCTTCTGACTGGCACTTCGGACAACGCTCGTCATCTTTTCCCTGCAAGAACAGGGTAGGGGTGCGTGCCTTTTCTATGAATTGCAAGGGTGATAGCTTGCGGGCCTTTTGCCGATCAAAAAGAGGTGCTGTACCGATATAGAGAGGGTCGGCATAGTAGCCGCCATCAGATGTACCGTAGTGGGTTTCGATATTACCGACAGGCGCCATCACGACAGCTGCCTTGAAAACTGGCGTGTGGCCGATAGACCAGCTGGTGAAGTGTCCGCCGTACGATTTCCCGGCAATGGAAACATGGTCTTCGCACACACCTTCCTGCTGCAACTGCTGAATGGCGTGCAAGTGCTGCGGCAAATCCAGCTCTCCCCAGTTGCCCGACAGCCGGCGGCAAAACTCCCCACCGAAGCTGCTTGAGCCGACGGCGTTCAGCAGAAGGACGGCCCAGCCGCGCGAGCAAAGAACTTGCCAGTAGATGTTGGTTTCGTAATCCAGCAGCGCATAGCTTGCCGGCCCGCCATGCACATCATTCAGCAAAGGCAAGGGCCCTTCGCGGCCTTTCGCACGCAGCAACCATCCTTCTATCGTCTCCATGGCGCCAAGCTCACTGGGCACCTGAAAGTAACGGGGCTCTAGTTGCAGGGTCGTTCTGTCTTTCCACCAGGGGTTGAGTTGACTCAGCTGGCGCTCTGCGGCCAGCTCGATGTCATAGGCAAAGACTTCGCTTGGCGCAACGGGAGTATCAACGCTGTAGACCAATGTGTCACCGCACAGCGCGAATGCTCCAAGTTGCCGGTTGCCACCGACGTGTTCCTGGATGCGGGCACCGGGCACCGATACTGAAACGATACCGTGACGCCCCCGGTGCGCCCGAATCAGCATCAGTGACCGGTCTGAATCGGTCCAGACGATGCTCATGGCATCCGCTACCTCAAGCTCACCCAAACGCAGTATGTTGCCGCTTGGCAACTCAAGCACCCATAGGCGGCTTTCCCCGTCACCTTCTTTCAACGCGCCTGCAAATGCGATTCGCGAGCTGTCCCCCGACCAGGCGGGCTGCATAACCAGTGCGTGCTCGTGGGTCATTCGACGATGCTCACCGCTCGCCAGATTCTTCACCCATAAGTCGCTGGCGTGGGCATAGCGACCCTCGCGCGTGCGCGTATAAGCCAGATACTGGCCATCCGGTGACGGCATGAATCCCAGCACGTCAAAGTCGCCCTCGACTATCGTTGTCGAGAGACCGCTTTCCACGTCGATGCTGCAGACCTGTATTTGGCGTTTCAGCAGGAAACCGATGCCGTCGGCCTTGTAGGGCAGTTTCCAGCACACCTCCACCTCGCCAGCGTGCACGCCTGATGAGGTGCTACCTGCGCCGCGGTGGTCCGGCTTAACCTTCACGGCAGTAGCGACATAAAGACGTTTACCGTCAGGTGCCCACTGCAGACTGGATGCACCCAACGCATAGGACGCCAGCTGACGCGCTTCGCCGCCGTCAATACCCATGATGTAGGGCTGCGAAACGCCACCCTGCCGGTCGGACAGGAAAGCGATATGGCGCCCGTCCGGCGAGTAGTGTGGCGATTGGTCCCGATATTCCCCGGTTGTCAGTTGTGAAGGCGGAGCGCCGTCAAGCGGAAATGCCCAAACTTGGGAGCTGTATTTATTTGCATCGCGTAAAACAGACTGAACCGTTCCCAACACCGCGCCTGATCCGCTGGCGGCGTGTAGGTCCATGACCTTTTTATGCAGGTACAAATCTTCGACGGAAAATGGTTTCACGGCATGCTCCTTGGGGCTGGTGAACGCCATGTTTGCTCATGGATCGCGCGGTTGCTGTCAGTACGAAACGGTTCGTCCGTAGGAAAAAAACGATTTTGCTTATGGCGAGGTAAACAGCTGACATTGATCAGGTAAACAGCCCATTGCTCACGCAATCAGGCTCTGCAGTTCATGCCGGCGTCTTGCTGAATGCCCGCGCCTGATTCAATGGAACTTGCCCGGAGGTACCGTGTCGATTGCAGAAAGCAACGAGCTTCAGTCCTCCACTACGCGAGAGCATCCTATGAAACACCCCGGTACAGCTGAACCAAACACACCGCCGCAACCGATAGCCGTTGTCGCGCAAAACCACAAACGTCATTCGGGCGATGAGGTGCCTGAAGGAACGCCGGGCAGCGCGGACAACACCTGTCCGCGCTGCCATGGAAGCGGCAAGCTCGGCGACGTCCTCTGCAGTGATTGCGATGGCTCTGGCGTCATTCATGTCAATGTCGGCGATGCGTGAGCCGAACTGCCGGCTCGCATAAGACCCATAGGCACAGCCTTTCGTTTGATGTATGGGTTGTTTGCCGACAAGACTCTTGGCGGGTGTGTGCTGCGTGGCTTTCGGCCCATATGCGCCACCGCTCGGCTGGCCGATAGCTGGCTCCAGCAGACACCGACATGGAAGAGCGATCCATCGAAGTGGGCTGACATTGGCGTGAGCAGCTATCCGAAGCAGCGGTATCCGGGCGTCGCGGGATGATTTTTTGGTGCGCGCAATCCGCCCTATATGGCGGGTTCAGCGCCGCTGCATCACATCATCTACCCGGCTTGGAGAGAAGTCATGAGCAATGTTGCGCAACCGATCAGCGGACACATGAGCCACCCACCACATGGCGCTCATGATGAACTGCATGCGGCTCCTGATGGATGGCGCCGCTGGTTGATGGCAACCAATCACAAGGACATTGGCAGCATGTACCTGCTGTTCAGCATGACCATGCTCATGCTGGGCGGCGTGCTGGCCATGGGTATACGTGCAGAGCTCTTCCAACCTGGCTTGCAGTTGCTGGCACCTGAAATGTATAACCAGCTCGTCACGTTGCACGGACTTATCATGGTGTTCGGCGCCATCATGCCGGCGTTTGTGGGTTTTGCAAACTGGATGGTGCCGCTGCAGATTGGCGCTTCCGATATGGCTTTTGCCCGCATGAACAATTTCAGCTTCTGGTTGCTGGTGCCAGCTGCTTCACTGCTGGCGGGGTCTTTTTTGCTGGAAGGCGGCGCCACCGCAGCAGGCTGGACCTTGTACCCGCCGCTCTCGCTGCAAATGGGCCCTTCCATGGACCTTGCAATATTTGCGCTTCACCTCATGGGGGCGTCGTCCATTATGGGGGCGATCAACATCATCGTGACCATCCTGAACATGCGAGCGCCAGGCATGACGCTGATGAAGATGCCACTGTTCTGCTGGACCTGGCTGATCACCGCTTACCTGCTCATTGCGGTCATGCCTGTGCTTGCCGGTGCAATCACCATGACGCTGACGGACCGTCATTTCGGCACCAGCTTCTTCAACCCTGCAAGCGGCGGCGACCCGGTCATGTTCCAGCACCTCTTCTGGTTTTTTGGCCATCCGGAGGTCTACATCATGATTCTTCCTGCCTTCGGCATCATTAGCCAAGTCATTCCGGCGTTTTCACGCAAGCGTCTGTTTGGTTATGCCTCCATGGTTTATGCCAGCGGCGCGATTGCCGTGCTGAGTTTTGTAGTCTGGGCACATCACATGTTTACCACCGGTATGCCCGTCACCGGACAGCTCTTCTTCATGTACACCACCATGCTGGTGGCCGTACCAACCGGCGTCAAGGTGTTCAACTGGGTGGCCACCATGTGGCGTGGGTCCATGACGTTTGAAACACCCATGCTCTGGGCCATCGGTTTCATTTTTGTCTTTTCGATTGGTGGTCTTTCGGGCGTGATTCTTTCAGTGTCACCGATCGATATCCAGTTGCATGACACCCACTATGTGGTGGCGCATTTTCACTATGTGCTGGTCGCCGGTTCGCTGTTCGCCATATTTTCCGGCTACTACTACTGGGCGCCAAAATGGACGGGCGTCATGTATAGCGAGAAACGCGGCCAGCTCCATTTCTGGTGGTCTTTGATCTCATTCAATATCGGGTTTTTTCCGCTGCACTTTCTGGGGCTTGCTGGCATGCCCAGGCGATATGCGGATTACCCGATGCAATTCGCTGATTTCAATGCGATTGCCAGTGTGGGTGCTGCCGCGTTCGGACTTGCCCAGGTGTACTTCGCCCTTTTCGTTGTGCTACCTGCGATGAGGGGCAAGGGAGAGCCAGCACCGCAGCGGCCCTGGGAGGGCGCTGAAGGACTGGAGTGGGAAGTTCCTTCTCCGGCGCCCCATCACACCTTTGCCACGCCACCCAAGCTCGACTCCACGGCAAATTTTGTAGTGAGGTAGACATGTCGTTGAGCCCGGCGTCTGGCCCTGCCGTGCCTGGCAACGCGCCTGCTGATCCGACTGAACGCTTAGTCGTTTGTTGGCGGATGGTCCGGCGTTGCTCGCTCACGCCGCGGCAAATGCTGATCAGCTTCTCAGCCATAGTTGCGCTGTATGGCCTGATATCCGGTGTTTCCGGATGGTACGGCTACTGGGCGATCGCGCTGTGTTGTGTACTGCAGCTTTTGCTGATTGCCATGATGTATCTCCACCATCTGGTGCACGCGGTAGACGGCGAGCTGGTAAGGCTTTTTCCGGAAGGTCAGGTGGTCATTCACGTGACTCGCGGATTTCATACCTTGCAGCATGTCATGCCTGTCACCTGGATACGGGTTGAGCGTGGCGGTCCGGGCACCCTATGGCTGTGCTGTAAGCAACTGCGGGTGGAGGTTGGAACCCGGTTGCGGCCATCCGAACGCCTTCAGGTCGAACGCGAATTGAAACGCTGCTTCGAGGGCATGCGGGCGTTGCCTGCATTAGGCACGACAGACGCGACCGCCGCTACACGCAAGCCGTCACCTGTGCTGGTTGCGCGTGATGGGTCCGTCAACGCTTGAACGAAACAGAAGCGAATAAAAGGAGCATGTTGAGTGCTCGTTGTTATGTCGTGCTCCAGGCTGCATGCGATGCATGTAACCGCCAAGCGTCAGGCTTTCAATTGGTTTCAGTTGTCGCATCAGCTTGATTATGTTTGCCAAGCCAGAATGATTGCTACTTAACTAATTTGAAAACTGTATGAAACGAATGCTTCTGGTTGTAGCGCTTATCGGTACGTCGCTTGGCACCTATGCAGATCAAACACCTGGCCCATCGCGTGACGCGAAAAAAATGGATAAGTCCAAGTCTTACCGGGTGGCCAGCCCCAACCGAACCTATTCAAAGTCCTGGGGGAATTCGCACCGCCACTCCAAGCCCCGTCGAGCCGAAAGAAGCGAACCCAACACTGACGCGATCGTCTGGGTTGACGCCACCGGAAAGACGGTCGGTCGAGCTTTGTCAAGCAACCTTCTGCTACCGTTTCAAGGGCAGCTCGCATTGATTGCCGGCCTTGATTCCGATCGCAACTGCGATGCGAACGATGTGTGCACTTTTTCTGGCGGAATTGACTGGAACCGGAATTACTCGGTGTACTACACCTCTTCAGATTGCAGCGGAGCCGCCTACAGTTTCGGTGGAAACCAGGGAACACCGGTCAGCGGCGTGCCGGTTTTTGAAGGCGATACCTATATCTACCTGTCGAAAAGTGCGGACACGACCCGCACTTCGGTGTCGTCGTATTTCATCAACCAGGTGTGCTACGCCTTCTCCGAGCCCTACTCGGTCTATGTGGCCCCCGTGACCGCCGTGATACCGGCGTCTGACATTGGCGTGGCGCCCTACAGCTTGAAATAGTTCAGCGACGCGCGTCTCTGACGAATCGACGCCGCTGCCCTGCCGATGAAACACGTCAGGCAGGCGGTCGGCCCCACAGCCGACCTGCCGTCAATCCGACGCTGACTCTATTGGGCAATCTGGTTGCGAGGCCGGCAACGGGCTATCCGTGTGCAAGGTGTCAAACCTGATGGTAGGCAGTGACCCGTTCCACCTCGTTTTTTGACCCCAGCATCACGCTGACCCGCTCATGCAGTTTTCCGGGCTTCAGGTCGAGGATGCGCTGCTTGCCATTGGTGGCCGCGCCGCCAGCCTGCTCGACCAGCCAGCTCATGGGGTTGGCTTCATACATCAGGCGCAGCTTGCCCGCTTTTTCAGGCTCGCGCTTGTCCCAAGGATAAAGGAAGACGCCACCCCGGGTCAGGATGCGGTGGACATCGGCCACCATGGACGCAATCCAGCGCATGTTGAAGTCCTTGCCGCGCGGACCGGTTTTGCCCTGCAGGCATTCGTCAATATAGCGTTTGACCGGCTCGTCCCAGTGGCGCATGTTGCTCATGTTGATGGCGAATTCCTGCGTGTCTTCCGGAATCCTGATATTTTCGTCCGTCAGCACAAAAGACCCCTGTTCCCGGTCCAGTGTGAACATGGCCACACCATCGCCGACTGTCAACACCAGTGTGGTTTGCGGGCCGTACACACAGTAACCGGCAGCCACCTGCTGGCGCCCGGCCTGCAGAAAATCTGTCTCGTCGACGCTGTTGTCGCCTTCTGGTTTCTTGAGAACGCTGAAGATGGTGCCGATGCTGACATTGACATCAATGTTGCTGGAGCCATCGAGCGGGTCGAACAGCAAAAGGTATTCGCCTTGAGGGTAGCGGTTGGGCACCACATAGATGTCATCCATTTCCTCGGACGCCATGGCCGCTAGATGACCACCCCATTCATTAGCCTCAATCAGCACTTCGTTGGCAATGATGTCGAGCTTTTTTTGCATCTCGCCCTGAACGTTCTCGCTGCCAGCCGTACCCAGCACACCGCCCAGCGCGCCCTTGTTGACCGCCTGGCTGATACCTTTGCAGGCCCTTGCCACCACTTCCAGCAGCAGGCGCAACTGTGAGGGGATATGGCCCTCCATGCGCTGCTGCTCCACCAGGTAACGCGTCAGGGATATTCTTTGCGACATACAACTCCTTTTATGCCGTTCACCCTGAGCTTGTCCAAGGGTTCCGGCGTTCCATGTGGCATCGACAAGCTCTGCGTGAACATCGTGAAATCAGTTCGTGCCTGAAACGGCTGCGGCGGTTGAAGCGTTGAGAGCACGCGACACAATTTCATGCGTGTCCTTGCTCAGGTCAGCCTTGGCCGCCACGCGGCTGATCGCCTCGCGTGCGCTGCTTCGGTAAGGCTCCGCCAGCTTGTCCCAGCGGTCAAGTGCCCGCGCCAGGCGTGCAGCCACCTGCGGGTTAATGGCGTCGAGCTCGATCACCCGCTCGCTCCAGAACACATAGCCTGCTGCATCGGTACGGTGAAACCCTGCAGCATTGCCCTGGCAGAAGGTACTCACTACGCTTCGGGCACGGTTTGGGTTACGCAGGCTGAAATCGCTGCGCTTCATCAGTTGCTTCACAGCCGGCAAAATGTCACCACCACGGTCGGGTGCACTGGCCTGTAGCGCAAACCATTTGTCGATGACCAGAGGCTCGTGCTTGAACATGGCATGAAACTTCTGCAGTGCCTGCTGCGCCAACCGATGGCCGCTGGATACCAGTGCTGCCAGCGCATTGAAGCGGTCCGTCATGTTGTCGGCGTCTTCAAACCGGCGCAGGGTTTTTTCGGGCCAGCCTGATGCGTCTGTCGCCGGCAGACCTACTGACGCAGCAGCAACGCTGGCCAGGCAAAGGTAACTCAAGGCCATACCGGCCAGCGCCCGCTTGCCCGATGACGCAGCATCGGGCGTGTACGCACCGCTGGTCCGGTTGTTTGCGTATGCCGTTTCCCAATCGGCAGCCAGGGCAATTGCCAGCTGTCGGCGCATGCTCTCACGCACCGCATGTATGTGCTGCGGGTCGACCACGTCCAGATGCTCCGCCAGAATGGTTTCAGACGGCAGGGTCAACACGAGTTCTTTGAAAGCGGCATCAAGCCCAGGGTGTCGCAAAACTCGGCGCATGGCGTCGATATAAGCGTCATTTAGCACGTTAGCCCTAGTGAATGCGGGGCTATTCGCTATTGATTTAATAGCATCCAGAGCGCTCATGGTTGCCAGGCGCTGTCCTGCCTCCCACCGGTTGAAAGGGTCGCTGTCGTGCTCCAGCAGATGCATCAGCTGCGCATCGGTGTAGTCATAGTCCAGCACCACCGGCGCAGAAAAGTTGCGCAGTATCGACGGCACAGGCTCGACTGTGATGCCGGTGAATGTAAAGGTCTGCTCGGGCTGCGCCAGCACCAGTGTTCGGGTGCCGGTATGGGACGCGCCTTCCGCGTCACCGGGCATCTGCAGCGGCAAGTCTTGTCCTTGTGTATCCAGCAAGCCGAGTTGGACCGGGATGACAAAGGGCTCCGATGCGCCTTGCATGGACCTGGTCGTGCCCTGCTGGGTCAGTGTGAGGGCATAGGTTCCCGAAGCCGCATCGAAGTTGCCCTTTGCCTTGACACGGGGCGTACCCGCCTGGCTGTACCAGCGCTTGAACGCGGGTAGGCGCTGGGCAAGCTCGGACAGCGGGTTTGCATCGGCAATCGCCTGGGCAAAGTCGTCGCAGGTGACAGCCTGGCCGTCGTGGCGCTCGAAATACAGCGTCATGCCCCTGGCAAAACCGGCCCGGCCCAATAGATCGCCAGGGCCTGCAACGAGCGTTTGCATCATGCGCACGACTTCAGCGCCTTTTTCGTAAATCGTCACGGTGTAGAAATTGCTGATCTCGACATAACTGTCCGGCCTAACCGGATGCGACATCGGGCCGGCATCTTCCGGGAACTGTGAACTGCGCAGCACCCGCACGTCCTCGATGCGTTTGACCGCACGCGCCGACGGATCGGCACATAAGTCCTGGCTGAATTCCTGGTCCCTGAATACCGTCAGGCCTTCTTTGAGGCTGAGCTGGAACCAGTCGCGACAGGTCACCCGGTTGCCGGTCCAGTTGTGAAAATACTCATGGCCCACCACGCTCTCGATGTTGGCAAAGTCCACGTCGGTTGCAGTGGCCTGATTGGCCAGAACGTACTTCGTATTGAAGATGTTCAGGCCCTTGTTTTCCATCGCACCCATGTTGAAGTCGCTGGTGGCCACGATCATGAAGCGCTCGAGATCCAGCGGCAATCCATAGCGTGCTTCGTCCCATGCCACCGAATGCATCAGCGACGTCATGGCGTGCTCGGTCTTGTCAAGGTCGCCCGGCCGCACGAAGACCTGCAGCAAATGGTCTTTGCCGGCACGCGAGGTGATGCGCTGCTCACGCGCCACCAGCTGACCGGCCACCAGCGCAAACAGATAGGCGGGTTTCCTGTGGGGGTCAACCCATTTTGCAAAGTGGCGGCCGTCAGCCAGGTCGCCTTGCTCGACCAGGTTGCCGTTGGACAGCAGCACCGGATATTTGGCCTTGTCGGCACGCAGGGTGACGCTGTAGCTGGCCATCACGTCCGGGCGATCCAGGAAATACGTGATGCGCCGGAAGCCCTCGGCCTCGCATTGGGTAAAGAAGGAATCGTTGCTGACATACAGGCCCATCAGCTTGCTGTTTTTGGCGGGGCAGACTGTCGTGAAAATCTCGAGCTCGAAGGCATCTGGCAGGTTGTCAAGCACCAGCTGCATGCCTTCCATTCGGAATGAGGTGCCGTGGCCATTGAGCAGCACACGCGCCAGGTTGAGTTCCTCTCCGTCCAGCTTGAGCGGCTGCACCGGCAGGTCGGCGTTCCGGCGCAGCGTCATCTTGTTGAGTACGCGGGTTTTGGAGGGATCCAGGTCGAAGCACAGGTCCACGGTATCGATCCAGTAGGCAGGGGCGCAGTAGTCGGCACGGTTGACCGTTATCGCCGCGCCGGGCCCGCCACCGTTGGCATCAAGCATGTGAGGCATAAAAAATTCCTGAAGAAATGGACTTGTCGGTGTGGGGAGCGCAAACGGCGAAAGCGTCAGGCATCAGACGCCCTGTTTCAGCGATGCCTCGATGAATGGGTCGAGATCACCGTCCAGCACCTTTTGCGTTGCCGATGTTTCGTAGTTGGTGCGCAGGTCTTTGATGCGGCTGTTGTCCAGCACATAGCTGCGTATCTGGTGACCCCAGCCCACGTCGGTCTTGGTGTCTTCGAGTTTTTGCTGGGCTTCCTGCTGCTTTCTCAACTCGAAGTCATACAGGCGCGAACGAAGCCGCTTCCATGCCACATCGCGGTTGCTGTGCTGGCTGCGGCCGTCCTGGCACTGCACCACAATGCCGGTGGGGATATGGGTCAGGCGCACCGCCGAGTCGGTCTTGTTGATGTGCTGGCCGCCCGCACCGCTGGCGCGGAAGGTGTCCACCCGAACATCCGACGGATTGATCTCGATCTCGATCGAGTCATCGATTTCCGGGTACACAAAGATGGACGCAAACGACGTGTGGCGTCCGCCCGATGAGTCAAACGGCGACTTGCGTACCAGTCGGTGCACGCCGGTTTCGGTACGCAGCAGGCCGAAGGCGTATTCCCCTTCAATCTTGATCGTCGCGCCCTTGATGCCGGCGGTGTCGCCTGCGGTTTCGTCCTCGATGGTGGTTTTGAAACCCTTGCGCTCGGCGTACTTCAGGTACTGGCGCAGCAGCATGCTGGCCCAGTCGCAAGCCTCCGTGCCACCGGCACCGGCCTGGATGTCGAGAAATGCATTGAGAGGATCCGCCGGGTTGTTGAACATCCGGCGAAACTCCATTTTTTCGACTTCCTGCGCAACCAGGGCCGCTTCGCCCTCAATGGCACGCATTCCGGCTTCGTCATCGTCGGCCCGCGACATTTCAAACAACTCGGCATTGTCCGAAAGCTCGCTGCTCAGGCGATCGATGACGTGAACCACGTCCTCAAGCGATTTTTTTTCCTTGCCAAGCTCTTGCGCGCGCTTGGGGTTGTCCCACACCTTCGGGTCTTCCAGCGCGGCGTTGACCTCGCTTAGCTTGCGTTCCTTGGCAGGGTAGTCAAAGATACCCCCGTAGTTCATTAACCCGGGTGCTCAGGTCCGCGAGCTGGTTGCCAATAGCGTTGATGTGTTCTGCTTCCATGAGATGTCCTGTTCTGATCGGTAGGGTTAACCGCTCATTTTCTCATGTCTGCAACGCGTGCTTTCGATGTCCTGCTGTCGCGGTTCGCCTCGTTACGCGATGCGCGCGGGGTCTTGGGCCGCGTCGGAAACGACGGTTGCAGGCAACTTGCCGTTCGCCTGCGTAAACGGCAGACTCACACTGAATACAGAGCCTTTACCCAGGCTGCTCGTCAAGGTGATCTGACCGCCATGCGCCTTGACCAGTTGCCGACTGATGAAAAGCCCAAGTCCCAGTCCGCCGGTCCCATCGTTGCCGACGGCCCGCTCGAATTGCTCGAATATGCGGTTCTGGTTTTCTTCCGATATGCCCATGCCCTGGTCATGCACCTCGATCAGCAGGCCCTCAGGCAGTGCCCGCAATACCAGCTCTACAGGCTTGCCTTTTCCGTAGCGCAGCGCATTGGTCAGCAGATTGATAACCACCTGTTCGATCCGGAAACTGTCGACCTCTGCATGGATTGAACTGTCCGCAGCAAGACCGATGCGACAACCGGCAGCTTCAGCCTGATGGGACAGGTCGCCCGCCACGCGGGTCAGCAGCTTTGCGATGTCCACCTTTTCGGTGCGAATGGACAGGCGGTTACTGTGAACGCGCGAGGCGTCCAGCATGTCTTCGATCAGACGGACCATGCTTTCAATCTGGCGTTGGTCCCGCGACACCATGCCGCTTAAGTAAGCCGCATCAAACATCTCGATTCGGCCTCTGTCGAGCAGCACCCGCCGCATGCGGGTTTCCAGCGACAGGGTATTGAGCGGTGTGCGCAATTCATGCGCTACCAGCGACATGAAATCGTCGCGCATTTTCAGCGCTTTCAGGAGTTCGACCTCGGTTGTGCGCAAGGCCAGCAAGAGCGCTTGCTGCTCACGGCGACCGGCTTCCAGCGCCGCCATCTGCATACGGGTCTGGTGGCGCTGGGCATGCAGTTCGACGAAGATATCTGCCTTGCTCCTGACCGCCTGCACATCCAGCGGCTTGAACAGAAAATCCACAGCGCCTGCTTCATAGCCCTTGAAAGCGTAGTTGGAGTCCTTGCCAGCCGCGGTTACAAAAACAATCGGTACGTGGCGCGTTTTTTCTGTCCCGCGCATCAGCTCTGCCAGTTCGAAGCCGTTCATGCCTGGCATCTGCACGTCAAGTATGGCCAGTGCGAACTCGTGGCTAAGCAGCAGGTCAAGAGCATCTTCACCGCAACTTGCCTGAAATATGCGCCGGCCTTCCTTTCGAATCAGCGCGTCCAGCGCCAACAGATTTTCAGGAAGGTCATCAACGATCAGGATGTTGGCGGTATAGAAGTTGTTTTCGTTGTCCATAGTCATGGTGAAAGCTTTTCCAGCTTGAGTAACAGGCTTTGTATACCGCAAAGGTCGAGAATGAAATCAGGGGGAGATGTCCAGATCGCGGCCGTTGGCATGGCAGGCGCCTGGGCTTCAGCCGGGTCCTGGACAACCGTCAATCCGCCGCGCTGCTTGACCACGCGAAGTCCCTCGGCACCGTCGGCGTTCGCCCCCGTTAGCAGCACGCCGACCAGCCCTTCCCCGTAAACGTCGGCTGCAGACTCCATCAGTATGTCGATGGAAGGGCGGGAGTAGTTCAAGGGGGGCTCGCAGCTGAGCGAGAACGTGCAGTCACGTTCCACCGACAGGTGATAGCCCGGGCATGCAAAGTAGACAGTGCCTGGGTTTATGGCCTCTTTGTCACCGGCATCGCGTACCGCCATATGCAACCGCTCGCCGAAGAGCTCGCTCAGCTGGCTGATCCGATCAGCGGGTAGATGAAGAACCACGAGAATCGGCAGCCGAAAACTCGAAGGAAGCGGTGCCAGCACGGCCAGCAGCGCTTGAACGCCTCCCGCGGACGCGCCCACCACCACGGCGCGCGCTTTCCCCGGGCTGGCGGTTGACCAGTCATTCGCCACTGATGGCTGCGCATCAGTTGGGCGCTTTTCGTTCACGAGGCAGAGGCCCGCTTGCGGTAGACACGTTCAGCTCTGTTCAATGACTCGAATTGGTCGTTGAAGTCTGAAAACCGGATGCTCTCACGGCTCCCCAGCCCCAAGAATCCCCGATGGCCCAGCGACTCATGGAAAAGACCGAGCGCCCGATTCTGCAAGGGTTTGTTGAAGTAGATCAGCACATTGCGGCAAAGCACCAGCTGGGTTTCCGAGAACACGCTGTCTGTCGCCAGGCTGTGGTCGGCAAATGTGATGTTGCTGCGCAGCGTTCGGTCGAAAATGGCACCGTCGTAATCGGCCGTGTAGTAGTCTGAAAAAGCCCGGATTCCACCAGCTTTCTGGTAGTTGACGGTGTGGTCGCGAATATTATCGAGACGAAAGATGCCCTGGCGCGCTTTGTCCAGGGCAACCGGGTTGATGTCGGTTGCGTAAATGAGGCATCGCTCCAGCAATCCTTCTTCACGCAGCAAAATCGCCAGCGAATAAGCCTCCTCGCCGGTGCTGCAGCCAGCGATCCAGATCTTCAACGAGGGGTAGGTCTGCAGAACCGGCAACACTTGCTGGCGCAACGCCAGAAAAAACCCGGGGTCCCGGAACATCTCGCTGACCGGAATCGTCAGGTATTGCAGCAGCTGCATGAATTGTGCGGGGTCTGATAGCACCTTGTTCTCGAGTTCCGGGATGTCGGCGCACTCGAGCTTGTTCAGGGCCTGCAGCACACGGCGCTTTTGCGACGCACCGGCGTAGTCCCGAAAGTCGTAGCTGTAGGTGTGGTAGAGGGCCTGCATCAATTTTTGCAGTTGTGCGTCTGGCAAGTCGGCAACACCCAGTTGCGCAGTTGCAGGGCTGACATTGATGGGCGCGGGTGTTTTGCTCACGGGGGGGCACGAACGGCTGGTGGCTGGCATTGTCACACCCGCCTCGCCGGAGGCATCCAGACCCGCAGCAGCGATAACAGCCGATCAAGGTCTACTGGCTTGGCCAGGTAATCGCTTGCCCCGGCCTGCATACATTGTTCCTGATCGTCGCGCATGGCTTTAGCCGTCACCGCGATGATAGGAATTTTGAAAAAACGCGCATCTTTACGAATGAGGCGCATCGCCTCTAAACCATCCATGCCGGGCATCATGATGTCCATCAGCACCAGGTCAATGTCATCGATCTCGTCAAGCTTGCTGATGGCTTCAAACCCGTTACGGCCGATCTCCACCTGCAGACCCTTGTTCTCAAGCGCGCTGGTCAGGGCAAACACATTGCGTATGTCATCGTCTACCAGCAGCACCTTGCGACCCTCGAATACCTTGTCCCTGCTACGCCCAGCCTTCAGCAGGGTCTGCCGCGCCGTGGACAGTTCTGATTCGACCTTGTGCAGAAAGAGCGTCACCTCATCGAGGAGGCGTTCAGGTGAACGTGCGCCCTTGATGATGATGGAGCGTGAATACTTCAATAGCCGGGCTTCTTCATGTGAGGTGAGATTGCGTCCGGTGTAGACGATGACTGGCGGGAACGAACTGATTTCCTGGCTCGACATGCGCTGAAGCAGCTCGTAGCCTTCCATATCAGGCAGATTCAGGTCGATGATCACGCAGTCAAAAGTGGTGCTTCCCAGCAGGTCCAATGCTTCATTGCCTGAACTGATGGCATTGATCTCGATGTTGTCATCTCCAATCAACTTCAGGACACTGTCACGCTGTACCGCATCATTTTCGACCAGCAATACGCGCTTGATCTTTTGCGTCAGCTTCTGCTCCAGCTTTTGAAAAACGTTCTTGAGCTGTTCACGGGTCGTCGGCTTGATGGCGTATCCGATGGCACCCATCTGGAGCGCTGCATCGCTTCGGTCTTCCCCCGATACGACATGGACGGGGATATGCCGGGTCAGAGAATTTTCTTTCAAGCGCTGCAATACTGACAGTCCTGGCTGGTCGGGCAGACCCATGTCCAGCAGGATGGCGTCAGGAACAAACTGTGCCGCCAGTGAAAACCCGTCTTGAGCGCCATGAGCTACCACGCAGCTGTAGCCCAGTTCATGGGCAAGGTCATAGAGAATCTTGGCGAAAGCCGTGTCGTCCTCAATGATCAGCACGGTACGGTTGGGTCCTGCCTGGCGGCTGTCGCGGTCGTCCGCGAAGGTGGCTTGCGGCACTGGCGAAGGAACATGTACGGGTCCAGCTGCGGCAAATGCTGAAACTGACTGGGGCAGCGCTGCGTTTGATGAGAACGTAGAAAGCGGCATTGCGGTGGAAGGCGAAAGCACACGCTCGGACACGCTTGCAGGTGATAGCTTCGCCGGTTGCATATTGGGCTGGTGCGCTGGCGTAGCAGAGCGCGTGTCAGCATCGGTCCACTCGCAAGGCAGCGTGAGCGTGAAAAGACTGCCCGAACCCTTGGTGCTTTCCAGCACCAGCGTTCCCCCAAGCAACCTTGTCAGGTCTCGTGAAATCGACAACCCCAGTCCGGTGCCTCCGTAGCGACGACTGGTCGTTCCGTCGGCCTGCTGAAAGGCGTCAAAAACAAGCTGCTGTTTGTCGGGCTCAATGCCAATGCCTGAATCTCGCACCGAAAACGCGATGTGGCCCGGTACGGGCCGGGACAGGCTCAGGCTGACCTGGCCTTTCTCGGTGAACTTGATCGCATTGGACAAGAGGTTTTTGAGTATCTGTTCTACCCGCTGACGGTCCGTTTCCACCATGGCAGGCGTCCCGGGCGTTATCACCACTTCAAAATGAAGACCTTTGTCCATTGCCAGCGGTTCGAAGGTTGCGCGTAGCGAATCGGCAAGGCGGACAACAGCGATATTCTTGGGTAACAGGTCCAGCTTGCCGGCCTCTACCTTGGAAATATCCAGAACGTCATTGATCAGGTTCAGCAGATCGTGGCCAGCCGAATGGATGGCTTCTGCGAACTTGACCTGTTCGGCGTCGAGGTTGCCTCCCGGGTTGTCCGCCAGCAGCCTGGCCAGTATGAGCGAGCTGTTGAGCGGCGTGCGCAGTTCGTGCGACATGTTCGCCAGGAATTCAGACTTGTATCGGCTGGCGCGGCTGAGTTCAACTGCGCGTTCTTCCAGCAGCACCTGCGCTTGGCTGAGCGCGACATTTTTGTGATCCAGTGAAAGCGCCAGCTCTGAGAGTTGCTCGTTGTTCTGCTCAAGCTCGGCTTGCTGGTTTTCGAGGTTGACCTGGTATTCCTTGAGCACGCGCGACTTTTCTTCCAGCTCGTCGTTGGCGGTGCGCAGTTCTTCCTGCTGCGCCTGAAGAACTTCATTCAATTGCTGGCTTTTTTCCAGCACATCCTGTAATTGATGCCGGTAGTGTGCGGCGTGGATCAAGTTGCCGATATTGGTTGCCACCAGCGTGACAAATTCCAGGTCGCGTGGCCTCAGTGTCCGCAAAAATCCCAGCTCGACCACGCCGTTGACCTGACCGTCGTTGCAGACCGGGACCACCAGGACCTCGCTGGGCGCGCCGCGTCCAAGGCCGGAACTGACTGTCAGGTAATTGCTCGGCAGGTTATCCAGCTGCAGCAAGCGGTTCTCACGCGCGGCCTGCGCGACCAGGCCTTCGTCACTGCTGATGATGTTCGCTTTGGTACCGTCGTCGCGCGTCAAACCGTAGGCTGCGACGCGGCGTAGGTTTCCGTTGTCTTCCAGCACATACAGGGCGGCCACCGCTACATTGAGGTAACGCGCCAGAAACTCCAGCACATTGCGGCCAAGAGATTCAACCGCTTGTTGACCCAGCGTATGTTCGGCCAGTTGTCGCTGTCCCGTGCGCAGCCACGACTGCTCTTCAAACAGCTGTGCGTTGTCGCGCTGCCTGTCCAGAGCGCCACCGTAGGAGTCCGACAGCCGCTGCAGTTCCTGATGTCCGCGCAGGGCCAGAAGGCCACTCAAACCCAGGCTGAAAAGCAAATAGGCAGCCATGCCCCAGGCCGTGTTGTTGCGCGCCTGCTCGTTGCGCTCCTGCAGCAGGCGCTCTTCAATGCTGATGAACTCGGAGAATTCGCGCCGGATTTCATCGGTCAGGCTTTTTGCGCCGGCGGATCGGATCGGCGCCTGATAGTCCAGGTCTTTGCGGCGCAGATCAATGATGCCCTGGGCGAAATCGTTCCACTGCGTCTGCAGGGCAGCAATGCGCCGCAGGCGGGCCACCTGCGGGCCGTTTGCGCGCACCAGTTCCAGCAATGTGGCGGTTTCGGCTGCAATGCGCGGCTTTCCGATCTCGAATGGTCTGAGCAACGGCTCCTCGCCCGTGACCAGATAGCCGGACATGCTGGCTTCCATGTCAGCGCCGAGTTTCGCGATCTGATTGGCGCTGCTGATGGCCCGCTCGGCAGTCTCAACGCTGCCCAGTGCCGACAGCAGATAGAAGATCAGGCCGACAAACACAGCTGCGCTGAGTGCTCCTACGCCTAGCGGCAGGCTGACATTGCGCGTCAGGATGCGGCGGAAATTGTCCTGGGGAATCGGGCTTGATGCGGTCATGTGTATCGCCAGCGTCAGGCGCAGCAGGGAGCAAACCGCTGAGTGTGCCCCTAAATGCAGAGCTTGTCCGGTTTTGGGTCAATGCAAAGTCAGGCGAGAAACTCTTCGAGCAGTAATGCCAGTGCCTCTGGCTGGTCGTGGTGCAGCATATGGCCCGCGTCCGCAACCACGGCAACGCGGCAGCTCGCGATCAACCGAAGCCTCTCGTGGTATTCCACCAGGGTGTACTGGCCCTTGTACCAAAGCCCCAGTGAATCATCCGAGGCTTCCACCGCCAGCACTGGCGCGGCGATGCGCCGGTAAATTTGTAGCGTTTCGTCCGCACGGTACAGATTGGCGCTGGTGACCTTGTGCGCCTGCTCGCCCAGTATGTGCCATTGGCCACCTTCGTCTGGCGCAGCCCAATGGTTGGCCAGCCAGTCGGCCTTGTCAGCCGACAGGCGCGGATTGGTTTTCATCAGCCGGCTGGCCACCCCAGCCACCGAGTCATAGCTTTTGAGCGACATCTCTCCACGTCGCAGGCTTTTGAGTTCGTCCATCCATTTGGCGTAGCGGCCAGGGGCCTGCGCAGGCTTGCTGGCCGGCAGGCCAAATCCTTCAAGGTTGACCAGCCGCCTCAAGCGTTCCGGGCGTACCCCTGCATAAACCATGGCAATGTTGCCCCCCATGCTGTGCCCGACCAGGTCGATAGGCTGGCCGCCCGCGTAATGGTCCAGCAGGAAATCGAGGTCAGCCAGGTAATCCGGAAACCAGTAGCTGTCGGGTCTTGCGCCGGCATGTGCGCTGCTGGTTTTGCCGAAGCCGCGCCAGTCGGGCGCAATGATGGTGCGCCCTAGCATGAAGTCGCTCGACAACGCGTCCACCATGAACTGGTAGGACGCCGCGACGTCCATCCAGCCATGGACCAGAACCAGTGGCGGCAAGTTGTTTGCCGGACCCGCCGGCTCGCCCCAGACCTGAACGTGGTACTGAAGACCTCGCAAGGGGACAAACTCGCTGCGCGGCAATCGTTTTTCTTTGTACATTGGCTGATCTTAAGGAGACATTGCATTGAAGCGCAGTCAAAACAGGGACAACGCGGCCGGTCCGTCAGGCCAGCCCGAGCAGCTTGACCACTATGCCGCCCTGCATCAGGGCTTTCGCTGGCAGGTGGACGACACCTTCAACATTGCCGAGGTTTGCTGCAGCCGCTGGGCCCGCCACGCAGCCGCAGGTCATTCGGGCCATCGTGCCGTTACCTGTACAGATGCTATAAAAGATATAGCTGTGTGCGCTCATAGAACCGGGGCTGGAGCCCTATTTCATACTTATCGTGAGCTGCAGGCCGATGCCGACGCACTAAGCCATGCACTGGTGGCGATGGGCGTGCAGCGAGGCGACCGGGTTGCCATCGTGATGCCGCAGCGCTTTGAAACCGCTGTCGCCTACATGGCTGTTTTTCAGATGGGTGCAGTGGCCATGCCGCTGTCGATGCTGTTTGGCCCGGAGGCACTGGAATACCGCCTGCAGGACAGCGAAGCGGTGATCGCCATCAGCGACGAAAGCAGCATCACCAGCCTGAACGCGGTACGGGCAAAATGCCCGGCCCTGCGATGTGTGCTGGCCGCCGGCACGGCAGCCGGGCAGGGCGATGCGGACTATGCGGCAGAACTGGCGCGCCACCGCCGCGCCTTTGCGGCTGTCAAAACCAAAGCCGAAGAAGCCGCCATCCTGATCTACACCAGCGGAACCACCGGCCCGCCCAAGGGCGCGCTATTGCCGCACCGGGCGCTGATCGGCAACCTCACCGGTTTTGTCTGCAGCCAGAACTGGTTTGGCTTTGACGGGATCAGCAATGATCAGTCGGACGCCGTTTTCTGGAGCCCGGCCGACTGGGCCTGGACCGGCGGCTTGATGGACGCGCTGCTGCCCACGCTCTACTTCGGCCGGCCCATCGTCGCTTACAACGGCCGCTTCAGCCCAGAGCTGGCGTTTACCCTGATGCAGGAGCGCGGCGTCACGCACACCTTTTTGTTCCCGACGGCGCTCAAGGCCATGATGAAGGCCTACCCGCGTCCGCGCGAGCATTTCGGGCTTCAGCTGCAGGCCATGATGAGCGCCGGTGAGGCGGTTGGCGACGCGGTGTTCGCTTATTGCCGCGACGAACTGGGTGTGGTGGTCAACGAGATGTTCGGCCAGACCGAGATCAACTACGTGGTGGGAAACTGCTCGATGCAATGGGCGCCCGCCGCTACCGGCACAGCCTCGGCAGCTGGCAAGCGCGCAGCGCCGGCACTGGCGGCGCACCGAACGCAGGGCAGAGGCTGGCCCGCCAGGCCTGGCAGCATGGGCAAAGGCTATCCTGGACACCGGGTAGCCGTTATCGATGAAGCGGGCAACGAGTGCGCCGATGGCGTGCCGGGCGATGTGGCCGTCAACCGTTTTGACGTACATGGCGATCCGGACCCGATCTTCTTTCTGGGCTACTGGAAGAACGACACCGCAACCCAGGCCAAGTTCACCGGTGACTGGTGCCGCACGGGCGACCTGGCACGGCGCGATGCCGACGGATACCTTTGGTACGAAGGCCGTGCCGACGATGTCTTCAAGGCGGCGGGCTATCGCATCGGGCCTGGAGAAATCGAGAACTGCCTTGTCAAGCACCTGGCGGTAGCCAACGCCGCAGTGGTACCCAAGCCGGACCGGGAGCGTGGTGCCGTGGTCAAGGCATTTGTCGTACTTGCTCCTGATTTTGTAGCTGAACGCCCTGAAGAAGAAAGGGCTAGAGCCACTTTTGATGCCAAACTGACGGCTAGCCTGCAGGATCACGTCAAGGCGCTGCTGGCGCCTTACGAGTACCCCAAAGAGATCGAATTCATCGACGCTTTGCCCATGACCACTACCGGCAAGGTGCAGCGCAGGGTGCTGCGTCTGCAGGAAGAGGAGCGCTTCAAAGCCTTGCGTCCCGCGGCCGGATCCAGCATCTGACTGACGAAAAAAATGCACCCATGGTGCATTTTTTATTCGAGAGGCCGCCGCGGATCTGGCTTCGCCAGGCCGCAAGCGGCGTCCCCTGCAAGGGGAGAAGGGGCTACACGCAGTAAGCCCCCGACAGGGGTGTGCAATCTACCTTGCGGCAACCTGCTCGGCAACATAGATTTCAACGCGGCGGTTCTTGTCACGACCCTGCTGCGTGGCGTTGTCGGCAATCGGCTCACGCGAACCACGGCCGTCGGTTGCGATGCGGGTGCGTGCCACGCCACGGCTGACGAGGTAGTCGCGCGCCGCTTCGGCACGGTCAATGGACAGCGGGTTGTTGATGCTGTGCGAGCCGCTGTTGTCGGTATGGCCGATGATGGTGACAGTGCTGACCGGGTTCTGGTTCAGGCTGGTCGCAAACTGGTTCAGGATGGGTGCGAAGTTGGGCTTGATGGCAGAGCGGCCAGTGTCAAACGACACGTCGCTGGGTATATCCAGCTTGAGCCGGTTGTCCTGCGTCTGGCTGACGGCTACGCCGGTACCGGCCGTGGCCTGCTCCATCGCGACCTTCTGGTCCTGCATTTTTTTGGACCACAAATAACCGCCGCCTGCGCCAACTGCGCCACCCAGCACCGCGCCCTGCGCCGCACCTTTGGAGCCGCCAGTGACCGCGCCCAGAACCGCGCCAGCAGCAGCGCCAATACCTGCGCCCCTGGCCGTGCCCTGCTGGGTTTCGCTCATGTTGGCGCAGCCCGAAAGCACCGCCACGGCAAGCGCCGCGCAGGTAAGTGACTTGATGGATGTGATGGCGAAAGTGTTCATGATGACTCCTCGAAAAATTAGGGGCTCCAGCACCTTCCAGTGCTGATGAGCTGACTGTAGGTTAGCGTCGTCTGCAGAGGTGTAAGACATCAGCGCGACTTGGTTGCAGCCTGCCTGCGCCAACAGCCTTTAAACTGTGCGTTTGCCTCTGACAACAGGGCTGACGGGCGTGCATTGAAGCACCGTGGCAGACCCGGCTGCGTGGCCTTGCCAACCCGTCGTCTTACCCCCTTCAATCGATAAAGCCTTTATCACCTCCACAACATGCTCATGAAAAAAATCCAGCTTGGCGCCAGCGATCTGCAGGTCACTCCGATCTGCCTGGGCACCATGACCTTTGGCGAACAGGTGCCCGAGCCCGCGGCGCATGGCATCCTCAACCATTCGCTGGAGCGCGGCATCAATTTCATCGATGCGGCCGAGATGTACTCGGTGCCGGCCCGCGCCGACACTTTTGGCGCCACCGAAACCATCATCGGCAACTGGTTCGCCAAAAATCCCGCGGCGCGGCAGCAGACGGTCCTGGCCACCAAGGTCGCCGGCCCGGCGCGCGGCATGCCGTGGATTCGCAACGGCAGCACTGACCTGACCGCGGCAGACATTGAGGGCGCCTGCAACGACAGCCTGAAGCGCCTGCAGACCGACGTGATCGACCTGTACCAGATCCACTGGCCGGTGCGCCACGTGCCGGCTTTCGGCATGGTGTACTTTGACCCCGCCAAAGACAACCCGGCTCTGGCGTCCATCCATGTGCAGCTGCAGGCGCTGGCGGGCCTTGTCAAGGCGGGCAAGGTCAGGGCCATCGGCTTGTCGAACGAAACCCCGTATGGCGTGCACGAGTTTGTGCGCATCGCCGAGCAGCACGGTCTGCCGCGCATAGCCACGGTGCAAAACCCGTTCTGTCTGGTCAACCGCACGGTTGAAAACGGGCTGGATGAAACCTTGCACCGGCTTGGCGTGTCGCTTCTGGCGTATTCACCTTTGGGCTTCGGGCTTTTGACCGGCAAGTACGACGATGTCGGCATTGCCGACCCGCAGCACACAGGCGTCGGACGGCTCAGCCTTTTTGACAGCATGAAAAAGCAGCGCTGGGGCCGTCCGGAAGCCCTTGGCGCGGCGCGGCGCTACAACGCGCTGGCGCGCAGCCACGGGCTCACGCCCACCCAGTTGGCATTGGCGTTTTGCTATACCAAATGGCAGGTTGCCAGCACCATCATTGGTGTCACATCCGTGGCGCAGCTCGACGAAAACATCGATGCCTGGGGTACGGTGTTGTCTGCCGACGTTCTGGCCGAGATCGACCGCATTCGCTGGGAAATTCGCGATCCGGCCTTGTGATGGCGGTAGCCGGGCAGCTTCCGGTCCTGTTTTGCTACGCAATTAATAGCACATAGCTCAGGTATGTAAAGGGCTACAGGCCTTTTTTGTTTAAATTTCAGAAATTGCAAGCCATGACGAAGAACGATCATGTTTCAGAAACCCCGGCAACGCAGTTTCTGAAGGCGAATGGCGTGGCCTTTACCGAGCATCCGTATGCGTATCTGGAGCATGGCGGGGCGCAGCACAGCGCAGATGTTCTGGGGTTCGATCCGTTGGCGGTCGTCAAGACGCTGGTGATGCAAAACCAGGATGCCAAGCCCCTGCTGGTGCTGATGCACGGCAACCGCAAGGTCTCGACGAAAAACCTGGCACGGCAGATCGGCGCCAAGCTGGTGGAGCCATGCACGCCCGAAACCGCCAATCGCCATAGCGGCTATCTGGTTGGCGGCACATCGCCCTTTGGTACGCGCAAGCTGTTGCCGGTGTACATCGAGGACAGCATCCTGGCGTTGCCTAAAATCCTCATCAACGGCGGCAGGCGCGGTTTTCTGGTGGGTATCGATCCGCAGGTGTGCGTCACGCTGCTCGGCGCGGTGCCGGTGCAATGCGCGCTGGCAATTTAGTGAGCGCTGGCGGGACCGCCACAAGGCCTTGGCAGATGACAAACATGCTGCCGTGATGAGGCGAAACACGCAGACGATAACTAGAGCCGCATGGACGGCTGAAAACACAAGGAGATCGAGGTGCACTCTGTTTATTTCGGCGCTGCGGTGCTGCTGGCTTACCTGCTCGGCTCGCTGTCGTTTGCGGTCATCGTCAGCCGCGCGATGGGCCTGAGCGATCCGCGCAGTTACGGCAGCAACAACCCCGGTGCCACCAACGTTCTGCGTTCAGGCAACAAGGGCGCTGCCGTCGCAACGCTGCTGCTCGACGGGCTCAAAGGCTGGCTGCCGGTGGTCTTGGTAAAAGCCTTTGGCGGTGCTTACGGGCTTGAAGATGGTGCGGTTGCCGCCGTCGGACTGGCCGCATTTCTGGGGCATCTGTATCCGGTTTTCTTCCGGTTTCAGGGGGGCAAGGGCGTGGCTACAGCGGCCGGCGTGCTGCTCGGCATTGACTGGCTGCTGGGTGTGGCAACGCTGGCCACATGGCTGATCGTCGCCTTCTTTACCCGCTATTCGTCGCTCGCTTCGCTTGCCAGTGCCTTGTTTGCGCCTTTTTTCTACCTGCTGGGAGACCGTGGGCCCTGGTATGCCGACCGGGCCATCCTGATTTCAATTTTCATCATGAGCGCCCTGCTCGTGCTGCGACACCGGGCCAATATCACCAAGCTGATTCGCGGCACCGAGTCCCGGCTGGGTTCAGGCAAAAAAGCGGCCAGCGCTGCGGCAAGCACCCAGCAGACGGCAGCGCCAGCCGCTGGTCAGCCGGATGGCGGGCCGGCAGGCAGCAGTCTGCAAAGCGCGGCAAAGCGCAGTAAGGCGGCCGAAAAGAAGTCCGGGCAGTAATCCTGGCAGGTGTCAAGGCATCAGCGGGTCCGGCGGCGCACTGGCCGCTTCAGCATCCGTTCAGTACCGCTTGACCAGCGTCATCTGGTCGTTTTCCCGCGTCATCTGAAAGCGTGTGAGAAAACTGTTGCCCAGCAGCATGTAAGGCATGGGCTGGGGTATGACCACCGCGTCCACGTCCAGCACCTCGACTTCTGCAATGCGAACCGAGCTCAGCTTGATCCTGAATCCTTCGGTGATGCCGTTGGCAGTTGACATGCGGACCACCTGGCCCTGACGGTACGCAATACCGGCACGCTCGGCATCGCTGGCGCCCATGGCAACATTCGTGGCGCCGGTATCGACCATGAACTGTACCGCCTTGCCATTGATTTGTCCCGGCGTCACAAAGTGGCCACCACTGCCCGCCATCAGCACGATGCGCGTGCCTTTCAGGCCACCGCCCATGCTGACCGGCGCTTCGCCGACGCGCAGCACCAGCCGCTTGCCCGCCTGCTCGACCACAGCCTGCTCGCTGGTGGTCGATATCACCTTGACGCCCTGGTGCGTTTCGCCAGCTGCAACCGATCGGGGTGCGTTGCCGTCCACCACCAGCAAGGCCTTGCTGCCCATCATGCCGGCCAGCGCAATCGATTGCGAATACGCCGCAGGCGAGGCGGCAAGCCCTAGCAGCACGCTGCAAGCCCAGGCCGCACCGCGCCGCTTCGCCGCAAACCAGGCTCGGTCAGCGCGAGTCGCAGGGACCGACAAACCGTGTGCGGCCGTGGGGGCCAATTCAATCCCTAAAGTTGTTAAAGCCGAGGGGAAAGTCGCTGTTGTCGGCCTTGATCAGCGCCATCGCCGCCTGCAGGTCATCGCGTTTGGCGCCGGTCACGCGTACCTTGTCGTCCTGTATCGCAGCCTGCACCTTGACCTTGCTGCCCTTGATGAGCACCTGAATTTTCTTGGCCAGTTCGGTTTCGATGCCGTTGCGCACCTTGGCGACCTGCTTGACCTTGTCGCCACCGATCTTTTCGATCTTGCCGGCGTCCAGGTAACGCACGTCCACGCCTGCCTTGGTCAGCTTGTTGCGCAGCACATCGTTGATCTGGTCGATCTGGAAATCGCTGTTGCCGATGAGGATGATCTCCTTGTCCTTCAACTCGATCGAGGCGGGTGTGCCCTTGAAGTCAAACCGGGTGTTGATCTCCTTGGTGGTGTTTTCAACGGCGTTTTTGACCTTCACGAGGTCTGCTTCCAGAACGGTATCAAAAGAGGGCATGTTGAGCTTTTCCAGGTGAGGGCAGGGGCCCTGAATGAGACAATCCAAGCATGTTAGTCGAGAAAAATGTCCCCCTCCAGCCTTTCAATACCTTCGGCATCGTGGCCAAGGCCCTGACCCTGGTCCGCTTGCGCAGCGATGCCGATATCGACAGCCTGCTGGCCGACCCTGAACTGGCGGCCGCGCCCAAGCTGGTGCTCGGAGGCGGCAGCAACATCGTCATTACCGGTGATGTGAAGCAGCTGGTGCTCAAGGTTGAGATCATGGGCAAGGGCCTGGTTCGCGAGACCGCAAAGGCCTGGATCGTTGAAGCCGGTGCGGGCGAAAACTGGCACGAGTTCGTCAGCTGGACCTTGCAAAACGGATTCCCGGGGCTTGAGAACCTGGCGATGATTCCCGGCTGCGTTGGCGCATCTCCGGTGCAAAACAT